>CAMVEX010000005.1 GCA_947166625.1 uncultured Clostridia bacterium
TTTGCTCAGCATCATTTACTGTAAAGCGCCTGAGCAATAATCTTTCGGTTTTTATCGGTTTTGTTCCTTTGTGTGTAATCATAATAGTATCTCCCAAATTGTTGAATATTTTTTCATGGCATATTAACTAATTAAACTTTATAACTCAATATACTGCCTGATAAATCTTTCATACTGCCATTCCGGACCGTCAAAGAGTAGTTCAAGCAATGTCTGTTGCAGTTCATCCTTCTTCAACTTGCAAACATAATCAATAACCTTCTGCTCTATCTCCGCCTGTCTTTTCTCTTCCTGTTCCTCATACTCAATCACTTCTTGATAATACCTTTCTGCTTCATAAGGAAACGCAGAAAAGAACAGCGCAACCTGATGTTTGCAAATAATTCTTTTGCCTTTTGCGTGTGGACAGTTGCATTCCGATTTTCTCGGATGAACGGTATCTATTCTGACATCGTAAACTTTATTGCCGTCGCCCGATACCTTTCCGGTAAATACGGTGTCGGAAATGCTTGCAACATTCTTAACTTTTCCGTTTTTATAGTATTCGTAACCGCGCCATACAGAGTTTCCGCTCGCAAGAGAAAGAATTCCCATATTGGCCTCCTTTTGCGTTGCTGAATTACTTTTATGCGTCTAAAATACAAAGATGGATTTATTTATCCTTATCCATAAAAACGCGTGAACCGGTCGCACCCCTTTGTCCCTGATATTTACCGCGATAAGGGTTGACGGCAGGAACATCCATTTCTGCGAAAACAAGCTGACCTACACGGCGCCACGCCTTGAGTTCTATTGCGCAACGGTTCGCATTGTATAACTCAAGCGTAATCTCACCTTTAAAACCGGGATCGACCCAACCTGCATTTTGAATAAACAACCCCATCCTGCCGAGAGAACTTCTTCCCTCAACAAAAGCCGTCAGATTATCGGGCAATTCAAAATATTCCATAGTCGTAGCCAATACAAATTGACCGGGTAAAATAAGATAAGTATCTGCAGTAATTGTTTTATATTTTATTTCAGAGTCAAGTTTAATAATGCCGGAAGGAGTATCATCAACAACACTGAAAGTATTACCAAGTCGAATATCTACACTTGCAGGCTGAATCTGTTCAGGTGTAACCGGTTCAATAACAAGGGATTTTCCTTTAAGCATTTTTTGCAAAGTTCCGTCAGACAGAATCATTTTGATACCTCCGTATATTTATGCTTTTGATTATACCTGAAACACTTAATAAAATCAATGCTTTGCGGAGCAAAACTGCCTTTTCTTTTTCTCTTCCCCGGAAAAGTCGCGGCAGAGAACGGAGAGAAGAGATAGAAATGAAGAGAAGAAAGGAGAACGGAGAGAAGAGATAAAAATGAAGAGTAAAAAGTGAAGAGAACAAAAAGAAAAGCCGCTGACGCGACTTTTCTTTTTGGTGGACCCGGAGGGATTCGAACCCTTGACCTCTCGGATGCGAACCGAACGCTCTCCCAACTGAGCTACGGGCCCACGATATATGACTTGATTGCGGAGCGGTCAGCTCCGAACGCTTGATGATTATACAACAATCTTTCGCTCTTGTCAATGAATTAAATCAAAAAAATTCATAATTAAAAAAACGGATGTAACAAAAGCCCTTTGTTGTCGTGCTTGCCGCTTAAACATTTTACATATTTACCTCCGAAAAACGAAATTATATATGAGCGCTTTGGCTTTTGCCGCTTGAACGGGAAGCAGCGAGGCAGTAAAATATTTGTCGGAATATCAAAAAAATGAGACATTTTTGCCTTGCGGATTGTGTTATGGGTGAAAGGAGGAAGCAGATATTGAAATTGAGCAGAGTTCAACCGGATATTGAAGCTCTTGTCCGGAATCATTCCCGCGATATGCTTCGCGCAGCATATACTGTTCTTCATAATACCGATGACGCAGAGGATGTGGTCCAGAATGTGTTTTTGAAGGTGGTGCAAAAGAAACCGTCTTTTAACGACGACGGGCATTCAAAAGCCTGGCTTCTGAGAGCTACTCTGAATGAAGCTAAAAATATGCTGAAGAAGCGCGCAAAATCCGAAAACATTGCCGATATACCGGACGGCACCGCGGGATTTGATGATACGTACAGCGAAGTGCTTGAAGCGGTGATGAGTATTCCCGGGGATTACCGCGAAGTGATTTTTCTGTATTATTATGAGGGATACAGCGTGAAGGAGATCGCCGGTATAATTCAAAAACCGGTTTCTACAGTCACGACGTTGCTTTCAAGGGCAAGAGCGAAGCTGAAAATTAAATTGGAAGGAGAAATTTAAAAATGACGGATCTCACAAGAGAAAAATATATCGGAGAGCTTGAAAATATCAGATTTTCACCTGATTTTGAAGATAAGACGATAGAGCTTGTCAATTCGCTCGGTAAGCCGTATAAAACGGGGGGCAAAATGAAGGCAATATTGGCTGCGGCGGCTGTTCTCATTCTCTCCTGCGTGACCGCTTTTGCGATGCCGGGATTTCTGACGGCGAGGCAGGTTGCCGAGCGGCTGAATATGACCGAGCTCGGTGCTCTGCTTGAATCCGATA
This sequence comes from uncultured Clostridia bacterium, assembly GCA_947166625.1. Taxonomy (GTDB): domain Bacteria; phylum Bacillota; class Clostridia; order Oscillospirales; family Acutalibacteraceae; genus CAG-177. Next base: position 2,560 of record CAMVEX010000005.1, read on the forward strand.
GATCCGTAAAAGCGGAGAAGAGCATCGACGCAGGCGAATATCTGATCACCCTGCATTCGGCAGTCAGCGCGGATGAGCTGGTCAATATTGAGGGCGCAGATACCCTTTCGGAGAGGGAATATTTTGTGATTTCCCTGATGAAAAAGGATGGCTCGGCTTTGGATAATACGAAGGATATTATCAGATTCACCCCGCTTGTTGACGGCTTTAACGTGAATGATGTCAATGTGTGTACACTCGGAACAAGTATGCATATAATTGAAGAAAACGGCATTTTGTATTACCTTGCCGCGACCGATTCTCTCAAGCCGTATCGGGGCAAAAAAATCTATATGGCGGCATTTGACGGAATGATGCCGTTCGGCAAGATAATAACAAAGGAAAACGGTGAATTTGATTATGCCGAAAATTACGAGGGCATAAGAGCGATTTTTGAACTCCCCGAGATTTTCTGACACATAAGGACCGCAGGCGTTTTGATATGCCTGCGGTCCGATTTTACGGTTTTATCAATTTTTCAGAGGGCTGTGCGTTTAGCATATAAAGCAGGCGACTGTTATGAAATCGCAAACCTGACAATATTGAAGATGCAGATGAATACAACGAGAATTTGAACTGCTATAAAAAGCTTTTTTACCGTCTTTTCTCCGGCTCTTTTATTTAATGCTCTGCCGATCACGGCTCCGATGATGCCCGCCGCGATCGTAAACGGCAGGATTTTAATGAGAAAGGGCTCCGCGCCGCCCTGAATAAGGACAGAAACCGTTTTGGCGCCCTGCGAGAGAAGGACAGAACTCAGCGAACAGATGACCGCGGTTTTGATACCCATACCGAATACAATGGTGAGCACGGTGACGTTTATCGGCCCGCCGCCTATGCCGAGGAAAGCGGAAACCGCGCCGAGCATGATCCCGACGGGGATCCCCGCCGCAGCGTTTTTTATATTCAGAGATTTCCTCTCGCCGCGCATATAAATGATGACGGCGACCACAAAAGCAAGCAGCACGGAATTCTGTATTATTTTTACTGCGGTGTCGCTTGAATTCGCGACGAGTCTTGAAAAATTTCATTGCCGGCAAGACCGCCGAGCAGAGAGCCTGCCGCAGTTGTGACAATGGTTTTTATATTCTCTTTTTCCGCTTTTATCTGACCTGCGCTTGAAATTACTGAGGTGAGGCTCATGGCGAGCACTGTGCAGGAGGTAAGCACCGAGATTTCAGAGGCTGAGTATGCGCCTGCCAGATCAAATACCGGCTTCATTATTACTCCGCCGCCCATGCCCGATATTGCCCCGATAAAGGTTGAAAAAAGAGTGACGGCTACATAGATGATGTCAATCATCCGAAAGCTCCTTTACGGCGTTTTTAAGTCTGTCTATCGAGTATTCAAAAAAGTTATAATACGCTTTGCAGTATTTGTTTTCGGTAAATCCGTTTATCCTGTCGCGTTTACAGCCGCCGCGGCAGAGATATTGATATTTACATTCTGCGCATTGAGGCCGTATGAGCATTGATTCCTCAATGAATTTTTTGTGTTTTTCGTTTATTTCAAACGGCTTTTCGTCCGTGATATGCCCGATCTTAAATTCCTCTTTGCAATAAAAATCGCAGGGGAAAATATCGCCGTTTGCCTCTATCACGTAATAATGGCCGCAGGTGCCGCACATCGCGCAGTTTTCGGGAGGGAAGCCGGCGATTATGTCGAGATAGTTATCTATATGGCGGATCTGAATGAAATCGTCGGGGTCAAAATCCTCATACCATAAATCAAAAATCCGCTTGAGAAACGCTTCGTATGCTTCAGGTGAAAGTGAAATGCCGTCATATTCATCAACATACGGGATAAACTGGAGATCATAAAAGCCGTGCTTTTTGAAATAGGTGTAAGTGGAATCGATATCCGCGGCATTTTTATTATCCGTAACCGACAGGATATTAAACATCACATTGCGCTTTTTAAGAGCGTTTATCGCCGAGAGGGTCGCGGGCAACACGCTTTCTCCGTGTTTATCAACTCTGTATCTGTCGTTGGTTTTGCGGTTTCCGTCAAGCGAAATACCCACCAGATAATCGTTCCGGGCAAAAAAATCTGCGAATTTATTATCTATGAGAGTGCCGTTTGTCTGGATCGAAAAGAATATATCCGCCTTGATCCTTTTCTTTGCCTGCTCGGTAAAATATTCAAAGAATTGAAGCCCTGCCAGGGTGGGCTCGCCTCCCTGAAAAATGACCGTCAGCCCGGCGGGTCCGTAATCCGATACCTTTTGCAGAAGAATATCGACGGTTTCTTTGCTCATTATTCCGTTTTCTCTGCCCTCGCTCGCCGTGCGGTAAAAGCAGTAGCCGCAATTCATATTGCAAAGACCGGAAGCGGGCTTTATGAGAAGCGTGAGACTTTTCATTTCGTTACCTCTTGACTTATGATACACTTAAAGTATAATTGAAATGCAAATCATATTCAATATGTTTCAGGAGAAAATATGAAAAAGCCTAATGTAATAATCATAATGACCGATGATCAGGGCTACGGCGACCTCGGCTGTATGGGCTCACGGGAGATCAAAACTCCGAATATCGATTCTCTTGCCGAAAAGGGCGCCCTCTTTTCGTGTATGTATTCCGCATCTCCCGTCTGCTCTCCCTCAAGGGCTTCTCTGCTGACGGGGAGATACCCCGCGAGGGCGGGGGTCAGGGCGATTCTTGCCGGCCACAGAAAGGCGAGCGGGCTCACTCCAAAAGTCCCCACTCTCGCCTCTGCCTTGAAGAATGATGGCTATAAAACGGGTATATGCGGCAAATGGCATCTCGGATTAAAGGCGGAGTGCCGCCCGAATTCAAACGGATTTGATGAATTCAGCGGTTTTCTGGCGGGGTGTCTCGATTATTATTCTCATATTTTTTATTACGGGATGAGCGACGGCGGAGTGAATCCCACCCACGATTTGTGGGAGAATGAAAACGAGGTCTATGCCAACGGAGAGTATCTGACCGAGAGGATCACCCGCAAGAGCGTTGATTTCATAAAGAGGCATAAAGATGAGCCCTTCTTTCTCTATGTTGCCTACAACGCTCCGCATTATCCCATGCACGCGCCCGAAAAATATCTTGACCGCTTCCCCGACCTGCCGTGGGACAGAAGGATAATGGCGGCAATGATAAGCGCGGTGGATGACGGGGTGGGGGAGATAACCGCCGCTCTTGAATCTCTCGGGCTTTCGGATGATACCATCATTTATTTCCAAAGTGACAACGGCCCCTCGCGAGAGAGCAGAAATTGGCTCGACGGGACGGAAGACCCGTATTACGGAGGTTCAAGCGGAATCTTTACCGGCCACAAATTCAGCCTGTTTGAGGGCGGCATCCGTGTACCCGCTCTGATTTCGTGGGGCAAAAATATCCGCAGCCGGGTCATTGATACGCCTCACTGCGCCGTTGATATTTTCCCGACCGTTCTGGAGGCATGCGGAGGAGATGCGGGGGAATACGATCTCGACGGTATCAGCCTTCTCGATATGCTCAAGGGCGAAGGGGAATGCCTTCACGACAGCCTGTTTTGGGAGATGGAGGATCAGACGGCGATAAGGCGCGGCAATTTCAAACTTGTTCTCAACGGAAGGATCGCCGAGAGCGAAACGCCCCGTTCCGAAGTGTTTTTATCTGATCTGAGCACAGACCCCGGCGAGAAAAACAATCTCGCTGATAAAATGCCTGAGCTCTGCGCCGAGCTTACCGAAGCGGCTCTCTCCTGGAGAGAGGGCATAGAAGAAATATGGGAGAAAGAATTCGCGAAAAACTACAGCCTTACTTCCTGAATAAAAAAGACCGCTTTTGGGGCTCCTGTCATAAAGAAGGTTTACAGACTGAAAGAGTATTTTCTCTTTCGGTCTGTTTTTTTGATTTGGCATTACAAATCCTATGCTCGCTACCGTCTGTGACTAAATGAATCTTGAATGAAACATAGCTGTTTGATATAATAAGCAAAAGGGGATGAACAGAGTGAAAAACTTTAAAAATTACGATGAGTTTCAGGCTTATATAGCAAGAGAGTATTTGAAAAAGCACAAGGTTTATCGATACCGTACAGTAAAAATCGACGAGATTGATGATAACAAGATTGTTAATGTTTGTCATTGGTTTTGCGAAGAGAACAATCTTGTTCAAGACTACGTGTTTTTTCTTGATCAAGAACTTAACCTACAAAACGGAAAAGAGTATTTGGGGAAAACGATAAGGGTAATTATTGACAGACCCCTTGGCTCACATCACCCGCAACACAAAGAATTGGTATATCCTATTAATTACGGATATTATGAAGATGTTTATGCTCCTGACGGAGAACCACAGGACGTATATGTTTTAGGAGTTTACGAACCAATATCCTTCTTTGAAGGTAAAGTTATCGCTATTATTCATCGGCTTGACGACGTTGAAGATAAATGGGTTGTTGCCCCTGAAGAATTCAGTTATACAAAAGATGATATTAGCGAAGCGACGCGTTTTCAAGAGCAGTTTTTTAATAGTGAAATCATCATGTAAATAATTCCCTTTAGAAGAAAAGAAGGTTGACTGGTTTTCAGTCAACCTTCTTTATTGCGGGAACCCCTTTTGAGCGGTCCTTTGCGTTATTATCAGAATTCGATATATTTGCCGATGAATTCTTTGACCTTGTTCCAATAGAGCTCGTTGTCAAAGAATGCGGAGGCGGTGTGGAAAGCGCCGGGTATGGTGAGCATATCCTTATCGGGAGCTCCGCACGCCTCATAGAGCGGCTGCATCATTTCGTAGGGTACGAATTTATCTGCATCGCCGTGTATAAAGAGAGTGGGAGTTTTTGAATGGACGATTGCTTTGATCGGCGCTGCTTCTTTGAAATCGAAATTCCTGCGTGCTTTTGATACTATGTTTGCGGCGGTGAGAACGGGGGCGGCAGGCAGATGGAACATCGGGCCCACCTGGCTCGCATATTCTTCATAAGCGGAGGTGAATCCGCAGTCTTCGACCGCAGCGACAACATTTGAGGGCAGATTTTCGCCGGTTACCATCATAGTGGTCGCCGCGCCCATCGACACGCCATGTATAACTATCTTCGCGTCTTTGTTGAGGCCGACGATATAATCGATCCAATCAAGAATGATGAGCTTGTCATAATAGCCCATCGAAGTATAGCTGCTCTTATCGGAGCCGTGGCCTATCATGTGGGGCATAAGAACATTGAAGCCGTGTTCGAAATAAACCTTGGCGTAGTGTGCCATTCCGCGCGGGCTCGATGAATAGCCGTGAATGACTATCGCCCACTTATCCGATTTTTCATCGGCAAAGTAAACCTTTGCGAATGTGTTTCTCTTTATCCTGTCCGAAGCGAGGACCGTATCGCCGGCGGCCTTTGCGTCATACCACGCGTCAGCCTCCTGCCTGAGCTTGTTGTTTGCCCAGAAATCGTTTTCATCCGCGTTTTCAAAAGCCCCGTTTCTGCGGATAAAATGATTGAGGGGTATATTGAGAACTCCTTCATACATCACTTCGCCGACGGCGAGATATGCAGCGCCTGCGCCTATGGCGGCTTTTGCAAGAACTTTCAACGGTTTTTTCATTGTTTTATCCCCTTCTTAATAATAATTCTTCTATTGCGCTGCCTACTCCGCCCTCATAATTCGGGAGGGTGACAAGGTCGGCGGCTTTTATCAGCTCTTCGCAGGCGTTGGCGACCGCTACGCCTGTTCCGGCGGATCTGAGCATATTCATATCGTTATCCCCGTCGCCGAAGGCAACAGACCTCTCGCGCGGGATACCGAGCATTTCAAGCACCTTTATCATCGAATTCGATTTGTTGTTTCCGTGGCTGACGATGTCATAATACCGGTCAAATCTGAAATAAGTTATCTCTTCTTTGATCGATTCGAGAAATGCCGGGTCCGTTTCTTTACTGCCGGCGATTACCTGTATATTGTCGTCGGCGGATTTTTCAAAGAAATCCTCAAGGCTTTTTACCGGAGTTTCAAGGCTTGTGAGCTTCCGCGGTCTGCCCGGGATGGAGTAGCTGCGTTTTTCGCCCTCAAAAGCCGCCCAGAGATGCTCATTCTCAAAGAAATAACGGGCGAGCTTCATGCAAATATCATCCGGCATGAATTCGCTGAATACGGTTTTGCCTCCGATGGTTATCATGGTGCCGTTTCCGGAGAGCACACCGTCAAATTCAAGCTGATCGAATATCACGGGAGGAATGTTTCCGAGCGATCTGCCCGTGTTTATAAAAACCTTGTGACCGATGCGGCGCGCCTCGTTTATCGCGTTGATATTCCGCCGCGGGATCTTATGATCGGCGGCGGTCAAAGTATTGTCAATGTCAATAAACAGGGCGTAGGGTTTCATTTAAGCCTCAACTTTATGAAAGATCTTTTTACCTTTTTTGACCGTTATCGGGTTTTCGGCGAGTTCTTCCTTTGTGTAGGATGTGTATGTATCGGTTACCTTGACGTCGTTTACGGAAACGCCGTTTTGCTCGCAGAGCTTCCTTCCCTCGCTTCTTGATTTCGCGATGCCCGTTTTGACGAGAATTGAAAGAATGTCTATTTTGCCGTCCGTAAAATCTTCATCCGAAAGCTTTGTGGAGGGCATATTTTCGGCGTTTGCTCCGCCGCCGAAGAGGGCTTTTGCGGTAGCCTGAGCTTTTGCCGCCTCCTCCTCGCCGTGGACGAGCTTTGTGAGCTCAAAAGCAAGTATCTCCTTTGCGGTATTGAGCTGGCTGCCCTCCCACTTATCCATTTTATCTATCTCCTCGAGGGGAAGGAAGGTGAGCATCCTTATGCATTTGAGCACATCCGCGTCGTCAACGTTGCGCCAATACTGATAGAATTCATAGGGCGAAGTCTTTTCGGGATCGAGCCAGACGGCGCCGGATACGGTCTTGCCCATCTTTTTGCCCTCGGAGTTGAGGAGCAGGGTGATTGTCATTGCCTGCGCCTTGGCGTCTTTTTCTTCAAGACCGAGTTTTTTGCGTATCAGCTCTCTGCCGAAGAGCATATTGCTCCACTGATCGTCGCCGCCGAACTGGAGGTTGCAGCCGTAATCGAGATAGAGCTTGTAAAAATCGTATGACTGGAGGATCATATAGTTGAATTCAAGGAATGAAAGCCCGTTTTCCATCCTCTGCTTGTAGCATTCGGCTCTGAGCATATTGTTTACGGAAAAATAGGGGCCTACATCTCTGAGCACATCTATGTAGTTGAGATCGAGGATCCAATCGGCGTTGTTTACCATAAGCGCCTTGCCGTCTGAAAAATCAATGAATCTCGCCATCTGCTTCTTGAAGCAGGCGATATTGTGATCTATCGTTTCTTTGGTGAGCACCTTGCGCATATCGCTTTTGCCCGAAGGATCTCCTATCATACCGGTACCGCCGCCGAGAAGCGCGATGGGCTTGTTGCCCGCCATCTGTAAGCGCTTCATAAGGAGCAGAGCCATAAAATGGCCGACATGGAGTGAATCGGCGGTAGGGTCAAATCCAATATAAAAAGTGGCTTTGCCGTTATTTATAAGGTCTCTGACCTTTTCCTCATCCGTTACCTGCGCAATAAGGCCTCTTGCCTTGAGTTCTTCATAAATCTGCATAATAATCTCTTTCTTTCAGCAAAAAATTTATATTTTATTTTAGTATGAAGGAGATTATTTGTCAAGATGAAATACCGCCTTTATTTCGGTATTGCTCCACTTATTTTATTTATAAGAATAAACTGTTGCAAGAGGGAAAAAACTGTGATACAATTAAAATCGGTTTATTCTGTGAGAATCAAAACGGAGCGGATAAAGATGTTTGATATTCATTGCCACATCTGTTACGGATGCGATGACGGCGCCGACAGCCTCGATACCGCCGTTAAAATGGCGGAGCTTGCCCTCGAAAAAGGCACAAAAGCGATAGCGGCCACTCCGCATTGCAATATCCCCGGCTCCTTCGCGAATTTTTGGAGCGAAGATTTTGAAACAAAGCTCGACCTTCTCAGGGCAGCCCTTGCCGAGAGAGGGACGGAGATCGAAATCTATCCCGGGCAGGAGATTTTTTGCACCTCGCGCACTCCTCAGCTTCTTGAGAGCGGCGAGCTCATCACCTTGAATAATTCCCGTTATCCGCTTGTTGAATTTGATTTTTATGAATTTTCCGATTCCGTCTATGATAAACTGCGTTCGCTCGTTTCTCACGGATATGTGCCGGTCGTGGCTCATCCCGAGAGATACGCTTTTGTGAGCGAAGAGAGCGGAGCCGCCTCCGCAATGAAGAGCATAGGCTGCCTCTTGCAGATAAATAAGGGCTCGCTTGACGGCAGATTCGGCATGCAGGCTTATATCGCGGCGAGCGAGATGCTCGGCGGAAGGCTTGCCGATGTGATAGCGAGCGACGCTCATTCGCCTTATATGCGTACCCCGGATATGTCTCATATCCACGAAAAAATATGCGAAGAGTATTCTTATGAATACGCCGATTTGCTTTTCAGCGGGAATCCCGAAAGAATTCTTGAAAACAGGGAAACTCTCGCTTTTTGACAGGAGATTATTATGCTGATGAAACTGATGAGAATAGCCGTTGCCGCTCTGACCGTGATCACCGTCGCGGTCTTTGCAGCGGTGTTTTTTACCGAAAAGGTAACGGATGATAAAACGATACCCGTTATCAATATGGATGACGGGGTGCTTGAAGTTAAGGCGGGGTCCGGTGAAAAGGAGCTTCTTGCCGGAGTTACTGCTTATGATGAGAAGGACGGAGATATTACCGACAGAGTCCTTGTTGAATCCATAGGCAAGTTTTCCGAAATCGGCTATTGCAAGGTGACCTACGCCGTGAGCGATAAAGATAATCATGTTGTCACCGCAAAAAGGCAGATTCATTATACAAACTACACCCCGCCCAGATTCACAATGAGCCGCCCGCTGGTATTCTCGGTTTATAAAGAGCTCAATGTTGTGGGGATCGTGGGCGCGAAGGATTGCCTTGACGGAGATATTTCTTCAAATGTGATAATCTATTCTCCCGATTATGAGGCTGCCAGAGAGGGCTCGTTCACCCTCCACGCGAATGTGATGAATTCTAAGGGCGACAGAGCCGAGATCGACCTGCCCATGCTTGTCGAAAAGCTCCCGAAGGATGCGCCGCAGATAATCCTCTCAGATTATCTCATCTATCTCAAAAAGGGCAAGAATCCCGATTGGAAGAGCTATATAGACGATATGACCGACGCCAACGGTCTTGAGGCTCAGCTCGAGATAAATATAGAGACCGATTTCAAATCCGGTACCGCCGGAATGTATAACATAGACTATTACGGAACTGACGTAAACGGCTTCACCGGCCACACAAGGCTTATCGCGGTGGTCGAATAACGGGGTAGTAAGATGGATGAAAAGAAATTGAGCATAGAGTGGCACAGCATACTCAGGGATCTTTTACGAAACGCCTGGGTGATCGTCTGCGCCGCCGTCATAGGTATTCTGGGCACCTATGTTGTCAAACACGTGATCTACAATCCGGAATACACTTCCACAGCCACCGTCATAGTCAACAGCGCCGCCGGCAAATCAAACGCCGTCGCCTCTCTCTCCCAATCCGGCGAGATAGCGCAGATCTATGCAGAGGTCTTTACCCAGCCCACAATGGAAAAGAAGGTGTGCGAATACCTCGGCACCGAGGCTTTTCAGGGCAGGATAAACGCCAAAGTGAATTACGGCACAAACATTATGGATATTTCGGTGACTTCGTCCAATCCGATCGACTCATACAAAGAGGTCAACGCGATACTCAAGGTTTATCCGCAGATAACCTCCTCCCTGTATTCAAACGGCGTCGTTTCGGTTTTAAGGCCTGCGGGAGTGCCGAAAGCGCCTTCAAACAGCATGACCTCAACGAGCGTTATCAAGACCGCCGCGGTTTCGATGCTGCTCGCGGTGATAATGATAATTGCCCTTTCCGTATTCAGAGACACGGTCAAAAATGAAGAATCATTCAGCGAAAAAATCGATGCGAAGCTCATAGGCACCATTCCTCATGAGAGAAAGAGAGAAAAGATCCTCGACACTTTCAGAGGGGAGAAAACGGGGCTTCTCTTTTCGGAGAGCGCCTTTACGAGCCTCAAATTTACGGAGAATATCAATAAGATAGCCTCAAGGCTTGAGTATCTTCACAGGACCAAGGGCGAGAAGGTATTTACCATAACGAGCGTTGCCGAGAATGAGGGCAAATCCACCGTCGCTTCCAATATAGCCATTGCCCTCGCGATGAAGGGCTCAAGAGTGGTGCTGCTCGATCTTGACGGCAAAAAACCCGCCCTCTATAAGATATTCGAGCAGAAGCCGGATGACAATTATGAATTCGGCAATTTTCTCTCGGGCGCGGTCGATATAAGGCATTTCAAATTTACCAGATATAAAAAAACAAATCTTTTCCTTGCGCTCAATACCAAGGTGCATAAGGATTATCAGAAATGGTTTGACAGCGGAGCGGTCGAGAGGGTCCTTGACGGGCTGAGAAAGACCTCCGATTATGTCATCATAGATACGGCGCCCGTCTCCGTTGACGGAGCGGTAACGAGCATAGCGAAACTGAGCGATAAAACCCTTCTTACCGTCAGGACCGATTGCGTATATGCTCCCGTAATAAACGATACAATATTGACCCTCACCAACGCCGGCGCCGCATTTTACGGCTGTATTCTCAACGATGTGTATGAAGAGGTCTCCCTTTTCAATCAGCTCGGCACGGATGAAACCGGCTATTATTCTTACGGCAAATACGGCAGGTACGGCAAATACGGTAAATATTCAAAGCAGCAGAATTATTCCCGCTACGGCAAAAAAGCCGCTGTGCAGGGTCTTTCCGAGGGCGAGCTTTCATCGGGCAGCGCTGCCGATATTCTGACGGGTGATTCTGAGAACGGAGGCGGCGTATGAGCGAAAACAAAAAAAGCCGGGATTACTCCGAAAACAAGCAGGAAGAAAAGACCTTTGTCAGATTCTCCGACGTATGGAAGGGGATAATGAAATTCTGGTGGGTTGCCGCAGCGCTTGGCGTCATCATCAGCCTGATAATGTTCTTTACATCATATTCGAGATTCAGGCCGCAGTATCAATGCTCCGCGACATTTACGGTAAATACCGAAACCCTGTCGCTCACCGGCGAAGGTCTGCCGTCATATTCTTATATCTACGATAACGCCACGGCGACCAACCTCGCGGATACCTTCCCTTATATCCTGTCGAGCGATATTCTCACCGAGGCCATCAGAGACGATCTTGATCTCGATTATGTGCCCGCGTCCCTTTCGGCGAAGGCGGTTTCATCAACGAATATGTTTACTTTGACCGCTGTGGGCTCCGATCCTCAAAAGACCTACGATGTGCTCGTATCGGCGATGAAGCATTATCCCGATGCGGCAAAATATCTTGTTGGCAATGTCAGGCTCACCATGATAACCGAGCCGCAGATACCTCTCGAGCCCATGAATAAATTCACCTATGTCACCGCGTTCAAGGGATTCGGTCTCGGTATCCTTCTCGGAGCGGGATGGATCTTGATCTATGCGCTGATGCGCAAAACGATAAAGACAAAGAATGACATCAAGCAGAATCTCAAGCTTGAAACGGTCGGCACTCTGCCCGAAGTCACCTTCAAAAAATACAAAAAGCAGACTATTGATAAGACCATCACCGTCAAAAACGAAAAGATAGGCAAGGGATTCCTTGAATCCGTCAGGGTGTTCAGAAACAGCTTTATTAATCTTGCCGGCGAGAGCGACAAGGTCATCATGGCTACGAGCACCGCGCCCGGCGAGGGCAAGACGACCGCTGTCGTAAACCTTGCTCTCTCTCTTGCCGAATCGGGCAAAAAAGTGCTTATGGTCGATGCGGATATGCGAAACCCGAGCGTTGCCGCCGTATTGAAATATGATACGGACGCTCTCAGGCCTTCGGGCGATGAACCTTATTACCACATCACCTCACTCACCGATTGCGGCCTGCATTATCTCGGATTTTCCGATAACGAGGATTTTTATTGGAAGATAATCAATGTGGAATTCCTCAAAAACCTGTTTGATTCTCTCAGAGACAGCTATGATTACATCCTTGTTGATACTCCTCCCTGCGGCCTTGTTTCGGATACTCTGCTGATCGCGGAGGCGTGCGACGCTATGCTCTATGTGATCTTGCAGGATACGGTCAGAATCAACCGCATCCGCGGCGGAGTGGATTCTCTCAGCCACACCGATATCAGAATTATCGGCGCCGTTATGAACGGAGCGCAGTCCGGCTTCGCAGGTTACGGAGAGAATTACGGCTACGGTTACGGAAGTTACGGGCATTATAAAAGCTATTCCCGCTACGGCTACGGCTATGGTTACGGATATGGATACGGCGCCGAAACGGGTAAACGCGCTTCAAAGCGCGGCAAGTCAAAATAAATTTTTCAGGGGAAGAAATGAAGAGTCAGGAAAGGTATGTTTCGACATTGAGAAATATGCTCCGGGAATGGCGCTGGATTCTGGGATATGTCAACCGTTACAGATTCACGGTGCTGCTCTATATAATTCTCGGGATCACGGGCACCGTTATGTCGCTGGGCACGGCGGTCGCCTCCAAATTTCTCATTGACGCCGTCGTTTCAAAATATGATTACAAACTGTTTGAATACGCGGCTGTAACTGTCGGTCTGGCGCTCTTTCAGTTTGTTTTCTCTGCCGCTGCGTCATGGATCTCCGCGGTCATCGGCACCAAAGTAAATAACGAGATCAGAGAAGAGATCTATTCCAATATACTCAAATCGAAATGGGAGGATATCCATTCCTTCCATTCCGGCGATCTGCTCAACAGGATCGAGGGCGATGCGGCAGCGGTCTCAAACGGGGTCATTTCATTCATCCCGGGCGCGGTCACAAAGCTGCTCCAGTTTTTCGGCTCTCTCATCATCGTTCTTTACTATGATAAGGTCATGGCGCTCATCTCTCTGCTCAGCGCGCCGTTTCTCTTTCTCGCCTCGCGCATCCTGATAAAAACCATGCGCAAATACAATGCGGCGTCGAGGGATCTCAACGGCAAAGTGATTTCATTCAGCGAGGAATCCATAAGAAACATACATATAATCAAGGCGTTTGACCTGACCGCGAGCTACATAAATAATTTCCGCAAAACCATCGACGCTTACAGAAGCGTGAAGCTCTCATACGAAAAGTTTTCGGTGGTGACCACATTTATTCTTTCCGTCATCGGGCTTGCCGTTTCTTATGCCTGCTACGGATGGGGAGTTTACCGCCTTTGGCAGGGAGCCATAACTTTCGGCACAATGACCCTGTTTTTACAGATTTCGGGAGGTCTTTCATCCTCCTTCTCCGCCCTTGCTTCCCTTGTTCCCTCGGCGGTATCCATCGCGACCTCCGCCGGCAGGATAATGGAGGTCACCTCTTATGAAAAAGAGGCGGACGGCGACCGCGGGCTCGCGCTCGAAATTCTCGAAAAATCAAAGAATTCCCCCGTGACTGTCTGCATGGAAAATGTGACTTTTACCTACAGCGACGGAGGGTCCGCGGTGCTCAATAATGTTTCGCTCAGGGCGTCAAGCGGCGAAACAGTGGCTCTGGTAGGCCCGTCCGGCGAAGGCAAGACGACCGTATTAAAGCTTCTGCTCGGGCTGACAGAGCCCGACAGCGGCACCATCACCATATCCGCGGGCGGAGAAAAAATCAAGGTATCCGACAGCACCCGCAGGTTTTTCAGCTATGTGCCGCAGGAAACGGGTATGTTTTCGGGCACAGTTGCCGACAATCTCCGCGCTGTCAACGCTTCGGCTGAGGATTCAGAGCTGCTCGAGGCTCTTGAACAGACGGAGATGGCTGATTTTATCGGCTCCCTTTCGGAAGGGATATATTCTCAGCTCGGAGAGATGGGCGGGAATGTGTCGGCAGGCCAGGCTCAGAGGCTCGCGATAGCCAGAGCCCTTCTCAAAAAGGCGCCCATACTGCTTCTCGATGAGGCGACGGGCTCGCTTGACCCCGAGACGGAGGATAAGGTCCTGCGTAATATAATGACCCATAACCCTGCGCAAATCTGTATTCTCACCACTCACAGAGAGAGTATGCTCAGATATTGCGACAGAATATACAGAGTGAATTCCGACGGTTCCGTGACCGCTGCGGATTTCAAAACGGAGTTGTAATGAAGAGGATTGTTTACACTATCAAAAATTCATCTTGGCCGCTGATGCTTTTTGACGCTCTTGCGGTAAACGCCGCTTACGGCCTTGTGCTGCTGCTGCGATATGACGGCTTGCTCCACTACATAGATGTAGCTTATGTTCATACTTACAAGTGGCTTATGATTCCCTATGCGGTCATAAGCGTCACCGTTTTTTGGCTGAGCAGGATGTATAAGAGCATCTGGAAGTTTGCGGGCTTTGATGAGCTGATAAGAGCGCTTTTCGGCAGCACGGCTGCAAGTGTGATTTACAGCGTCATGTGTACGGCGCTCATCAACATCGCTTATACCGATTATTCGAGAATGCCGCTCACATTCTATGTTTTCGGCTATTTTGTCCAGCTCGCCGCGATATGCGGTATCAGGTTTATCTGGCGTTTTGTTTTCAGCCGCAAAAAAAGCGTGAGGAACAGCCGCAGCGCCTACATAGACAGAATTCTGCTTATCGGCGCCGGCGAAGCGGGGCAGATCACTCTGCGCACTCTCAGAATGGAAAAAGATCCGAGAGAAAAGATAGTTGCCGTGATAGACGATGACCCCGCCAAATGGGGCAAATATGTTGAGGGCGTAAAGATAGTCGGAGGCAGAGACAGCATTCTCTCCGCCGTTGAGAAATATAAAATAGACAAAATCTATGTCGCGATTCCAAGCGCCACCGATGAGCAGAAGAGAGAGATCCTCGGCGTATGCAGCGAAACGGATTGCAAGCTCAAAAATCTGCCGAGCGCATATCTTTCGCTGACCGGTAAGATAGATACATCATCATTTAAGGATGTTTCGGTAGAAGACCTTCTCGGCAGAGATACGGTAAGACCCGATCTCAATGAAATATTCAAATTCATCAAAGGCAAGAGGATCCTCGTCACGGGCGGAGGCGGCTCCATCGGAAGCGAGCTCTGCCGTCAGATAGCGAGCCACGAGCCCGAAACGCTCGTTATCTTTGATGTTTATGAAAATAATGCTTACAATATCCAGCTCGAGCTTAAAAAGAAATATCCTCAGCTCAGCCTCCATACTCTTATCGGCTCGGTGAGAGATTCGCGAAGGCTTGAGCAGGTCTTCAAAACCTATAAGCCCGATATAGTCTATCACGCCGCTGCTCACAAGCACGTTCCCCTTATGGAAGACAGCCCGTGTGAAGCTATAAAAAACAATGTGATAGGCACTTATAAAACCGCCTACGCCGCCATGATGAGCGGCTGCAAGAGATTTGTCCTTATCTCAACGGATAAAGCCGTCAATCCCTCAAATATAATGGGGGCGAGCAAGAGAATCTGCGAAATGGTAATCCAGGCTTTTGACCGCAAGATAAGAGAGGGCAAGGCAAATGAGATAGTCCGCCTGTTTACCCACGGCGAGACGGACAGAGAAAATACCGAGCTCCCCGAAAATGTTCAGACGGAGTTTGTTGCGGTCCGTTTCGGAAATGTTCTCGGCTCAAACGGCTCTGTGGTCCCGATTTTCAAAAAGCAGATCGAGGAGGGCGGCCCCGTCACGGTGACCCATCCGGATATAATCCGTTATTTTATGACTATTCCCGAGGCTGTTTCCCTCGTCCTTTTAGCGGGCACTTACGCCGCGGTCGGCGAGATATATGTGCTCGATATGGGCTCTCCCGTCAAAATAGATACCCTCGCGAGAAATCTCATCAAACTGTCGGGTCTCAAGCCCGATGTTGATATAAAGATAGAATACACGGGTCTCAGACAGGGCGAAAAACTCTATGAAGAAAAGCTGATGGCGGAGGAAGGTCTTAAAAAGACTTCAAATGAACTGATACATATCGGCTGCCCGATCCCGTTTGATGTGGATATTTTCCAAAAACAGCTTGTGAAGCTGATGACCGCTTCTTATGAGAATGACGAAAATATACGAGAGATAGTCAAAGAGACGGTACCGACTTATCACCCTGCGGAGAATTGATTTAAGGAGACTGTTGATATGAAATATCTTGTTGTCGCCGCTCATCCGGATGATGAAGCGCTCGGAGCCGGCGGGACTTTGTATAATCTCAAAAAAAACTCGGATGAGGTCGATATCTGTATTATGAGCGGCAAGGCGGAGGCGAGAGCCTTCCGACCCGGTGATGAAGAGCTCAGCGGAGATATGGAGGAAAGTTTCAGAATTTTGGGGATAAACAGAGCCTACATTGGCGATTTCCCAAATATCAGATTCAACACCGTGCCCCATCTCGAGTTGGTGAAACATATTGAAAATGCGATCCTCGAATCAAAGCCCGATATAGTCATCACCCATCACGCCTGCGATACAAATAACGATCATATGCATACCTCGCTCGCCTGCCAGGCGGCGGTCAGGCTTTTTCAGCGCAGGGAGGATGTTTACCCGGTCAGCGAGCTGTGGTTTATGGAGGTCCCTTCCTCTACGGAATGGAGTGTCAATAATTCGATGAATAAGTTTTCTCCCGATACCTTCTTTGAGATCGGAGAGGACGGGCTTGAATGTAAATTAAAGGCTCTCGGAGCTTACAGGGGAGTAAAAAGACCTTACCCCCATCCGAGAAGCGACGAGGCAATAAGAGGGCTTGCCGCGTTCCGCGGATCGCAGTCCGGCTGCCTTTACGCCGAAAGCTTTGAAACGGCGTTCAGGCGGATAGCTCCTCATACCGGAAAATAAACTCAAATCATCGTTTTGCCGAAGGTAAGTGATTTTTTGAAAACAGAAACATTTGACAAGGTCAAAAGAATATTTGATATTTCCGCTGCTGCGGCAGGGTCGGTTGCCGCCTGCCCGGTGATACTCGGAGCCATGGCGGTGATCCGCCTGAATTCCCCCGAAAGCCCGGTGATTTTTAAGCAGAAGAGGATCGGTTATATGGGCAGGGAATTCACTATCTATAAGCTTCGCACCATGACGGATGAAAGGGATGCCGACGGCAACCTGCTGCCCGATGAATCAAGGCTCAGAAACTGGGGCAGAGCGATAAGAAAGCTGAGCATCGACGAATTGCCTCAGATGGTCAATATATTGAAGGGTGAAATGTCGTGGATAGGCCCGAGACCGCTGCTTCCCCGTGAAATGCTCGTTATGACAGACAGCGAGCAGGCTGAGCGGCAGTCCGTGCTTCCCGGTATCACAGGCTGGGAGGCGGTAAACGAGAAATATTCGGATTCACGCAGGCGCATGGCTGAATTCGATCTTGAATATGTGAGAAACAGATCGCTTAAATTCGATATGAAGATCATCCTCAAAACAGCGCTTATTATCCTCGGGGCAGACAGAGCGAGCGATGAGCTCAGAGCCCCCGAAATGCGTGATGAAGATATACGCTCTGTGTGAGGATTCGGAGATAAAATGACAGTATCAATCCATCAGCCGGATTATATCTCATATCTCGGCTATTTCTATAAAATATGCAAGTCGGATGTTTTCGTGTTTCTTGATGATTGCCAGTTTTCAAATGACAACATGCATCATTGGAACAGGATCAAAACCCCCCAGGGCGAATGCCGGCTTAAAATTCCTGTTGAGCAGCATCTCGGCGATCCGATAAACAGGGTCAGGACGAGGGACGAGCTCGGCTGGAAAGAAAAGCATCTCAAAACCATCGAGATGAATTATTCAAGAGCAAAATATTTCGGGGATTTTTTCCCTGTTTTCAAAGAAATGCTCACGGCGGATTACGGAAATATCGCCGATATGAATAAGGTGATAAATACCGAGATAGCCCGCAGATTCGGCTTTAAGGCCGAGATCATCAGCTCCTCCGATATGAATATCGGATCCGTCAGGGAGCAGAGGGTGATAGATATCGTATCATCGCTCGGCGCAGATACCTATATTTCGGGTCACGGAGCGAAAGCGTATCAATCAGACGAGCATTTTAACGCGGCGGGCATTAAACTTGTATATACCGATTATTCGCCCGTGGAATACAGACAGCAGTGGCCTAAGGTCGGATTTTTGCCCTATATGTCAACGATAGATTATATTTTTAACTGCGGCTTTGATTTTGATTATGTCGAGCGCGCGGTTGCCGAAAATCAGAAGGAAATTTGATAATGGAAATCGGAAGCTTTCTGGAATTATCTTTCAGATCGGGAAATGAATATCGCGGCGGTGACACCGGCGTCGCGAGGCTCAACAGCGGCAGAGCGGCGATATATCACGCCTTCCGGCTGACCGGATGCAAGTCGATATATATTCCCTTTTATCAGTGTGACACCGTTCGTGATTTTCTCAGAAGAAAGGGATGCGATGTCAGATTTTATCATATTGACGAAAACTTTGACCCCGTTGATTTGGAGCCGGCGGATGATGCCGCGGTGCTTACAGTCAATTATTTCGGCATCATGTCTTACGAAAGGATCAAATCGCTCACATCGCGTTTTAAGAATTCAATCATAGATAATTCGCAGGCTTTTTTTGCGAGAGCGCTTGAAACCTCTTTCAACGTTTATTCCGCGAGAAAATTTATCGGCGTGCCGGACGGAGCTTATGTTCTCGGCAACGGAGCGGATAAATATCTTTCGGATTATCCGCAGGGCTATTCGAGCGACACTTCCGCCTTTTTGCTTCAGAGGATCGAATACGGCTGTGAGGGCAAAGCTTATGAATCCCGTATGCTCAATGAAAAACGGATAGACGGCGAGGATGTCAGCCTTATGTCCGCCCTCACCCGAAAAATCCTGGACGGCACCGATTATGAGAGCATAATCGCAAAAAGAAAGGAAAATTTTTCATACGCCTGCAAAATTTTTGCGGATGTAAATAAAATCGATCCGCTGATTTATTATGATGATGACTGCGTACCGATGGTGTATCCGCTGGTCTGCGAGGATGATTCGCTTCTCGGCAGAATGCTTGAGGGCAAGCATTTTCAGGGTCACTGGTGGTCTTATCTGCTTGACGAAATGGATCCCGACAGCTTTGAATATTATCTTTCACGCTACATCATCCCCGTTACCGTAGATCAGCGATACGGAAAAAAAGAAATCGACTATATCAGGAGCCTGGTTTGATGAATGATAACAAAACACCGGTTTTTTTGATCGCCGCTTCCGAGGGGAAATCGCTCGTCAATTTTCGCGGCTCTCTGATAAGGCACATCATCTCTCAGGGGTGTGAAGTCGTCTGTACTTCAATCGAGCCCTCCGAAGAAATATCGGAGAGTATAGAGGATCTCGGAGCACGGTATTTACAGACCTGCGGCAACAGGGTTGGCATCGGAATAAAAGACGGTCTTAAAATGATCGGCGAATACAGGAAAGTATTCAAAACCGTGAAACCCGATTGCTGTCTGTTCTATATGAGCAAACCGACTGCATTCGGCTCTGTCGCAGCAGTATTGAGCGGAGTCAAGCATTTCAATATTCTTGTCAACGGGCTTGAAAACGCCTTTTACCGCCGCGGCGTGAAGGATTTTTTGGTGCGTTTTGTAATGACTTCGGCTTACCGTTTCGCCTGCGGTCATGCGGATAATGTGTTTTTTCAAAATCATGACGACCGTGATTATTTCAAAAAGCGCAGGATATTGAGAAAAGCCAATTCTTCCGTAGTAGGCGGCTCCGGCGTTGATATGGAGCATTTTTCAAAACAGCCTCTGCCCGAAAAGCCGGTTTTTCTTATGGTATCCCGTCTGCTTTTCAGTAAGGGAATAAGAGAATATCTGAGCGCTTCGTCAAAGGTCAGGTCGGAATGCCCCGGGGCGAGAATTATGCTTCTGGGCGGTCTTGATAATAACGATGAAGCAATCAGTGAAGAAGAGCTGAGACAATACACAGACCGATTTGATATTGAATATTGCGGATTTACCGATGATGTGAGACCGTTTTTGTCGCAGTGTTCGGTATTTGTCCTGCCTTCTTATCACGAGGGACTGCCGAGGAGCGTTATTGAGGCTATGTCTGTGGGCAGAGCGATAATCACAACGGATGTCCCCGGGTGCCGTGAGACTGTTGAGGACGGTGTAAACGGATTTCTTGTGCCGTGCGCCGATTCAGAAGCTTTGGCGCAAAAAATGATATGCCTCGCCAAAGACGGAGCGTTGCGCTCATCAATGGCGGAGCAATCCATGAAGATCTGCTCGGAAAAGTTTGAAGTGAGCAAAGTTAATCATTCTATGTTTTCCAAAATGAAAGAATATATTTGAATCGGGAGTATGTGATGATTTCAAATTTATATCAAAAACTGATAAACAGAGAGGAAAAGCTCTCTCTCATAGGTCTCGGATATGTCGGTATGCCTATTGCCGTTGCGTTCGCGCAGAAGCTCGATGTGATAGGATATGACCTCAACGAGGAAAAGATCCGCCTTTACAAGAGCGGGATCGACCCTACCGGCGAGGTCGGCGACGAGGCTGTCAAAAACACCTCGGTTTGTTTCACAGCCGATGAAACTCTCTTAAAACAGGCGAAGTTTCATATAGTCGCGGTGCCGACCCCTGTTAATGCGGATCACACTCCCGACCTCACTCCCGTTGAAGGCGCGAGCCGAATTCTCGGCAGAAACCTCACGCCCGGCAGTGTCGTTGTATATGAATCGACCGTTTATCCCGGAGTTACGCAAGAGGTCTGTGTGCCTATTCTCGAAAAAGAATCGGGGCTCAGATGCGGCGAGGATTTCAAAATAGGTTATTCGCCCGAAAGGATCAATCCGGGCGACAAGGTGCATCGGCTCGAGACTATCACAAAAATAGTCTCCGGTATGGATGCCGAAACTCTTGACTGCGTAGCCAAGGTGTATGAAACCGTCGTCAAGGCGGGAGTCCACAGGGCAGAGAGCATAAAGGTAGCCGAGGCGGCGAAGGTCATAGAAAACAGCCAGCGCGATATAAATATTGCCTTTATGAATGAATTATCCATTATCTTCAATAAAATGGGGATAGATACAAAATCCGTGCTTGAGGCTGCGGGGACAAAATGGAATTTCCTTCATTTTTATCCCGGTCTTGTCGGCGGCCACTGCATCGGCGTCGATCCCTATTATCTCACTTACAAAGCCGAAATGCTCGGATATCACAGCCAGGTTATTCTTGCGGGCAGGCGAATAAACGACGATATGGGCAGATATGTTGCAGAGAATACCGTTAAAAAGCTGATCGCCTGCGGCAAAAATGTCAGCGACGCAAAAGTTGCCATACTCGGCTTTACCTTCAAAGAAAACTGCCCCGATACCAGAAACACAAGGGTTATTGATATGTACAATGAACTGCGTGAATACGGCATCAATCCTGTCATTGCCGACCCCGTCGCCGATTCAGATGAGGCGAAGCGCCTTTACGCAACAGAGTTCCTTGATATCAAAGATATCAAAGACGCGGACGCCGTGATCCTCGCAGTCGCCCACAGAGAATTCAGCGCTCTTACTCCCGCGGATACAGACAGAATGATGTCCGGCAGCGGTAAGGTAATGATTGATGTAAAAGGAATTCTCAATAAAGAAGAATTTGAAAGCGCCGGCTACCTCTATTGGAGGCTTTGATGAGTTTATCCGGTTCGGAGGTGTGAAATTTGAATTACACTCAGCTTGAATTTCCCGAAAATTCCGTGTTTCTTGTTACCGGAGGAGCGGGATTTATCGGATCGAATCTCTGCGAAGCCATCCTCGGGCTCGGCCACAGGGTGAGGTGTCTTGACGATTTATCGACCGGCAAGCAAAAAAATGTCGATATATTCAAAGACGATCCCCGATATGAATTTATGCTCGGCGATATCAAGGATTTCGATACCTGTATGAAGGCCTGCGAGGGCGTTGATTATGTCCTCAACCAGGCGGCGTGGGGTTCGGTGCCCCGCAGCATCGAGATGCCGCTTTTTTACTGTGCAAATAATATTCAGGGCACCTTGAATATGCTTGAGGCCGCAAGGCGCAGCGGTGTTAAAAAATTTGTCTATGCGTCGAGCTCGTCCGTTTACGGCGATGAGCCGCATCTGCCTAAAAAAGAGGGGACGGAGGGCAATCTGCTTTCGCCTTATGCGCTTACAAAGAGATGCGACGAGGAATGGGCGAAGCAATACACCCTGCATTACGGTCTTGACACATACGGTCTGAGGTATTTCAATGTTTTCGGCAGACGTCAGGATCCTGACGGAGCCTATGCGGCGGTAATACCCAAATTCATAAAAATGCTGCTCAGCGGCGAGAGACCCAAAATCAACGGCGACGGCAGGCAGAGCAGGGATTTTACATATATTGAAAATGTTGTTGAGGCTAATCTCAAGGCGTGCCTTGCCCCTCACGAAGCGGCGGGCGAAGCCTTCAATATCGCCTACGGCGGCAGGGAATACCTCATAGATATCTATTACGGGCTCACCAAAGCGCTCGGTGTCGATATCGAGCCGGAATTCGGCCCCGACAGACCGGGGGATATAAAGCACAGCAACGCCGATATTTCAAAAGCAAAGCGCCTGCTCGGATATTCGCCCGAATGGTCGTTTGAGCGCGGGATCGAGGCGGCGATCGAATGGTATAAGGAGAATCTTTGATGAAGGAATACGGAAAGATTTCCGTTATTATGGGCATCTATAATTGCGAGAGCACTCTCGCCGAAGCGATAGATTCAATCATCGCTCAGACCTATCCCGATTGGGAACTGATACTCTGCGATGATTGCTCGGGCGACGGCACATACGCTCTCGCGAAGCAATATGCAGAAAAATATCCCGAAAAAATCATTCTCCTTAAAAATGAGACCAACTCAAAGCTCGCTTTTACTCTTAACCGCTGCCTCGAAAAGGCAACGGGCAGATATATCGCCCGGATGGACGGCGACGATAAGTGCCTTCCCGAAAGATTTGAAAAACAGCTTGAATATCTCGAAAGCAGACCGGATGCCGTGCTTGTCGGCACCGCGATGCAAAGATTTTATAATGACGGCAGGCTCGGAGCCGTTGCCTATTGCCCTTCCGAACCGGACAGATTCACTCCTCATAAAAACGGACCTTCTTTCAATCATGCGACGATCCTCGCGTTCAAATCCGTTTTTGATGAGCTCGGAGGATACACCGTATGCCCGAGAACTGTGAGAGGGCAGGATCGCGACCTGTGGTTCCGCTTTTTTGCCGCGGGCTTCAAGGGCGTGAATATGCCGGATGCGCTTTACCTCGTAAGAGAAGATGTCGAGGCGGTAAAAAGGCGCACTTTCAAGGACAGATATATTTCTTTTCAGACCGAAATATACGGCTACAGGCTTCTCGGATATCCCAAAAACTGGTATATAATGCCGGTTTTACGGCTTTCAAAAGCGTTTGTTCCTCAGAAGCTTCAGCTGGTTTACCGCAGCTTACAGACCAAACTGCAAAACCGTTAAATTCATTGAAGGGAGAATACGGGTGATGAAATCGGTATCAAAGCTTAAAAATCTGATAAAATCCAATGACTTTGCCCGTATTTTTATCGAGGAGCGCAAGCGAATAAAATACGGCAGACTTCTAAAAAAATACTCCGACAGAGAGTTTATTGAGATGCTCTATGAGCGCAATATCGGCAGGCGCCCCGATCTGGATGATCCAAAAACCTTTACGGAAAAACTTCAATGGCTTAAGCTCAATTACCGCGATCCCGATATTCCGCTCGCTTCCGATAAATATGAGGCAAAAAAATACATTGAGCGCAGGGGATTCTCCGAGCTTCTTATACCGACCCTTGCCGTTTATGACAGCGCGGATGAGATAAATCCCGACGACCTTCCCGATGAATTTATCATCAAAGCAACTCACGGCAGCGGGTGGAATTTTATCTGCCGCGATAAAAAAAGCTTCAATCTGAAGGCAAAGAAAAAAGTGATGAATTCTTGGCTTCGCCAGAATCTCTATGTTTATGGCAGAGAATGGAATTATAAGGATCAGAAGCCGAGGCTTATTATCGAGCCGCTTATAGATGACAAACCGCTTGTCGATTATAAATTCCTTTGCTTCAACGGAAAATGCAAAGCCGTGCAGGTAAATCACGATGACGGCGGAATTCATTATGTCGATTATTATGATGACGAATGGAATCTTTTCCCCGATATGGGCTCGGGAACAGCTCCGATTTTCGGCAGGCCGCTTGCAAAGCCCGCTGTTTTTGAAGAAATGAAAGCGATCGCTGAAAAAACAGCAGCGGATTTCCCTTTTGTAAGAGTTGATCTTTATGATGTCAACGGCAAAATTTATTTCGGCGAAATGACATTTTTTCCCGGCAGCGGATTCTGGCACATCACCCCCGAAAAATATGATAATATGTTCGGCGAATGGCTTGAAATCAAGGAGTTAGTTGATGATTAAGACTGTAAAAAGAATTGAAAACTTCATCAATGATTTACCTGAAAAATTGTATTTGTTTAAGATTCTTTACAGCGAAAAAGCTGCAATCAAGAAAAAAAGATCATTATTTTCTAATGTCAAATGGTCTGAAAGTCAGCAAAAGGAATTTGATGATTTTTGGGTTGAGAACTACGGTAAAAAGATTAAACCTTATTGGAATAAGTTGTATGAAAGCATAAACGGGGTTTATCATTACGATTATTTTCCCGAAATACTGTATTCAACCGAACTTGAACCGTTGCTTAATCCTGCGGAATATTGTAAAGTATTCAGCGATAAAAGTTTGACGGAAATTGTTTACGGAAAGGTGTGCGGCGCTTTTTTTCCGGAGATGCTGCTTGCCAACTGTAATGGCAGTTTCATTGACGGTAACAGGTCGATGCTCAGCTTTGATGACGCTGTTAAATCTATATGTGAAGCAGGCAACTGTGTAATTAAGCCTACAGTCGAAACGGGCTCGGGCAAAGGAGTCCGTCTTTTGAATATCGTAAATGGCAAGGATTCGGCAACGGGAATTGAGACAGAAACGATAATTAAAAACTACTCTGAAAACTTTATTGTTCAGAGATTGATTAAAAACAGCAAAGCTCTTTCAAATCTAAATCCCGGTTCACTCAACACTTTCAGAGTCATCACATACATTGTCAATGGGAAAATCAATGCCGCCCCCGTTTCATTAAGAATGGGAGTGGGTGACAGCGGTGTTGATAATATTCACAAAGGTGGTCTTGTTGCAGGAGTAAACGAAGACGGGACTCTGAAAAAATATGCCTATCAACTCGGCTACGGCGACAACTCAGCGAAGTTTACCAAACACCCGGACACAAATATAGTTTTTGAGAATTATTGTGTAGGCGATATAAAAAAATTGCTTTCAACAGCTATTAAACTTCATGAGACAACTCCGCAATTAGGCATTATTTCATGGGATCTGACCTTCGATGAAAAAGACAATGTTGTTTTGATTGAGGCAAATTGTAAAGAGCAGTCCGTTTGGTTTCCTCAGATAATCAACGGATGTTCGCTGTTTGGCGAGGACACACGATATATGATTAATAAAATCAGACATTAAAAATGGAAAAGATAAAAATTCTTTTTATTCTTGAAAATCTGTCAGTGGGCGGAGCGGAAAGAGTACTTGTCAATTTGGTTAACAATATGGATTCTGAGCGATTTGATATTTCCGTTTTGACTCTGTTCAGCGACGGTCTGAATGCTGACAGTTTGAAAAAAAATATAAAATATATCTCATTAAAGCGTAAAAAGTTCAAAGGAATAAGACTGTTTACAAAGTTTTTTCCCAAAAGAATTCTGTATAGGCTTTATGTCAAAGAGGATGATTATGATATTGTCGTTGCTTTTATGACAGGGGTTCCGACCTTTGTTGCTGCGGGGGCAAAATCAAAGAAAATCTCTTGGCTTCACGGTGAATTTTTTGAAAATAAAAAATTATATAATTTCGGATTAAAATCGGTCTATAACAGATTTGATGCTGTTGCAGGTGTTTCGGATTTTGTATGCAACAGTTTCAAAAAAGCCATAGACCCGGTGACAGATCCCGTGACAGTTTATAACACCAATGATGTCAAAAAAATCAGAGACAGTGCCTCGGAGAAATTCTCGCTTCCCTTTGATAAAAAAGGCCCGCTGATTTGCTCTGTCGGAAGGCTTGTCAAAGAAAAGGGATTTGAAAGATTGATCTCAGCCGTTGTCAGGCTTCGCAGCGAAGTCCCCGGGCTTGAGCTTATGCTTATCGGTGACGGTGAAGAGGCGGGACGGCTCAATTCCCTGATAAACGGATACGGCGCCGGCGAATATATACATCTTGTCGGCTTTGATATCAATCCTTACAAATATATGATTCGAAGCGATTATTTTGTCTGCTCATCATATACCGAAGGGCTTTCGACCGCCCTCACCGAGGCGGTAATTCTCGGGATGCCTTGTGTTTCGACCGATGTATCGGGCGCGAAAGAAATTCTCGGTGAAAATAATGAATTCGGAATAGTCACCGAAAACAGCGAGCAGGGGATTTATGAAGGAATGAAACGCCTGCTCAAAGATGAAAAAATTGCGGAACATTACCGCAAAAAAGCGGAGGAACGCGCCGCGTTTTTTGATACTGAAAATACCGTTAAACAGGCGGAGGATCTTTTTCTTTCCCTTATGAACTAAAATGAAAGGAGTGACGGCTTAATGATATTCTGGATAATGTTGATATGGATATTTGCCGTTACTCTTCTTTTTCAGCCGAAGCTCAGCAAAAAAGTGCTTGCCGGGGACGGGGTCGAAGATTATCACGCGGGCATCGGATTCGGTATTCTTGTTTTTTCTCTGCCGCTCTTTTTCATTGCCCTGCGGAGCGGGTTTATAGATACAGCCTCTTACATCGGTACTTTTAACCACGCCCCTACGGATATGCAGCTTTTTGATTCGTTCGTAAATAAAACGGATAAATCATATTTCTTCTACGCACTGATGATGCTTTTTAAGGTCTATATCAGCGACAATGCCCAGTGGTGGATAGCGGCGATAGCGATTTTTCAGACTGCTCTTGTAATGAGGACTTTCCGCAGATATTCATGCGATATGGGGCTTACCGTTTTCCTGTTTATGGCGTCGGGGATAGTCTGCAGCTGGATGTGCAACGGGATCAGGCAGTTTATTGCCGTTGCAGTGATCTTTGCCTGCACTCAGTTTCTTATTGATAAAAAATGGTATATTTATGTGCCCGTCGTTTTGCTTATGATGGGTCTGCTCCCGATAACCTCAAGATTCGGCTGGGAAACTCCTCCTTGGTATCTTTGCGGGGTGCATCAGTCAACTCTCGTTATGTTGCTCGGCTGCTTTTTTATCCAGGGCAAGGCTTTCAATAAGAGAGTGTGGATTCTTGCGGCGGTGTTTGTTGCCCTTGTCTTAACGGGAGGGCTTGATTCCGCTCTTGATACATCGGTCGAAAACACAACTTATGTAAAAGATATGGAGTATGTTGACGCCGATACCGGCACAAGCTGGTTCAGGGTAATCGTCGAATCCGTCCCGATGATAATGGCGGTGATCGCGCATAAACAGTTCAAGAACGAAGACACACCGGATATCATCAATCTTGCCGTAAATGCTTCCGTCATCACCTCTGTGCTTTATATCGCCAGCGCCTTTACAAGCGGCATGTATGTCGGCAGGCTTCCGATTTTTACCGAAATGTATAATTTTATACTTGTTCCGTGGCTCATAAAGCATCCGTTCAAAAAATACCGGCAGATTTTAACTATAGTTTTTATACTCGGATATACCGCGTATTTTTTCTATCAGGTAAATATCGCCTGGGCAGAATCCGTATATCAAAGTGAACTGCTCGGAATAAATGTATAGGTGATTTATGAAAATCAGCATTATCATACCTTTTTATAATCTCGAAAAATATGCCGGAAAAACCCTCGAGAGTGTATTTGCTCAGACTTACGGCAACATAGAGGTTGTTGCCGTTGATGACGGGTCGGCAGACGGAACCGGCAAAATCCTCAATGAATATGCCGCGCACGAAAACCGCCTCAGAGTGATCCACAAGCAAAACGAGGGAGTTTCAAAGGCACGCCTTGACGGAGTTAAAGCTGCAAGCGGTGAATATATCGGCTTTGTTGACGGGGACGATCTGATTGACAGCGATATGTATGAGAGGCTTCTTATAAATGCTCTCAAATACGATGCGGATATTTCCCATTGCGGATACAGAATGATCAGACCCGACGGCACGACGGAGTATTATTATAACACAGGCGAGGTTATCCTTCAGGATAACAGGCAGGGCATTTACGACCTGCTGGACGGCTCAAAAATTGAGCCGAGCGTTTGCAACAAGCTTTTTCACAAAAACCTGTTTCACAGTTTGTTACAAAAATCCGACGCTGACCTGTTTTTGAAAAACAACGAAGATCTCTTGATGAATTACCGTTTATTCAAAGGATCGAAGAAAAACGTTTATGAGGATTTTTGCCCTTATCAGTATATCGTGAGAGAAAATTCCGCTTCAAAAGCATCATTCAGCGTCAACAAACTCTCCGACCCCGTAAAAGCGGCAAATATCATATTCAATGATGTTGAAAATGATCAAAGGCTCAAAAGCGTTGCCGCGCGTCTGTACGGGATAAAGCTTGTCAGCGCCGCAACATATACCGGCAAAAAAGATGCCGAGATCAGCTCAGCCGTAAAATCGGCGCGCAGAGAATTAAAGCTTTTCCTTCCGGCGTATAAATCGCATACAATCCGTAAAAGCGATTTGGTTAAAACTGCGTTCGCGGCGTATTTTCCGAGTTTGTATTCAGTTATTCACGCTTTTTATCTCAGGCTGAAATAGGAGTATTTATGGATTTAATAAGCGTAATTATTCCCGTTTACAATGTTGAAAAATATCTTGATATCTGCGTTGAGTCAGTTGTGCGCCAAACTTATGAGAATCTTGAAATAATCCTCGTTGATGACGGATCGACCGATAACTGCCCCGCGATATGTGATGAGTGGGCCCGCAAAGATTCGCGGATCAAAGTGATTCATAAACAAAACGGCGGGCTTTCTTCGGCGAGAAACGTCGGTATGAAAAATGCCTCCGGAGATTATATCGGATTTATTGACAGCGACGATGTTGTTTCTTTAGATATGTATGAGAAGCTGCTTTCATCATTGAAAGAAAATGATGCAGATATCGCTCAATGCGGATATTTTACATTTTCTGATTATTCCAAAATATCCGATTTCAATAACGATAAAACGGTTTATAAAAGGAAGCTTAATTCACGTAATGCGGTTAAATCCCTGCTCACTGACGGAACGGTTTCTGTCATTTGTTGCTCAAAACTCTATAAGAATCAGGTAATCAAAAATGTTTTCTTTGAAGAGGGCGTCATTAATGAGGATGTGCTTTGGACATATCAAGTTCTTGCTAAATCGGATAACGTTGTTACAATAAGCGAAAAACTTTATGGTTATTATCAACGCGAAGGAAGTATTATGAACAGCGCATACAGCGAAAGGCGTTTTGATGCACTGTACGCTCTTTCAAAACGCTCCGATGCGGTCAAAACCGACTTTCCGGATCTGTTTCCTCTTGCCGAGCGTGCCTACGCGGGCGGATGTATGTATCATTATCAGTGGCTTTGCCGCCTTAATGATACGGAAGAATACAGAGATTTCCGCAAACGGCTTCATAAAATGTTCCTTTCCTCCGATTTGAAATCCGTGTTTTCGGTAACAGACTTAAAATATAAGATCTGGTACACGGCGTTTAAGCATTTCCCGGCATTCACCTGCAAAATAAGAAATATATTGAAGATAGGGTTATAGATATGCCTCTCATCAGCGTAATAGTTCCCGTTTATAAAGTTGAAAAATATCTCCATCGTTGTATCGACAGTGTTCTTGCACAGACTTTTACGGATTTTGAGCTGTGGCTTGTCGATGACGGCTCACCCGATTCCTGCCCCGAAATCTGCGATGAATACGCCCGCAGGGATCGGCGTATAAGCGTTATTCACAAAGAAAACGGCGGGCTGTCATCCGCGCGCAACGCCGCATTGGACCGCGCAACGGGCAAATATGTCAGCTTTGTTGACAGCGATGATTACATCACTGCGGATGCGCTTCAAACACTTTATTCGGCGCTGACAGAGACCGATTCCGACATAGCCGTAGGAAATATGATGAGCATTGATGAAAGCGGAAATATCAGTGAATTCTATATTCCCGCAGCCGGGAGGACCTTACTCGAAGGCGACGAAATTCTTTCAACACTCAACCAGCCATGTGCCTGTAACAGGCTGTATAAATCCGAAATATTCCGTTCGCTTCGCTTCCCCGAAGGCAGGCTTTATGAGGATGTTTTTATCTATCATAAAATCCTCGCTCAGACAAAGCGTATGGTTCTGACGGGCAAAACGGATTATTATTATCTCATCCGCTCAGACAGCATAATGCATTCTGAATATGATATCCGTTTTACCGATATCGTATTTGCCGTAAAAGAGCGATATGAGTGGCTCGATTCCGTAGGTCAGAAAGAACTCGCGAACGAAGCGAGGATGTTCGTTTATTCAAGAGTTGCCGCCGCATACGCAAATCTTGACGCGGCGATACCCGAAAACAGGAAAAAACTGCAGGAGATCAGGGATATTTACATAAGCTGCTACCGAGTGCTTATGAACGACAGATCGATCGGTATAAAGCAGAGGATCAGACTTTTTCTGCTGCGTTATCTGCCGCATATCCATACAAAACTTTTCGGCAAAAATATGCCTGTTTCATTGGGCTGAGGAGAAGATATGTCTATTAAAGTCAGTGTAATTATTCCCGTTTACAATGTTGAAAAATACCTCAGAGAGTGCCTTGAAAGTGTTGTTTCACAGACTCTTGAAGATATCGAAATAATTGCGGTAAATGACGGCTCTCCCGATAATTCCCTGTCAATTCTTAAGGAATACTCTGCAAAAGACAGCAGAATAGTTATAATCGACAAGCAAAATGAAGGCGTCGGGAAAGCGCGCAACGACGGCATAAACGCCGCTTCAGGTGAGTTCCTGGCTTTTATGGATTCGGATGATTTTTATCCATCGGCAGATGTGCTCAAAACACTTTATGATACCGCGATAAAGAACAGTGTCAAAATCTGCGGAGGTCCGAAGATCAAGCTCAATACAGACGGGACTCTTGATAAGACCGATCTTTCTTTTGAAGAGGCAGGTATAATATTCAGCGCATCCGGCCTTACAAATTACAGCGATTATCAATATGATTACGGTTATACTCAGTTTATATTTGAACGGAAAATGCTTGTTGAAAACGGCATTTATTTTCCGCCGTACAGGCGTTTTCAGGATCCGCCGTTTTTTGTGAGAGCAATGGCTGCAGCGGGTAAGTTTTATATGACTGAGTGCGAAAGCTACTGTTACAGAATGGTGCCCTCCGAGGCAAAATATTCCGTTAAAAATACAGTGGATTTTCTTCGCGGCCTTATTGATAATATTGAGTTTTCCAAACAGAATGATCTTGCCAAGCTGCATTATCTCTGCGCCAAACGGCTTGACCGTGAGGGCTCATTTATGGCAACGCGCAATCTTTTTGACAGCGGAGCGAAACAAATCATATCTCTTTTAATTAAGGCTGTCGCTTCGATTGATACACGGTGGCTTAAAGAAAGAGGTTATGAATTGCCCGAGCCGTTTGTCCCCGAAGTGTTTGATTACGTGATTTCCGCTGCGGGGAAATATGAAAAATTGCGGCAGAATAAAATTTTGAGGATCGCCGGTAAACTGACAGGGAAAAAATGAGGTTTTGATATGGGTAACAGTATTATTGCCCGCGCCGAGCATAGGCTGTATATCGAGAATAAACGCAGAAGACTGAAAAATAAAGATTTCTCAATACTGTCAGATAACTGTAATTCGGGTATTATTCTTCACGATCTTGGGCAGCGTTTTAATTCGCCGACCGTAAATTTATATTTTGAGCCTGCGGATTTTATCAAATTCCTTAAAAATCCGCAAAAGTATCTGAATGCCGATCCGATTCAAACGGAATCAGACAAGCCTTTTCCGGTCGGTAAAATTGACGATATCACCGTATTCTTTATGCATTATCCCGATTTTAATAATGCGAGAGAACAATGGAAGAAACGCTCTGCACGCGTAAATTTTGACAATCTGTTTGTAATGATGACCGATAAAAACGGCTGCGCTTATGAGCAGATCGCTGATTTTGATTCCCTGCCTTATGCGCATAAGGTCATTTTTACACATAAACCATATCCCGAGTTTAGGAGTGCCTGCTGCATAAAAGGATTTGAAAATGACGGCGAGGTAGGAGTTCTCTCCGATTGGAAGCCCGGCTTTCTCAAGCGCAGATATCTCGATGATTTTGATTATGTATCCTTCTTGAATGGAGAAATTTATAATTTTTCGGAGTTTAACAGATGAAAATACTGTCAGGATATTACGATTTAAAGACAAATGAATATACCGATTTGTCCCGCTGTATATATTCCTTTTCCGCTGATTCCCGTGAGTTGTTTGTGTTCGGCAGCGTTTATACCGGCACAGAGCGAAATGACGGCAAAAAAATACTTTCTCTTTATAGTGAGTATGGCAGGGAGATCACGGGATATTTAAGCGGCAGCTATATTTTGCTTATTTATGATTCTGCGAAAAAAAACGTGCGCGTTTTTTATGACCGCGCGACCTCTCCCGTCGCATTTTATTATACGGTTGCCGATGACGGGATTTATATGTCAACTTCTCTCGGGGACTTGCTCGACAGATCGGCAATTGAGCGCTCTCTCAACGATGATGTCATTGAGGAATTTCTGCTTAACGGCTTTATTTACGGAAGCGAAACCCTGATTAAAAATGTAAAGAAGGCACAGGCATACCGCTTCCTTGAAATATCAAACGGCAGGCTTTCCGAGCATAAGGCCGAATATCCCCTGAAATCCTTTTCGCCCGGTGAAGCTCTTGAATCTTATGCCCGGTTACTCGATTCTGCGATAATCAAAACAGCAGGGGCGGATAAAGAGGTCAATTTGCCCCTTTCGAGCGGATACGATTCAAATTATATTGCCTATGTCATTACCGAAAAGGCAGGATGTAAAGCCAAGGCTTTTTCTGTCGGCGGTAAGCGCGGTAAAAACGAACTGCCTGTCGTTGAAGAAAACATAAAATACTATAGAAATCTTGAGCTCAAATCCGCAGTTACAGACGGTGATTCTCTCAAAAACCTGCCGGATATAGTTTTGCGGCTTGAGGGCAATGTGTATGAAAGCGGTATTTTCCTGCAATATGAGCTTATGAAGCTCGTTAAAAATTCCGGAGCCGATAAACTGATTTGCGGCGAATGTGCCGATCAGGTCATGAATCTTTATTACCATACCGCAGACAGAATCGACCCCGGCAGCATCGGCAAGCCGGTCTATTATGAATTCAGCGAATACCCCTATATTTTCAGCAGTTATCTTATTCTCAAAAAAAGCGGTATTCTTGCCAATTCATTCGGTATTGACACCGAATATCCCTATCTCGATGAAGATTTTATTTCCGTCTGCGCACCGCTCGGCTTTATCAGCCGAAAAGATAAGCGGGTACATGTTGCCAACTGTTGCAAATGTCTTCCGCCCGAGATTGTCCGCAATATGAGCAAAAAAGGCGGATCGACCGATTGCCGTTCTCTGTTTGACAGCGATGATGAAATCAAACGGTTTTTCAAAAGAATTGAGAAAAATCCGCTTTTCAGAAAATATTCCGATTATATTTTTAATAATGATGTTTTCAAAAAAGAGAAGCAGACCGGCATCACGCTTTTGAAAACAAAGGTCAGAAATCTTATCCTTGCCGCTTTGCGAATGAAAAAAGATGACCCTTATTTCATCGAGGTCAAACTCCGTCTTTATCTGTGCGCCGCTTATCTGATTATTTTCAATGAACTTTTTGTCATTCGCGGCGGCAGTGATGAAGAATGCAAAAATCTTACTTTTGATGATATAGTCAAATAAAAATCGGGAGAGCTTTTTGTGAGCAATAATAAATACACTGAAATTGACAATCTGCAATTTGATACCGTCGTTGAGCCGAAAAACAAGCTTTTTGATTTGGATGTCAAAGAGTTGTGGAAATACCGGGATTTGATTTTTCTTTTTGTCAAAAGGAATTTCATATCGCAATATAAGCAGACCGTGCTCGGCCCCGCGTGGGCGGTCATTCAGCCGCTGCTTACCACAGTTGTATTCACCATTATTTTCGGTAATGTCGCAGGGCTTGCCCCGGGCGGTGTAAACAGCTTTGTCTATTATCTTTGCGGCACGATTTTCTGGCAGTATTTTGCATCGTGCCTCACCATGGTGAGCAATACATTTACGGGCAATTCCCATATCTTCGGCAAGGTCTATTTTCCCAGAATGGTCCTGCCCGTTTCAACGGTCATCACAAATCTGATATCTCTCGGCATACAGTTTTTTTTCTTCATTGTTGCCTGGGTGATCTTTATGTTTGTGCCCGGCTATTCGATGAGCCCGGGATGGCAGATCCTTCTTTTGCCGCTTATGCTTGTTGAACTTGCCCTGCTTGCGCTTGGCTGCGGGATCGTCATTTCCGCACTTACGACAAAATACCGCGATCTCGCGATGCTTGTTTCGTTCGGAGTTCAGCTTTGGATGTATGCAACTCCCGTCGCTTATGCCGCGGATATGTTCAGCGGCTCAAAAATTGAATTTATTTATTGGCTTAATCCGACCTGCCCGGTGATCGAAACGATCCGCTATGCCTTTCTCGGCTCTTCTGCGGCGCAGTTCCGCCCGGTAATGTGGGGGATAAGCTGGATTACAACATTTGTCATTTTGTGTATCGGCATCCTCCTCTTCAGCAAAGTCGAAAAAACATTTATGGATACGGTGTGATATGAAACATATAATTATTGTTATCCACACTCTTGCTGTCGGCGGGGCGGAAAGACGGATTTCGACCCTTGCAAATTTTATGGCACGGCAGGGTCACAAAGTATCAATTCTGCTTATTGACAATCCGACCGTTGACTTTCCGATAGACCCGGATATAAATATTTTGTGCACAAATCAGAATCTGCAGTTTGACGGATGTGAGAGGAAAAACTGTGATTTATTCAGGCCCGGAAAGTCTTTCCACACATCCTTTTCGGATAATTTGCGCTTGCGTAAGGCGCGTCTCAAGGGCTGTGAGTCTGCCTCATTTGTCGAAACCGAGCTTTTCGTAAAGTACAAATATGCTTTGCCTTTGTATGAGTATATAAGACAGTTTCCCGATGCTGTGATCGTATCGTTTATGACAATTTCGAATATCTCGCTGATGATGGCGGCTCAAAGCCTTAAAAACAGGGTCGTTTTCGGAGATTGCACCGATGTTGCAAACGAATATCCGGAGGGCTCACCATACAACGATTTGCGTAAAAAGTATTATTCACGCGCTGATGCGGCGTTGCTTCAGACCGATGTTCAAAGCGCTTATTATTCTTTTTTGCCCGGTCTTAAAAAGAATGTAATACCCAATTTTATAAAAAGTGATCATTTTCCCGAGCGGTTTGAAGGAAAGCGCAGGAAAGAAATTGTCAATTTCTGCCGGCTGAGCCCGGCGAAAAATCTGCCTCTTTTGATAGATGCGTTTGCGCTTCTTAACAGAGATTATCCGGAATATACTCTTTCAATTTACGGCGAGGGTGAGTTAAAAGAGAGCCTGACCGAAAAAATCTCTTCTCTCAATCTCAAAAAGAGCGTTTTTATCCATGATTTTGATTTGAATATTCATTCAAAAATCGTTGATTCCGCCATGTTTGTTTCTTCATCGGACAGAGAGGGTATTTCAAATTCAATGCTTGAGGCGATGGCCATAGGCTTGCCGTGTGTTTGTACGGATTGTCTCGGCGGCGGAGCGCGTATGATGATTGAAGACGGCAAAAACGGTCTGCTTGTTCCTATGAATAATGCAAAAGCTCTTTATTTTGCCATGAAAAAAATAATCGAAAACCCGGATTTGGCAGAGAGGATCTCACGAAACGCTGTAAAAATCCGAGAACGGCTTGAGCCGGAAAAAATCTGCGAACTGATGCTTTCTGCAATAACAGGTGAATGATAAAAGGAAAAAACTATGAATGACCTTGCAATCAGAATTGAACATGTTTCCAAGCAATACCGTTTGGGTGCGATAGGCGGAGGAACTTTGAAAGGCGATATTCAGTCCTTTATTGCCCGCCGCAGGGGAGAGGAGGATCCGAACAGCAAAATCGGCTCCGATTCCGCTTATCACAAAAACGAGAAATTTCTGGCGCTTGACGATGTATCTTTTGATGTTAAAAAAGGCGAGATAGTCGGTATAATCGGCCACAACGGAGCCGGTAAATCAACGCTTCTGAAGCTGCTTTCGCGTGTTACCGCCCCCACAAGCGGCAGGATCGGAATAAACGGCCGTATCGCGTCTATGCTTGAGGTCGGTACGGGTTTTCATCCCGAGCTGACCGGTCGCGAAAATGTTTATATGAACGGTGCCATTCTCGGTATGACAAAAGCGGAAATCTCCGCTAAGTTTGATGAAATTGTCAAATTTGCCGAGATGGAAAAATTCATTGACACACCCGTTAAAAGATACTCAAGCGGCATGTATGTCAAGCTTGCTTTCGCCGTCGCGGCTCACCTTGACAGTGAGATCATGGTTATGGATGAAGTGCTCGCCGTCGGCGATATGAAGTTTCAGGATAAGTGCCTCGGCAAAATGAGCGACGTTTCCAATCAGGAGGGCAGGACCGTCCTTTATGTCAGCCAT
The DNA here is from genome assembly GCA_947166625.1 of uncultured Clostridia bacterium. Classification (GTDB taxonomy): domain Bacteria; phylum Bacillota; class Clostridia; order Oscillospirales; family Acutalibacteraceae; genus CAG-177. The sequence goes on from CAMVEX010000005.1 coordinate 39,373, forward strand.
AATATGAGCACGATCAAACGCCTCTGTAACCGCTGCATAGTTCTTGACCGAGGTAAGGTCGTATTTGACGGGGATGTTAACGACGCTGTAAATATTTATTTGCAAAACGGAAAAGTAGAAAAGAAAACATTTTATTCGTTTGAAAACACAGAGCATAAAGACTATTATTTGCGTCAGATTAAAATGCTGTCAAATGAAGTTTTAAACACCAAAGACTGTGTTTTCAAAATTGGTGAAAAAATTAAATGCAAACTGAAGTGCCATTCCGATTGTGAAGAAAGCGGTGTCAGACTCAGAGTGGAAATAATAAATAAGTCTGATGTTGTAACAGGAATACTATTTTCCGATGTTTTACCGACCTTTTCAAAAAATGAGACTTTAGATGTTAATTTTGAAATTGATACTTCTCAATTTATGAACGGTAATTATCATGCGCAGTTTGTGTTATTTAAAATAAATAACTACGGAATTACTGAAACAATAGATTTTATCAAAGGCGCTATGGCATTTGATATCTTCAGTCCTACAAACGAAGATAATATGGAGTGGTTTCCTCAATATGGCGGCGCTTCAAGACTAAAAGATTTATCAGTAACAGGAATCAATAAATATGAAAATAGGTAAGATTATTCCACGACCCTTAAAAAACTTAATACTCAGGATTGTCCGTATTCCCGAAAGAATAAAAGTTAAAATTTACAAAGCGGCGTCTCTGGGCAAAATACCTTTTCCGGATAAGGCCTTTCAAAAATGGGATTATAAAATCCACACGGGAAGGAAGCTTAATCTGCGCCATCCCGTCACTTTTCAGGAAAAGCTTCAATGGATGAAGTACTATTACAGAAATCCCGAATTGACACGGCTTGTGGACAAATATGAAGTTCGTGACTATGTCAGAGAAAAAATCGGGGAGGAATACCTTGTTCCTCTTTACGGAGTTTATGACGGATGGGAAGAAATCGACTTTTCCACTCTGCCTAACGAGTTTGTTATCAAGTGCACCCACGACAGCGGAAGCGTTGTAATTTGCACAGATAAAAATTCTTTTGATTTTGAATCTGCAAGAAAGAAAATCGAGGCGGGCCTTGCACGAAACCAGTTTTATCTCAGCCGTGAGTGGCCTTATAAAAATGTCAAGCCGAGGATCATTATCGAGAAATACCTTAAAGATATGGCGACAGATGATTTGCCCGATTACAAGTTCTTCTGCTTTGAAGGAAAAGTTAGAATACTGGAATCAAACACGGAAAGGCAGAGCTCAACCGGGACGAAAACAGATTTTTATACATCTGACTTTGAATTGATAAAGATGAGAGAAAAAGGGTATCCAAACAGCAATAAAATTCACTCTAAACCAACTAAATTTGAAGAAATGAAACAATTTGCTGAGCTCTTATCTTCAAATTACCCTTTTCTAAGAGTGGATTTTAACTACGCCGATAATTCTTTTTATTTTGGAGAATTAACGCTGTATCATTGCGGTGGCAGAATGTTGTTTGAACCCGATGAATATAACAAGATGTTGGGAGATATGATTAGCTTACCTGAAAAAATCAGATAGCCTAAGATCAGTAAATAATATGATTAAAGTTTTTAGTGAAATATATAAAATTAAAGATGAATGGAATGCTCTGTTTTCTTCGAATGATGAATTGTCTGTTTATCAGTCGTTTTCATGGAATGAGAATCTATTCTCTCGATATAAATTATTAAGAACAGACAGAAAAAGATTCTCTGTAATTTTTCTATTATACTATGATGATGCAGATCAATTGAAAATAATTGCACCCTTATCTATACCCCAAAACACAGATGATTCTATTATTATTTTTGGCGGAGGTACCAAAACGGGTATTTTGAATTTTGTTTATTCAAATGATGTGAAGAATAGTGATTTTATTTCAGTATTTAACTATTTGTTTGAAAGTTATCCAAATCAAAAAATAGCCTTGAGAGAAGTACCGAGGGAAACAAAACTGGGGCGCTTTCTTGGTAAAAGCAGTCAATTTACATTGTTCTTTAACCGCGGCAGCGTTAGATGTGCCGTGCCAAACAGTAAAGATGAGTTGTTGAAAAGTTTGTCAAAGAGCGTTAGGCAAACAATTAGGACAAGCTATAACAGAATGAAAAGGAACGAAGTTGAATCCAAACTTGTAATTGATTATGGCTATCATTTTTGTATCAGCGAAAAGAGAAAATTGAATGACTTACAAATAGAGAGAAAAAGGCACTGGGGTTATAAAATAGATAATGAAGATGCAAACCTAATTATGAAAACAAAGCAATTATTCAGAGACATCATTACTGACCCCATTTTTAGGTATTCAGGCAACAAAGAATTTACTTATGTCAGATTTTATATCGGTAATGAAATTGCTGCATATTTTTTTGGACTAAGAAACGAAGTCGGTTATTGCATAGTTCCTACTCTCATACATAATGTTAAATTTAAGGAATATAACCCCGGGTTGTTGATGATTTTTGAATTTTTAAATAAGATGATAGAAACCAAGGAAATTAAAGTCTTTGATTTGTCTAGAGGCGTTGATGAATACAAAATGAGATATTTACCTAATCCGGAAATATATGACCAAGATATGTTTGATTGCGAAAACAACAAAAAACACAGTTTGCTTGATTTGACTTGACTAAATAACCTATGTTCTACTACATCTACCGAATTCCTTTACCGATTACGGTCATAATAATTGCCGCTGCGGTTGTCGGGTGGGCGCTCATTATGCGCTTTTCGGCGCGGCGCGGTGCGGCGGCGGTCAGGGCAATAAACATTATTCTTGTTTTTATTGCCCTGGGCGGGATACTTTATATCACCCTTCATCACCGCCTGCCGGGTCAGCGTGAGCTGATCCTTATGCCGTTTCACTCTTTTATTGAGGCGAAGGCGGAGCGTGAAATGTATCGCGAAATGCTGATGAATTTGTTTCTTTTTGTTCCGCTCGGCGTGACGATGCCTTTTGCGCTGCTTAAAAACGGCGTTCCCGCTTCCTCTCAGCGGCTTAAAAACATCCTTGTAACAGTTGCCTTTGCCCTTATTCTCTCGCTTGCAATTGAGTCGATACAGTATTTTTTCGCTCTGGGCAGAGCCGAGACCGATGATGTGATCTGCAACACCTCGGGAGCGCTTGCAGGCATTCTCTCTTTTACGATATATTCCGCCTGCGGCAAACGCAATAATGATCATTGACTTGTTAACTTTATCGAAATGACTGAATTTGAGAAGAAAAAAAGAATAATCAGATTCATCTCCGCAGCCGCCTCGCTGGCGCTTATGGGGATAATATTCTTTTTGTCCGCGCAGAGGGGCGAAGAATCCGACGACCTCAGCATCGGGCTGATCGCCTCGCTTTTCGGCGGCTTCAACAAGGCTCTCGCACTGAATGCTCTCATACGCGAATTCGGTCATATACTTGAATTCGGAGCCCTCGCCCTGCCTGTCTATATCTTTTTCTCGTCCTTCGGATTTGGGCCTCACAGAGCGTTCTGGTCAACCTCCTTTTTCGGCTTTTTCTTTGCCGTCAGCGATGAGATCCATCAGTTCTTTGTCCCCGGCAGAGGATGTGAATTTGCGGATATTGTCGCCGATACGCTCGGTGCAGTGATAATGTCACTGATTCTTTTTGTGATCCATTTCAAGGCAAGAAAAAAGAAAAATTCTCAGAGCGACGGCGAAAATGAAAAGATCCGCGATGCGGAGCGATCGGTGCTTGAGGCGTTTTCGGCTTTTGTAAGAAGCGAAGATTACGATGCAAAGTTGAATCAGGGCGACTTCGGCGAATTTATCGGGAAATCCTTTGACCATAAGATCCTTCCCATGACGGGGAGCGTCATTCTCAGAGGCGGCTCCGGCTTTACGGATAAACAGCTTGATTTTATCCGAAATGAATCCTTCGGTCAGGTCGCGGTCCAGACCCGCAAAACCTCGCAGTTTCTCAAGGCTTACCGCGAGATGATCTCGAGAGGAGCGAAGCCGCTTTGCGTCAAAGGCATTATCTGCCGGGCGCTCTATCCTGATTTTGATTTGAGAATTTCCTCGGATGAAGACCTTGTAGCCTGCGATGAAGATTTCGGCGTTTGCGCTGAAACTTTGCTTGATCTCGGCTTTGAGCCGCTTGACGGCGGAAAGAATTATGAAACGGGATATATTCATAAAGAGAGCGGTTGTGTGATAGAGCTCCATAAAACGCTCTTCCCCGATGACGGAGCGGTTTATACCCGATTCAATGAGGCGCTGGGAGATATTTTTGAAAGACCCGCGAGCCTCAGGGTCGAAAAAACCGAGATTTTCTGCCCCTGCAACGAGAAACATTTTATCTATCTCGTGCTCCACGCCTTCAAACATTTTTTGATAGCGGGCGTCGGGATCCGCCAAATTGCGGATATTTCCCTCTTTGCAAAAGCGACCGCCCTCGATTGGGACAGAGTTTTTGAAATATGCTCATCCCTCAATATCAACGGATTTCTCTGCGCAGTTTTATCCATTGGCAAAAAATATTTTGATTTTGATGCTTCTGCGGTCAAATGCGCGGATTTTGTCCCCGTTGAAAATACGGATGACATCATCGCGGATATTATGGGCGGCGCGATTTACGGCTCACGCGATGCGGATAAGATCCATTCGGGGATAATGACTTTCAATTATTACGCCGGCACCATCGGCTGCGGCAGGGCGACCGTCTCGACCGCTCTGTTTCCGCCCGCCGAAAGCATGATAAAGAAATATCCGTTTCTCAAAGGCAAAAAATATCTTCTTCCCTTCGCTTACCTTATGCGTATTTCCGGATATATTTTTTCCGAGCATGATTCCGGTAATACCGTGTCGGAGGCGGGCAGGAGAGAGAAGCTTATGGCAAGATACGGAATTTTCAAATAAATCTCTTGTAATAAGACACTTGCCGTGCTATAATACGAAATGGTAAAAATTAACGGAGGATGTATATGAATAAGAAAATTTCGGTGTTGTGCGCAGTTATTCTGGCGCTTTCTGTGATGTTTGTTAATTGTGCTGTTTTGGCCTTTGCCGCCCCGAGCCCCGAGGCTACCGTTTACCCCGCCACATCCGGCAACGGTCACGGCGGCATCGCCGGCGATGTGACAGACAGGACCAATAACGGCGGAGCCACGACCCCCGGTAACAGCGGCAATGTTGTCCCCGGAAATAACGGAGGCTATACCGGGTATAACGGATACACCGGTTATACCGGCAGGGGAAGGACTACAAGAGGAGATATCAACGGCGATAATAACTACAATACCAATAACGGTAAGGACGATCCGAACAGCCCGAATTACACCGGAAGCCGTGCGGTTTCTTCGGATAAATCCGAAACCTCGCCCAAAACATCGGCGGGCGGTGTTGATATATTTGCGGTGACCGTGACGCTTTTAGTTCTTCTGATGGCGGCAACTGCCGTTACGGTATCCAAAAAGAATACACAAAAAAACTGATGACGAAAGGGGACCGGTAAGGTCCCCTTTAAGGTATGATATGGTTAATTTCAAAAGATTTCTCTGCGTTTTTACGGCGCTTTGCACCGTGTTTCTCTGCTCCTGCTCATTGAATAAAACCGAGATTGAGACCACCTCGGCCCCCGTAACCGAAACAAGGCTTCCGGATGAAACCGTCGAGGCGGGTGCGGAATACCCCGATCCGGTCGATTTCGGCGAATACAGGTCTGTCAACCGTGAGGTCTATGCCTTTATAAAGATACCCGGTACGGATATCGAGTATCCCGTGCTCCAGAGCGGAAAAAGCGATGATTATTATCTCAGACGCGATTGGAAGGGCGCCTCAAGCTACAGGGGATGTATCTATACCCAATCGGCAAATGCCAAAGAATTTACCGATCCGATAACGGTGGTTTACGGCCATAATACAGATAAGGGAGATATGTTCAGCCAGCTTCTGAGATTTCAGGATAAAGAATTTTTTGACAGCCACGATGTGTTTTACATTTTTATTCCCGGCCATATCCTTGTTTACAAAATATTTTCCGCCCATTCTTTTGATGACAGGCATATACTCAATTCATACGATTTCAGTTCTCCGGAGGTGCTCGCTTCCTTTCAGCAGATGCTTCTCAATCCGTCAGCCCTCGAAAAGAATACCCGCGAAGGCGTTTCTCTCAACGAATACAGCGAGATAGTGATTCTTTCCACCTGCGCTGAGCCGAGAAGCACAAGTAATTTCAGATACCTTGTAAACGGAGTGTTGGTAAACGATGTTGTCACGGCTTAAATATATCGAATACCCCAAAGAGGTGCGCAAAAATCTGATCGAGCGCGATAAAAACAATAAACGTAAAACACGCAAAAAAAAGAAAAAACTCCTTGTTTTTCTTATCATTCTGCTTGCGCTGATCATCGCTGCGGCGGGGGTGTTCTGTTTCTTTTGGTACAGAAGCCGGAGCAATATGCATCCGAACGGAGATATAAATTTTGATCCCGGTGATATAGGCCTTGATGATGATACCGCTCCCGTCATACACGATTCGGGAAAGATCATCGAATATAAGGGCGAAAAATATTATTTCAATGAAAATATAGTTTCTCTGGCGCTTATGGGAGTTGATAAAAACACTCTCGGCACCGATTACGGAGCGGTCGGCACCGGCGGCCAGGCGGATACGATAGCCCTCGCTCTCTATGATATCTCAAACGGTAAAATAAATATCGCTGTTATCCCGAGAGATACCATGGTAGGGGTCAATACCTACGACAAAGAGGGCGGATTCATAGATATCAAAGAGCAGCAGATATGTGTTTCTTACGCCTACGGCGACGGGAAAAAGACAAGCTGTGACAATACCATGAGAAGCATCAACAGGCTATTTATGGGGATACCGATAGATTATTATCTCGCAATGGATCTTGACGGGATTCCAGCTCTGAATGACGCTATCGGCGGTGTGACCCTCACCTGCCTTGAAACCGAAGGCAGGTTTACGGCGGGTCAGACCGTCACCCTCAGCGGTGAAGACGCAGACGCCTATGTCCGCGACAGAGATATGAGCAGGGTGGATTCAGATACCGCGCGAAGGGCAAGGCAGAAGCAGTATATGGAGTGTTATATCTCTCAGGCGACAGATCTGATAAAAAAGAATTTTTCGCTTGTCGGAACTCTTTACAGGCGCGCCATGAATTATACAGTGACCGATATTTCGCTTGATAACGCCACCTATATCGCATCCACGGCGATTTCAAATAATCTGAGCGTCAATGATTTCAAAACCGTTCCCGGGAAATATGAGGCGGGAGCCAGATACGCGGAATATCATATTGATGAAACTGCCCTGTTTGAAATGATCCTCGAGCTTTATTATACCAAGCAATAAAATGTTTACCGGCAGCCCCGTGAGAGGCTGCCGGATTTTGTGTTCGGATTTTTTATTTCAGCGCATCATAATATGTGAATTGTTCAAAAGTCGATTTGCCGGGCGAAACGACAGATACAGAGTAGCCCTGAAGCCATTCCTCCTCGGGGTATCCCTTTTTATGAAGTCCGTATGAGCCGTAGCCGGAGGTTTCGAGGTAGGCGAGCTCAATCCCGTCGATATTTACAGCAAAATTATTGTTGTGGTCGTGGCCGAAATAAGCGGCGCTGATTCCCGCCTTTTTCATCTCTTCAAAAAGACCGCTGTCAAATGAGGTGCAGCATACATTCTCTCCCTTTGAGCCGCGGATGAAATTTTCTTCGTTTTCAGCCGCTTCTCCGAGCTGAGGCAGGGGAATATGCATCAGCATAACGCCGGTGTATTCGCCGTATTTCTCTTTTATGGAGGCGGCCTTATCCGCAAACCATTTCACCTGGTTTTCGTGAGCGCCGTCAATTCCTCTTGAATCCTCGGGCAGATCATAATGATTTCTGAGTTCATCGCTCATTTCGTCAAATGTGTCAAGGCAAAATACGGTTTCAAGCAGTTTCCCGCTTCTGTCCGTAAGATTTATTGCGTAGTTGCAGTTGCCGTCGATTTCGCCGATGCCTTTGAGCATTATACATCTGTCATAAGAAGAGAAAATATCCGCCATTTTTTCGCGTTTTATCGAATAGGGATTATCGCCCTCGTGGTTTCCGATAACGCCGCCCCAGTAGATCCCCAGTTTTTCAAAAATCTCCGCAAGCTGATGCGAGCGCTTTGAGTTAAAGGCGCTTGTCACATTGTCGCCGCCCAAAAGCACAAGGTCGGGCTTCTCTTTGCGTATTGCCGCTATCATATTTTCAAGCGTTGTATTTGATGTCTTGTTATTTCCGTCAAGGTGTATGTCGCTGAAAAAGATGATTTTATACGGCTTGCCGTCTTTTTTGCGCAGTGTCACGCTGTCTGTTTCGGTTTCCGCAATTTCAACCGTGTCGATACCGAGCGGCTCAATTCCTTTTATGTCATAGTTCAGAGGATGGGGAAGAAATGCCCAAGCAACGCAGCCGCCTGCGATAATTATAACGAGAAAAACGCAGATCATGATTTTTGCGATTTTTTTCTTATTCATTTGACCCTCTCCTTTGCAATTTCAATTTAACTATATCAAACTCTGCTTAAAATGCAATCCTTTTTTGAAAATATCCTTCATCGATTGACTTTTGTATTCATTGATATATAATAAACCCGAGGTGAGTTATATGCTTCTTCCCGATCATTACGGCTACGGCAATTTGTTCGCGTTCAGCGGGCTGGACGGCGAAAATTCTCATTCCGAAGATTTCGCGGGAATGATAATGGATAAAAAGTTGACCGTCAGATTTGACGGCGAAAATCCCGTAACTCTCTTTGCCGATACGGGAGATATCGAATTCAAAGCGGTGCTTTCCGATGTGATGATCGGCGAGAATATCAGAATCGTTTTTGCCGATAAAAACACGGTAGCCGGAATTTTTGACGGAGAAGTGACGATTTTTTGCGAAACCGCGCCTTGCGAATCGGAAGGGGATAATATCCTGATCGGGACAGACGGATTTTATTATTCGCTTTCACGCCGGGGCGGCAGATTTGCGCTTTGCAGAGAAAAAAGCCGTGAAAAAGCGTTTACCCTCTCCGAAGAAAAACTCGGTATTGATATTGAGAGTCTGTGCGAAAAAAGGATCTCATATTACCGCTCTTTGCCGGAATGCAAACGGCCTGAGTATGAGAAGCTCTATTATAAATGTCTTGAAGTCAATAAATTGAATGTTTATTCGCCGCAGGACGGTATAGATTGCAGATTTACCACTCCCGACAGGCTCCCTCACCGCCATATGTGGCTTTGGGATTCAATGTTTCACGCGGTCGCCATAAGCGGATATGATATTTCTCTCGCAAAAGACGCCATAAGAGCGGTGCTTCAATGTCAGAGAGATGACGGATTTATCCCTCATATGATCAAGAGCCGCGCTGATATTTCATCCATCACTCAGCCGCAGGTCATCGCCTGGGCGGTGTTAAAGGTCTATGACCGTGACAAGGATAAATCCTTCCTCGCAGAGTGCGCTTATAAGATCGAGAAATACCTGCTGTGGTTTATCGAAAACAGAGATAAAAACCGCAACGGTCTTTTTGAGTGGAAGACCGATTTTGCCAATACAAGATGCAGATGCGACGAAAGCGGAATGGATAATTCTCCGCGCTTTGATACCGTCGAAACGCTCGACGCGATAGATTGCTCCTGCTTTATGGTGAATGACTGCCGGTGTCTTTCGGAAATCTTTTCAATTATCGGCGAGAGCGAAAGATCGCAAAAATTCAAAAATATCGCCGATAAAACCGCTGGGCTGATAAATGAATGTCTGTGGGATGAGAATACCGGCGCATATTGCGACCGCACTTTTTCCGGGGAGCTCACGGGCGTTTTGACCTGCTCATCATTTTTGCCGCTTTTTGCGGGGGTTTGCGATAAATCCCGTGTAGAGAGGCTTCTTTCGCTGCTCTGTGATGAATCGAAATTTGCCACGGCGTTTCCCGTGCCGAGCATCGCCCGCTGCAATCCGCTTTACGGAGCCGATATGTGGCGCGGCGGCACCTGGCTCAATTACAATTATTTCATAGCCTCCGGTCTCAGAAGATACGGATTTGAGAGCCATGCGCGCGGGCTCGTTGAGAAAACTCTTGAATGCGTCGGCAAATGGTATGATGTCACCGGCAACATCTTTGAGTTTTATGATGCGGAGGATAAAATTGCCCCGTGGTTTCTTAACAGAAAAGGCACTCAGCCGGAAAAGCCGGATTACAGGATCCGTTACCATTCGATCACGGACTATAACTGGTCCGCCTGCTTTATTTTGCTTATGCTTGCCGGCGAATTTTAATATCGTAATAAAATTGTTGATTTTTTGTCGCTTTATGCTATAATATTTTAATGTATAAGCGTTAGTAAGTTAGGAGTGAATACGGCTCTTGTCTATCAAAAGAATTTTAACGGCGGTTTTGTCGCTTGCATTGATCGCCTCTCTTGCCGTGCCGTCTTTTGCGGCAAGCATTACGGGCGTTGAGGAAAATCTGCCTGAGCTCGATGTAAAAGTTTCCGCCCCTCCGGGCACTTATGATAAGTTGAAGCCTTCTCAGATCAGCGGAAAGCTCGGCGGAAACGAACTCATAACGACGGATTTTCAGAAGGAAACCGCCTCGGTCGAATGGATCATCGTAATCGACACTTCAAAATCACTGTCTGAGGAGCATTTTAAGGCTCAAAAGGCGGCGGTGCTTGAGGTGCTTAAAAATCTGCGCGATTCGGACCGTCTTGTTCTGTTTACGTTTGATGATGCGGTAAGGCAGAAGCTTTACGGCAATGAGTCGCTCCAGGCGGCTAAAAAGGCGCTTGACAATATAGAATCAAACGGCCAGGATACCGCGTTTTACGCCGCTGCCATAAAGCTTGCCCAGCTCGCCGAAAAGAGCGAAGCGGCAGTTTGCGTTCCCGTTATATTCTCCGACGGCGTTGAAACCGTAAAAAAAGGCGACAGAGCCAAAACTCTCACCGCTCTCAAGCAGTCGCCCGTTCCCATTTACGGATTCTATCCCAATGTAGCTAATGACAGCATCAAAAAATCCTTTAATGAAGTCATAAAGGCGTCGGGCGGCACAACTAAATCATTCAGCCTCAAAAATGCCGCTCAGCAGCTCGCATCCTTTAACAGCGACGATACCTATTCCATCACTTTCTCTGCCACAAAGGGCATCAAAGCGAGTAAAAACGCGCCCCTTGAGATAGATATGGGCGACGGGAAAATACTCACCAAAGAAATAGTTGTCGAGGAGTGGAAGGGCGATACCGAGCCCCCCGAGGTGGTCAGCGCCATCACCGATGATTCGCGCAATACCGTCACGGTCAATTTCAGCGAGATTGTAGTAAACTGCACCGACGAATCCATTTATAAATTCACCGCAGCCGATGAAACGGTCGCTCCGCCCAAAATTCTGAGCATTACAAAAAGCGCCGCAGATACTGTGGTCATCACGGTCGATAATGTGGATATTTCCGGGGTCAAATTGCTTGTCTCCGGCTATGAGGACGCTGCCGGCAATGTGGGCGAAGATAAAGAGTTTTCCGTTTCGATAAATGAAGACGTGGTCAAGACTCTTGTGACCATCGGTATTGCCGCAGGCGCCGTGATATTGCTTGTGCTTGCCATCCTCTTTATCATCATGAAGCTCAACCGCGCCAAGAAGCGCAAGGAAGAAGCAGTGGTCCAGGCGGCTTATAAGAAGGGCAAAAAAATAGAGCCTAAAAAAGAGAAGCCCAAAAAAGAAAAACCGCAGAAAGAAAAGCTCACCGCCGAAGAAAAGGCCGAGAAGGAGCGCCTCGAAAAGCAAAAGAAAAAAGAGGAAGAGAAGCGCAGAGCCGAAGAGGATAAATTCAGATTCTATTTTGAAGAAAAATTCGATCCCAATAAGGACGACAGATAAAATCAAAACAGGTCACCCGAGTGTGACCTGTTTTCTTTCGTTTTATTGAAACGTAAAATCAAAGATACTCTGCAAGCGCCTTCAGATTCTGCACGGCCACGCTCGCTCTTATCTGAGATTTTTCATACATTTCCGGGGTCGTTACGCCGCTGTAAACGAGTGCGCAGGGGATGCCGTGATTCATACCTATTGCTATATCGGTCGCGAGGCGGTCGCCGACAAAGGCGAGCTCATCCCTGCCGCATCCGAGCAGATCCGTGATGTAATCCACCGTCGCCGTCATCGGCTTGCCCAGCACGAGCGGACGGCGGCCCGTAGATGCCGCAAACATCTCTATCATCGAGCCCGTGTCAAGCATAAAGCCGTCTGCCGTCGGGCAGTTGAGATCCGGATGGGTAGCGAGATAGACCGCTCCCGCGCTGATGTAAAGAGCCGCTTTGCGTATTTTTTCGTATGTAAGAGTGGTGTCAAATCCGAGCAGGACTATATCCGGGTCTTCATCGACGAGATTTATACCCGCATTTTCCATATCGGCTGTCAGCCTCTCGTTTCCGAGCAGATAGACCCGCTTGCCGGGATGTTTTTTGTTAAGATAATCCGCGGCAACGTGGCTCGATACGATCACTTTTTCTTTTTTGACGGGAAACCCCATCTTTTCAAGCTTCGCGCGGCATACCTCAACATTATTGGATGAATTATTTGTGAAGAAATAATAGTCTCTGCCCGTTTCTTTGAGACGGTCTATGAAATCAACGGAGCCTTCGATAAGATTGCCGCTGAGATAAAAGGTGCCGTCCATATCGATAATGAAATATTTTGTTTTTGCAAAAACAGATTTATCCATCTTATTCGCCGACCGAAGATATTTCTTCATCTCCGACCTTGCCCGTCACCTTTCTGAGATTGGTGTGAACCGCGCGTACCTGAGCGAGGCTTTCGGAAATTGCCTTATCTGCGTCGCCCATTACCTTCTCGGCGAATTCGGCAGCGCCGTTTCTTATTTCGGCAGACCATTTGTTTGCCTTGTCAACTATCTGCGCCGCCTTTTCTTTTGCCTGATTTTCGGTCAGCTCGCCCTGCTCTATTGAAGTCTTGACTATGGCGTCCGCTTTTGCGTTGGCCTCAACTATCAGCCTGCCGGCGGTTTCGTTTGCCTGGGCTATGAGCTCATCGGCCTTCTTTTGCGATTCGATCACTATGGCACTGCTGTCAACGGCCTTTGCCGCTTCTTCCATGGCCTGCGCCTTTATTTCTTCACCCTCGGCTGTTGCGGCGTCGGTGATATTTTTTGCTTCTGCGTCTGCCTGAGCCACCTTGCCCTTGCAGTAATCCTCGGTCTTGAGTACAAGATTTCTGACCTTTTCTTCCGCGGCGGAAACGAGCGCTCGTGATTTTTCCTGAGCTTCGGTAACTACCGTAACGCTCTCCTGCTTGGCCTTGGCGAGGATATTGTTTCTGTCGGCAACGATGATTTTTGCCTGCTGTATCTCCTTGGGCAGCCCTGCTCTTATCTCATCTATCGCGGCTCTCACCGCCTCGGCGTCAACAGCCACTTTGCCGCCCCTGAGAGTTTTGGAGCCTGCGTCTATAATGTCCTCTATCTGGTTGAGAAGCTGGTCTGTGTTCATACTATGGAACTCCTTTCTTTGATCCTTCTGATAATGTCTTCGCTTACGGGCTCGGGAAGAAATCCGGAGACGTCTCCGCCGAATTCGCACACCTGCTTTACAAGGCTCGAAGACAGGAACATATTATTCTGATCTGTGGTCATAAATATCGTTTCAAGCTCGGGATTCAGATGCTTGTTGGTAAGCGCCTGCTGGAATTCATATTCAAAATCCGAAACCGCTCGCAGACCCTTTACGACCGCGCACGCGCCCTTTTTTTTGCAATATTCGGCAAGAAGCCCGCCGTACATATCCACCTCGCAGTTTGTCACATCCGCGGGAAGCGAGCGCAGAATAAGCTCCGTCCTCTCAGACGCGGTAAAGTAGCTGTTGGGCTTGTGAAAATTTATCATCACTACCACGATGACCTTGTCAAAAAGCTTTGAGGCTCTTTTGATTATGTCAAGATGACCGTTGGTGATCGGGTCAAACGAGCCGGGGCATACCGCGATCCTCATAAAATCAATCCTTTCTGTAAACGGTGATCGAAGTCTTGCCGTATTTGTAGCTTCTGTATTTCTTGAGAGCGCCGCTTTCATCGGGCATTTCCGTTCCGGACGGATGTTCGCAGATAACGGTGCCTCCGGATTCGGTGAAATCTTCAACTCCGCCGAGAGCCTTTGTGAGAATTCCCGCCGCGTAGGGGGGATCGAGGAACACTATATCGAATTTCCTGATATTCATATTCAGGAACGAAAATGCGTCCGACTGAACGATCTGCGATCTGTCTTCAAATTTTACTTTTTTTATATTCTCCTTGATGATCCCGACGGCGCCTTTATCCGAATCCACAAAAACGGCGTCTGCCGCGCCTCTGCTCAGCGCCTCAATACCCATCTGGCCGGAGCCGGCGAAAAGATCGAGAATATGAGCGCCTTCGATTTCAAATTGAATTGAGCTGAAGATAGCCTCCTTGACCTTTTCGGAGGTGGGTCTTGTCGTTTCTCCTTCAAGGGTCCTCAGAGTCATACCTCTTGCGCTGCCTGTAATTACTCTCATATCAAGTCTCCAAATGACAGTATAGCGAAACCGCGTCCGCTCGCAGGCGAAAAAAACGGCTTCTATAGCAATTTATTATCTCATTAAAGCCATGGTATTGTCAAGTGAATTATTTGTTAATAAAATAATAATTATTATAAAAGAACTTGTTTTTTTGTGACCGTGATGTTATACTGATACAGATTATAATGGGGTCGAATAGGCGGTGAGAAAATGCCCGTAAAAATTAAATCAGTCGAAGCGGGCGGTCTTGCCGGCAGGAAGGGAATTGAAGCGGGAGATACCCTCATCTCAATCAACGGGAATTCCATAGGAGACGTTTTGGATTACCGATTTTATCTCACGGATAAAAAACTGCGGATAGTTTTCAGAAAGCCGGACGGCAGAGAAAAATCCGTCCGTATCCGCAAGGGTGAATCCGATGACATAGGTCTTGAATTTGAAACCTACCTTATGGATAAACAGCATTCATGCAAAAATAAATGCGTGTTCTGCTTTATAGATCAGCTTCCCAAAGGACTGCGTGAGAGCCTGTATTTCAAGGATGACGATTCGCGCCTTTCATTTCTCTTCGGCAACTATGTTACGCTGACAAATCTCGATGATGAAGAGGTCGCGAGGATCATAAAAATGCACATAAGCCCCGTGAATATATCGGTCCATACCATGAATCCCGAGCTTCGCGTAAAGATGATGCTCAATCCGCGAGCCGGCGAGTGCCTGAGATATATATCCGAATTTACCCGCAACGGTATAGATGTCAATGCTCAGCTTGTGCTCTGCCCCGGGATAAACGACGGAGCCGAGCTTGAATTTTCGTTGCGCGAGCTTTTCAAACTCGGTAAGAGGATAAGAAGCATAGCTTGCGTTCCCGTCGGCATCACAAAATACAGGCAAAATCTGCCCGAGCTCAAGAGATATGACGCAGGGACCGCCGGAGAAGTCATAGATATCATTGACAGGCTCAATGCGGAGAATGTCGCTGCGGGCGGTGAGCCGGTCGCCTGCGCGGCGGATGAATTTTATCTCTATGCGGGCAGACCTATGCCGGATTATGATTATTACAACGGCTTTCCCCAGCTCGAAAACGGGGTGGGGATGTGGACTCTCTTCAAGGATGAATTTACTCAGGCTCTAAAAGAATGCGATGTGACGGAGCTTCACAGAAGCGTGTCTCTCGTAACGGGGACTGCGGCGTATCCGCTCCTCTGCGAGCTCACGCGGGCGGCGTGCGAAAAAATCAGCGGGCTTGATGTCGGAGTTTATGAAGTTGTCAACAGGCTTTTCGGTGAGACTATTACCGTTTCGGGGCTCATAACGGGCGGAGATATCGTATATGCTCTCAAAGGCAAGAAGCTCGGTGATGAGCTGATAATCCCGCCAAATTGCCTGAGAAGCGAGGGCGATATGTTTCTCGATAATATGACCGTCGATGAGCTCAGCGAAAAGCTCGGAGGCATCAGGATAAAACAAAACGGACCGGGAGGCGCCGATTTGCTTGAGGCGCTAATCGGGGATGATTAAAAGAAAGAGGAGATTATGGCAGGAAATGTAGTGGCGATAGTCGGCAGACCGAATGTCGGCAAATCCACATTATTCAATAAGCTTACCGGTCAGCGCATGGCGATAGTTGACGATACGCCCGGCGTTACGAGAGACCGTATTTACGGCGAGTGCGAATGGCTCGGCAGGCGCTTTATGCTGATAGATACGGGCGGCATAGAGCCCGCTTCGGAGGATACCATATTAAAGCAGATGCGCCGTCAGGCACAGCTCGCGATAGATTCCGCCGAGGTCATCATATTTGTAACGGATATCCGTACCGGCGTTGTGGCGACCGATGTCGATGTCGCGGCAATGCTGCGCAAAAGCGGCAAGCCCGTGATACTCTGCGTCAATAAGTGCGATACCGTCGGCGAGCTTCCGCCCGATTTTTATGAGTTTTACAATCTCGGTCTGGGAGACCCCTTCGCCGTTTCTTCGGTCCACGGCCACGGCACGGGCGATCTTCTCGACGAGGTGCTCAAATATCTCGATGTTGAGGCAAACGAAGAGACCGAAGAGGGAGAGGACGCCATCAAGGTGGCTGTCATCGGAAAGCCGAATGTCGGCAAATCCTCCCTTGTCAATGCCGTCCTCGGCGAAAACAGGATGATAGTTTCCGATATCGCGGGCACCACAAGGGACGCTACCGATTCGCTCGTCGAGAATGAATTCGGCAAATTCGTCTTTATAGATACGGCGGGGCTTCGCAGAAAGAGCCGCGTTTACGATCAGATCGAGAAGTATTCCGTGATCAGAGCGAGGATGGCGGTTGAGAGAGCTACGGTCTGCGTGATCATGATAGACGCTACCGAAGGCTTCACCGAGCAGGATTCAAAGGTTGCCGGCATCGCTCACGAGATGGGCAAGGGCTGCATAATCGCCGTCAATAAGTGGGACGCCGTCGAGAAGGACGGCAAGACCATGGATAATATGCGCAAAGAGCTGATGAAGGATTTTGCCTTTATGTCCTATGCCCCGATCATATTCATTTCTGCCAAAGAGGGCATCAGGCTCGACCGCCTGTTTGAGCTTATCAAATTCGTTGATTCTCAGAATGCCATGAGGATATCGACGGGCAAGCTCAATGAAGTGCTCGCCGATGCGACTGCGAGGGTGCAGCCGCCTTCGGATAAAGGCAGACGGCTCAAGATATTCTATATGACCCAGGCATCCACCAGGCCGCCGACCTTCGTCTGCTTTGTCAACAGCGCCGAGCTGTTTCATTACAGCTATCAGAGATATATCGACAATCAGATAAGAGAAATATTCGGTCTTGAGGGTACGCCCACAAGAATGGTGATCCGCGAAAGGGAAACAAATAAAAAATGACGGTTTTGGGAATAGACCCCGGTTACGCTATAGTCGGCTGCGGGGTAGTGGAACACAAAGATAATAAATTCAAGATGCTCGAATACGGAGCGATCCTCACCGAGGCTCATTCCCCCTTCAATGAGCGGCTTGAAAAGATATTTGTTGAGGCCGACGCGCTAATGAAAAAATATCCCATTGACGCCGTGTCTATGGAAAAGCTGTTTTTTAATACAAACCAAAAGACGGCGATAGATGTGGCTCAGGCGAGGGGAGTGCTCGTGCTCGCGGCTCAGCTTAACAAAATACCGATTTACGAATATACGCCCCTTCAGGTCAAGATGAGCGTTGTGGGCTACGGCAGAGCCGAAAAAAAGCAGGTCCAGGAAATGACAAGGATAATGCTCAATCTCGAAAAGATACCGAAGCCCGATGACGCCGCGGACGCTCTCGCCATGGCTATCTGCCACTGCCATTCGGCGGGCTCTCTGCTCGGAGCTTTGAAAATGAAAGGATAATTCTATGTTTTACAGCCTTACGGGTACTGTCGTCTTTACCGGCGAAAACGCCATAGCGCTTGATTGCGGAGGCGTGGCGTTTTATCTCAATACCACCGCCAATACTCTCAGGAACTGCGCCGGCGCAGGAGAAAAACAGACTTTATATACTTACCTCAGCGTCAAGGAGGATTCGCTCGACCTTTTCGGCTTTGCCGATAAAAATGAGCTTGACTGCTACAAAACTCTTATCGGTGTTTCGGGAGTCGGCCCCAAGGCTGCGATAGCCATTCTCTCCGCGATGACCCCGGATATGCTTGCGGTCGCGGTCGCGGGAGATGATTCGCGAGCCATTACCGCTGCTCAGGGCGTAGGCCCGAAGCTC
This sequence comes from uncultured Clostridia bacterium, assembly GCA_947166625.1. Classification (GTDB taxonomy): domain Bacteria; phylum Bacillota; class Clostridia; order Oscillospirales; family Acutalibacteraceae; genus CAG-177. The sequence continues at coordinate 57,665 of CAMVEX010000005.1, forward strand.
GCGAACAGAATAGTCCTTGAGCTTAAAGGTAAGGTCGAATCCTTCGCCGTTTCTTCAAAGGCGGCGGGAGACATCGCCGCAGCGAAAAAATCGACCGTTTCATTTGCCGGCGAAGACGCCGTCAACGCGCTTGTGATGCTCGGCTACAGCAGAAGCGAAGCGAGCATAGCGGTTGGAAAGCTTGACGCCAACCTCACCACGGAAGAAATGATCAAGCAGGCTCTCGCTCTGCTTGCCAAGAAACTTTAAGAGGAGTTACAGATGGATACCGATTACGAAAGCAGATTTGTCGGAGCGGAATTTTCTCCGTCGGAAGATAATGAAACCGAGCTCACTCTCCGCCCCAAGGTGCTCGGGGATTATATCGGTCAGGATAAGGTGAAAGAGAATCTCTCGGTTTATATCGAAGCGGCAAAAATGAGGGGCGAGCCGCTGGATCATGTTTTGCTTTACGGCCCTCCGGGTCTCGGCAAAACCACCCTCGCTGGCATAATTGCAAACGAGATGGGAGTTAATTTCAGAGTGACGAGCGGCCCCGCCATAGAGAAACCGGGCGACCTTGCGGCTCTGCTTACCAATCTCAGCGAGGGCGATGTCCTCTTTATTGATGAGATCCACCGCCTTTCGCGCCAGGTCGAAGAGGTGCTTTACCCCGCCATGGAGGATAATGAGCTTGATATCATTATCGGCAAAGGCCCTTCGGCAAGGTCTATAAGGCTTGATCTGAATAAATTCACCCTTGTCGGCGCTACCACGAGAGCCGGTCAGCTTTCGGCTCCGCTTCGCGACAGATTCGGCGTTATTTTCCGCCTTGAGCTCTATACTCCGGAGCAGCTTGCGCAGATAGTCAACCGCTCCGCAGGAATACTCGGCATCGGAATCGATCCCGAGGGAGCGAATGAAATAGCGTCACGCTCAAGAGGAACTCCGAGAATCGCCAACAGATTTCTCAAGCGCGCGAGAGATTTTGCCCAGATAGTCGGCGACGGAGAAATCACCAAAGAAGCGGCTTCGATAGCCCTCTCAAAGATGGAGATAGATTCTCTCGGCCTTGATTCCATAGACAGGCTGATACTCACCTCGATGATAAGAAATTACAACGGCGGCCCCGTCGGCCTTGAAACCATTGCCGCCGCCATCGGCGAAGAAGCCGTTACGATAGAGGATGTTTACGAGCCCTATCTTATGCAGATAGGCTTCCTCAGCAGGACCCCGAGAGGCAGATGCGTCACCCCTGCTGGCTACGCTCATCTCGGAATGAAAATGCCCGGTCAGCAAAAATTTGATGAAGTTTAACGGAAGGTTATTTTGATGCGAACGGCCGATAACTGGAAAGATTATGAGCTCATAGATTGCTCCGGCGGAGAGCGGCTTGAGAGATGGAAGGATATAATCCTCATCAGACCCGATCCGCAGGTGATCTGGCAAACGGAGAAAGAAAATCCTTTATGGTATTCTCCTCACGCGATCTATAACCGCTCAAATACCGGCGGCGGATCATGGCAGATTTACAAAAAAATGCCCGATATATGGCAGATCTCTTTTGAAGAGCTGAAATTCAATATAAAAACAATGGGCTTCAAGCATACGGGTCTTTTTCCCGAGCAGGCTGTGAACTGGCAGATGACCGCCGATATTATCAAAAACGCGGGCAGACCCGTAAAGGTGCTCAATCTCTTCGCCTACACCGGAGCGGCGACGGTTGCCGCGCTCAAAGCGGGCGCAAGCGTTACACATGTTGACGCTTCCAAGGGGATGACCCAGTGGGCAAAGGAAAATGCCGCGGCGAGCGGCGTGGCGGATCGCAGCGTGCGCTGGCTTGTGGATGACTGCCTTAAATTCATTCGCCGCGAAATCAGACGCGGAAACAAATACGATATTATAATCATGGATCCGCCTTCATACGGCAGAGGCCCCGGCGGAGAGGTGTGGAAGCTTGAAAATGAAATTTACGGCTTTGTCTCCGAATGTTCACAGCTTCTCGGCGACGATGCTCTTATGGTGCTCGTGAATTCATATACCACCGGGCTTTCACCCAGCGTTATGGAATATATCCTCGGCGAAACCGTTTGCCGCAGATTCGGCGGCAGTGTTTCAAGCGATGAGATAGGCTTGCCCGTCTCATCCAAAAAAGGCAGAGTCCTTCCCTGCGGAGCGAGCGCCGTATGGCTATCTCCCTCTCTCAAATAAATCAACTATTCAGAGGTAATATGGCAGAGAAACTCATTGAACTTAAAAATGTGACTTATGTTTATGAAGCGGATGAAGAGGGCGAGCCCGGCTACGCCGCTGTCAAAGATGTAAGCCTCGATATACACAAGGGCGAATTTGCGGTGATACTGGGCCATAACGGCTCCGGTAAAAGCACCCTCGCAAAGCTGATGAACGCCATATATGAGCCGTCGGAGGGGACGGTCACCGTAAAAGGGATACCCTCCGATTCAGAAGAAAACGGCGATAAGATCCGCAGGATCGTCGGTATGGTGTTTCAAAATCCCGATAATCAGATCGTCGCCACGATCGTGGAGGATGATGTGGCTTTCGGCCCCGAAAACCTCGGTGTGGAGCCTTCCGAGATCCGCCGCAGGGTAGATGAAGCTCTCAAAACCGTAGGTATGTATGAGCATCGTGAGAGAGAGCCTCATAAATTATCGGGCGGTCAGAAGCAGCGCGTCGCCATAGCGGGAGTGCTTGCCATGCAGACAGAGTGCATTATCCTCGATGAGCCGACCGCAATGCTTGACCCCGTAGGCAGGGAGGAAGTAATAAACACCATCCGCCGCCTCAATAAAGAAATGGGTATCACCGTTGTGCTCATCACCCATTTTATGGAGGAGGCAGTTCTTGCAGACAGGGTTATCGTATTCGACGGCGGCAGGTGTATAGCCGAAGGGACTCCGCGCGAGATCTTTTCTCAGCCCGGTTTTCTTATCGACCACGGGCTTGATATCCCTCAGTCCGCTCAGCTCAGCAACGCTCTCGGTTTTGAAGAATGCGCTTTGACGCCCGAGGAATGCGTCGATAAAATCACCGAAATGATGGGAGGGGCAAAAAATGACTGATCCCATCAAACTCATAAATGTATCTCATTATTACTCGCAGGGTTTGCCCGTTCAGGTCGCCGCCGTCAAAAATATAAATCTCACGATAAAAGCGGGAGAGGCGGTCGGGATCATCGGTCATACCGGCTCAGGCAAATCCACCCTCATATCTCATTTCAACGGCCTTCTGAAGCCGTCGGAGGGAACCGTGCTCGTTGACGGCGAAGATATCCACAAGGATAAAGAAACGCTCCGCCGTTCGAGATTCAAGATAGGTCTGTGCTTCCAGTATCCCGAATCCCAGCTCTTTGAGGAAACGGTGGCGAAGGATATAGCTTTCGGGCCCGGGAATATGGGGCTTTCCGATTCTGAAATCGCTCTGAGGGTAGAGAGAGCCGCCGAATTCGTCGGCCTCAAGCGTGAGCTTCTTTCAAAATCGCCCTTCGATTTATCGGGAGGCGAAAAGAGAAGGGCGGCAATAGCCGGTGTAATGGCTATGGAGCCCGAGGTGCTCGTGCTTGACGAGCCCGCCGCCGGCCTTGACCCGAGGGGCAAAAACGAAATTCTCAGAATGATCATGAATTACCGTGAGCAAACGGGCAGTACGATAGTTTTTGTTTCTCACAGTATGGAAGATATAGCCGCGACAGCAGAGCGGATCATCGTGATGAATCACGGCGAAATCGCCCTTGAAGGGACGGTTGACGAAGTCTTTTCCCACGGTGAAAGCCTGCGCACGATGGGGCTGAATGTCCCCGAGATTACAAGGATCTTTATGATGCTCAGGCAGAGGGGTATCGATGTTCCTTCAAATATTTACAGTGTTGAAGAAGGCGCCCGCATTCTCCGCGGCCTTGCCGAAGGGAGGCGGGGCTGATGGTGCGTGATATTACATTCGGTCAGTATTATCCCGGCTCATCCGCGGTCCATAAGATGGACGCCAGGATGAAATTCGTGCTTACCTTCGGGATGATAGTCTGCATTTTTGTATGCCGCAATTTCTTCTCGCTCGGCTTGATGGTGCTGTTCACTTCGGCCGCCGTTGCGGTTTCGCGTATTCCGCTTAAAATGATCCTCAAAAGCATCAAGCCCGTTGCGGTCATACTGATTTTTACGGGGATCCTCAATATTTTTTACACAAAGGGAGGAGAGACCTGGTTTTCCTTCTGGAAAATCTCGGTCACCGAGAAGGGAGTATATACGGCTGTTTTTACGATGATAAGGATCATCGTCCTCGTCATAATCAGCTCGCTTCTCACCTATACTACCACTCCGACCATGCTTACGGACGCGCTCGAACGCCTGCTTTCCCCGCTCAAGGTTTTCCATATCAAGGTGCATACTCTCGCTATGATGATGACTCTGGCGCTCAGATTCATACCCACTCTCATTGAAGAGATCGAAAGGATCATGAATGCCCAGAAGGCGAGAGGCGCCGATCTTGAGAGCGGCGGGCTTATCCGCAGAGCGAAGGCACTGATCCCGGTCTTTGTGCCGCTGATGGTGTCTTCATTCAGAAGGGCTTATGAGCTGGCGTTCGCAATGACCTGCCGCTGCTATACGGGAGGAGACGGGCGCACGAGGATGAAACAGATGAAGCTCGGTCTGCGCGATTTTATTGCCCTGACCGTCTGCCTCGCGGTCCTCGCGGGCATAATAACCCTCAATCATTTCTTCCCGAAAGTTATCTGATCTACGGAGAGAATGAATATGCGTAATCTTTTGCTTACAATTTCATTTGACGGCTCCGCTTATCACGGCTGGCAGGTGCAGCAAAATGCGGTTACCGTCCAGCAGACTTTGCAGGATGCGTGGGAGAGTATCTGCCGTTCAAGAGATAATGTGGTCGGATGCTCGCGCACGGACGCGGGAGTTCACGCGAATATGTATTGCTGTAATATACGGACCCAAACCGGGATCCCGTGCGAAAAGCTTATCGGCGCTCTCAACGCCGTTTTGCCGCGGGATATCGCGGTTTCCGCGTGCCGCGAGGTCCCTTATGAATTCCACGCGAGATATGATTGCAGGTCAAAGGAATATATCTATCGCATTCTGAATTCTCCCTTCCGCGATCCGTTTGAGAGTAAATATTCGTTTCATTACAAATATCCGCTTGATGAAAAATTCCTTGATTCTCAGGCAAAGCAGTTTATCCGCACGGCTGATTTCTCCGCCTTCTGCGCCTCAGGCAGCAGTGTGGAGAATACGGTGAGGACCGTCACGCAGGCCGAGGTCACAAGGCAGGGAGATATAGTTACCTTCCGTGTGTCGGCAAACGGCTTCCTCTACAATATGGTGAGGATAATGGCGGGCACCCTCATTTACATCGCGTCGGGCAAGATCCCGTCGGATTCGATAGAGGATATAATTCTTTCAAAAGACAGAAACCGTGCGGGCATCACCGCAAGACCCGAGGGTCTGTTTCTCAATAAAATCATCTACTGAGAGGTGACAGGGGTGGCAAATACAACAGTAGATTTCCAAAAAGAGCGAAGCAGAGCGCTCACAAAAAAGATCCTGAAAAGGCTCAGGATACCTTTGATCATCATAATAATTTTGCTGATCGCCGCATTGATCTATCTCGCTATGGGCGAGGTAAGGCGTTCAAATATCGCAGATACTTTCAGAGCGATTCCCAAGACTTTCTCCGGCAGTGACGGCTTCCCGTATAATGAGGATGAGCTTTCGCTCGACAGAGTGATGCTCATTGGCGACAAGCCGCTGATAGTCAGCGATTCGGGAGTTGAGGTCATCTCAAATAATGCCGATAAACTCCTTGAATTCCATCTCAACTGGGGAGATACAAGGGTCAGTTCATTTAACGGCAGAGCTCTGGTTTACAGCAACACTTCCACAAAGGCATATCTGCTCAGCCGTACCGTTCAGCTCGCTTCCTATGACGAAGAGAATCCCGTGGTTACGGGCAATGTCGCCGAAAACGGAGCGGTCGCCCTGTCATATTCCACCGAAGGCGCGCAGAGCGTAGTCAAGGTTTATCGCCCGTCGGGCAAGCTCCAATGGCAATGGCAGTGCAAAAAGGAATATGTTTCGTCCCTTTCGCTTACCGGAGGAGGCTCCAAAATCGCAATTTCGGCTCTCGGGGTGGATAATGCCGAGGTCTATTCAAGGATCATCCTCTTCAAAACGGGCAAAACTGAGCCTCAGTTTGATACGGAGCTCAAGGGCACGGCAGTCCTCAAAATCATTTGCGCCAGAGAGGATAAGATAATCGCCATAGGTGATAACAGGACGGTCATATTCAGCTCCGACGGCGAGATAAAGGGAGAAATGAAATATGCCGACAACGCGCTCTGCTTTACGGACAGCGACAGTAGCGGCAACACTCTCATCTGCTATAAGGAATTCGGCGGTTCAAAGGTAAAAGCCGTCAGGATCCCGCCGGTCGGCAGGGTAAAATCGTTTGAAATTGATTATATGCCCGAGAGCGCCGATATAAGAGGAAGCCTCATCGCTTTCGCTTCGGGCAACACGGTCGAGGTCTATACCTCGGGCGGCGCCGTGAAACGCACCTACGAATGCAAACAGGATGTCAAGACGGTGCTGCTCTCAAATTTGGGCATTTACACTCTCGAAAACGGCTCCGTATGCCGCTATTAAGCGTGATTTAAGTTAAATCCATCCGGATATTTTGCGAAAGGAGGATCGGCTTGCAATATCTCGAATATGTAATTACCGCGGTTCCTTTCCTTATTTTGGCTACGGCTGTGATAGCGGGCAGAGTGCGCGGATTTGCGGGGATAGTTTTTTCCACCGCCGCGGTGATAGTCTGTATGATCCTTGCGCGCAGCTATGCCGCTCCTCTCGCAGAAGCGGTCACTTCAAAGATTATCCACGAAAGGCTTGTCGGTAATATTGCCGAGAAGCTCATTGAGGGCCTTGCGGGCGGCAAACAGACTCTCGGTCAGATTTTACCCGCCGCGCTCGGCTCTGCTGCGGCTGATTCGGGGATCGCTCTTGATTCTTCATTCGCGGCGCAGTCCGTCAACAAGATCAGTGAAGCAATTTCGCTTTCCGCCGAATCATACATCATCATTCCGCTTCTCACAGCCGTATTTTTCGTGCTTGTATATGCTGCGGCGAAGGCGTTGAGCAGAGTATTTATCAGATTATCCGATCTGATTCTCAAGCTTCCGTTCATAAGGCAGGCCAATAACTGGCTCGGCGCCGTGTTGGGCGCTTTTACCGGAATTATTCTCGCGGCGATATCGGTGCTTATCCTTGTCAGCCTCTCAAAGCTGATGCCGGATACCGCATTTGCGCAGGCAGTGCAAAAAGCGAGTCTGATAAATCTTATCTATGAAAAAATTCAGATGATTATTTAGTCAGGAGGAACAATTATGAAAAAAATCATCAAAGAATATTTTACGGGGTGTTTTACCGTCCCCAATCTGTTATCGTTTTTGAGAATTCTTATGGTGCCCGCTTTTGCGGTGCTGTTTCTCAGGGGAGAATATATTTGGAGCATAGTTATACTTGCCCTGTCGGGGCTCAGCGATTTCTTTGACGGTAAGATAGCCCGTAAATTCAATCAGGTCAGCGCCCTCGGCAAGGTGCTCGACCCCGTAGCGGATAAGCTTACTCAGATAACCATCGCCGTCGTCTTTTATATCACATTTGCCCGCGCAGAGGATTCTACGGTCAAGGCGTTCAGTTGGATATTCCTTATCTTCCTTGTCAAAGAGGCCGTGATGATAGTCGGCGGGGCGATTATGATAGCGATCGGGCTTAAACCCGGCGCAGCCGAGATGCCCGGCAAAGTGGCGACCTTCGCGTTTTATCTTATAATGATCTCGATTATGGCATTCGGCCCTGAGATCGGCATTCTGCGAAATGCTCTCTTTACTTTCCCGACACCCGTGATGTATGTGCTTGTCAGCATCAGCGTCGTGCTTACCATAGTAGCATTTTGCAGCTATATTCCCGGCGTTATCAGAATGCTCAAAGAAAAAAACGCCAAAGCAAACAATGAAAGCAAAGCCGGATGATCGGCTTGAGGCATAAACTTTTACAAATGAGGAAATTTTAATGAAGCAGGTTTTATGTTCAAAATGCAAGAAGCGCCCGGCTATGTTTTTTATGACAAAGATCGAGGGCGAAAAGACCACTCAGGAGGGTCTCTGCCTCAAATGCGCCATGGATATGAATATCGGGCCCATCAAGCAGATAATTGAATCCATGGGTATTTCCGAGGATGAGCTGGACGAAGTGAGCGAGCAGTTCAGCGAAATGTTTGAAAACGGCAATTTCGAGCCGGGCGGTGCGGGTACAATGCCGTTCATGCAGAATTTTGCCGCTATGCAAAACAGCGATAATGATCCGTCCGACGAGGGCGGAAAAGATACCGGTACCGAGAAAAAACACAGATTCGGCAGGAAAAACAAGGCCGAAGATGAAAAAAAGAGAAAGTATCTCACCCAGTTTTGCACCGATTTGACTCAAAAGGCGCGTGACGGCAAGATAGACAGGATCATCGGGCGCGATAATGAGATTTACCGTTCCATTCAGATCCTCTGCAGGCGCACCAAAAACAATCCCTGCCTTATAGGCGAGCCGGGCGTGGGTAAGACTGCGATAGCTGAAGGGCTTGCGCTCAAAATAGCTTCCGGAGAGGTGCCCGCAAAGCTGAAGGATAAAGAGATCCAGATGCTCGATATTGCGGCTCTTGTGGCAGGCACCCAGTTCAGAGGCCAGTTTGAGAGCAGGATCAAGGGCCTTATCGACGAAGTCAAGGCTCAGGGAAATATAGTCCTTTTCATCGACGAAGTCCATCAGCTTGTCGGTGCGGGCGAATCCGAAGGCTCGATGAATGCCGCGAATATTCTCAAGCCCTCGCTCTCAAGGGGTGAGATCCAGATAATCGGCGCCACCACCTTTACCGAATATCGTAAATATATCGAAAAAGACGCCGCTCTTGAGCGCCGTATGCAGCCCGTCAAGGTTGAGGAGCCGTCGATTGAAGATACCGTTCAGATGCTTCTCGGCGTAAAGGAATATTATGAGAATTATCACAAGGTCAGGGTCACGGACACTCTTGTTGAAAAAACCGTCCGCCTGAGCGAGAGATATATAAATGACAGATTCCTTCCCGATAAGGCGATAGATCTGCTTGACGAAGCCTGTACCTGCGCAAATCTGCGCAACAAAGCGATAAGCGATTATGAGGAGGCCCTCTCTGATATTGAGGAGCTTGAAGAGAAAGAAACAGCGCTCGAAGAGGCGGAGGGCGAAGCGGATTATGAAGAGATAGCCAAGGTCAAATCCGAGCTTCTCAGAAAGCGCGAAGAAATAAAGGATCTGGAAGAGAAAGCAAACGATAATTTTGTCACCGAGGATGATCTTGCGAGAGTTATCCAGCTTTGGACAGGCATCCCCGCAAGCAAGGTAATAGAGAGCGATTTGAAAAAGCTCAGCGCCCTTGAGAGCAATCTCAAAGCTCACCTCATCGGTCAGGATGAAGCGGTCGAGCTTGTCTGCAACGCGATCCGCAGAGGCAGAGTGAGCATCAATCCGCGCCGCCGCCCGTCATCATTCATTTTTGTCGGGCCCACCGGTGTGGGCAAGACCGAGCTCGTAAAGCTTCTCGCCAAAGAATTGTTTGAAACTCCCGAAACTCTTATCAGGCTCGATATGAGCGAGTTTATGGAGAAACACTCCGTTTCGAGGATCATCGGCTCGCCTCCGGGCTATGTCGGCTATGACGAAGCCGGTCAGCTTACCGAAAAGGTGCGCCGCAAACCTTACAGCGTCGTGCTTTTTGACGAGATAGAGAAGGCGCATCCCGATGTAATGAATATCCTGCTCCAGATACTTGATGAAGGCAGGATCACAGACGCGCAGGGCAGGCAGGTCAGCTTTGAAAATACGATCATCATTATGACCTCGAATGCCGGCAGTGACCGAGCTGGCGGTGCGCTCGGCTTCGGAAAGACCAAAAACGAGGCTTCAAAGGAGCGCTCGCTCAAGGCTCTGAATCAGTTCCTTCGCCCCGAATTCATCGGCAGGGTGGATGAGGTGGTCGTATTCAACGATCTCACTCAGGATGATTATAAGAAGATCGCGGCTCTGCTTCTTGATGAGCTTGTCGATCCTCTAAGGGATAAGGGCATAACCCTGAAATATGACGATGCCGCGGCTCAGACCATAGCCGCCCTTTCGGCGGACGGCACAAGAGGCGCGAGAGATATACGCTCCTGCATACGCAAAAATGTTGAAGACGCTATCACCGGCGAGATAGTGGCGAGGGTCGATTCTCCGCTTAAATCCGTCAGCGTTACCGCAAAAGACAATGAAATAATTTGTAAGTTCAAATAAATTGAGAGAGGTGTAATTATGGCGCATTTCCTGTTTTCCGCTTTTGCGGATGAAGCTTCCGGCTCTGTCAAAGAGCAGATAGCCGCTTGTAAAAAGAACGGTATCGAGTTTATCGAGCTTCGCAACTGCGACGGAAAGAATATTTCCGATTTTACCGTTGACGAAGCGAAGGAACTCAAAAAAATCCTCGATGAAGGCGGAATGAAGGTTTCTTCGATCGGCTCACATTACGGCAAGATCGAGATCACGGATGATTTCGGCCCTCATTTTGAGGCATTCAAAAATACCGTAGAGGTCGCTAAAATACTTGAAGCCAAATATATCCGTATGTTCAGCTTCTATTTCACCAAGGGCGAGAGCTTTGAAGAATACCGCGACGAAGTGTTTGCCCGCCTTACCGCAATGGCGGATTATGCAAATGAGCGCGGGATCCTCTGCTGCCACGAAAATGAGAGAGGCATTTACGGCGATATTCCTTCAAGGTGCCTTGAGATCGCGGAGCATTTCGGCGACAGACTCGGCTGTATCTTTGACCCTGCCAATTATATTCTCAACGGCTCCGATACAAAGAGCGGCTTTGATTCGCTTTTCCCGTATATCACCTATATGCATATCAAAGACGGTCTTTACAAGGAGGGGATAGTTGTCCCCGCCGGCGAAGGCGATGGGAATCTGCCCTATATCCTCAAAAAACTGGATGAGAAGGAAGGAGTATTCTTCCTCAGCGTCGAGCCTCACCTCAGGACTTTTGACGGCCTGAAAGATCTCGAAGTAAACGAGCAGCTCGCTCTTAAGATGAATTCAAAATACATATACGATAACAATGAGGCTTCCTTTGCCGCTGCCTGCTGCGCGGCTCATAAGGTAGTTGAGGAGGAGGTCCAGCCTGTTAGGCTCGGTATCATCGGATGCGGCAATATGGGCTCATCCCATATCCACGACCACGCGCTGGGACGCCATCACGAGATCAGGATCACCGCCTGCGCGGATATCATCCCCGAAAGAGCGGAAAAAATGAAGGAGCATCTGCCCTTTATCAAGACTTTCGATTCAGCCGAGGCTCTTATTGACAGCGGCGAGGTCGATGCCGTTCTCATAGCAACTCCCCACTATTCTCACCCCGTTATCGCGAAATACGCTTTTTCAAAGGGTCTTCATGTACTTACGGAGAAGCCCGCAGGTGTTTACACGAAGCAGGTCAGAGAGATGAACGAGGCCGCCGCGGCAAGCGGAAAGGTCTTCGGAATTATGTATAATCAGCGCACAAACTGCGTTTACAGAAAGGTTCGCGAGCTTGTTCAGAGCGGCGAGCTCGGCGAAATGAAGCGTGTTAGCTGGATAATTACGGATTGGTATCGTACCCAGGCGTATTATAATTCCGGCGGATGGCGCGCTACCTGGGCAGGCGAAGGCGGCGGAGTCCTCCTTAACCAGTGCCCCCATAATCTTGACTTATGGCAGTGGATCTGCGGAATGCCCTGCAAGATAAGAGCTGTCTGCCACGAGGGCAAATGGCATGATATAGAGGTCGAGGATGATGTTTCGATCTATGCCGAATATCCCAACGGAGCCACAGGCACCTTCGTTACCACTACGGGCGACTGCCCCGGCACCAACCGCCTTGAAATCACGCTTGACGGCGGCAAAATCATAGTTGATGACGGCTTAAAAATCAGCCTTTACCGCCTCAAAGGGCTCACAAGCAAACACTGCGCCGATTCCGAAAGCGGCTTCGGTAAGCTCGAGGGCGAATGGGAAGAGGTCGAAACCGACGGCAGAAACGCTCAGCATCGCGAGGTCGTCAGCAAATTCGCCGCGGCTATCCTCAGAGGGGAGCCCCTTGTCGCAAAAGGCGAGGAGGGCATAAACGGCCTCACCATTTCAAATGCGGCTCATCTTTCATCATGGCTCGGCAAAGATATACTCCTTCCGATAGATGAAGATCTGTATTACAGCGAGCTTCAGAAAAAAATCACCTCCGGCAAAGCGGAAAAAGAAACCGTCACCGGAAGCGTACAGGGAGATATGTCATCAACATTCTGAGGGGGATGCCTTATGAAAGTTGCAGTGGTCGGCTGCGGTAATATTTCCGCAAATCATTTTCACGCGCTCAGCGGGATCAAAGATGCGGAGATCGCCGCCACCGTCGATATTAAGAGAGAAAGGGCCGAGACGAAGGCTTCCGGGACCGGAGCGGCGGTGTTTACGGATTTTGATGAAATGCTCGGGGCGGTGAAGCCCGATTGCGTCCATATCGCCACCCCGCATTATCTTCATACTCCCATGGCTGTCAAGGCTCTTGAGAGCGGAGCGAATGTTTTCCTCGAAAAACCCTGCTCGGTTTCTCTTGATGAAATAAATGCGCTTATAAACGCTCAGACAAAAAGCGGAAAACAGCTCGGCGTGTGTTTCCAGAATCGTTACAATAAATGCGTAAGACGGGCAAAAGAGATCATTGACGGCGGCTCGCTCGGCCCCGTCAGAGCGGCAAGAGCTTTCGTTACCTGGAGCAGAGGCGGCGATTATTACGGCGATGACTGGCACGGTACCGCCGATAAAGAATGCGGCGGAGTTCTGATAAACCAATCTATCCATACCGTCGATCTGCTGCTTTATCTGTGCGGTGATTGCGAGGCTCTCGAAGCCCATGTTTCAAACGATCACTTAAAAGGCGTTATCGAGGTCGAAGATACCGCAAGCGTCAGAATGGAGCTTGACGGCGGCAGGATCGCCCTGCTCTATGCTACCACCGCCTATTCGCTCAACAGCGAGGTGATGATCGAGCTTACCTTTGATGATGCGGTTCTGAGGCTCGAGGGCGAGCGCCTTTATAAGATTTCAGACGGCAGTTATGAGCTGCTTGTTGATAAACAGGATAAAGAATTTGTCGGCAGGGATTACTGGGGTCACAGCCACAAGCTCATTATCGAAGATTTTTATTCCTGCCTCAGAAACGGCAGACCGTTTTCGATAGACGCCCGCGAGGGCGGTAGAGCCGCAAAGGTTGTAGCCGCAAGCTATCTCTCATCGGCGTTAAATGAAAGAGTTGAGGTGAAATGATAATGGTGCACGAAAATCTTAAGGGCAGAGTGGCGGTCATCACCGGCGGCGGCGGAGTTCTTTGCAGCGGATTTGCAAAAACTCTCTCTTCGCTCGGAGTAAAAGTCGCAGTGCTCGATTTAAGGGAAGAAGCGGCGCAGAGCGTCGTTGATGAAATAACCGCGGCGGGCGGAACTGCCATAGCGGTCGGGTGCAATGTGCTTGAGGCAGAGTCGCTCGAGCAGGCAAGGCAGAGGATCAATGCAGAGCTCGGCAAGTGCGATATACTTATCAACGGAGCCGGGGGAAACAATCCCAAAGGCACTACCTCAAAAGATATTTTTGAGGACGGCGACCTCGATAATAAGATCGACGGTGTCAAAACCTTCTTTGACCTCGACGCGAGCGGGATCCAGTTCGTATTCAATCTTAATATTCTCGGCACTCTGTTGACCACACAGTGCTTTGCCAAGGATATGGTCGGGCGTGAGAATGTAAGTATTCTGAATATTTCCTCAATGAATGCTTTCTGCCCTCTCACGAGAATACCCGCGTATTCGGCTGCCAAAGCGGGCGTTTCCAATTTCACTCAGTGGCTTGCGGTCCATTTCGCAAAATCCGGTATAAGAGTCAATGCCATCGCTCCGGGTTTCTTTGCCACAAATCAGAATCACAGCCTGCTTTTCAATGAAGACGGCTCCCTTACTCCGAGAAGCGAAAAAATCATCGGTCATACCCCGATGGGCAGATTCGGCGTGCCGGAAGATCTTGCGGGAGCACTCGCTTTCTTCTGCGATGAAACTTATTCGGGATTTATTACGGGAGTTATCCTCCCGATTGACGGCGGATTCAATGCGTATTCCGGCGTTTGATTTTACGGAGGTGTTATCTTGAAAAAGTTTATTCTTTCGACAGTTTCCGTCATCCTTACGGTTTCTCTGTTTATCTGCTGCGCCCCGGTCAGCCTTGCCGATGATTCGGCTCTGCCCGATCCGGCGGCTCCCTTCAGGATTCATGTTACCGTAAACGGCGACGCAAAAACAGAAAAAGGCTTTTGCTGGTACACGGCTGATGAGACCGATTCCCTCGTCGAGATAGAGGGTGTTGACGCGGCAAACATCGCTTATGAAGATGTGTTTGAATGGGAAGGCAATTATTGCCACAAGGCAAAAGCAACCGGCCTTGAGCCCGGCAGAGAATATACCTACACCGTCGGCAGTAAGGATGTCAGAAGCCCCGAGGGCAGATTCGTCACCGACGACGGGGATGACAGCATCAATTTTATAGCTGTCGCCGATGTTCAGGCAAGCTCCGCCGAGAATTTTGAAAAGGGCGCCGATACCGTAAAAGCGGCTTTGGCGGCGATGCCCGATGCGGAATTTATCATCAACGCCGGTGATTTTACCAATGATTCCACCAATGAGGAATGGGATCTTTACGCGAAGTCTTTTGATCCGATAAATCTTTCAAACACCCTTGTCCCCGTTGCGGGCAACCATGACGGCCTCGGTGTGTGGGATTGGTTTGACAATATGTTTTCTCTTGATACGAGCGAAAGCGTTCAGACGAGAAACGGCGTGAATTATTCGTTTGATTACGGCAACGCCCATATTGCCGTGCTCAACACCAACGATCTGCTTTCGATCTCGCTCGCCCAGCTCAAGTGGCTCAAAAACGATATGAATTCCACCGATAAGGATTGGAAGATCGTGACAATGCATAAAACCCCATATACCCTCGGTAAAGACGGCAAATGGCCCGACGCCCTTTATCTTCAGAAGTCGCTTACCAAGGCGGCGGATGAATGCGGAGTCGATCTCATTTTGAGCGGCCACGATCATCAGTATCTGCGCACAAAACCCCTCAAGGGCAACAAACTCTCGGACGACGGGACGACCTATGTCCTTCTCGGCACCGCCGGCTCAAAGAGATATGAGGTGCGCAAATTCCTCGCTGGCTCATTTATGAAGACCGAATTTATCAACACTCTCATCATTCAGAAAAACGGCTACGGAAACTACTGGAACGGCTCCGATTTCAACGATACAAAGCCCGAGAATATCGGCGGCTGCTTCAATACGATAAATATCAAAGGCGGAGAGCTCACCTTCAATTCATATATTCTCTCCGATGAGATGACCGATGAAAACGGCGAGAGGCTCGTTACCAATACCGATACCTTCACTCTCACCAAAGAGACGGGTAAAAACAAGGCGACTTTCTCCGGCGATAACACCACGAGCGAGCTTGAATACGCCCTCGGCGTCATTCCGAGTCTGGGCGCTCTCGCTGCCTACGCATTCGGCATCTGGCTCCCGAAATTCCTTTTCATCGTGCCGAGAATTCTTGAGAGCGTAATAGTTGACGATACATTTTGACCGATAAAGTTATTTTCAGGGGGTGCGACCTTATGAAAAAATTGCTCGGCATTTTCCTCGCGGTCCTTATGATCGCCTCGATGAGCAGCGTCGGATTTGCCGCAGATTCCGAGGAGTGGAATGAATATTGGAAAACGGACGAGGCTCATTCGGGCGTTACCGTATTTCCTGGCGGCGATGAGACGCAGAGGCGCATATCGTGGTACAGTGATACCGACGCTCTGCCCAAAGTTACCCTGACCGACTCCGAGGGCAAATCGGAAATCTTTGAGGGCAGATGCTTCAAAACCTATGACGGCGCTTATGCCGACAAGGTCACCGTCACCGGCCTCAAAGAGGGCGAAACCTACACCTACACCTGCACGAGCGGAGATTACACCTCCGAAGTTTATACGATAAAAACACCCTCCGGCAGCGATTTCACCGCTCTCTATCTCACGGATATCCATATCTCCGAAGGCGAGGAGCAAAACGAGGGCGAGGATTCCCTGCGCGATGATTCGTTTATTTTCAATGAAGTTTTGGAGGCGGCGGGCAAAAACGCCGAGCCGGATATCATCCTCTCCGCCGGCGATCAGGCAACGCAAGGCCTTGAGAGTGAATACAGAGCCCTCGCGGCGTCTCCCGCTTACAGAAACACTTCGTTCGCTCCCGTTATCGGCAATCATGACCGCAAGGGAGTGGCATATAAGTATTTCAAAAATGTGCCCAATGAAGATACCTCAAATATCTGCGGCTCATATATCGGATTTGATTACTGGTTTGTGAAGGGCGACACTCTCTTTATGGTGATGGAGAGCAATAACGGCAGCGGTATCGACCACAGATCGTTTATGAGATCCGCCGTAAACGCCAATAAAGATGTCAAATGGCGCGTTGTCATGATGCATCACGATCTTTACAGCGGCAGGATCCCTCACCGCGAAAGCGAAAACAAGCTTCTCAGACTTATATGGGGTCCGCTGTTTTCCGAATTCGATATCGACCTTGCTCTGCTCGGCCACAGCCATTATTACACCGTATCAAATGTAATTTATAATAATAAGGTAACGGCTGAGATAAAGGGCAACGATGTGCTGACGAATGCTCCGGGTACCGTGAGCATGGTGTCGGGCTCGCTCAATCATCCGAGAAACGACCCTCCCGAAGAGCTCGGGCTGAATGACACCGCTGGCTATTATTACGCTCAGCAGGGCGATCAGGTGCTTTACAGCATGATCGATTTTACCGAGGATGAGATTTGCGTCAGATCATATTCGCTCGATACGGGCGAGCAGTTCAATTCGCTCACTCTCAAAAAGGATTCGCAAAAGGGCGGCCATCCCCAAAAGAGCGCGCCGTTTTATCAGCCTGCGGTGAATTTTATCGGCACGGTCTATCAGTTTTTCAATAATATAAGCGTTTATGACAGACTTAAGGAATCGGGATTTGAGGTCGGCCTTTTTGAGGTGCTTTTCAATACAAAGAATCCCTGAATAGGATAAAAGGAAGGTTTGCAATGCTTATAATCGCTCACAGAGGGGCGAATAAATACGCTCCGCAAAACACTTTGGAAGCGTTTGATAAAGCAATAGAGCAACAAGCCGACGGCGTTGAGACCGATGTGAGGATCACCAAAGACGGTCATCTTGTGCTTTGTCATAATTCGACCATCAAGGCAACGTCGGACGGAAAAGGAAAAATCAGAGAAAAATATCTGGGCGAGCTTTTCAATTATGATTTCGGCTCCTGGTTCGGCTCAAGATATGAAAATACCTCCATCCCCACGCT
Source organism: uncultured Clostridia bacterium (assembly GCA_947166625.1). Lineage (GTDB taxonomy): Bacteria > Bacillota > Clostridia > Oscillospirales > Acutalibacteraceae > CAG-177. Next base: position 75,225 of record CAMVEX010000005.1, read on the forward strand.
CGATGAATTCCTGCGCAGGATGAAGGAAAAGAATGTCGGCCTTATTGATATCGAGCTCAAGGCTGATAAGCTCGGCAAAGCCATAGTTGACCGGGTGATCGCCAAGGTGCGCGAATACGGTCTTTCGGGCAAGGCGATGATTTCAAGTTTCGACGCCGCCCTTCTGAGATATTCCAAAGAAACCGATTCCGAAATAAAAACCGGCTACCTCTATCCTTATTTCAGCAGCACTCTCAGGAGCAAGATCTTCGATCAGGTCCAAAACGCCAAAAAGAATTCGTTTGATTTCCTCTTGCCCCACAGAAGCTTTCTGAACGGGGAGCTTGTGAAATCGGCCCACGATAACGGCATTAAAGTGATGCCCTGGACCGTGAACGATATAAATCTGATAAATAAATATGCCCTCTGGGGTGTTGACGGGATCATCACCGATTACCCCGATATAATGCGAAACAAACTCAATTCCCTTTGATTTTCAATATGAAAGACACGCAGTATTTATGCGTGTCTTTTTTCTCTTATTTTGTTTTGCCGTTTTTGTTTGATAATTTCATTCTTTTCTTGAAAAGAGCCTTGAATTTTTCCCTGCCCTTTTCGGTAGCGAGATCGTCGCTGCTTATCTCTCCGTTCCATACCGCCGTCATAAGAGCTATATATGCTTCGCCGAGGGCGGTTGTCAGCATTCCCGCCGTCGCGCTTGATACCGCGGTCCCCGCGACGGAGCCCGCCCCGGGAATCAGCTTGAGAAAATTGGAAAACATCGCCTTGCCTATAAAAGTCGTTCCGCTTGTGCCTATGGCAGATGAAACGAATCCGATAAGCATACTCTTGCTTATGTTGATACCGAATATCGCGGTGATCGTCGCTATCATGGCAACCTGGGTCGGTATCAAAACTGCACAGTCGGCAAGCGGAATGGGTATTATGCATTCACCTATCGCCGCTGCCGTTGCCGTAGCTACTGCCGCCTGTGCCCTGTATTTTTTTGCTTCAAGATCCACTATTTGTAGATTCTGAAGCGTATCCTGAAGCTCGTCGGGAAGCGCTTCGCTCATTATTTTTACCAGCGTGTCAAGCCCGTATGATTTTATTATAATATCGTCGTCTATCTCATAATCGGCGGCGAGCACCGGCACCGCCTGCACGATATCGAGATTTTCATCCAGGATTATGCGCTTCATTTCCTCCGCCTTTTTCTTTGAAAAAGACTGGGTAAGGACTATTATGACCGGCACGCTCGTCTGCCTGTTTGATTTCCCGAAATCACGAAGCCACTCGATTTCTTCGGGCTCAATGCGGTTTGAGGCGGTGTTGATACAATACCAGATGCAATGCACGGCGTTGTTTATATCTTTTGATTCAACGCCCGCTTTTACTGTTTCCAGAATTTCTTCCTTTACCTGCTTCTGGGCGTCCTTTCCGAGCTCAAATCCTCTTGTGTCGTATATCGACAGAGGCACTCCCTCTTTTGTGATTTTTCTCATATGAGCCGTGACGGGTTTTCCCATACCGGTTTCGGCGAGATTCTCTCTGAAAATGCTGTTGATGAGAGTGGATTTGCCGACGCCCGTCTTGCCCGCCACCACTATATTGAGGCGATTCATATTCTTTATTTTATCGTTGAATACTCTGATGCATTCCTCGACGGCTTTGTTAAGGTCAAGGCCGGGAATGTTTGAGAGAAGATCAGCCATTTTGCTCCTCCTTGTAAAAAGGTTTGTCAATGGGCATTGTCGCGTATGAATTGAGATCGAGCCCCGCCGTGTTTCCCGAGAGATATTCATAATATCCCTGGGCGCCTACCATCGCCGCATTATCTCCGCAGAGATCGAGAGAGGGCAGATAAAGCCTGTATCCTTTGCCGCCGCAGAGGGCTTTCATTTTTTCTCTCAGGCGTGAGTTGGCGGAAACGCCTCCTGCCAGAGCGATCTTATCAAATCCGAATTCCTCGGCTGCCTGTGAAACTTTATCGCAGAGGATTTCCGCTACCGTTTCGATGCAGGAGGCGCCGAGATCGGGGATATTGATTTCTTCACCTTTTTGCCCGGCGTTGTGAATGGTATTTATGATCGCGGTTTTAAGCCCCGAAAAGCTGAAATCATATTTGCCCGAATCCACCTTGGGGTGGGGGAATTTATAAGCGTGCGGATCGCCTTCCCGGCTGATAATATCGAGATTCTTTCCGCCCGGATAATCAAGGCCCATTGCCCTTGCCGCTTTATCCATACACTCGCCCGCGGCGTCATCCCTCGTTTTTCCTATCACGGTGAAATCGGTATAATCGTTTACGGCGACTATGTGGCTGTGTCCGCCGGAAACCACCAGACAGAGAAACGGAGGCTCAAGCCCGGGAGAGGTGATGTAATTCGCCGCGATGTGAGAGCGCAGATGATGAACGGGTATCAGCGGCTTCCCCGATGAGTATGAGAGACCTTTTGCAAAATTGGTGCCGACAAGCAGCGCCCCTATCAGACCGGGAGCGTAGGTGACGGCTACAGCGTCTGTTTCGGCAAGCGTTACGCCCGCTTCATCGAGAGCGGCTTTGACCACTCCGCTTATCGCCTCGGCGTGCATTCTCGAAGCTATCTCCGGCACCACTCCGCCGTAGATGATATGGCTTTCAACCTGTGATGATATTATATTTGACAATATCCGTCTGCCGTCTTCAACAACGGCGGCGGCTGTTTCATCGCAGGAGGATTCTATCGCAAGTATTTTCATTATATTATTCCTCTGTATTGAATCTGAGAGTGTAAATTATCGCGTCTTCCACAGGTTTTGAGTAAAAATTCTTTCTTATTCCCTCTTTTGCGAATCCGAAAGATTCATAGAGGCTGATCGCGGCGGCGTTGCTCTGCCTCACCTCAAGAGTGATGAATTCGCATCCTCTGCCCTTTGATCCGCTTATCGCTGATCGAAGAAGGAGCCGCGCAATGCCTTTGCGCCTGAAGCAGGGAAGCACGGCGATATTTGTGATATACGCCTCTCCGGCGGTTTCGATCACGCCGATATACCCGACTGCGCCGTTATTACCCTTCGCAGTAAGGAAAAACGAATCTCTGTTGCCGGCGTGGTAGAGAATATCATCAAGCGCCCACGGAGAGGAAAAGCATTCTTTTTCTATTTTTTCCACTTCCGGCGCCTCGTCCGCCGTCATCGGATGAATAGTGTATTCCATAATCAGTTCTTTGCCTCATACCAGGTCTTGCCTATTCCTACATCGGCAGGCATTTTTACCCTGAGCTGAACCGCATTTTCCATTTCCCGTTTCAAGATCGCGGCGACCGCTTCTGCCTCGTCTTCGGGAGACTCCACTATGAGCTCATCGTGCACCTGCAAAATGAGCTTCGCCTTGAAGTTCATTTTTTCGAGAGCTTCAAAAACCCTTATCATGGCTATTTTGATAATATCGGCGGCAGTGCCCTGGATCGGCATATTCATCGCCATTCTTTCGGCTCCCGCTCTGACATTTCCGTTTGATGAATTTATCTCGGGCAGATAACGGCGGCGGTTATATACCGTTTTGACATATCCGTCCTTTCTCGCACCCTCGATCACTCTTTTCATATAATCTCTGACGGAGCTGAAATGCTCAAGATAATTTGTGATATATTCCTTGGCTTCGGGCACGGAAACGCCGATATTTTTTGAGAGAGAGAATGCACCTATTCCGTAAACTATGCCGAAGTTTACCGCCTTTGCCCTGCTTCTCATCAGCGGAGTTACCATCATAAGAGGCATATTGAATACTTCGGAAGCGGTGATCGCGTGAATATCAGCGCCGTCATTAAAGGCGGAAATCATGTTTTTGTCATTCGCCATGTGAGCGAGCACTCTGAGCTCGATCTGCGAATAGTCCGCATCAACGAGCATACACCCTTCTTTTGCCCTGAAAAATTTGCGCATCTCTTTGCCGAGAGGGGAGCGCACGGGAATATTCTGCAAATTCGGCTCGCTGGATGAGATCCTGCCCGTCCTCGTTTCGGTCTGATTCAGAGAAGAATGGACCCTTCCGCCGTCTCCTATGACCTTGAGAAGCCCGTCGCAATAAGTGGATTTGAGCTTAGCGAGAGTGCGGTATTCGAGGATATTTGCCACTACGGGATATTCGCCCGCAAGCGATTCGAGCACCTCTGCGTTTGTGGAATAGCCGCTCTTGGTCTTCTTTTTGGGCGGTATCCCCATTTTTTCAAAGAGCGCCTCGCCGAGCTGTTTTGTAGAATTCAGATTGAATTCATATCCCGCCTGATCGTATATCTCTTTGACAAGCGCGTCTATCTTTTCGCCGAGTTCGGCCCCGAATTTTTCTATGCCGGCGGCGTCCGCCTCAAAGCCCTCGCGCTCCATCGAAGCGAGCACTCTCGCAAGAGGCAGCTCGATGGTTTCAAGCAGCTCGCGCTGACCGTTGCCGTCTATGATTTTTTCAAGCTCGTCAAACGCCGATTTAAGGTAGGCTGTCAATACCGGCGTCTCGGGGTTTTCCTCGCCCATTACCCCGGCGTATTCCTCGATTATCCTTTTGAGTGAATAATCCGATGAGGGATTTATCACATAGGCCGAGAGCATCGCGTCGCCGCAGATATTATTTATATCGATATCCACCCTGTAATCATAAAAGAATGAGTAGAGCGCTTTAGAATTGTATGTGTATTTTTTGATTTCTTTGTCAAAGAGGAATTCCGAGCAGAATTCAACATATCCGTCGTTATCGGGCTCGACCGCCGCCACACCGTTTTGAGTTACAAAGTAAAAAATCCCGTCCTCAAAAGTGAAATATGCCGCGCCGTCCTTTTTGAAGCCGTTGAGCAGCAGCTTTGTATCGTTGACGGAATAAAGCTCCCTGTTGATCTCCTCCTGCTTTTTATCCTCTCTCACGATCTTTACATTTTCAAGTTTAAGCCGTTCTATCATCTTAAACATCTCAAGCTCCGAGAGGATCGCCGTCAGTTTATACGCGTCCCTTTCTCCCGGGATATATGCCGAATAATTTTTATCGACCGGCGCTTCGGTGCTTATGGTGCCGAGTTCTCTGCTGAGATATGCCATGTCTTTGTCATTTGCCAGCTTATCGTGAACACCCTTTTTGATATCGAGAGAGTCGAGATTATTGTAAATATCGTCTATCGTGCCGAATTTTGAAACGAGATCTTTAGCGGTTTTTTCGCCGATTCCGGCAACTCCTGGGATGCAGTCAGACGAATCGCCCTGCAACGCCTTTATATCTATCAGGAGCGACGGCGAATCTACCAGATAATCCTCTTTGATTTTCGCTTCGTCATATTTTACCGTGACGGCATTTCCCATTTTTGTTGAGGCGAGCAAAACATTTACATTGTTTCTTACAAGTTGGAGGGAATCCCTGTCGCCGGTCGCGATATAGCAGAAATCATTCTCCCCGGCGGCTCCGGCGAGGGTGCCGAGAATATCATCTGCCTCCCATCCGGGAGCCTCGAGCAACTTGTATCCCATCGCCCTGAGAATATCTTTGAGAATCGGCATCTGTGAGGCGAGCTCATCCGGCATACCGTGGCGGTTTGCCTTGTAGCCGTCATACATCTTATGCCTGAAGGTCGGCTCTTTTACATCAAATGCCACGGCGACCGCGTCCGGCGTAACCTCCGAGGTGAGTTTGAGCAGTATATTCAAAAACCCGAATATGGCGTTTGTATAATATTTTCCGTCCTTTGTTGACAGCAGCTTTACTCCGTAAAACGCGCGGTTTACAATGCTGTTTCCGTCGATTGCAAGCAGTTTCATAAAATCACTCCAAGTCCGATTTGATATGTATTATAACATATTTATGCCATAATACTCAATCTCTTTATAAAAAATATCTGTAACAGATTATTTTCATTGATAATTGAGATCATTGATTTTTTCAATATATTTCAACATATTTCAACATTTTTCAAAAGCGTCAAAAGCCTTATAAATCGGCGATTCCGGCTGTTTGATGTGAAAAAGGCGTGAAAAAAATGTGAAAAAATTTAAAATAATACTTGATTTTTCACAAAACTTGTATTAAAATAACGAAGTACAATATAGGGTATTGTATATAAGTGTTTCCTACAACATATCCAAAGGAGGCGAAAAGGAGTTCATCGAGGGATGAATTACAACTGAATCATTTCAACTATCGGTTTTGCTTAAGTGATAACACTTCTCCGGCACCATACAAAATAAATGGAAAATATTTTGTAATTTTTTGCTCACACCGTCGGTTTAGCTGACCGACACAAATCTTTTTTGATATCGATATCTGAAAAGAACCTTTATTAGGAATAACCGAAGGGAAATGATTGACATGAAGAAAGTAATTGCAGTTATATTAGCATTGGTACTTGCGCTTTCAGTTTCTGCAATCGCATTCGCTGAAGATGGGACAACCGCTACTACTGCTAAGGTTTGTCCTGTTTGTAAAATGGAATTTGATAATTCTATTGATTACAACAAGCATCTTGAGGATTATCATAAGACAAAGTTTGAAATCGGTACCGATCCCGAGACCGGTGAAACCATTTATCATTCATACTTTGTTTGCCAGACATGCGGTAAGAAATATGAAAACCCCGACGCATACGTTGCCTGCCTTAACAGCCACATCAGAAATGATGAATTCGTATGCCAGATTTGCGATGCCCGGTTTAAGGACTATGATAAGTACAACGAGCATGTAAAGACTCACTACAGCGTAGTTGACCATAAATGGTCACAGTATATCAAACTCTCGCTGCCCGAGCTGATGGATAAATTCTTCGGCTATATGCAGACCAGCGGAGTTATGACCACCATTCTCGATCTCTTCTGGGATCTCTATAACAGAGTGATGGAATATATTGTTAACGGCGTAGCGGGTTCAGGTGAAGGCGAAGCCGAAGTTGCCGGCGCGGTTGATAAACTCGACGCAGCAATCGGCGGCCTCAAGCTCCCCGAACTCCAGCTTACAGGCATTAAAGACTTTATGAATGCTATCAAGCAGAAGATTAAAGATTTCTATGCCAACAACCAGGAAACCGTTGTAGAAGAAGTTACTAATGCAGAAGCTCCTGTAGAAACCGGTTCCGCAACTGCCGGAATAGCAGTGTTTGCTGTTATCTCAGCTGCGGCTGCAGCAGCCTATGTTTGCTCCAAGAAAAAGGCATAATCTTTGATGATTATGCCGGAGCGTGATCACGCTATTCTGGAGTGTTATCACTTAAGCAGAGCTGATAGATCATCACATTGCCCCTGCCTTTCGGCGGGGGCATCTGCTTTTTTTACTCAGGTCGATGACCGGTTTTGCGTATGTTGCGTATAATATAATGAAACAGAGAAAAGCGGCAGGATACACATCAAATCAAATATGAACTTTGGTTTAATTCTTTGAAGGTTAATAATTATTCAATATAGAATTTGTATATTATTCACAAAAAATTATAAAAAATTTCTTGATTTGTCCGCAAATTAAAATATTTTTTCCAAAAAACTATTGATTTTTTGCATTTTCCATATTATTATAAATGTGTAAAAGTGCACCCGTGTGATCCGGTCAGGGTGTGCCGAGCATATTTTAGTTATAGGTTGGTGGATTTGTGTTTACTTTTGAAGACTATATCAACAAGGCATTCAGCAGAAACGCGTCAGACGTTCATATCTGTGCAGGCTACTTCCCTTCAATGAGAGTTGACTCTCATGTTATACCCATTACCGAAGAAAGTTTATATCCCGATGAATGCGAAAAGCTCGCGTTCGGTATAATGAACAATCGCCAGAAGGATGTTTTTGAGAAGAACGGCGAGGTTGACTTCGCTTATGAGAAGCCCGGTATTCCGAGACTTCGTATAAACGTATATCAGCAGTCGGGCTCCGTAGCTCTCGCTGCCAGACTTCTGAATGACCATATCCCTCATATCCAGGATCTCGGTCTTCCCGAGCAGATCCTTCAGATGCGTGATAAGCGCCGCGGCCTTGTCCTCGTTACGGGCATCACCGGCTCCGGTAAATCCACTACCCTCGCTTCGCTCATTCAGTCGATGAATGAAAGATATGATCATCATATTATTACCATAGAAGAGCCTATCGAATACATTTATCCCCGCGGTAAATCCATTATCAACCAGCGTGAGATCGGCTCGGATTCATTGAATTTCGGCAACGCTCTTCGCGCCGCCCTCCGTCAGGACCCTGATGTTATCCTCGTCGGCGAAATGCGTGACCTTGAGACCATTACGACCGCTATCAGCGCCGCTGAAACCGGCCACTTGGTTCTCTCGACCCTTCATACCGTTTCCGCCGCAGGCGCGGTTGACCGTATTATAGACGTTTTCCCCGAGCATCAGCAGCAGCAGATCCGTTCACAGCTTGCGGATGTTCTCGAGTGCGTTCTTTCTCAGCAGCTTATTCCGAGAATCAACGGCGGCAGAGCTGTCGCGACCGAGCTTATGATCGCAAACTCCGCTATCCGTAACCATATCCGTGAAGGTAAGACCTTCCAGATCCCCAACACCATGGCGACCTGCAAGAAGCAGGGTATGCACATGATGGATGATTCGATCTATGATCTCTATGTAAGAGGTAAGATCTCCGGCGATTACGCATTATCCTATGCGGTTGACCGCGAAGAAATGAGCAAAAAGATCTATTAATTTGTAATTAGCAATGTTAAATGAGTAATTATGGGTCACCCTTCGGGTTCCTGATTATGATCATTGTTTTGTCGTGTTGTAATGGATAATGCTGTTCTTACAAAATCCAAAGATTTCGCTCTCAGAATTATTAAGCTTCATCGTTTCCTGACGGTTGAAAAAAGAGAGGATGTTTTATCCAAACAGATTTTACGCTCAGGGACGAGTATAGGAGCGAATGTTAAAGAATCCACCTGTGCTCAGAGTAAAGCGGATTTTTATGCAAAGCTCTATATTGCTTTTAAAGAAGCGGCTGAGACCGAATATTGGCTTGAATTGCTTCATGAGTCAGGTTTGATTGATGATAAAGCGTTTCAAAGCATATATTCCGATTGTCAGGAATTGTTGAAATTATTAAGCTCCATTACCAAGACGCAAAGAACCGATTAATCCGGAGCAAAGCGACCCGAAATTACTAATTACTAATTTCTAATTACCGATTACTAACTACTAAGAGGTGATTTGATGCCTGATTTTAATTATGTCGGTTTGAATAACGATACCGGTAAGCAGGTCAAAGGTACCATTGCCGCCGATAATGAGCAGGAAGCCCTCGATAAGATCAAAGCCAAGGGTTTGACCCCTATGGAAATCAGCCAGGCTACTGCCATGACGAAGTCCGTTTCTGTCGGCTTTGGTCAGGCGAAGCCCAAACCCCGTGATATGTCTGTTTTTTGCCGTCAGATGGTCTCTGTTCTCTCCGCCGGCGTTTCTATGAGTAAGGCTCTTGAAATGCTCGGCAACCAGACCGAGAATAAGACCTTGCAACAGGCTATAGTCGGCTGTCAGCAAAAGATAGAAGCCGGTTCATCTATGCACGAAGCCATGCAGGATTATAAGTGTATGCAGGGCATTTTTGCAACGATGGTCGCTGCCGGCGAAGAATCCGGCTCGCTTGAGGTGTCTTTCACAAGAATGGCTGAGAAATTTGAAAAGGACGCAAAGCTCAAAGCCCTTGTTAAAAAATCGACCATGTATCCTATGGTGCTCGGTATCGTCCTCGTTGTAGTTGTTGTCGTAATGCTTCAGTTCATCATTCCGAAGTTTACCGATTTCCTCGGCCAGCTCGGCGGTGAGCTTCCGGGTATTACTAAGGCGATAGTCGGCGCTTCCGATTTCTTTAAGAGCCATGTTGTGCTCATTGTTGGCATTGTTGCCGCGCTTGTAATAGGTATTAAGTCCTTCAAAAAGACGAGTGTAGGGCGTCACTTCTTTGATAATATTATGCTCAGAGCGCCGCTTTTCGGTGAACTGACGAGGAAGACCGCCTGTGCCAATGTCGCCCGTACTCTCGCGACCCTTATATCCACGGGTATTTCAATTATTGACGGTCTTGATATAGTCGCAAGTACGATGTCAAATATTTTCTACAAAGAAGCGCTTGAAAGGGTTAAATTAGAAGTTGCACAGGGTACTCCGCTGAGCGATGCGCTCGAAGAAACAAAGCTTTTCCCGCCGATGATCACTCAGATGACCCGTATCGGTGAGGAGACCGGTCAGCTTGTTGAAATGTTTGACCGCGCGGCGAATTACTTTGATGAAGAAGTTGAAGCTGCGACCCAGTCCGTTACCGCCGCTATCGAGCCTATGGTTATCGTCGCTATGGCGGGCATAGTAGGCACCATGGTCATTGCGCTCCTCATGCCCATGATGAGCATGTACGATTCGCTCGATTCAATGTAATCGCATTGAATAATCAGCAATTAGCAATTAGCAGTTAGCAATTGCGGGTCGTCCTGCGGACTCCGAATTATATATGGACAACATAATTGTAGTTAAATCTAAAGGGTTTCCCTTGCGAATCATAAAACTGTACAGGTTTTTGAGCGAAAAAAGTGAATTTGTTTTGTCAAGGCAGATTTTAAAATCCGGCACAAGTATTGGTGCCAATGTTAATGAGGCGATTTGTGCTCAGTCTGAGTCTGATTTTTATGCCAAAATGTATATTGCTTAAAAGGAAGCTCAGGAGACTAAGTATTGGCTTGAATTGCTTCACGAAAGCGGTTATATAGACACCGCCGCTTATGAAAGTGTCTATGATGATTGTCTTGAGATAGTTAAGATATTGAGTTCAATCACCAAGGCGCAAAAATCAAAATAGCATTAGTATGTGAAAAGCAATAATATTTTTTCGCCGGAGGCGACACCCTTAATTGCTAATTGCACATTGCTAATTGCTAATTCTCTCGGTTATTCCTTCCCAAGTCAAAAGGGGGGCTTCGGAAGATAACATAAACAGGCGTAAAAACCTAAAAACTAATATGGAGGTAATTCCAAATGTTAAAAGCAAAACTTGATTCCGTTCGCAAGAACAAGAAGGGCTTCTCCCTTGTTGAGCTCATCATCGTTATTGCTATCATGGTAGCTCTTATCGCTGTTATGGCTCCCGCGTTCGTTAAGTATGTTCAGAAGTCAAGAGACGCTGCTCTTGCAACTGCTGCTGAAGATTATGAGAAGACCGTTCAGACCTTCTTTGGCGATCCTGATTGTGAGTATGCTATTCCTGACAACGCATCAGTTGTGATTTCTGTGGTTGGCAAGAAACTTAGCGTTGTCCCCACTGGTCTTACTGAAACTAAAGATGGCGTTACCCTTGCTGATGCAATCCTTAAGGCTGCTGGTGCTGATACATCAAAAGCAATGGGAACTACAACAAATAAGTACACTATTACCATTAAAAATGAGGCAGGCAATGCTGTTGTCACAATGGTAAAAGCTGATTCCTAAGCTAGCGTTAATTTTTAATCAATCGAGCATAGTTTAGTAAAAGGGGCTATGCTCATTAGGCTCAATTGAGTCTTAATCAACTAACTCATTATCACGCCCCGGTTCCCCTTGCCGGGGCAGATAATGATTAAAATTAGCAATTAGCAATATGCAATTAGCAATTAATTGCATATTCCCAATTCCTAATGTTAGATCAATAAAGGTAGGGGCGACAACTTGTCGCCCGGGTGAAAATCACCGACACATCACAGTAGGGGCGACAATCTGTCGCCCGGGTATAGAAACACCTACACATCGCGGGATATTAATATGGATTTATTGCCCAAACGCAAACGGAACAGATTAAAACATTTTGATTATTCGCAAAATTCCGCTTACCATATTATCATCTGTGTTCGGGACAAAGCTCCTATTTTATCTTCAATTGCAGCAGATGACATAACTGATGACCGGACGGTTGAATTGACGCAAATCGGTAAAATCGTTGACAAATATATTAACGAGATACCAAAACATTATGAACATGTAAGTGTAGCAGATTATGTGATAATGCCAAATCATATACACTTGATGTTATTGGTTGAAAATCCGGAAACTCTGTCCGGCGGGCGACAGGTTGTCGCCCCTACAGACGCTTAATTAAAGATTCGTCAGTCACATATTCAGCGGAGTTGTATTAAAATTAATAATTTAGCATTTGCATTGGCAAAAGGCATATAATGCGGAGCCCGAAGGGCGACCCTTAATTGCTAATTGCACATTGCTAATTGCTAATTGAATAAAGGGGTAATTATTATGATCAAGAGGTTCAAAAGAAACAAAAAAGGCTTTTCCCTCGTCGAGCTCATTATCGTAATCGCGATAATGGTTGCTCTCGTCGCCGTTATGGCGCCCGCCTTTGTAAAGTATGTTCAGAAATCCCATGATGCTGTTGTTCAAGCTGCTGCCGAATCATGTCTTCAGTTTGTCAAGGCAGAAATGGGTGACGGTACCTTCACTGGAGTCGGGAAAATGGAGATTAAAGGTGTTGCTGGGGCAAATGGTAAGAAGTATATCAATATTGAATGGAAAGCTAATGACAAAGGTATCAATACTATGCAGTATATGCCAGGCGATACTTTGGCTCAAGATAAGGGATATGACGAATTTATCAGAGGCTGCGGTGTTGATGATAATAAACAAATTAAATCCGATTTGGTATATGAAATTGAGATTTATGATAATTCAACTGTTAGTGGACATCCCGATTTGCAGGCAAGTATGTCGGTCGTAGGTGGAGACAGTTAAAGAGTTTGGGTGTCGGTTTGTTGCCGGACAAAACATAACAACTTATTGCGAAATTATATCGTAGGGCGATAATCTGCCGCCCGACCCAAATGGACACATAAATTGTAAACGGGCGACATATTGTCGCCCCTACGGGAAACAATATGCTTAAAGAAACTGCCGACATTTTAATGACGAATGCCCCGGTATTCGTGTATATATTCGTTTTTCTCTATGGTATCGTTTTCGGCAGCTTTCTCAATGTGTGTATTTATCGGCTGCCTGTCGGCGAGAGCATTGTCAAGGTCAATTCTCATTGTATGACCTGCGGCAAACGCCTTCACTGGTATGAATTGATCCCGCTTTTCAGCTGGATCTTCCTGCGCGGCAGATGCCACGGATGCCATTCAAAAATCAGCGTTCAATATCCGCTTATTGAGGCGGCGAACGGCCTGCTTTTTGTGCTTTGCCTTGCCGTAAAAGGGCTCACGCTTGATATGCTCCTCTGCCAGGCGCTTATGAGCGCGCTCCTCGTCCTCTCGGTCATAGATGCGCGCACCAAAGAGATCTCCAACGGCATCAATATTTTTATAGCCGTGATCGGTCTGATGAGGGCCGTTGTCACGATAATTCCCATCATAAAATCCGGCGGATCGGTGCTTGATGTTGTCCTCGGCCCGGTGGTCGTTTCCGGAGTTTTGCTCCTTATCCTCATCATTTCGGGAGGCGGAGCCATAGGCGGCGGAGACGTAAAACTTATGGCGGCGGCAGGCCTGTTTTTAGGGCTGAAATGCACCCTTTTGGCGCTTGTCATCGGGTGTATAGCGGGCTCGGTCATCCATGTCGCGCTCATGAAAATACGCCACCTCGGCAGAGAGCTCGCAATGGGTCCTTATCTGTCCCTCGGCATCGCCGTAGCTGCGCTTTGGGGCAGCGAAATAACCGCGTGGTATCTTCATATACTCACCGGCGCATAATATATAATTCGGGGAATTTTTCCCCTTTTATATATAAAATTTTATTTTGATTTAGAAAAACTCGCAGGCGGTAAAAGCAGTAACGCTTTTCACTCTGACCGTTACACCGCAAAACGTTCAAATAAACATAACGTCGTAGGGGCGGATATCATCCGCCCGTAAGTGAGAAACAATTTCGGCATGGCAATCATTGCGATTCAGCGAAGGAAACCGATGCCGATTGTATAGAGTCCAAATTTATCAGCAAAGGATGATCGAATTATGGCTGCAAAAACGCTGAACATTGAAGTCGGCAAACGACTCGTCAAAATCTGCGTATCCGAAAAGAGAGGCAAGGGCTACTCCGTAAGCGAGAGCTTCACCTTCCCCACTCCCGACGGTTGCGTGCTTGACGGTCAGGTTATCAGTGAAGTCACTCTGGGCGATAAGCTCATGGGCGAGCTGAGCAACCGCGACATTAAAGCGACCGATGTATTCTTCTCGATTGCTTCATCCAAGATTGCTACCCGTGAGGTTACGATGCCCGCGGTCAAGGATGATCAGATCAAGAGCATCGTCGAGACCAACGCATCCGACTATCTTCCGATTGATACATCAAAATACGCAATTGACGCCATTCTCCTTGAGAGAACCGAGGAGGAATGCAGAGTCCTCGTTATCGCGGTGCCCAATGTCATCGTAGAGAGTTACATTGCTCTTGCCGATTACACCGGCCTTGTGATCCAGGCTCTCGATTTCAGCGGTAATTCACAGTTCCAGGTCCTCAGAGGAATCGCGGGCGACGGCGTGAATATGTATGTCAACGTTGATACAGATTCGTCATCCGTTACTTTTGTTGAAGACGGTCAGCTCCTGCTCCAGAGATTCCTTCCCATCGGCGGCGACGAAATGATAGTCCGCTACATGGGCCTCAAGAGCATGGAAGACAGCGAATATATTTCAGCTCTCGGCGCTATCAGCGAAACAGCTGACGATATCAGACCTACCGTCCATGCCGAGCGCAAAAAGCCCGATGAGGATGAGCACGATAACGGCGAAGCGGTAGTCGAAGAAGACGCTTCCGCATACGGAGTCGATAACTTCGGCCATCACGATGATGAAGATGAAGATGACGGCGCCGCAGAGGTCGAGGATGACGAGCCCGCAGACAGCGGCAACTCCTCAATGTGGGGCATCAGAAACGACGAGCCCGAATACACCGAGCGCGAAGAGAATCCTTTCCCCGAGCTCGATGACTCCCTCACAAGAATAGTCGGCGGTATCATCAGAAGCGTTGACTTCTTCCAGGGAAGCAAATATACAGAGAAGCAGATCGAAAAGATCGTAATCACCGGCAGCTGCGGCCACCTCAGAGGCCTTAAGACAAGGATCTTTGAGTCGATCGGCGCAGATACATACTGGCTCGAAGAAATCAAGGATATCAAAAGCCTTGCCAATTCGATAGACGATATCTCGATCTATATCAACTGCCTCGGCGCAAGAGTTGCTCCGCTCAACCTTCTCCCTGCCGATTACGTAGCAAGGACCGGCAAGAAGAAATCCGGTGGCATCAACGGCGATAACTTCGGTATCGTAGCTATCGCGATATGCGCTATACTCGCTCTCGCGGTCAGCGGTTGGCTCATAGGCAACAACCTTATCAAGAAATCAAAGCTCGATAAGGTCAATGCTCAGATAGACCAGCTCGCCTACGCGGAAGAGGAATATCAGGAATATGTCCTCTACAAAGCGGGCGATAAGGATCTTCAGGGATTTGTTGACGGCTACTACACCCATAACGCCGAAGCAAAAGCTTTCCTTGAAGAGATGGAAGCAAAGATGCCCAGTGATATCTCGCTTCTTACAGCGAATTTCACAAACGACGGAGTCAGCCTTAATGTTACCGTCCCCGGATTTGAAGAGGCGGCAAATGTAATCAGACAGTTCAGGTCTTTTGAATCCATTGACGTTATTACAGTCAGCTCAATAGCAAAATCTTCCGATGCAGAGGGCGGCGGAAGCAGCGCTTCATTCTCAATCAGCTGCAATTACAAAGTGGTTGAGACAACTACCGCGGCTCCCGAAACCACAGCGGCAGAAACAACGGCAGCGTAAGGAGGTAAGACAGATGAAAAAGAAATTATCACTTCGTGACATCAATATGATTCTTGTCGTAGTCGGTCTCTTGCTCCTTGTGGCTACATACTTCCTTGTATATCAGAACTATTCGGAAAAGAACGCCGAGCTCGATACCCAGCTCACCGAGCGCGAAGCTCACCTCAAAGAGCTACAGGGCTACTATGACAACCTCAAAGAGTATGAAAAGGGTACGGCAGACGGTAAAGTAAATATCAGCGCAAACCTCGCTAAGCTTCCCCGTGGCATAAAATCCGAAGATTTCCTTGTTTACATTATGGATTCCACCGCAGAAGTAAACGCCGATCTTTACTCCGTTAACTTCAATAATGAAAATCAGATTTCAACTTTCAGCACCGTCATCGACGGCAAAAAGCAGGAGTGCCAGGGTTATCAGGTAAGCTCCAGTTTCTCGGCTCAGATGAATTATGAACAACTCAAGAGCTATCTTGACTATGTCTATAATGAGAGTGAAAATATTACATTTGTCGATTCTTTTGCCGTGACTTACAATGCGGAAGCGGCAAAGCTCGATACAAATTTCAGCCTCTCAAAGTATTACATCACTTTCAATGGCAGCGAATATGTTCCCGTTGCTGTTCCCGATGTTGCGATCGGTGTAAGTGATCCGTTCCACACCAGATAAAAAATATCCCGAAAGGAGGGAAGAGCGCCATGAAACGAAGAAACTTCAATAACAAGGGCTTTTCCCTTGTCGAACTTATAGCGGCGGTTGCTATTCTTGCGGTCGTGGTTACTCCGCTCCTGCATTCGTTTGTAACATCAACGAATATTTCAAGGCGCGCTACCCGCATAACCGAAGCGACCCTCGCCGGCAAAAATATTCTTGAGGCGGTCGATGCCAGACCGATTGCCGAATTCCAAAAGATTACGGATACAAACCTCGCCGCTGAATTACTCGGCAACGGAGGAGATACTGTTGATATTACCCCGATCGGCGAATTTGATGTCGGCGGAGATATCGTCCCCGACGATGAAGGCGGATTTGACATTGCTCTTCAAAATGTCAGGGCCGGTAATGCGTATTATGACGCGAAGGTCGAATTCAGCCGCGGCGACAATCAGCCTTATTATGCGGATTCCAACGGAAACAGGGTTGATTCCACTTCATACGGCATCTATGAGATAAACAGCGAGAGAATCGCTAAATACAGCAGTATGGACGGCGTATTCTGCCAGCAGTATCTCAAGACGGATAATCCAGATTATCTAGCCGATGAAGCATTCAAGACCGAAGTGGAACTGAATAAGGATACCATGTATCCCAAGTATAAAAACCGCAGCCGCTATATCAGTATGCAGGTTTATAAAGATTCGGAAGGTCTCGTTTGGGCGAGAGTTACCTATACCTACACTTTTGAATACTACGGGCGCGATGCTTCCGGCGCGAGGACAGATAGCACCAATTTTTGGCAGAAGATTTTCAATTATTCGCTTTTTCCCGGTGGTTATGAGCCACGCAATAAAGACGGATCTGTTAACATCTACTTCATGTATTATCCGGACTATTATGCCGATTATACGGATGATGCTCATTATACCGTTAAAGCGCGTAAGGATACTATCGACATTTATAATATTGCCGAGAGCGGCTATGACGTAGATCTTAAGGTGTTCCTCTATAAGCAAAAACCGGTCAATTATTACAGCGATAATTATGAGCCGCTTGATACTACCGGAGTAATTTATAAGGCAGATCTTACTATGTTTAAGCCTGATGATTATGAAATCACCGAAGGCGAAGACAGAAAGACACTTGTTTATACGAATGTAGATGAGGAATTCTACAGAGGTCCGGCAGGCGAATATATCCAGCTTGACCCCAGTAATTTCAGATTTATACTTGCTCAGGCTTATTATGACGGATTCGATCCCGATGATCCCGATTATAATCCGGAGGAAGAGGGGGCTCCGCAAATAAATTATCCCATTGAGACTCCGCCTCTTGAGATTGATCTCGATCTTGTCCGCAAAGATGAAGAAATCAGAATATATAATATAAAAATTACGCTTTATCCGCAAGGATCCTTTGTTCCTTCCAAGGAGACAAAGACAATAGTCATTGACGGCAGAGATTACGAAGTCGATGACACTTCCGGCTCGACCTTTACCGGCGAACCAATTTATGTGGTTGAGGGCAGTAAAACTCCCTGACACCTTATATGAGAACATTCGGTATATTCGGAGGTTGCTATGAAAAACATAATGAAAAACATAAGGAGTAAAAAGGGCTCCGGCATTATGACGGTTATGCTCGCCGTTCTGTTTTTGACGGCATTTGGCTCTCTTGCCCTTTATCTCACATATACTTCTTTTCAGGTTGCAGTCTCCGACCGTTACAGTAAAGAGGTAACATATAACGCAAACACCTGTATGGAAGAGGTAAAAGCAGGTATGCAGGATATAGTTTCGGAAGCGATAGAGAATACATATCGCGATGTTATGCCGGATTATATCAGCAGCGCTGCGAATATTTCAGACAAGTTTGCCAAAAGCTTTTTCAAATATGTTGTATCCGCCGGAGGCGATGATCCGGACACAAGGATTTTCTACGGAATAACCGAGACTGCGGCAACAGATGTTGATACAGGAGAAAACTATACAATTTACGGAAACGGGAAATATAATACCGAAGCTCTCGAAGAGCTTGTTAAAGAAAAGAGAGGATACACCTGTGATATTACCACAGTAGCGCCTGACAGTGAGGATTCAACAAAGGGTGTTGTCGAAATCATCTATGAGAAAACCGATACCTACAAGAGATCGCCGGTAGGTCTTCTTCTTAAGGGAATCAAACTGACTTTCATAGGTAAAGGCGGCAGGCGGTCTTCGATCACTGCGGATATCAAAATAGGCATTCCCAATATCGGTTATCTTCTTACTCAGTATTCAATTCAGGGCATTCCTGAGTTCACATTTATCTGTAACGGTACTCTTCGCCAGACAGAAGTAGGTTCAACTGCTAACGGAACTACGATTTCGGGTTCGGCTTATGCCGGAGCGATCGAACTTGCCAATGATTCAAAGATGACAATTCAGAGCAATTCAACCATGATTTGCAAGGGCGACATCACCGTTAACGGAGGTACGGTCGCCGATAGAGATTCAAATCCCAGATTGTTGCTTTCAATGAATTCCACACTTTGGGCGGGCAATATTGAAATAGGTTCCTACAGTTCCGCAAGGCTCCTCGGGAAAACTTATGTTGCAAACGATCTTGTGTTTAACGGTGACGAATCTTATGCTTATCTTGACGGTGAGTATTACGGATTCGGAAGCAGCACGACCGATCCTACTCGAAGCAGTTCAATTATTTCAAACCGTAAGGGAGCGCAAATTTATCTTGAAAGACTTGACCGCCTTGTTTTATCCGGTGTGAGTTTTATCACGAACTTTGACAGAGCCGGTTCAATAGGTGATCTCGGTGATGATGAAAGTTCAGCGTCTTACGGCTCTAATTCAGCGGCCGTAAGGATGGGCGAATCCTTCTCGGGTAAGCTCAATCAGAAGATTTACATTGCACCCTATGGTTCCGTTTCGGGCTACAAGAAGCAGTATGTCAGCCTCGGAAGCGACAATAATATTGAAATAAACAATACAGGTCACTATATTGAAACCGACGCAACCGGAAATCACAGATATTTTGAGCTTGTTCCTCAGGGTGAAGGAGAGGACGTCACCTACATAAGGCATTATCTTCCCGATGAGGAATATAACCCCAATTATGAAGAATTTCCGCTTGAGCCCGGCGAATCCAAGGTCACAATCCTTACGGAGGATGAATTCAGAAGCATTCACCACTTCGCATTTAATACGGATATTATACCCGATCTCAACAGACCTTTCTCTGATTACGGCATCACATTGAAGCCGATTTACAGATGGTTCAATAACGATGTCCTTGTATATTTCTTCCTTGAGTTTGATTCGCAGCTCAATGCAAACAGATATTTCATCGATTATTTCAATGCCACGATTAACAGCGGTACAAATAATATCTCTGAAATGCTTGACAGTTATCTGCTGAGTGTCAACACATATTCACTCGGCGTCAGAGCGGTTTCCAAAAAGACCGCAGGTGCGTTTTATTCAAACTTTGATGCTAACCATGCGCTCACAAATCCGGTAACTCTCAGTGAAAACGAGATTGCCGCCCTGCGTACTGACGCGGAATTTGTCGAGAGCGTATTCAACACTTATTGCAAGACCTTGACTAATGTTGATGTAGAAACCGATGCTACCAATCCGTTTGACTATTACATTGACAGAGAAAAAATCACTTCCGAATTTGAAAATAATGAGCGTAAGTTCTTCTACACCAGAGATAAGAATACAGCGGTTATTTCAAACGGAGACTTCACCTTTGACGGCTCAAATCCGGATCTTTGTCTTATTGTGGCGATAGGTAATGTAGTTGTAACTGATGATTTTAACGGCCTTATTCTCTGTACCGGAGACGTTATCATAAGAGATAAGACAGATATTTCCAACAATTCAGAAAGTGTTCTCGCTGCGTTTACCGCAGATACAGAGCCTGATGTCAGAAACGGACTCACATTCACTAAAGTAGCCGGCGATGCACAGATGAAGGATTATTTCAATATTGATATTGCAGAGCAATATATGGCTTCCGAATCCGGTGCGGGCGATGCGTGGAATATCGCGGATCTCGTTACTTTCGCAAAATGGAGCAGAGACTGATTTAATAATAATTCCAATTAATCTTATATTTCTACAGCAGAAGGGAGGGTGGTCTTGATGAGAAAAAATACTAAAGGTATATCTTATGTTGAGCTTGTTATAGTTATGGGAATCCTTGCTGCTTTGATCGGCATCTCATCTATCAGCTTCAGCGCTGCTTGGCGCGCGAGGGCTAGCAAAGCTGCGAATTCGGTTGACGCTATGCTTTCTCAAAGTAAGATCAATGCCTTGAGCGGAGAGGATAATTACCTCAAAATTTTATATCGTGAAAAGGATACCTCTCGTGATATAAATGAAAGCGCTTATTATGCGGAGCTTTACCGCGTAGGCTCATCAACTCCATACAAATCCGAAAACATAGGAAGCGGCCGTTTAAGAATTTTGTTTGGTGAAGGGAAGACCGATATTGAGCAAAATAAAGCTGTGTTAATCAAGTTTAACAGCAAAAACGGTGCCGTTGAATATTCGGGAATAGAGGATATTTCCTCGTCGGATACTCCTGCTTCTGCACCCGATAAAACTCAGATATATTTCATTTTCGGCAATCAGTATTGTGTCAATCTGTGGCGAGCCACAGGCGAACACAATATAAGCTAAGGAGGTGGTGCTCTATGAAATTCGTTAAGAATAAGAAGGGCTTCACTCTTGTCGAGCTCATCATAGGCACCGCGATCCTCGGTATTATCGGCCTTACCACAGCGATGCTTATGACCTCGGGGACTAATATGTACAGAAATGTTCACCGCGGCAGTACGGTGTTATTCAAGTCTCAAGTTGCCGCCACCCAGCTTCAGGAGGCAATCGTAGATTGCAAATATCCGTTTTCCGTGTATGCCGATTCGCTGTTTATCTGCGATAAGGCTGAGGAAGACGAGGAGAATGAATTTACAATTCATATTTACAAATATGATGAGGCTCTTCACGAAATCGATCTTGTAGATCATAAGTATACATTCACAGGCGATGTCATTTCAAAATCGGATTCCGCTGATGAAGCGATTCCCTTCTGTTTCAATGTCGGCTCGATCCAATACACTCCCCAGTATTCCAGCGCAGACGGGAATATGGCGTATGCCTTGAAATTTGATTTGGTTATCCAAAAATTTGGGCTTGATTACACAAGAAACGAAATCCTGTCACTCAGGAACCATCCGACGCTTGTTCGCGGCGCAAGCGCAGGAGATACCGAAGCAAAGCTCGCTCAAGAGATGGTAGCGGTTTTGAATTCGGAGAAGGAGGACTGAAAATGAAATCTTCTAAAATCACAAAAATTACCTCCGCATTGTTGGCAACCGCAATTATCGGAACTACGTTTTTCGCTTATTTCCGTGTTCCTGCGGGAGCTTCCACATCTCTTAACAATATTGAGAATATCAAGGCCGCGAAACAAAACAGCGGTGCTCCTTTCAAAATTGTAGAGATCGCTCCTTCAAGCGAATACGGTACTATGGGGTATTATGTACCGGGTCAGGAGGGTCCGGTTGTTCAAAACTGGCTTTCCACCATATCAAATATGGACGATGCTTCGGAGAGAATCAGCTATGCGAATAATGTTATTCTCGCTCCCCTTGAGGAGAAAAAGCTTCTCTCCGCCACCGATCAGACTCCTCTCACCAAGACAGGCGTCTATGATGAGCATTATCCCTGGGAATCTGATTTTATCAGCGAAGAGTATTATAAATCTGAGAATGCTACCCGTATGCAGCTCTCCCAAAATGAAAAGTTTGCGACTAAGGGCGAACCTGTTAGATATACTCAAGAAGATTCTGACAATGGTGTTTCCAAGGTTGGTTATTACTTTGATATGGGTCATAATTACACCCTTGCTCTTGAAGATAACCTCTTTAATTTCAAAGATTGGTATCATAAGGCAAAAGATAACTGGAATGATGATGATGAATTCCACCAGATGACCCATACCGGGAGCAGCAGTTTTACTCCTACAGAGGAAACTATTGATGAGACCGATGCCCTTACAATCACAATAACGAATGATGATGAGAGTTACATCAAAACTAAGGGAGAAAATGATAAGTCTGCCTTAACTTTGGAAAATGGAGTAAATTATGACTTGTTCTTTAAAGTCGATTTGTTTCCAGAGGCTAAAAATCAAGATCAAAGCGAGTATTTCGATCTTGAAGCAAAATTAAAACTTAATGGATATGTCGTTGAAGCCCTTATTGGCGGAGACGATGGAGACGAAATCACCTATTCCGATCCTGAGTTTGGTGAAATTGAAGAATTTGAGATTGAAGATACAGGATGGTATTCATATTCATTTACAGCTCATGGAGATAAACTGGTATTTGAATTTGGAGCTGAAGGTACCGGAAAAGTTTCATTTTCTGATATCCAAGTGTATAAGGACACAGGTGCTACCCATGTTCAGAATGTCACTCAGTTCGGCTACGGTGAATCGCCTGAAACTTACGGCGATAACCTCTTTAATCCGACTGCGTGGTATTCCAATGCCCGCTCAAAGGAGCTCTCAAATAAAACTGCCGGTGATACACTTACTTTCGACAGCGAAGAAAAGATAATTACTGTTTCCTCCGATGGTGAAGGCAGTTCAAACGATATTTATACAGGCTACGGCACCAGAGACGCTTACTTTATGAATGCCGATCCGGGTGCGACCTATGAAGTCACTTATGATGTCAAGGTTACCGGCGGCAACGCTCAGTTCCATATTTTCCCCGTTAAATCGGGTCTTTCGAGCTATGCTACCTTGACGGGTCTTGAGAATTCCGTTTCACCGAGCGGCTTGAGGAAGAATTCTAACGGCTGGTTTGCTCACAGCTATTCCGGTACCGTAAGCGAGCGCCTTCTCTTTAAGGTTGATGACGAAACGATGTTCCTTAAGCTTCGTTTCGGAGTTTCCACGGCGAATACCACCGCTGTTTATTCAAATATCAGGGTCAGGAAGCTCAGCAGCGAGCCTGTCTATTACTATGATGTTGAGCCAACAGGTCTCTATTATCAATACAGCAATTCCAACAGAAATCTTCCTCCCGAGGGTACCATACTCTACACCCTCGAAGGCGATAAATATGTCTATGCCGGTGTTTACAGCCCGACCGAGCGTTTCGGCTTCCACATGATCACCGGTAAGGATTTCTATTCGCTTGATGTCAAAGCGGGGACTTTCCCCTCAACTGTCAGAGACGCGGATCATCCTTATTACGCCCTTGCTGACGGCTTTGTGGTAGCAGGAGATAAACCCGCCTATTTCGTCGAGGGCGACGGCGAGCTCACCTATGTCGGTATGGATGAAAACGGTATCGGTAACGGCAACTATAAAATCACTGCAGGCACCCGCGATCTCATTATTAATTCAACCTCTGTATTCTATACCGGCGGATTTGTGAATAACAACTGGTTCAAGTATAAGGTACTCGATGCCGATGATAAGACCGTTGACAGTAACGGAAACACCGTCGATACTTACACCTTCCCCATCGTTGTTGAGGTTTATTCTCCTTCGGATCCGGGCCTTGCGGATGAACTTAGATATGCAGATTTGATTGTTATTTCCGCAGGTCTTGATCTCTACGCCGGTGCAAACGCCGCATGGACAAGGGGCTTCACAAGCGATTTCCCGGATGCGAATACCATCCCCGATATTATCCGCAGCAGAATTACTGCTAAAGATGGCGTCGTGGTCGATCTTGCAGTCCTCTCGACCGCGGGCTCCAATCCCAATCTCCTCGCCCTTGCTTCCGAGCTCACAAGCGAGCGCACGGTTTCGGGCGGCGTGAAGGGCAGCATCTATGTTTATTCATCGGCTGCCATTTCTCAGTCTGATTCCCCGGTCAAGGCGATGGCAAACCGCAATTTCTGCACCGCTCCCGGCAAGATAAATTCCGCTTCAACTGAGGGTTCGCCCTATTATCTCGTCTATGAAGAGATTCAGAATGAGAATGATGTAAGGCGCAATCTCAGCCCCGGCAACCCGAATTATCTTGTCAATTCAGATGTAAATGAAGCCACCTGTATCCGCTATGTCTTGAATTATAAGAATCAACGAATCTACAAGGTGCTTGATAAAGTTACCGTGCTCGATATTGAGCCCGCTTCATCCAATCCTTCTCTTACCCTTGAAAAGCTGAATGCCATGATGCCTACCGGTCTGCAGTATTCAAAGGATGATGTTGAGATTATCGGTATGTCGGTTTCCGAATTCGTTGCCAAAAACGAAGATTTTGCGGAAAACTATGATTTGGTCTATATCGGCGCATCTACCGACAATATGTCCCGCGTGTTAAAGAAGGGCGATACCTTTAATTATATCACTACGGACGGCGTCGAGGGCACCGCCACCATTACAAATTCCGGTAAACCGGATGAAGCTTATCTCGCTCTCGCCGAGGCGGGCAAGGTTCCCTATCTCTATGAGGGTGACCCCGTTTATAACGATCCCAAGATGAACGGTATGTATTATACCAATGTCGGCGATAAGATCGAAACCGCCAATAAAGAGGCGATCGACAATGATAAGCTCAAAAAATGGACTTACTGGATAAATCCCGCTAACTGGGGCAAGATGGCTGATGACCTTTCCAGCCCGCCCTCACTCGGCGGTATGCTTAAAGAGGACTATTTTAACCTCGGTGATGAGCTCGGTTTCAGCCTGCTCAAGACCATCTATATCCCCCTCGGCGGTCACGCCACGATGCGTTCCTCGGGCAACGACCTCAACCAGGCGGCTATGGAGAGACTTCAGAATTATGCCGATACCGGCAGACCGCTCATCATAGATGATAAGCTTGTTTCCAAAGGTATTCACGATTACCTTACAGCCTATAACTATGCCGAAGAGCTTGTTCCCGATTATTCACAGGGTGGATATGCGGCTAAATTCCACTGTTATGTGATTCAGGGTGATGTCAATTACGATACGGTTGACGATGATATCAAGAATAACAGACTTAATATTATAAATGATTCACCCGATATCTCGTTGAAATATCAGTGGTATTATGATCCCGATGGCTCCGGTCCTGAAGTTGCTCAGAAAATTGACGGTGCAACAGGCAAGGATTATACTGCTAATGTTTCTACCAGCAGTATGGAGCCCGTAAAAGATTCTAACGGCAATATTGTCTATGACACAAAGACCCGTACAAGAAAGATTCTTTGGTGGACAAGGTCTGAAACCTACAAAGTACCGCGTTATAAGACCGTATCAAAGGGTATCGGAGATTATTTCTGTGTTGTTGATTTTAACTATCATGGCTTTACTGCAAACGGGAACGCGACCAATAAAGTTAATATAAAGATGGGCGGAACCGACTATTTTGCTGCAAGACTCTTCGCAAATGTGTATTTTGATAAAAACTGGTTAGGTAATCTTGGTGATTTTCAGAATGCAACATTTTGGGTTGAATTCCATGAAATTACAGAGAGTCAGTTAGAGGGCGAAGTAGCGACAACATATAATTCCGGTGCAAATATCACCGATTACATTTTGAAAAAGTATAAGGTGAAGTTTGAGTATTGGGATGAGGAACATGATTGGGGTCTGTTGTGTCAAAACCACGAATGGGCACACGACACATGTGGTAAGATTCCAAGAGTGTTAAGATCACCGACTGATTATGCTAACTTTGATGAATGGTATTATACAAATGGTAATTCCAAATCATTCTCCGCTTATTGTAGCCATAGAAAGTGTAAAAAGACATTTTACTATAACGGGAATACCAGTAAGGATTATATAGATTATAATCCGAGTAGCTATGGTTCACACGGACTTGGTGTTGGCTTGGATAACAGAAAACTGACGGCAGCTGATTCTGCAGTAGTTAGTTATTCTGAAAACGACCTTAATACTCACACCTATAATCAAGCAGGTGTAATCAACAAGGCTTGGAACCGTGCAATATTGAGAATGAAATTTACTGTTGGTGGTCAGGAAGTAGTTCTTCAATCCGCAAAACCGGGTGGATCACTAGCAACAGTTCTTGTTTCAAGATGTACCGGTCCTGAAACTTCAGATGAAAAGCACGATGACTATAATGCGTATCATTTTGGAGAACTCTACGGAGCATACCATTATAAGAATGGAAGTCTTGAGAATACTTATGAGCTTGATAAAAACGGAAATAAGAAATCTGAAGAAGGCACAAATATGCCCGAATACATTTATCAGATTTCCGAAGTTGATAAAACTCCCGTTCAGTCCGAGCCTGTTAAATGGCGTGTTGATACCGATTCTGAGGCGAGCTCAAGCAACATCGATAACTGCTCATATATGTGGCGTCTGATCGTCGGCGAATACTATGATCACGATACGGTATTCTGCTATGATGACGCTATCAGCGACAGAGATAATAATACCTCCAAGCTTGCCAAAGCGCTCAAGACTCCGAGACCGGTAATCAAAATGGTTACCCACGCCGAGGATTCATCGGTCGCTCCCGAATACAGCATCGGTGCCGACAGCGAATCCCTTGTAAGAGGCGACAGCGCTATTGAGCTCAGACTTAAATTCTACATCGAAGAAACCTCGGGCTACTTTGAGGATTCTAAATACCATGCTTACCTCTACATCGATCAGGACGGAGACGGTAAGTTCGCAAACGGTGAAATGTGGCAGGATGGCGGCAAATCAAATCTCAGGGTCAAGACTGCGTCTAATTCCGCGCCCAATGAATATACGGTAACCCTTAATCCGTCATTCAAAGGCGTAATTCCGTGGAAGCTCTATATAGTTGAGGAAAGCGGATCGGACGGTCTCACAAGCGACGGCAGGATCCCGCAGCACATGACCCAGACGGGCTATGCCTATGTGAAACCCGACGCGAATGATCCCATAGCCATCAATGCTCTTATGGTATTGCCCGGCGCGTGGAACCCTGCTGAATGGACAGAATACGGCAAGGCATACCTTAATGTTGCGAATGAAGTAATCGGCAACAACCTGAATGTTTACGGCCAGAAGAAAAAGATAGAATCAAACTACTGGGCAGGCGGAGGCAATGGTAACACCTATATCGGTACCGTTTTCGCAAGCGATGTGTTTGATCACCTTGAAGGCCCTAACACTCGCCGTATGACCCGTGAAGAGTTTGAAGAGCTCGGCGTCACTACCAAGACCTGGGACGGTATCGGCGGAGTGGATGATAATGAAGGCTATTATCACCTCGGCTTCGTTGTAAATGAAGGCGATATCAAGATAATGATAACCTGTATCAGTATTCACATGCTGAATGAATTCTACGGCTTGCAGTCCGGCGACGGCTTCGGTGGAGATAAATGGAGATGCCCGGAGGAAGATTGTGAAAACCACAATAAAGATATCCAGGGTATGTACTGCACGGAGTGCGGCGCAATAAAGACCGAGAATAAAAACGGTGATAAAGACCTGCTTCAGCAGTATAATATGCTCATTCTCGGTTTCGGCGACTCCTGGGGCAAGCTGCCCGCGACATTCCTTGATATTCTCGGAATGCAGGTACTCTATCAAGAAGGTCTCTCTAATTATTCCGCTCTTGCTATCAGAAATTATATTGACAGCGATAAGAATGTTCTGTTCTGCCACGATACCACCAATAAAACCGTTGACTTCCTCGATCTTTATGCGGATAAGTTAAAGAGAATCGGAGCCAACATCTGGAGCGGTATCGGCCAGGGAGTAAACTGGGTACTTAACGGAATTCAGTCAATCTTCGGCGTCGGCCCCGACTGGCGAATGGATACAGTTTCCGAAAAACTTAAGGATACCAAGATTAAAGACGGATACTGGAACAATATAGTCCTGAGAGAGGCTTTGGGCCTTGACCGTTACGGCTTGACAGAAGCAATCATAACGAGATCCGAAGCAATAGTAAACGGCGATGTAGATAATGAGAACTATGCTTCGATACTTAAAGATCCGTTTGCAAATGCACCTCTCGGCAGAGCCCACATGCATAATTACATTTACAACGGCTACGAAACCATAGATCAGAATGCAGATTTTACCGCGAGAGATCTTACCGTCAAGCACATGCTTGAAACAAATCACTCAATCGCATGGGTTCCCGGTACTGCACAGGTATATGGCAGAAATACCGAAAATCCCGCACTCAACTATACGGTTGATTCAAACGGGGTCAAACATTATGAGGGCGAGCCCATCCTTGATTCGAGCGGAAATATCCACGCTGATTATGACAGATATACTCAGGGCTTCACGGATTATACCATCGCAAGATATATCAATCCGAATGATGCCGAGCAGCTCTTCCCGAGCGCAGGCACAGAGAGATTCCCGAGAAATCAGCTTAAGGATGACGATAAGTATCAGGCTCCGTTCTACACAAGCACCGTAACCCAGGTCAACGGCGGCAAGATAACAAGCTATCCCTATAATATCAATGTCACCAACGACCACGACGGCAAGATAGACGGTTTCCTCCACTCCGTGGATGATATGAATACACCTATCTCCGTCAAGCTCACACATGAGCAGGTATATCAGTGCAACATGAACGGCGATGATATCACGGTATGGTATGCACTCAGCGACGGCGACTTCTGGAGCTATAATGAGTCAACCGGCAAATATACCGGTATCAGAAACGACGCTGCGAACGCTTATTATATGTATAGCCGCGGAAATGTAACTTATACCGGTGCCGGTCATACAAACGAATTTAACGAGTTTGAGGCTAAGCTGTTTATCAACACCCTTGTTGCGGCTTACAGAGATACCTTTACCGTACCGAGTGTTGCGTTCAGAGATAAAGAAGATACCAAGAGTAACAAGTATCTCCTTCTGAGCCCCGATATTGACCCGGTAACGGATGCTGAGATTCTCGTCCCCGAGGATGACATTTATCTTAAGATCTATGATAACAACGTAGGTTCGTCAAAAACTCAGATCACATATTCGACCAAGTTCTACTATATCGATGATAACGGCAACAAAGTTGATATCACCGATAAGGTAACATTGAGGACCGAAAACGGTGTTCCTTCAACTGTTCCCAAGATGAAACTCCTGCACTTTGCAGTACCCGATGTGGTAAAAGATGAATTCTATCTTAAGGATTCAAGCGGTAATTTCGTCCTTGACGGCGAAGGAAACCGTCAGCTTGGTAAGAAGATGTCGGTAAGAGTTTACTGTGTACCTTCGGTAACGATCAAAAAGGTAAATGAGCCTGCGGAAACCAAGGAAGGAATTCCGAACTGGATTGAAGTTCGTCGTCTTGACTTGAGTAACCTCGGCTAAATCGCAAATAAACTTATTAAAGAACCTAAACTGATGGCGGGCGGTGCAAAGCACCGCCCGCTTGACATATCCGCTTGTAAATATGATTTTAATTTGATATAATGATCCCATAATATTTTAGGGGCAGCGACATGGATAAAATCAAACAGATTTCTAATTACATAAGAAACAACAAAGACAAACCGATAAATGTTAAAGAGCTTCTTCTTAATCATTATGAGATAATTCTCACGATACCTCTTCTCGCCTTTATGATAAGCCCGGTCTATCAATTTCTCGGCAATTTACTTTTTGACAGCGATTATCCTTTCGGCGGATTTTACACATACGGCTATACGGTTGATTATGTGATTTATATGTCGTTTTTCTTTTCGCTTGCAGGCACAATTCTTTACCTGATAAATCTCAGGAAAGCACATAATAAGCTTCGCGTTTCCGATAATATTCCGCTGGTCTTCTTTGTCGTCGTATGCCTGTTTATAATTGCGTCAACCTGTATCAACGGATTTACCGCAGCCGCTCTTCACGGAGATCAGTATCGCGACGAAAGTATATTTTCATTTTTATCTTATTTTCTTGCTTTTTATCTCTGCGGCTCATTGATAAAATCGGACGGCATCAAAAAGCTGATAATATACGCGTTTATTATATCTAATCTGATTATAGATATTGCCTGCCTCTTTAATGAATACATTAGGCCCATTAAAATTTGGGAATATTCAGATAAGGATGCGCCGAGCGCTGTATTCTATCAATTCAATCATTACGGCTATTTTTTGATGTTGGCAATCATAGTTTCAGCTGCCGTTTTTGTAATTGAAAAAAGCATAAAATCAAGAATTTTAGCGTGCTTTGCTCTTGCGCTGAACAGTTTTATCCTTTCGATGAATACAACTTTCGGTTGTTTCTTATCTTGCCTTGTTGGAATGCTTTTTTTGATTATTGCCGATTCAATATTAAAGAAGAGGTTGAGCTTTGCTGCTATGGCAATGTTTGCTTTGTTTATTGCTGTTACTTATGTTTCGGGATTGTTTTATCATTCGTTCTTTAATGAATTAAAACTCTTTTTTACGGATATAAAGAGTGTAATGGGCACACTCAGCGAAAAGGTGATCGATGTAACAAACGAGAACAAGGTTGCAGTATCATCTGCTGATTCCGCAGGTACGGGCAGATGGGGTCTGTGGCGAAATACCATAAATTATATCCGCGAAAGGCCGCTTTTCGGCTGGGGAATAGAAGGAATTGCCAATCGCCTTGCGGTTGATTCGGCCAATTTGAATACCCGTCCGCATAATGAATATTTACAATACGCTGCGTTTTTCGGAATTCCGGCTGCTGCTGCCTATATTATCGGCTGTGTTTCGGTATTTATCCATAATTGGCGTAAACGCCGCATTGTTACCGGATATACTTTTGTGTGCATCGCTGCATCATTTACTTACCTTTTCTCTGCCGTATTCGGCAACACGATGTTTTACACGGCGCCTTTCCTGTTTGTTTTTCTGGGGCTTTCGTTCCAAAGAGATAAAACTACGCAAAAATAAAAGAGACCCTTTGGGGGTCTCTTTCTTATATGCCGTTATTAAATATTATCGGTTACGGAATCGGCGGTCAACTCCGTGATCTCTTCGTTATCCGGCTCGTTTTCCGAATTTATTTCGCCATCGTCATCCGTTAAATCGGTATATTGCCCGGATGTATTATTTGCAAGCCCGAGGAAAATAAACATAAACGGAGCGGTGAAGATAAAGGAATTGCCAACAAGCGCGGAGCCTATATAAGCGAGCGCACCTGTCAGACAGATAACTGTCAAATCATCAACATTTCGCCTTTTGATAAGAGCCTTGATATATACCGCAATTAAGCCAAACAGATATAAAAGCCCTGCAGGAATTCCGTAATATGCCATATTTTCAAGGTATTCATTGTGAGCTTTGTCCGCGTGAGTCTCTGTTCCGAGCCTTTCTGCCGTTCCTTCAATTCCCCAGCCGAAAAGCGGCTTCTCTTTGATGTATTTGGCAGTATGAGTCCAGAGAGTCCATCTGAGTGTGCCGGCGTTACCTGCGTCTTCGCTGTCTGTTACGATCTTTTTGACATCTCTGCCGAGACCTGCAAATTCGCTGAAGAAGCTCGGGGTAAACAACCCGATCACAAAGATAATTCCCATAAAGACGGCAAACAGCAAAAGCACGGTAAAGCTGAATTTCCTTCGCTTGTATGATACAGCGATCAAAAGGAAGATAAACGAAACGATTGAAGCCAAAAACGGCCCTAAGCTGTCATTGATCGCGAGAATGCCGGTATTCATACACATTATTATAAATGCCGCCACGCGCTCCGCTTTGCTTCTTTTAAGGGCGACGATCCCTGCCGCAAGCGTTATTGCCATGGCAAGATAATATGCGTAAAAATTATGAGTGTAAAAAATTCCGCATACATAAGCGTCGCCGATTATTGTTACATCGGTGATGTATTTATTTATCAGGGTCAGAATTCCGATGACCGTGCTTGTTGCGAGGAAAAACCAAATGATAAAATTCTTGAATTTCTCCTTCTTTATGAGCGAGGCGCACAGGTAAAAAATCATCATATACCCGATCACCTGCAAAACGCCCTCCGCACGTGAGGTCGTGCCGAGAATGTATTTTATATCGGTCTTGTTTATGATTGTCGAAATGATGATTAAAGCCGAGTATCCGATAAAAAAGAATAAGGGGATCGAATCCGAATTCACTAGTTTGTGATCCGTCTTTTTGACATAAGCAATATGCGCTATGATCGCGATTATCGTAAAAATGGCTCCCAGGAAGAACGCATAATGAATGATAGGGGAGTAATAGTCACCCGCCAGCTCCGCTGTATCGTAAAAATGGAAATAATCCTTCAGTGACCAATCCTCGGGGTCTTTATACAAAACTGCGAAAGTGATCATATGAACTATCGGGGTCAGCAGATAAATCACCGGCGGAACCATCAGCCAAATTTCATGATGCTTTATAAAAATATCGTTGAGCGTATATCTGTCTTCCGTAAGAGATTTGAGTTTGGAATTATCTTGCATCAATTTCCGCCTTTCCCGAATCGTGAGATTTCCTCATTTTGAGAATGTTTTTAATGAACTCTAAAATTTTATTTCTGAGTAAAACAGCTATGATTATGATTGCGGCAAGGATGCAATATCTGATTACCGTGTGGTTATATGTTAAAAGCATTGCCAATCCGCAAGCGGTAAACGCAAAAGAGATAAGCAAAATTATCTTGCCGTCATAGGGCTTAACACCGTCGCAGAATTTTTTACATACTCTTATCATAAATAAATAATGACCGAGCGAGTAAATGATATAGCATACTAGAGTTGTATATCCGGCGGCAATATAGCCGTATTTATTGATAAAGATGTAATTTAAGATAATATTCAATGCAGCTGCTGCAACGCTTGCAACGGTGATAAAAACACGCTTTTCATAATAGAATGCAAATTTCGCAAACATATCATAGATAAACATATAATAAACGCTGATCGCAACCGGCGGTATTATCCAAATTGCGTCATAATACTCCGCAGGCGCAAATATTTTAACGGCTTCGGGGGCGAGAGCGATCAATATCAAATTTACTGCAGATACGCCAATCATTGATATATATGCAACCGATGAAATCCGTTCCGTTTCTCTTGCTTTGATTTTTTGATAGATCCAAGGACTTAAGGTCTGTGACAAAGCGTTATTCAAAATCGTCATAATTAAAGATATTGAGTAGGCGAGACCGTATATCCCGGCCGCGCTTTTGTCAACCATTTTTTCAATCATGATTCTGTCTGAACTGCTTAGTATCACCTGAGACAGATAATGAGGCACCAGCGGTATATTAAAAATAAGAGCATATTTCCAATATTTTGCCGAAAAGAATTTTTTGCCTCGCTTTATGTGAAGGCAATAAAGCGGAACATAGGCAATCAATCCGATTATCAGCCCGCCGAGGATGCGAGCAGTTACCTTATCATCAGAGATTTTAATAAGCAGTATGGCTAAAGCCGGGCTTAATACGGAAACCGTGAGAGTTACAAACACAAGAGCTTTGTATTTGTAAAAATTTCTTTGCTCCGCCAGCCAAAATCCGAAAATGCTTGTCGACCAGATTACAACGGGAATCATTATAATCTGATGGATGTTCAAAGAAAGCAAACCGGTCAATTTATTTCTGAATACAAAGAGTATTACTCCCCATATTACCATTAAAACTGTAGTCAGGCCCTGCATTGAGGAAGTATATGCTCTGTTATCCTCATCGAATTTAACCAGCCCTTGCTGATAAACCCCTGCGCATAAATTCAACGAAAAGATAACGGTGAAAATCTGGATCCATGAATTAAAAACATTATATTGACCGTATTCGGCAGTCGAAAGCAGTCTCGTAAAAATCGGCGTTGTGATAACACCTATGCCCTTTTGTAAAACACCGCAAAATAAAGCCCAGAAAGAAGCTTTAATTTGTATAGGTAAATTATTGTATTTGTTGATTGGATTCCCCATATCCTTTTACATTAGTTGATTTTAAACATTTCTTTTGCGGCTTTTAGATCTTTAAGATCATCTATTTCAAACCATCTTCCGTTTAATTTACATGCCTTAAAATTACAGAATGGAAGTATGTCATTCAAAGCAACTTCACTCCATTTTTTTACGATGCCGCTATTTATATAGTCTGCACATTTATTAAAAAATTTTGTTCCGCTTTCCGATGAAAATTTGTAAATATCTATTGAGGATCCCAAAGCTAGTTCTCTCTCTATACTTTTTGAGATTTCTACTAATCTATCATCTTCTTCGATCACTTTCATTGATTCATCTATATAGTTTCCTTTGTCAACTATTATAGCATCTGCATGCTCACATTCATATAATGTTTTCATAACAGAGAAATCGATAAAAACATCCCCATTCATCATCAAAAAATCATGCCCTTGAAGCAATTTGCTTGCAAGGAATGCAGAATACATATTATTTGTGGTAGAATAATCTTCATTCTTTATTATATTAACTGAAGGAAATATGGATAATATATTTTTTTCAAGTAGTTCAGATTTATATCCAGAGACAACATAAATATCTGTTATACCTAAACTATATAATATTTCAATTTGATTTATAACAATAGATTTACCGTTAACTTTTATTAGTGCTTTTGGTATATTATTGGTCAACGGTGCGAGTCTTAACCCCAAACCGGCAGCAAGAATTAAAGCTTTTATAAAAATCACCATCTTTATTAAAATATATTTAGCATCTGTATGTATTTGAATAAATGAACTTTGCTATTCTTTTACATGAATGTCCGTCGTCAACATCTCCAATTCTTAAAAGTAAGTTTTTTACGCTATTTTTATATCCTGAATCATCAAAAGTATTTATATTTTTAAATAAAATATTTTTTGAACAGGATAAAGGAAAAGGCAAGTCCTCAATTGGTATATAAAATCCGCGTTCCTTGTTTTTATAGTAGTTTAAGTCGGGAGCATACAAAAAACAAGGATTACCTTTTATTGCAAAATCAAATATACATGAACTGTAATCTGTCAATAAAATATCAGAGCAAATGAGATAATCAGACATATTATCAGAAAGATTACCGTTAATTATTTTTCCGTTATACAATTTTTTTATATCTTCCCAGTCAATCATACTTGAGACATGATAGTGAAATCTACAAACCAGTATCCAATCTCCGCCAAATTTTCGTGACAAACAAGAAAGAAATTCATCAATTTTTAGTTCGGTCAGCTGAGATATTCCACTTCTGAAAAAATTTTTTTGGTCAACAATACCTTTGTTGTTACTTCGAAATGTTGGAGCATAAAGAACTATTTTTTTATCAATTGGTAAATCTAATCTGTTTTTAATTGTATCTATTTTGTTTTGAGCCTCAAATAATTGATCGTTTCTTGCCATTCCGAGAACTTCAATTTTAGCGTTGTTAAAAGTAATGTTCTTAAAAATCTTCTCTGTATACTCGTTTCCTACAATAATAGTTAGATCGTTACATAAGAAGTTTAGAACATTTTCATTTCCATACTGATCTCGCCCCATTCGTTTTAATGGAGTACCATGCCACAAACTGTAGCACTTCTGATTTTTTTTGAAAATGTACAGTTTTATTCTTTTTTTTATGTTGTTAAAATGTTTACCCTTATAAAGAGTTATGGCATTGTTACAAAAAATGTTATCAATTAAAACTCTCGAACTTGACATAATATTGAAATATTCAGGACTATTAATTTCGATTGCGTGGATATAAGAAGGCAGGGTGTCTAATAATTCTTTTTTTACTCCCCAAAAAATTTTTATGTTAGGATATAAATCATGAATTGCTTCAGAAAGTGCTTTCGGTCCGTCATTGTAATGGCCTTCAAAACTTGTAAATAACCACTGATCTTCGTTAATTGATTTAAATTTATATTTAATATAGTTCAATATTCTCATACTAAGTCTCACTATTAGTTTTCTATCGTTGAAAATATTATACAATTCGGACAGCTTTTTGTTAACTATACGCCTTAGTACTGATTTGTGCAACGGGCAATCAAAAATCGGCAGTAATAAAAATTTAACTATTGTTAAGTTTGTTTTTACAAATATTCTAAAACATCCGCTATCCGTTTGCAAGCATGCCCGTCGCCATACGGATTTGAAGCCGAAGCCATTTTTTCATATTCGTCTCTGTTTGTCAGCAAATTTTTGAAACTGGTGTAAATGACTTCTTCGTCCGTACCGACGAGTTTCAGAGTGCCGGCTTTGATGCCCTCTGGTCGTTCGGTTGTATCTCGCATAACCAATACCGGTTTACCTAAAGACGGAGCTTCTTCCTGAATTCCGCCGGAATCTGTCAGTATCAGATAACTTCTTGCCATAAGATTATGGCAATCAATTACATCCACAGGTTCGATCAAATGAATTCGGTCACAATTTCCTAACTCTTCATCGGCAATTTGTCTTACCGTGGGATTCAGGTGAACGGGATAAAGCGCTTTGACATCATCGTGCTCATCCAATACTCTTCTGATAGCTCTGAACATATTATGCATCGGTTGCCCGAGATTTTCGCGCCGATGAGCGGTGATAAATATCAATCTGCTGTCTTTAGCCCAGTCTGATTCCGGATGAGTATAGTCACTTCTGACTGTAGTTTTTAATGCGTCAATAACCGTGTTTCCGGTGACCCATATTTTTTCAGGGCTCTTGCCTTCATCGATGAGATTGTTTTTTGCTGTTTCGGTTGGAGCAAAATTATAGTCTGCAATCAAAGAAACCGCTTGTCGATTGAATTCCTCCGGAAACGGGCTTTGGAGATTGTATGTCCTCAGCCCTGCCTCTACATGGCCTACGGGGATTTGAAGGTAAAAACACGCAAGCGCTGTGACAAAGCTCGTGCTCGTATCGCCGTGAACGAGGCAGACATCAGGCCTCTCTTTATCGAGGACAAATCTGATTGAGTTCAGGATATTTGTTGTGATGTCAAAAAGCGTCTGCTTTTCCTTCATGATTGATAAATCATAATCAGGCGTTACCTTGAAGATATCAAGAACCTGATCAAGCATCTGACGATGCTGACCCGTGACACAGACTACTGTCTGAATATTTTTTCTGCTTTTTAATTCGTTAACCAACGGGCACATTTTTATTGCTTCTGGTCGAGTGCCGAAGACGAGTAGTATTTTTTTCATAAATTACCATAGACTTTTTCTTTTTTGGACTAAAAACAGAGTTATTTTTTGATAATGAATTACTCAAAAAACAACTAAAAGGATTTCTGCTCCTCTTTAAGTTTTTTCATATTATTTTTTTTATATTTTACCATCTTAAGCGGCATTTTTAAAAAACCGTATTCTTTAGTAAAAACAATGACGGCGGCAAGGCGGCGAGCCCATAGATGTGAATACCCTTTTTTTATCAGTTTAAATGATAAACTGATAATTTTTTTCTCATATTCCTCCATCCAACTCCCATTAAAGTGATGAATGGTCAAACTGTTTTCGGTTAATGTTGTTTCTCCGGTTTCCAGATCTTTCGGACACAAGTAGTCTTTAGGCAAAAGCGTAAAATCTTTGACAGTTTGTAATGTATTATTTTGATTTAATCCGTATTTGAGCAATGTGTTTGTTATGCGCACAACATTGGTTGTCAAATCAAATGTGCCGTCTGATTTGATAAAGTGAATATTATCGTATTGCGAAAGCAACTCACCGATAACCGGAATGCTTTTGCCGCTAGCAATCAGACCGGTCGGGATTTGAGTATTAGATTCAAATCCGGAAACCGCTTCATAATGAAGCAGTGAATCAAGCGGCTTCAATACTTCAACGTCTGTATCCATATAAATTCCGCCATAGTCGTATAACACTTTAAGGCGAACATAATCTGTGACAAACGCCCATTTTTTTGCTTCGTATGCTTCGCGCGCGTAATCGCAGGAACTGAAATCAAAATTGCTTTCGTTCCACTCAATTATTTCATAATCCGGACAGTATTTCTTCCAGCTTGCTATGCACTTTTGTGCCAGTTCGGGTAACGGATTGCCGCCAAACCAGCAATAATGGATTATTTTGGGTATCATAAACTTCTCCGTTTTTGTCTAAACCTATATCGTTTGTTATTTTTTCAAATTTTTAAGTGTGTATAATTTTTTGTGTAAAGTCGGGCAGAAAGCCAGCAGTGTAAATTTAACAAAATCTTTCAGCGACAACTTGTTTTTAATAACATCTTTCCACATAGGTTTTAATTTATTTTGATACGGTGCAAATATGGATTTATAATCATCGCTTCTGTATGCTTTTGTATTGAAATCATTAGCAGAAAAGAAGTAGCGGTAAACTCCGTCGAGATAACATTCGGAGAAATTTGCCGAGATATAGTTCAGCATTTCTTCGGCTGCTTCCATCAAATCTCTTGTTTTATCGTTCCAGTTATTTTGGCTTATACTGCCGAAATGCTTCACATAATGGTATGCAGTTCCCGACATCAAGATTGTAGTTTTACAATTGGCATACCATTTATAAACGGTAGCAAGATCCTCATATAGTTTTCCTTCCGGGAAGCGGAATTTGTCTGCGATTTCTTTTGTAATAATCTTGCCGCAAGCGGATGTTCCGAATTTTTTCTCATGACACATCTCGGAAAGTGCTTCTGACGAAGAATAATGCCTGTTGTCCGCTTCTTTTTTCTTGATTACCTTACCGTTTTCGTCCTCATCAACCACATTGCAAACAATCAGAGTATCTTTGTCTAAATGTGAAGCCATACATTCAAAATAGTTTTTATCTATATAATCATCGCTGTCAACAAATCCGATATAATCACCGGTTGCAATATCAAGCCCGGCATTCCTTGCGGCTGAAAGCCCTCCGTTTTTCTGATGAATCACTTTTATGCGTGAATCCTTTGCAGCGTATTCGTCACAGATTTTGCCGCAGTTATCCGGCGAACCGTCGTCAACAAGTATGATTTCGAGATTTTTATAAGTCTGCGCAAGAATACTGTCAACACATTTGCGAAGGTATTTTTCAACATTATATACGGGAACAATAACGGAAATAAGATCCATAATTCACCTGTCAACATTATTTATTATTCCAGAATAATCAATGCTGCCCTAAGTAAAATCTTTTAAGCGCTGAATAAAACGAAGGTGAAACAAAGTAGATATATGTCAGAATTTTTTGAAAACCGTGTATATGTTTTTTACAAGCAGTATAAATTTGTTTTGAACGGGAAAGCAGTTTTTTGGATTCACCTCTGTTTTCTTTTGTCCTTGACATATCAGAAACTATAACTCTCAGGCACTTGAATTCCCCTACAAGAGCGTATTCATATAAATCGGTATCTCTATACTTTTCGGTTCTGCTGTGTGTAGCTGACAGATAATCATTTGCCCTTATCCCTTTGTTGTCAGCTGTTATAGAATTCTGACGGATTCTGTAATTATAGAATGTTTTATCGATAAATCCAACTACTGTGGTTTTTTCAGCGATAAGATGCATTATTTTAAGATCTTCAAAAAGTTCACCTTCGGGGAATCTGATGTTGTCAAAAAGTGACTTTTTGTATAACTTGTTACAAACATAAGATTTAACATTTTCGCTCAACAATTCTTTGAGGAATTCATTCTTTGTCAAAGATTTATTACCGTAAACCTCAAGCCTGTTTTCAAGTTCAAACTTTTTTACTCCGCAAATTGATAAATCCGAATTGTATTCTTTGATTGCTTCATAAAGCTCCTCATACATATTGAGTTCAATATAATCATCGCTGTCAACATACCCGATATAATCACCTGTCGCAATATCAAGCCCGGCATTTCTTGCGGCTGAAAGACCTCCGTTTTCCTGATGAATAACTTTCACGCGCGAATCCTTCTCGGCATATTCATCGCAGATCTTGCTGCAGTTATCCGGCGAACCGTCGTCAACAAGTATGATTTCAAGATTTGTATAAGTTTGTGCAATTATACTGTCAACACATTCGTGAATATAATTTTCAACTTTATAGACTGGGACAATAACAGATATCAAACCATTTTTCAACGGGCACCACTCATTTCAAACCTTTGTAAATTCTATTTTCTAAGGAAATTCCTATAAACAAAGTCTCTCATATTATTCGGCATAAAACATACGACTGCATGAGGTATGATTGACTTAAGATATTCCGCTTTGGAAAAATAGCCGATTTCCAGCTGCTCTTTTTTCAGCTTTTTAATGCTGTCAAAATATTTTTTTCCGCCTCTTCTTTTATAAAAATCCTTTCCGATTCTCATAAAAACATATATGTCTTGAATGTTGTAACACTTACAGTTGTTTCTGATCATTCTGAGCCATAAGTCATAGTCTTCACACAAATGAAAGTCTCTGTAATTCCCTGCTTTTAACACTTCGCTTTTTTTGAACAATATCGAAGGATGTCTGAAAGGATTCCTCTTTTTTGAATAAGCTGAGATTTCCTCGTTTGTTTCAGGCAATATGACATTGCAAATAACATTTCCGATATTATCGATGAATTCTGAAACATTTGTGCCGACCATACCGATATCGGGATCGTTTTTGAAGATTTCAAGTTCTTTTTCGATTCTTTCCGGAAGACAATAGTCATCTGAATCCATACGGGCGATGTATTCGTATGTGCATTCATTTACGCCCTTTTTAAGTGCCAAACCAAGACCGATATTTTCAGGGATAATAACAATCTTCAATATCTCCGGATATTTCTGCTTGTATTTGTCGATTACTTGATAAAGCTCGTCTGTTAATTTTCCGTCTTCAACAAGAACAAACTCGCTTGGCTTGATCGTCTGATTAAACATACATCTCATACTTAAATCAAGCCATTCGGGTTTTTCTTTTGAATATACCGACATCAAGACACTGTATTTGTTTTCCATCCGCAAAACCTCTATCAAAATATCAGATGAAAATGGGTAAGCTCATTTCGTTGGAGAATGAAAAAAATATCACTCCGCCCCTTTTCTTGACATTACCGTAAGTGTCGTTCTCAGCACGCACAGGAAATCAAGATAAACCGAAAAATTGCGGACATAATAATACTCAAGCTCAAGGCGCT
Source organism: uncultured Clostridia bacterium (assembly GCA_947166625.1). Lineage (GTDB taxonomy): Bacteria > Bacillota > Clostridia > Oscillospirales > Acutalibacteraceae > CAG-177. The sequence continues at coordinate 116,524 of CAMVEX010000005.1, forward strand.
CGCGGTATTCGATATTGGATCTGCCGTTGCAGCCCCACCAGCCGGTGATTCCGGGCTTGACCTGTTGATACAGCTTCATCCCGCCGTGCTGCTCGAGCTCGCCTGCGACCAGCGGGCGCGGCCCCACTATCGACATATCGCCTTTGATAACGTTTATAAGCTGCGGTAATTCGTCTATTGAAGTCTTGCGCAGGAATTTACCGATTTTTGTTATGCGCGGGTCATCGGAAAGCTTTTGATTAGCCTCCCATTCCGTGCGGTATTTTTCATCTTTGAGAAGCTCATTCAGCTTCTCATCGGCATTCGGGATCATTGAGCGGAATTTGTAAATTCTGATGCGTTGCCCGTTTTTGCCGATTCGCTCCTGCCTGTAAATTATCTTTGCCTTATCTCCCGAAATAAGGCAGGCGAGCTTTACCGTCAAGGCGACCGGGAGCAAAAAGATCATTCCCAGAATTCCGATGATTATATCCAAAATGCGCTTTACTCCGAGATAAACGGTCTGCCCCTGCGTGAATTCATATTTGCCTACATTCAGCGTGTTATAAACGCCTACGGAGCTTATTTTGTAATCCTCAGCCGCAAAGCCGAGAGTTTCTTTGATATCAAAATGGATCCCGATGTTGTTTTTGATCAGCTGGTCAAAACTCTCTGTCGGAACGACACCGGGATTTATCGCGATCAGAACGTCTCTTATACCGTGAGAAACGGCATACCGGGCAAAATCATCACCGGGATCTATAAATTCAATATCACCGGATCTGCCGGGGATTTCGCCGCCCGGCGACCATACGGCCTTTATCTCGTATTCGTCTGCATCGCCGGCTGCCGCGTTTTTAAGGATCTCGTCCCGATTTTCGGCGGAGGTCACAACAAGAAGATATGATTTTTTAGGTATCGCGGATTTGATTTTTCCTGATTTTATCATCCGTTTCCAAAGGCATTTGACGCCGAGCGAGAGGAAAAAGTAGATGATAAACATCATCAGAACCGTCTGCCTGGAAAAGATGACTCCGATTTTGAAAATATAAAAAATCACGGAAGCCGCGACAAGATTATAAAATGTCAGGATCAGGCTTCTCAGTATTTCTTCATAATAAGGACGGGTCAGAATGTGAAGATAAGGATTTGAAAACAGGCAGATCACGGTGTTTGTCAGCGCGATTATCAGTATCAAAGGCAGCCAGACGTCACTTCTGATAAATCCGAAATCTCCGAATTTGATCCTGTATGATACGATGAATGAGAGGATGAGAGAAATAATGTCGATCAGCAAAAAATCTATATGCTTGGCTGCTCCGCCGTCCTTTTGCTTTGACATTATCTCACCTCCGCTTTGTTTTCAATATCTTTATCTCTTTGCTCTTCCGTGGTTTTCGAGGAAGGCTTTGACGCTGCCGCACCAGTCGGTCTGTATCACATCGTAGCCTCTGTCTGCGAGATAGCCCCATCCGCTCTCCGGCGAATCTATTATTGAAATATCGTCGGTGTGCCCTGCGGAGAGGATTTCACGGTAATTATAAACTATGGCGTTTGCAAAAACTATTTTTTCACGTTTATGCATGGATTTGATATATTTCTCGGAATTGACCGGGTCTCTTTCGCTCTTGAAAAGCACCTCGGCGCCGATGCAGTTTATTCCCATTTCATCGAGCCTTTCGGTGATCTCATCCTTTTTTCTTACTATCGGCATAAACATGAGGTCGGGTGCGTATCGCGCGATCTCGCTGTAATATTTTTGTTCATCCGGAGTTTTTACTATGACCTGCTTCTCTACTCCGCATTTTCTTATGCATTCCGTTATGCCCTTTATATCGGTCCAGTATTTGTCTATGTTGATATAGCATCTTCCCTTGAGGAAGGTGAGTATCTCCTCGAGAGTATTTATGCCGTATTCCGTTTTTGTATTATCCTGATTTACAAATTTAAGCTTTTTGATTTTTGATGATTTTTTGGTGATAAGAAATGAACGCATATCGAGATGAGCCCTCTCCATGCCCGGGTGAAAAACAAAGTGTTCCCCGTCTCTTGAGAGAGCGACATCCAGCTCTATCATATCTGCTCCGTGCATCAGCGCCGCCTTGAATGCGGGCAAAGTGTTGCAGGGAATATCGGCGCCCGATACCCCGCGGTGAGCGCAGACGAGGATCCGGTCTTTTGAATTTTCAAATATGCTTTTTTCAAAATCCATATTTTCACCGCCTTCTCTCTATATTTTAATATATAACAAAAATTATGTCAATAACCTGAATTTTATCTTGTATTTTTATTTGCGATTTGATATTATATCCATAATAATGCGGAGCGGTGCAGCCGCTTTGCGCAACTTTTGAGCGGAGGAAGCATTATGAAACTTACAATGTCACAGGCGCTCGTCAAATTTCTTGATAATCAGTATGTCAGCTTTGACGGCGTCGAAACAAAATTTGTTGACGGTATTTTCGGCATTTTCGGCCACGGATGCGTAGTCGGTCTCGGTCAGGCTCTTGAGCAGGGCGGCCATAATCTGAAATTTTATCAGGGCCATAACGAGCAGGGTATGGCTCAGGCGGCTACCGCGTTTGCCAAGCAGAATCACCGCCGCAAGATAATCGCCTGCACCTCATCGATAGGCCCCGGCGCATTGAATATGGTCACCGCCGCAGGCACCGCCAGCGCAAACAGGATCCCTCTGTTGCTTCTTCCGGGCGATACTTTCGCCTGCCGCCAGCCCGATCCCGTGCTTCAGCAGATCGAGCAGCCGGCCTCTTACAGCACTACCGCGAATGACGCCTTCAGAGCGGTATGTAAATATTGGGATCGGATCGTCAGACCCGAGCAGCTTATGACCGCCTGCCTTAACGCCATGAGAGTCCTTACCGATCAGGCGGAGACGGGTGCTGTCTGCCTTGCCATGCCTCAGGATGTTGAGGGCGAATCCTTCGATTATCCAGATTATTTCCTTCAGAAGAGAGTATGGTATATGGACAGACGCATCCCCACTCAGCGCGAAATCTCCCTCGCGGCGGATGCGATAATGAATTCAAAGAAGCCCATCCTCATCGTCGGCGGCGGAGTAACTTATTCCGATTCTCAGGATGCCGCAGTTGCTTTTGCCGAGAAATTCAATATTCCCATCACCGAGACCCAGGCGGGCAAGGGCTCCATTCCCTGGGATCTTCCGCTCAATCTCGGCGGTATCGGAGTTACGGGCGGCCCTGCGGCAAATAATGTCGCCAAGCAGACCGATCTTGTTATTTCGGTCGGCTCACGCCTTACCGACTTTACGACAGCCTCCAAATGGGGGTTCAGAAACCCCGAATGCAAGATGATCGGCATAAATGTCAGCTCATTTGACGCTTTCAAAATGGACGCCGTTTCGGTCGTTGCAGACGCGAAGCTTTCTCTCGAAGCGCTTCTCGAGGAGCTTGATAAGAGAGGCTATAAATCGGGCTGGGGATGCGAAGAACTCGCCTCGATCAAATCCGATTACTCCGATGAGATTGACCGTCTTTACGGCATCGAGCTTGAAAACGGCCTTTCTCAGACGAGAGCTCTCGGTGAAATCAACAAATTCATCGCTGAAGACGCGATCGCGGTCGGCTCCGCCGGCTCTCTCCCCGGATGTATGCAGAGACTTTGGAAATGCTCAACTCCCGGAACATACAATATGGAATACGGCTTTTCCTGTATGGGCTATGAAATCTGCGGCGCCCTCGGCGTTAAGATAGCGAAGCCCGATAAAGAAGTTTATACCATGTGCGGCGACGGCAGCTTCCTTATGCTTCACAGCGAGCTTTATACCGCCGTCCAGGAAAATCTCAAGATAAATGTAATGCTCTTTGATAATATCGGCTGGGGATGTATAGAAAATCTTCAGAATAATCAGGGAACCGACACCTTCGGCACCAGATTCTGCGCGAGAAATCCCGAGACGGATATGCTTGACGGCGAGCTTCTCAACATTGATTTCGCAAAGATAGCCGAAGGCTACGGCTGCAAGGGATACAGAGTGACAAATGTCGATGAGCTCAAGGCGGCTCTTGAGGATTCTCTCAAGCAGACTAAGCCCTGCCTGTTTGATATCAAGGTTGCCCATAAGAGCATGAGCGACGGATATGATGCATGGTGGAGAGTAGGCGTCGCTTCCGTCTCCGAGAGCGAGAGAGTTCAGGCGGCTTACGAGGATATGCAGGCTCATATCAAAGAAGCAAGATTATATTGATCCACGGAGGAATTTAATATGTTAAACAAAGATAAAGTCAAACTCGCTATCGCGCCCATCGCTTGGACCAACGACGATCTGCCCGATCTCGGCGCGGAGAATACCTTTGAGCAGTGCGTGAGCGAAATGGCTCTCGCAGGCTTCACCGGCAGCGAAATCGGCAACAAATATCCCAAAGATGTAGAAACTCTCAAACACAAGCTCGATGTCAGAGGTATGAGGATCTGCAATGCATGGTTTTCATCGCTCCTTCTCTCCGAAGGCTATGACGCTACCATCGAGGCTTTTATAAAACACAGAGATTTCCTTTACGCTCTCGGCGCAAGAGTCATCGGCGCTTCAGAGCAGGGCAATTCCATCCAGGGCACTTCAAAGAGCATCTTCGGCGATAAGCCCGTATATACCGACGAGCAGTGGGAGCTCATCCGCAAGGGCTTCAACGAAATGGGCAGGCTTGCCAAAGAAAAGGGAATGTATTTCACCATTCATCATCATATGGGCACCGGCGTTCAGACCGAGGCCGAGATCGATAAGCTTATGGAGATCACCGATCCCGATCTCGTCTATCTCCTTTATGATACAGGCCATCTCGCATTCAGCGGCGAGGATGCAATAGGCATTCTCAAAAAGTATGTTCACCGTATCAAGCATGTTCACCTCAAGAGCACCCGCAACGCGGTCATCGAAGAGGGCAAAAAGAACGGCTGGAGCTTCCTTGACTGCGTGAGAGCAGGCTCGTTTACCGTTCCCGGCGACGGAGATTTCGATTTCACTCCCGTATTCGATATCCTTGCCGAGGCTGATTACGAGGGCTGGATAGTTGTCGAGGCGGAGCAGGATCCCGCTAAGGCAAATCCGTTTGAATATGCCCTTCTCGCGAGAAACTATATCAGAGAAAAAACAGGACTTTGATTGACGGTATCCCCGAAATTTTCGCTTGATTATTTCGGGGTTATTTTTTGCGCTTTTTCCGAATTGATAAAAATTTTTGTTTTGTTGATTTTTTAATTGCGCTGTGATAAAATGATTATCATAAAATTAAGTGGGGGATTCGTATGTTCAATTTTATTCCGCTTGCGGCGACGATCGGCAGTATGCTCGATGAAAAATTCTTCGGGCTCGATACCGCGATTTTTACCTTTTTCGGCAATCTTCAAAACGGGTTTCTTACAATAATCGCCAAGATTTTCACCTCATTCGGCGATGAAAATTTCGTGATTCCCGTTGTGGTTTTGGCTCTGCTTCTCTGCCTTTTTAAGAGGACCAGAAAATACGGCTTTGCCATCGTAATGTCCGTCGCGATAGGGACGATCCTCACCAATCTCTGGTTAAAGCCCATGGTTTTGAGGGTCAGACCCTACAATACCCTCCAGCTTACGGATTTCTGGGCGCAGTATAAAAACTGGTATGCCGCGGTCGGCTCGCTTTCCGAGAGCGATTATTCGTTCCCGTCGGGTCACTCCACATCCGCATTTGAGATGGCGACAGCCGCCTGTCTCTGCTTCGCAACCGAGAAGAAGGGCAAAATTGCCTGGATTCCTCCCGTCCTCGCGCTCGGCACAGCCTGCTCGAGAATCTATGTGATGGTGCATTATCCCACTGATGTTATGGCGGGCACCGTAGTCGGCGTATGCGCGGGTGTTGTCGGATTCCTTCTTGCCCTGCTTATCTGCCGCATCGTTTCAAAAATCGGCTTCCTTGATAAGATAGACCTCGAAAAAGCGTTCAAAAATGGCCTGAATACAAAAGTCTGCTCCGTTTTGATCGTTGTATTTCTCTGCATCGTCCTCGGCATTTCTTTCGGCAAGCTTATGACCGAGAGCGATGAGATCAAATGCGCTTATGATCAGGAATATGATTGTAACAATAAGGCAAGGATCGGAGAAGAAAAATATCCGCCCATTGACGGCAAGAATTATTGCAAGATCCATTGGAAAGAATTAAGCGGCGAGGATTCGCAGGGCGAGGATGAGCCCGTCAGCGAAGAATCTGCCGGAAACGCCGGTGAGCCCGCGCTCACATTGCCCGAAAACGAGCCTGCCGGGTTCCAATCAACAAACGCGGCGGCGTAAATCCGCAGTTCATAATACAGCGAAAGGAGGATAAATATGAAAAGCCTTAAAAAAATTGTCGTTGCCCTGTTGACGGCTCTGCTTGTGCTTGCTTTGTTATCCTCCGCAGCTTATATCGCCGCAGAATCCGATCACGATTGCTCCGGCGAGGATTGCGCGATTTGTATGCGCGTTGAGGTGTGTGTCCACACACTCAGAAGCATAATGAATGCTTTTACCGCCTGCGCGGTATTTGCCGCTGTTTATAAAATTTCGGTTTATCTTGTAAAGGATTTGTTCAGCGCCGCTGATTATGCCGGGGCGCCTCTTTTCAAAGTCAAACTCCTGAATTAAATACTTTTTACGGGGAGCGAAGCGGCCCCCGGCTTGTCATACGCATTTTTACGGGTATATTGTATCTGTCAGCGTATGAGCCGACGGCCTGCCATCTCTCCGTATTTTTATACCCATTTTCAAAATTTCAAATCAGGAGATATATTATGAAAAAAGTTATTTCTTTAATTATATGTGTTGTGCTTGCCGTCGGGCTTTTTGCCTCGTGTATGGGCGGGGATGACAAAGCGAATGATAATAATTCGGATAAGCTGAGGATAGTGACCACCGTTTTTCCGATTTATGATTGGGTGCGCAATATTCTCGGCGACAAGGCTTCGGATGTTGAGCTCACCATGCTGCTTGATGACGGTGTGGATCTTCACAGCTACCAGCCGACCGCTCAGGATATCGTCAAGATCTCGGCCTGCGATCTGTTTATATATGTCGGCGGAGAATCCGATGAATGGGTCGAGGACGCTCTGTCGGAAGCCGCAAATGAAGATATGAAAGTTATCAACCTTGTTGAAGCGCTCGGCGATAAGGTCAAAGAGGAAGAAGTCAAAGAAGGTATGGAAGCCGAAGAAGACGAGGACCACGAGGATCACGAAGAAGAGAAAGAATACGATGAGCACGTTTGGCTTTCGCTTAAAAACGCCGCGGCTCTCACCGAGATGATTTCAGCCGAAATTCTCGCTAAGGATCCCGATAATGCACAGACTTATAAGGCGAATACCGACTCTTATATAGAGAAGCTGAATGCTCTTGATAAGAGCTACAGCCGGGCTGTTGACAGCGCCGAAATCAAAACTCTCGTTTTCGGCGACCGCTTCCCGTTCAGATATCTTGTCGATGATTATGATCTTGATTATTATGCCGCCTTTGTCGGCTGCTCGGCAGAGACCGAAGCGAGCTTCAAAACCGTTGTGTTCCTCGCAAATAAGCTTGATGAGCTCGGCATTGACTATGTGATGCAGATCGAGAGCGCCGACGGAAAGCTTTCGCAATCGGTTATCGATGCCTCGCAGGATAAGAGCAGAGAGATCCTCACTTTGGATTCGATGCAGTCAACGACCTCAAAACAGGTCGAGGAAGGTGCCGATTATATTTCAATAATGGAAAAGAATCTTTCAATTCTCAAGACCGTCCTCCATTCGGCGGCGTAATCAAAAGAAGGTGTTATTATGGCTTTGCTTACCTGTCAGGATCTCTCGCTCGGCTATGATGGGAAAGAGATAGTCGGCGATCTCAGCTTTGAGGTCAACGCGGGTGATTATCTCTGCATAGTCGGAGAGAACGGATCGGGCAAAAGTACTCTTATGAAAACGATACTTGGTCTGAATTCTCCGATTTCAGGCAGCATTACGGCAGGCGACGGCCTCAAACAGACCGAAATCGGCTATTTGCCGCAGCAGACCGAGGTCCAGCGCGATTTTCCCGCAAGCGTATGGGAGATCGTACTTTCGGGCTGTCAAAACAGGCAGGGGATGAGGCCGTTTTACAGCAGAGCAGATAAAACTCTTGCCGACGAAAATATAGAGAAGCTCGGGCTTTCTCAGCTTAAAAAGCGATGCTATCGCGAATTGTCGGGCGGTCAGCAGCAGAGAGTGCTTCTTGCGAGAGCGCTCTGCGCCACATCAAAAATCCTGCTTCTCGATGAGCCTGTTTCGGGGCTCGATCCTAAAGTGACCGCCGAAATGTATGAGCTTATAGAGAGGCTGAATAAGGAATCGGGGACCACGATCATTATGATCTCTCACGATATAGATGCCGCCCTCAGATACGCTGATAAGATTTTGCATATAGGCAAAAAGATATTTTTCGGACCCGCCCGGGAATATACCGAAGCTTTTGACGGGTTCGGAGCGGCGAAAGGGGGAGCGGATATATGAATTCCTTTGCCGAAAAGCTTGATTATCTCAGCTACCCATTCGTTCAGTATGCGCTCATTGTAGGCGTGCTTATAGCCCTTTGTTCGTCGCTCCTCGGAGTTACCCTCGTGCTCAAGCGCTTCTCGTTTATCGGAGACGGGCTCTCACATGTCGCTTTCGGCGCTATGGCGATCGCGGCGGTGCTGAATCTCACCGACGATATGCCGCTTGTGCTTATTATCACGGTCATCAGCGCGATATTGCTTCTGAGAACGGGCAAAAACGCCAAAATCAAAGGCGACGCCGCAGTTGCGATGATATCCGTCGGCGCTTTGGCGATAGGCTATCTGCTGATGAATCTTTTTTCAAAATCGAGCAATCTCTCGGGCGATGTGTGTACCACTCTGTTCGGCTCCACCTCGATATTGACCCTTAAAAGGACCGAGGTCGGTATCTGTATTGCTCTTTCTGCGATAGTTGTGATGGTGTTTATCCTGTTTTACAATAAAATTTTCGCCGTCACATTCGATGAGGATTTCGCGAGCGCCACAGGCATTAAAACAGGCGCATACAATCTGCTTATCGCGGTCGTCGTTGCCGTTATAATCGTGCTCGCAATGAATCTTGTCGGCTCGCTGCTCATTTCGGCGCTGGTTATTTTCCCCGCGCTGTCAGCTATGAGAATTTTCAAAAGCTTCCGTTCGGTGACAGTTTGCTCGGCGGTGATCTCCGTTACCTGCGCCCTGGCGGGTATCCTCATATCCGTATTCGCGGGAACGCCCGTGGGCTCAACCATCGTAGCCGCCGATATAGTTGCTTTCGCCTGCTCCGCTCTCATCGGAGCCTTAAAGAGAGGTAGTGGAATATGAAAAAGATACTGTGTGTTGTTTTTGCCCTTGTTATGCTCGCGTCGCTCACTTCATGTGCAGACAATACGGGCTCAAAGGTCGGTACGGTGCAAAACGGCAAAAGTGTTGACGATGTGTTAAACTCTGCCAAAGAAGAAACCGCACCGTCGAGCGCCTTCAAAGGCGATATTTCCAAACTGAAGGTCTTTTCGGGCAAAATTCCCGAAAACGAAAAATACGATGTGGATCTCACCTCCCTCAATTCCACCATGGTTTACACAAAGGTTTCAGATATGGTGATGAATCCCGATAATTACCTCGGCAAATCAGTTAAGATGAGCGGCACCTTCGCCGTCGCAGAGGGCGAAACGAGAAACTATTACGCCTGCCTTATAGCGGACGCCACCGCCTGCTGCTCTCAGGGTATCGAATTCCTGCCGACGGTAAAGGTCAATTATCCCGGCGATTTTCCGCCCGAGGGGACTGATATCACCGTGACCGGTATTTTTGATACCTACTATGAAGGGCAGGACAGATTCTTCCAGCTTAAAGACGCAAGCGTCTATTATGCCGCCTGACATATTACGGAAGTTTATAAATTTCGTCAAAAAATTAAGGGTACGCGATCGAGACGGTCTGCGTACCCTTTTGCATTTATTTTTATTATCTTGATCTCAATATTTTTCCATTGAGTCAACCGAAAGAACGAATACCGTCGCTCCGCCTACG
>CAMVEX010000006.1 GCA_947166625.1 uncultured Clostridia bacterium
TTAATGAGTCAAACAAACAACTTCTTGGATTTGGGTGCGATTATTCAAGTGACGCTCCCACGGCTCTGATGACCTTCTCCTGCACCGTTGATGAAGATGCACAGGGCGATGCCGAAATCGCCGCCCCTCTCTGCTTAATTTCCGATAAGGACGCATCGGAAATTCCGAGTGGTTATTATTCGGCATTGTCTTGCGTAACCATTACTTCCGCCGATGCGGAAACCTACTCCGTCGGCGACACGCTCTATTACGGCACCTATCCGCAGAGCGGCGTAACGGATGAAGCGACGGTTGCCGCGCTGAATGAAAAGCTTACGGATGAAGGCTGGGTGAGCTACGGCTATTACAGCGGCACCGGCACATGGGATGACGGTCTGATGACCTCCGGCGATTTTATGAGGTATCAGGACATCGTGTTTGACGGAGTTAAATACAGAGCCGTCATATTCGACAGTTACAGGCCATATGAACCCGGATTTACTTCAAGCGAGAACAATACCTGGCAGGACGATAACGGCTACGAAGCAGGTACGGTTTACTGGTTTGAAATTGAGCCTCTCGAATGGCGGGTGCTTGACCCGGATAACGGGCTTATTATATGTGAAACAATCATTGACGCTCAGCCATACAATAACTTTGTTATCAGCGCAGACAGCGAATACTGGGGAGATGCGGACAAAACATATTACCCGAATAATTATGCAAAAAGCAGTATCAGAGAATGGCTCAACAATAATTTCATAAATACAGCATTTTCAAATGAGCAAAAATCAAATATGAAGGCTGAATCTATGAATAATGACGGTTATTATACTCTGACCGGCACACCCGGATATGAGAAATATGATGCTCCGTCAACTGATGACAAGGTTTTCCTGCTTTCTTATGATGATGTTTTGAACAGCAGCTACGGCTTCAGCACCGGCACAAGATTTGATCCTGCCAGAGAGGCTGAAGGAAGCGATTACGCAAAATGTCAGGGATTATATGTATATAGCTACAGCAATCCGGGCTACAGCTATGACGGATGTTCCAATTGGCGTTTACGCTCACCCGGCGATGATTCTCACCATTCCTGCGTTGTGCGTAACGACGGATTTGTTTGCTACAACTACAGTACCGGTTATTCCAGGGAAGGCGTTCGGCCTTCTTTGAAACTGCAAGAGCTTAAATCCGACCCGACGGGCGCTCCTTTATACACGATAATTGAAATTCCCGAAGGTATAGAGGAAAGCTATAAGGCGACCGAATATACGGGCGTCGAGACCGCAGAGGGCTATACCCTGAGCGGCACCGTCAAGGCGACCGACGCCGGCGATTACACCGCCACGGCAACTCTTGAAGAAGGATATATCTGGAGCGACGGCACCCTTGAGCCGAAAGATATAAGCTGGAAAATAACACCGCGCCTTATATGGTTCTGCTCAGAAGCGGGTCTTGATGAAGATTCATTTATTTATGACGGCACAGCCAAAGAGCCGGAGCTTGAATTCCTTAAAGATTCTTACATTACGAAAGATCTTGTTGAGGGCGTTGACTATGAAATCATTCACAAGGAATGGAGAAATAACATAAATGCCTCCGATCCGAATGAAGCAGATTCGGAAAAACTGCCGACAGCGGTGATCGCGGTTGAAGGAAAGGGCAATTACAAAGATTCACAGGATTTGTATCTGACCTTTGATATATTAAAAGCCGATCCCGAAGTGACCGCTCCCGTTCCCGTTGAAGGGCTCAAGGCCGACGGCAACGAAAAAGAGCTTGTTACTCCTGGCAGAACAACCGGCGGCACCCTCGAATATTCGCTCGACGGCGAGAATTATTCCGAAACCGTGCCGTCCGGAAAAGCCGAAGGTGAATATACGGTTTATTACAGAGTGACCGGCGATGAGAATTACAATGATGTTGAGCCTCAGACTGTCACCGCAGCTATAGGCGAAAACATCCACACGGTAACATATATCGTTGACGGCGAGGAATTTGCAAAGTTTGATGTGAATTTCGGTCAGGCTGTTGCCAGACCCCGCACACCGCAAAAAGAGGGTTATAAATTCGCGTGGATTGACGAGATTCCCGAAACGATGCCTGCCGAGGATGTAACAATCAACGGCACATTCACTCCGATTGAATACACAGCGACATTTGTTGACGAAAACGGCAAGACGGTCAAGAAAGTAACATTCACGGTCGAAACCGAGAAACTCGATGAACCCGCCGTTCCCGAAAAGACAAATTACAACGGCAAGTGGGAAGAATATATCATCGAGGCAAAAGACCTCACTATAAAACCCGTTTACACTCTCGCGGGCGAAACGAAAGTTACCGCCGATTGCGGAAATGAAATAACACTTGATTACAAAGAATCAAAGACCTATAACTTCAATGTGGAGTATATGCCCGAGGGAGCAAGCGCTCATATCTTCATTAACGGCGAAGATAAAGGCGAGGGAACAACATACGAGGTAAAAGAGCCGACGGACGGTTACACAGTTGAATGCAAAGTCCTCGATGAAAACGGCAACGAGATCGCAACAAGCGGCGAAATCAAAGCGAAGGTCAAAAACTGTTTCTTTGACAGACTCAAATGGTTCTTCAATAACTTTATGACCGTAATTCTCAAATCATTCATTGACGCCCTGCTTGCAGCCTGCTGAGAAAAACAACATTAACGCCATACCGCCCGGATCGCTCCGGGCGGTTGCTTTTTGTATCTGAAGCTTTTTATTTTCAAAAAGAGTTATGTCGAGACACGACAGATATGAGGCTGTCCGCAATGCGGGCTGCCGAAGGAATATTCGGAATTCATTAAAAAATCATCTGTCATTATAATCATAAAAAAGTTCATCAAGGAGTTTATCCAGATCCTTTTTATTGCCGAATGCGGCTTTTACGAAAGCAAAGATATTTTTGAACATAAGCTTAAAATATAGCCAATCGCCGAGGTCATCGTATTTGCGAGTTGAATTGATAAGATAATTCTCTTTCAGAACGGTGTATTTCAGCCCGGATTTCTTACCGTATTTTTTGATTTTTTTCGCGGTATCTGCATCCTCCATCGCCTTTTTTTCGGTGAATCCGCCGACGGCGTCAAAGGTTGATTTCTTTGCCCAGAAGATACCGCAGTAAAGCCCCGTCAATCCAAAAGAAACGCGGCACATTATGTCGTTGCACCAAAGAGGAAAAGAGTACCGTTCAAACCTTATCGGCGCGCCGCCGCCTATGTATTTACCGCTTTCAAGCAGTGATACCGCTTCTTTTATCGTGCCGGGGGTCATACGGTTGTCGCAATCAATGGTCAGGATGATTTCTCCCTGCGCCGATTTGATTCCGTCATTACGTACTTTTGCTATACATCTGTCTTCATTAAAAATAACCTTTGCACCCGCGCGCTTCGCAAGAAAGGCGGTGCTGTCGGTGCAGCGGTTGCAGACAACAGTTATTTCAACTTCGCCGCCGTAAACCGCCGACGCATCATTGATGGATTTAATACATCTTTCAACATATTTTTCTTCATTATGAGCGGGAATTATGACCGAAACAGACGGTATATTCATGAAAATTCTCCTGATATTATTACTCGGAGGGACCTGCAAAAACAGATCCCTCCGTGATTAAGAAAACATTATTTATCGAGATTTCTGGTGCACTTTGTGACGGTCTTGAAGACATCCTCAAAGTGATTGAGAGCCTCGTCAACGACCTCGTCGGTATCGGCGAGAGAGGTGTAAAGACGGGAGCCGGCAAGGGTAACGATGCCGTGAGCCATATAAGCCGCGCCCATCTGCTCCATAGCGACCTTCCTGCGAAGCATCTCCGGCTTCTCTTTGAGCATGGGGATGACGGAATTGGGAAGGAACATGGATGAGAAATCATAGCTCATTGCGCCGGAGCACTCAAGATGGCAGATGGAGCCCTGGTTGTAAGCTACGAAGGGAAGCGAATACTTATCGATAAGACCCTGGAGACCTGCGGTGATCCTGTCGCCCGCCCTGCCTGCCTTCTCGCAGGCGTTGGTCTTTTCGATCTCCTGAATAGCTGTATATCCGGCAAACGCCGAGAGCGGGTTTGCGGCGAGAGTTCCGCCGACATAGGCTCTCTTCATCATTGTGCCGACGCCGGCAGCCATACCACTGACGAATTCTTTCTTACCGCCTACGCCGCCTGCTGACGGATAGCCGCCCGCGACGACCTTGCCGAAGATGGTAAGATCGGGAACAACGCCGAAGTAACCCTGAGCGCCGCCGAGACCGATACGGAAACCGGTAACGACCTCATCCATGATGAAGAGGGCGCCGTATTTGTCGCAGAGCTCGCGAACACCTTTGTTATAATCGAAATCAACGGGTCTTGTGCCGCTTTCGGGGCCTACGGGCTCAACGATAACCGCCGCTGTGCCGCCGCGAAGCTTATTGAGTTTGAGCATCTGCTCGAGCATATTGAGATCGTTGGGTCTGACTTCGTCGGTAGTGCTGTAAGCGCCTCTGGGGATACCGAAGGATTCGAGGAAGCTTCTTGAGCCGGGGATCTTAAGACCGTAAACCATCTGATCGGACCAGCCGTGATATGCGCCGCCGACCTTGATGATCCTCTTATTCTTTGTAGCGTTGCGGGCTACGCGGATAGCCGCCATAACGGATTCGGTACCCGAGCCGAGCATACGGAACATTTCAACGGCGGGCATATGCTTATTTATCTCTTTTGCGAGAAGAAGCTCAGCCTCATGGAAAAGACCCGTTACGGGGCCGCATTCGTTGATAAGCTGGATCGCCTTTTCGCGAACGGGAGCATAGTTGCTGCCTAAGATAGTGGGGCCGCCTGCCTGAAGGAAGTCAAAATACTTATTGCCGTCGATATCATAGAGATAAGCGCCGTCCGCCTTGGTGATGCAGATAGGGAACGGATAGTTGAAAGCGAGGTTGTGCTGAACGCCGCCGGGGATATACTTTTTCGCTTCGGTGGTGATTTCTTTTGATTTTGCGCACTTGGTCTCGAAATACTCAAGATCCTTCTTGAGCTCTTCGTCATTTACACAGTAAATGGGCTGGGAAGTGAGGTAATGAAGCTTATTGTAGATAGGCTGTGCGGGGGACCAATTTTCGATTGCGTAACCGTTACTCATTTGTTTTCCTCCTGATTTTTAAGAAAATTTATAAAACGGCAGATTTTATCATAGATTTCGCCTGCATCATCGAAACTCTCTTTATCTGCAAATTTTTGGAATACAAGGCCGAAATAGGCGCCCATGATGAGGGCGGAAATATCTTTGGGAGAGAATTGACCGAGCAGCTCTTTATAGCCCTCGGTTTTGATCTCATCAGCCATAAGTGACAGGATATCGGAAATACTGCTGTCGCTGTCGCCGATAAGGCTCTTCATAAGCAGCTGGCCCATAACATAGGGGTATTTGCAGGTATCAACGGTAAGCTGGGTAAACAGAGCCTCGAGATCTGTTTTTCCGTCTGAGGCGGAAGCTTTGATGATATCGTCAATTTCTTCATTCGCTATCTGGGAAAGCATATCGTCAAGCGAATCGAAATGTGTGAAAAATGTTGAGCGGGAAACATCCGCTCCCTCGGCAATTTCTTCAATGGTTACGTTGCCGATGCCGTATTGCTCAAAAAGCAATTTGGCGCTGTGTTTTAACGCGCGGTGGGTTGCTTCGCGCTTGCGTGACTGTCTGGTTTGTTCCATATATCACTCGGCATTGAGCCGTTCCTTTCTTCAGATTTGAGAAAATTATATCACAGCAAAATTAAAAAAGTAAAGTCTTTTTTATACTCAAGTCTAAAAATAAACATAAATCTACTTATTGCACAAAAAAATGCCCTGTTTTTGTTCAACAGGGCAAATGAATTATGCGTTTGCGGGCTTTTCAAAGAAATGAGTGAAATTAAGCATAAAGAGCAGGATGTAAGCGGCGGTCATCGGGATATTCTCAATGACGGCGCTCTTGAAGCCCGCGACGGTGAGAACGAGCAGGGCAACGAGCACAAGGGCAAATGCGATAAGCGCTCCGAGGAATCTGCCCTTTTCTTTAACCGCCTTACTGAAAAGGAAGAAGACAAGGGGCATTGCGCAGCATCCCGCAAAGACGATGGCGCCGATCCAGTGACCTGCGCAGCGGGCAACGCTGAAATCTTTATCCACGCCGTAGGACGGGCAGTTGACGGTAACATAAATTGCGACCGAGCCAAGGGAGCCGAGGATAACGCCGAGCCTGCTGCTGTAGCCGTATTTACGATAGGTGTACATCGTATTCATAAATATCGAAGCGGATGCGAGAACGCCCCACAGACGGAAGGACCAGGGATATTCAAGCCCGGTCATACTGGCGGTGACATAGGTGAGTTTATCTCTGAAAGCCGCCTGAGTTACAACGCCGTCTTTGACTATCGTTACATCAAAGAAGCCGTACCAGTTGATAAACACGCATCCTGCGATCAAGAGGATAACGCACGCGGCGGTTATGCCCTTATTGAGGGATTTCGCATAGAGTATTTTTGCGATATAGAAGATGAAAAGCAGAAGGCACACGCAGGAGATGACGACCCAGACGGGATAGAGCCAATGTCTGCCGACCATACCGGTAATATCGGGCTGAACATAGGGCGGATAATAGCCGCTGATCCGGCGCGCCGCCTCTTTTTCATAATGGAAGAGAACTATATCTTTCATAAAGAAGGTCATCCATACGCCGTAAACGGCGGTGATGATGATCCACATTACGGCGTAACCCTTCGGCATTTTTTTATCTTGAAGTTCGGACATGATCCGTCTCCTCTCTTTTTCTTTCATTTTTTACCGTTTTCTCATATCAGCGGGATGAAGAAAAGCCAGTAATCATTGCCGCCGAAAATCTTTTCAAAAACATCGCTGATGAATTTTGTCACCTTGAGAAGGAAGGGCAAAAGAGTATATTTCACAAATGAGCTGTCATCATTTTTGCCGAGCATCTTTGCTTTTTCCATGGCGGTATATAATTCACGCTCGACCTCAGCGGTCTCACTCTGAGACCACACCCTATTTTCGCGAAGGGCGACCGCCTTTTCGTAAGCGGCGTCAACGGCTCCGTTTTTACCGGCGAGTTCATTCTCATTATAACGCCTCATCAGGCTCTCGATACGGCTGAGATCTCTGTATTCGTTAAACTGGGCGTATCCGCCGTTTTCGTTTCTCGCATCCTTGATGGATCTGTCCGTCAGCAGGGCAACGCAGAGACCGATGACATCATTCACCGAGCTCTGGAGCTTGAGATGGCTTTGATTTTTGACAAAGAACGTTTTATCGGGAAGCGCGCAGGTGCCGGCGTCAACGAGCCTGTCGGGGTCTATATAGGAGCTGTCGATCGCGGGGGTATAATCGCTGCCGAAGGGCTTACCCTTCTCTGCAAAGGTGGCGCCGATTGAGGTGGACGCAGCCTGGATTATCTCATCAGAGCTGAGCCTGAAATGCTCGACCGCGGCGGGAAGCTCGAGATTATAGCCGGTCACGCAGAAAATATCCACGCCTTCGTCATTCAGCTCTTTTATCCTCTCCTTCGCGCCGAGCTGGATATTATAGTATCGGTCCGTCTGACGCTTCAAAACGGCGTGAGCCTCATCGGAGATATATTTCGCCGCCATGGCGGGATACTCCGCGCTCGGCACAAGCGCCCACATGGACTGGCAGTTGCGCATTAGTTTCGCGAGCACCTCGTTTATCGCCCTTGAAAGAGCTTCTTCGAGGAAATCGCTGAATACCTCCTGCGGTATCGCTCTCGCGACAGCGTTGCCCAGATAAGCCAGCGCCATATATTCCTCAGCCGCGAGATTTACGATATTCGGGATAAGATCATTGTAGATAACGCTGCCGTCACCGAGGGTGGAGCGGTCATCCATAAGATCGCTGAGCAGATATGAGCCGTCCGTCGCCGCGGCGGCAAGAATGATCCTGTCGATTTCGGAGGTATCTATATAATCTGCAAGCCAGGTGTTTGCGACAGTACCGCCGAGGCTGATAAATACAAGGCTCACCTTATCGTGACCCGTCTGATACTTGACCATATCAATATATTCATTGAGGTCTGCGGCGGTTTCGAGGATATTGCCGAAAGAGGCATAAGAATAATAATACGCGTGGTCATACCCCGCTTTTTCGCAGAAGGCGGTGATATCGACCTGCTTCTCTATAAAATCATACTGATATTCATATTTGGTGGTCGGCAGGGTGTTGCCGTCATCATCGGTGCCGTAGCCCTTGGCGTAATTATACGACCTGTCGGGCACTTTCTTTGTCTCTTCGAGAGAATACCAATATTCGTCAACGGCGACATCATTCACTCTGGTGCCGTCGGGATTGAAATAATGATCGCTGAAGCTCTCATCAAAAATACCTATGAGGGTATCAAACAGACCGTCGCGATCTCTTTTGAGGATGGATCTGAGTATTGACGGAACGGCATCTTTGAGCTCCTGCTTGAGTTTGACGGTATCAAACATAAAGCTCATATCCATTCCCTCAACTATCGGGAAACCGTCACTCGTCATAAGATCGTTGCCGCTCTTATCGCGGACATAGGTCTGCGACTGCATAATACCGGGGACGATTATCACGGGCGAATAGCCGCAGTCCCCTGCGTAGTGAGTCTTGACCTCATGCTCCCATTCGTGAGCGCCGTCGGCACCCGCGCCGATAGGCAGGCAGCATACGGCGACAGTCACGCAGAGTAAAACGCTGAGAAGTTTTTTGACTTTCATACTGTTCTCTCCTTAATCATCGGTATTTTTAAGAGACGGAAGATTCCATTTGAATATCGTTGCAAGAAGTCTGATGATCAATACGCTTGAAATTCCGGTTATGATGATAAGCGGTTTTGAAATATCGGTAAGCTCAAACAGGCCCTGATAAATGCAGGCGCCGATGATCGCCGCTATGGCATAAACGCGCTTTTTGAGGATCCCGGGCACTCTGCCCGCCATAATATCTCTGAGCACTCCCCCGCCAACGGCGGTGAGAACACCGACAAAAATGCAAAGAAATGAATTCTCCGCAAAGCCGCAGGCATGAGCGGCGTTGACTCCGCCGACAGTGAAGGCGGCGAGGCCGATGGAATCAAAGATATTGAGGATACCGAACCATCTGGTATTATGCTCCCTGATCCTCCTGCCGACAAAATAGGCGATCACAAAAGATACGGCGGAGGTAACTAAGGCGATTATCGAAAAGAGCGGCACTCTGAAAGCCGCAGGCGGCAGATAGCCGAGAATGATGTCTCTCAGAATGCCTCCGCCCACAGCGGTTACGAGCCCGAGGACGACCGCACCGAGAGCATCCATTTTTTCGTCAAACGCGACTATTACACCGGTAACCGCGAAAGCGACGGTACCGATTATTTCAAGCACGAAGTAAATATTATCAATATTCATAAATTCATTCAGATTTTTTACGCTCACGAAGCTGTGTGAAAAAGCCGCTGAGAAGGCTGCCGCATTCATCCGCCATAAAGCCGCTTATAACTTCGGGCTTATGGTTGTAAGGCAGATCAAAGAGGTTGATGACAGAGCCGCAGGAGCCCGCTTTTGAATCGGAGGCTCCGTAAACGAGGCGCCTGATCCTTGAATTTATCACTGCGCCGGCGCACATGGGGCAGGGCTCAAGAGTGACAAACATATCGCACTCCCAAAGCCTCCAGCCGCCGAGCGCCCTGCAGGCGGAATCGATCGCTTCGATCTCGGCGTGAGCAAGGGCATTCTTTCCGCTTTCACGCCTGTTTCTGCCGGTCGAAACAAGCTCTCCGTTTTTTGTAATCACCGCTCCGACGGGCACTTCACCTTCGGCGGCGGCAAGCCTCGCCTGCTCAAGGGCGAGAAGCATACACTCTCTGTCGGTCATCACTTTTTGACATTCCAGATATTTTCGGCATATTCTCCGATAGATCTGTCTGCGCTGAAAATTCCCGCGCCCGAGATATTCATAAGCGACATACGGTTCCAACGCTCTTTATCGAGCCATACAGACTCAATATCTCTCTGAGCCTGCCTGTAATCGGCAAAATCGGCGAGCACCATATAGGGGTCGCTGCGGATGAGAGAATCCGAGATCTCTCTGAACTGCTTGCCGAGAATCCCCTTGTTTATAAAATCGACAAGGTCGTGGATCTCGCCGTTGTTGAGATAGTAATTATAGGGATTGTAGCCCTGTTTTTTAAGCTCATTGACCTCGGGAGTTGACATACCGAAAATGAAAATATTATCGGCT
Organism: uncultured Clostridia bacterium; assembly: GCA_947166625.1. GTDB lineage: Bacteria > Bacillota > Clostridia > Oscillospirales > Acutalibacteraceae > CAG-177. The sequence continues at coordinate 10,237 of CAMVEX010000006.1, forward strand.
CCGACTGCGTCATATATCTCAATATTCGCGCCGTCCATAGTGCCGAGGGTAAGGGCGCCGTTTATCATGAGCTTCATATTGCCCGTTCCGCTCGCCTCGGTCCCCGCGAGGGAGATCTGCTCGCTCACCTCGGCGGCGGGCATAAGCGCCTCGGCTTTGGTCACGCAGTAATCCTCAACAAATACAACCTTCATCTTATCGTTAACATCGGGATCGTTATTGATAAGCTTGGCAAGATAGCTGATAAATTCTATTATCTTCTTTGCCATAAAATATCCCGCGGCGGCTTTTGCGCCGAAAATATAGGTGTGGGGAACATAGTTGCCGTTCGGATTATTTTTTATTTCAAGATATTTTGCGAGAATATTTATCGCGTTGAGCTCCTGGCGCTTATATTCGTGAAGACGCTTTACCTGAACATCGAAAATCGAATCGGGATCGAGCGAAACTCCGGCAGACTTCTTGATAAGGCGCGAGAACTCCTCTTTATTCGCTCTCTTTATCTCGCCGAGTTTTGAGAGCACCTGCGCATCGTCTTTGAATTCACGCAGCTTAATAAGCTCGGAGGCATCGTGAACGAACTTTTTGCCGATAAGCCCGGTGATATAATCCGAGAGCCCCGGATTTGCCTGGCAGAGCCATCTGCGGTAAGCGATGCCGTTCGTTACATTGGTAAATTTGCCGGGCTCAAGGGTATAGAAATCATTGAATACGGTATCTTTGAGGATTTGGCTGTGAAGAGCGGATACGCCGTTGACCTTGTGGCAGACGGCAACATCGAGATTTGCCATCCTGACGACTCCGTTTGAAATGATCGCCATTCTCTCAACTCTGCCGGCGTCGCCGGTGAGGTCCCAGATCTTCTTTCTGAAGCGGTTATCTATCTCCTGAACTATCTGATAGATCCTCGGGAGAAGCCTGCTGAAAAGATCGGTTCCCCAGCATTCGAGAGCCTCTGCCATAACGGTGTGGTTCGTATAAGCGCAAACCTTGCGGACCACTTCAAAGGCGTCATCCCAGCCGTAGCCGCATTCATCGAGCAAAATCCTCATAAGCTCGGGGATCGCGAGAGAGGGATGGGTATCGTTGATATGGACTGCGTTTTTCTCGGCGAAATTATCGAGCGAGCCGTAATTGCGAAGATGCCACGAAACTATATCCTGAACGGACGCCGAGACAAGGAAATACTGCTGGCGCAGACGAAGGCTCTTGCCCTCCTGATGATTGTCGGCGGGATAGAGGATCTTGCTTATGACCTCAGCCATAGCCTTCTGCTCCATGGCGCGAAGATAATTGCCCTCGTTGAAATAGGTCATATCTATCTCATCGACCTTGGCGCTCCAGAGACGCAAAACGGCAACGCCTTCACCATCCTTTGAAGGGACCATCATATCGTAAGGAACGGCTTTGACGATTTTTGCATCTTCGATATTCACATCGTGGAGGCCGTCGTGCCAGCTGTCAACGACTCTGCCCTCAAATTTGACATTGACCGTCTTTTCTTCTCTGGGGACAAGCCACACATCGCCGCCGGGAAGCCAGAAATCGGGCATCTCGGTCTGCCAGCCGTCAACGAGCTTCTGGCGGAAAATTCCGTATTCATAGAGAATGGAATAGCCGATTCCGTGATAGCCTCCGTTAGCGAGGGCGTCAAGATAGCAGGCGGCAAGTCTGCCGAGGCCTCCGTTTCCGAGACCTGCGTCGGGCTCGAGCTCATAGAGCTTCTCAAGAGAAACATCAAATCTCTTTAAAGTCTTTTCTGCCACATCGGTCATGGAAAGATTATAGAGGGTGTTTTTGAGACTCCTGCCCATGAGGAATTCCATGCTCATATAATAGATCCGCTTATCGTGATTCTTTTTGCCTTTGGAATCAAACTTCCTGCGGATCTCGCGCGCCATATCTCTCGATATGCCCGCAAGCACTTCATAAAACTGCTCGTCTGTCGCCTGAGACGGAGTGATACCGTAAAGATGCGATAAACGGACAGAGATCATTTCTTCCAATTCTTTGACTGTGATTTTTTTACTCATATAAAACTCCTGAATGCAAATTGCGTAAATCTGACGATATACTGTGATATTATATAATATATTATCGAAAAATACAATACCGGCGATACATTTAATTTTAATATACGGTACTTGTAAGATTCAAATATTTAATATATAATAGCATGAAGAGACCGAAAGCAGGTGATATTACGGAACACTACGGTTCATACGCAAATCAGCCGGGAGGCTTCGCCCCCGACGCTCAAAACGAAATATATCTCAGGCGACGCGGAGAAAAAACGGCGATCAAAAAAATAGGTATAACAGCGGGGATATGCGTTATCGCTTATGTAGTGCTTCAGAATATCCTCTCGCTCCCCGTCGTTTTTTCGCCTACGCTCGCTCAGCTATACAAAGATTCAAACACTTTCTTCTACATACTGACTATGTTTATGTCGGTGGCAACGATCCTGATACCGTTTATCATAGGCGGAAATTATCTGAGAAAGAAAACCGGCGCGGATATCTATTATCTCGACGCGCCGAAGGATACTCTGCTCGCGGTTTTTTCAATACCGCTCGGGCTTCTGATCTGCCTTATAGGCAACTATCTGACGGGGCTCTTTGTTTACGGAGCCGAGCAGATCGGATTCAAACTCACATCCCCGGATTTTTCGACCCCGATGGATATAACGGACAGGATCCTTTATGTGTTGGCGATAGCGGTCATCCCCGCCCTTGCGGAGGAGCTTTCGATAAGAGGCTGCATACTCCAGCCGCTCAGAAGATACGGCGATATGTTTGCGATACTCGCTTCGTCAATGATATTCGCGGTGCTTCACGGAAATCTGATACAGGCGCCTTTCGCCTTCATAGCGGGCATAGGGCTCGGATATATCTGCTGCATCACGGGCTCGCTGTGGCCCGGGATAATCGTTCATTTTATCAATAACGCTTACTCCTGCGCAGAGGAATTCATAACCGCCGACGTCACCGATGAAAAGCTTCAGTATATAATTCTCAACGGCTTGCAGGCGGCATTTATCGGCGCGGGCATAGTGGGTGCGATAGCGTTTTTCGTTGCCCTCAAAGGCAGAAAGCCGGAGCCTTCTCACACCATGATACGCGGCAAAGAAAAAGCGGCGGCGTTCATACTGAATATACCGATGATCATCGCGCTGATAATTATGCTGTTCATAACCGCTCAATATGTAAGCAGGGTATGATATGGAGATAAAGAAAAACGATATAATAGACCTCGAGATCGGCAACTGCACCCTTGACGGCAGCGGTGTGGGAAGATATGATTCGCTCGCGGTTTTTGTGCCTCATACCGCGCGGGGAGACAGGATAAAGGCTCACATACTCAAAGTCAAAAAGAACTGCGCATTTGCCAAAATCGAAGAGATACTCACGCCTTCGCCGGACAGAACGGAATGCCCCTGCCCGGTATATCTTAAATGCGGAGGATGCTCATTCGGCCATATAAAATACGAAACAGAAACGGCGATAAAAGAAAATCATGTGCGCGAATGCTTCAGGAGGATAGCGGGAGCGGAGCCCGAAACAGAGCCTGTTATCGCCGCCGAAAAAATCTACCGCTACAGAAACAAGGCGCAGTTTCCCGTTGAAATAAACGGGGAGGAAATCAAGACGGGTTTTTACGCCTCTCATTCACACAGGGTGATCGACTGCCCCGGCTGTCTGCTTCAGCCCGAGGAGTTTGAGGGAATAATCAACATAATTCGCGGGCACATTCTCAAATTCTCAATCACCTCTTATGATGAGACAAGCGGCCGGGGGCTTCTCAGGCACATTTATCTGCGCAAAGGGACAAAGAGCGGAGAGATAATGGTCTGCCTCGTGATAAACGGCGATTCATTCCCCGGGGAAGAAGAACTCTGCGCACGGCTAAGCGGAAAATTCCCCGAGATCAAAAGCATCGTGATCAACATCAACAAAGACAAAACAAATGTGATCCTCGGCAAAAAATGCCGCACGATATACGGTGACGGATACATAAGCGATTATCTCTGCTCTCTCAAATTCCGCATCTCTCCCCTCTCTTTTTATCAGGTAAACAGAGATCAGGCGGAGAGACTTTATGAAAAAGCGGCGGAATACGCAGGGCTGACGGGGAACGAAACTCTGCTTGACCTCTATTGCGGAACGGGCACGATAGGTCTGACCATGGCGCACAGGGTAAAAAAGCTCATCGGAGTGGAGATAATCGGGCAGGCTGTCAAAGACGCGGAACTGAACGCGAAAGAGAACGGAATAAAAAATGCGAGATTTATCTGCGCAGACGCCGCCGAAGCGGCACGGACTCTCAAGGATGAAGGAATAAGCCCCGATGTGATAATCCTCGATCCGCCGAGAAAAGGATGCTCGGCGGAGCTTATCAATACTGTTTCACAGATGGCGCCCGACAGGATAGTTTATGTTTCGTGCGACCCTGCCACGCTCGCCCGAGATTGCAAAATTTTTGCCGGGCTCGGATATCGGGCGGTCAAAGCCGCCCCGGCGGATCTTTTCCCGAGAACGGGCCATGTCGAGACTGTATGCTGCTTGTACCACCAAAAGAAGGACTTTATTTCCGTACCGTATGAACCGAAGGATGACGGTTATATGAACCTACTGAAATAAGAATGGTAATTCGAAGTTTTTGAGGGTTAATAAATGTATTATCATGCATCAGCGATAGGAACTATAAAGCAACTTGAGCCAAGGATTTCAAATCATGGTGTTCCTTTAATCTACTTTTCAAAGAAAAGAGAAAATGTTCTTGTCTACTTAAGTAATGCTATAGAGAAGTATTGTAAAGAAACAGGCTTCGAATATGATGGAAGATGGGAAAAGTGGGGTGCATACGGATTTGATAAGAACGGATTACAGCGTCTTGAAGAGTATTATCCCAACGCCCTGGAAAAAACATATAAAGGTGTTTCGGGATATATCTACTACGCCAATAGTGTAATCGAAAGTGATTTTGATGTTCAAATTCCCGATGCAGCTGCAAGCAGCAGTCCAGTCGAAATCAATTATGTGGAATTTGTTCCAGATGCTTTGGAAGCTATTTTACAGGCAGAAAGAGATGGACTCATTACGATAATGAGATATGAGGAAATGTCCCCAAAGATGAAGGAATGGAATACAAAAATCATAAGGGAAGAATATGAGAAGGCTATTGACCATCCAGAGTATAGACATTTTTTGAAAGGTAATTTTTCTGACATCATTAATGGCTGACAAAGCCTGCATGTCGATCTGTTTCTCAATTAGCAGTTAATTGAGACAGTATGCTTACTGTCTCGACAATAAATTGCGCCTGTCGTCGCATGAATTGCACTTCGTGCATGAATTGACCTTCGGTCATGAATTGCCCTGCGGGGCATAAGGCGCAATTCAATTCACGGAGCGCAGCGAGAAATCATGGCGAAGCCAAATCATGACGCGTAGCGTCAATTCATTCCAAAGGAGCGATGTTATGGCAGACAACCAACTTGTAATACCGTCAAAGTCATTTGCAGTTGTCATTATAAATCTTTGTGAAAAGCTGTAGGAACGCAAAAAGGCAACTCCGTACATCAGCAGGCTCATAAACAAGAAGGACGGCATCGTTAACAAGGTATTCGTCGAAATGCTTGAAAAGCTGGGCTGCGATATCCAGATTACATATGTAAAGAAGGAAACAATCTGACAAACCGGGATTTGTGGGGGAAATAGTATGGATAACAATAAAATAGCAGAATTTATCAGGAAACAAAAAGTTGCTTTTATCTGTTCTGTTGACGAAGAGGGATTCCCCAATGTAAAAGCAATGCTGAAACCAAGAAAAATGGATGGGTTACGTCAGTTTTATTTTTCAACAAACACTTCTTCAATGAGAGTAAAACAGTATATGAATAATCCGAATGCCTGTATTTACTTCTACCATAAAGGCTTGATTCAGTACACGGGTGTTATGTTGAAAGGCAAAATGGAAGTGTTGACTGACCAAAAGACAAAAGATATGATTTGGCGTAAAGGCGACACAATGTTTTATAAGGGCGGTGTTACCGATCCAGACTACTGTGTTTTGAAATTCAACGCAGAAAGAGGAAGATACTATTGCGATTTGAAAACAGAGAATTTTACATTCGAGTAATATAACTTCCGGTTTTACGAGATGATTTCGTCTCGATTTATTATCAAAGCTGCCCACTCGACCGTTTCAGAGAGTGGAAACTGCTCAACGAGGGAGGACGAGCAATCAGCGTAAATAAACACCGATTTATTTACGCTATTGTCCCAAAGCATGTGGAGACTGCAGTAAAACTCATTCGGCAAGAAATTTTGCATCCGTGATTCACAGAGGATAGGATAATGAATATAAAATACATAGAGTTGAAAACGGGATACAGCGACAACGGACCTGCGTGGATAGGTAATGTAAAAGAATCAAAAAGCGGAAAAACGATTTATTTCAATGACCGCGCCTTCCAAAGATGTCAGGGAGCTTCGGGGAATTACCGCGATGTTGAAACCGGTGAAGAATATTGGATCTCCGGGATCAAGCGAAACGGGCAGAACAGGCATTGGGCAGGCAGCGGTAAAGTGATCATTGACAGAAAATGCGTTGACGAATATCTTTCCGCAGTCTCGCTTAGCTCACTCCCGGATTCGGGCTTCACAGTAGAAGATATTGAGGATTCTTTTCCGGTCGAGAGGATAAACAGGCTGCTCAATAATAAATAAAAGCAGTGATAATCAGAGCGTTTTTCGCTCCGGAGGTAAAGGCAAAATGCCCGGCACTAAAGCAATGACAATAAAAGAAAAATTTAACAATATCCGGGAGCCCAAGCCGCAGACGAAGACGGGCACCGTTTTGACCGCACTGTTTTCTCTGGCATCCGGGACAGCGCTCGGGATCTTTTCAAAATGGCTCGATGATCTCGAGCTTGACAGCGCTGTCCGGTGGCACAGATTTATCGAGGCAACGGATCTCGGCAATTTCTTTTCCGATATTGCCGTATGGCTGGCGGCCGCTTTGATCATCGCCGTTTTCAGCCGGTCGGCTTTGCGGGCGGCACTGAATGTGTTTGTGTTTTTTGCCGGGATGTGCGCAGCTTATCACATTTACACCGTGGTTTTCAGCGGATTCAACCCGTCATCATATATGATGATCTGGTATGCGGTCACGGCGCTGTCTCCCCTGCTCGCCGCCGCTTGCCGGTATGCGAAAGGCAAAGGCACAATCAGTACGGTTTTAAGCGCGGGGATAATCGCGGTATTGTTTTTATCTTGTTTTTCGATAGGTTTTTTCTACATAGATCTCAAAGGAATATTGTATTTGATCGTATTTTGCGTCGGTGCGGCGGTCATTTACGATAATCCGAAGCAATTCTTTATATCTTTACCCGCCGGAATTATAACCGCTTTTATCATAAATCCGATCTGGCCGTTCCGGTGAATAATTCACGGTATAAGAGAGAAAGGAGCCGATTTTTACGGAATACATCAGAGTAACCAAAGAAAACATTGAAAGCGAGCATATCTGCTGCGCCATCTCAAACAACAAAGATATACAGGTTTCTTCAAAAAAAGCGTGGCTTTCAGATCGGTTTGACGACGGACTTGTATTTTTGAAGAGCACTCAGCGCGGCAAATGCTTTATTGAGTATATCCCGGCAGAGAATGCGTGGATTCCGATCGAAGCCGACGGATATATGTATATCGACTGTCTATGGGTCTCAGGCTCATTCAAAGGGCACGGTTATTCAAACGATCTGCTCGGTGCCTGCATTGAGGACAGCAAAGGCAAAGGGAAACAAGGGCTTTGCATTCTTTCATCCGCTAAAAAGAAGCCGTTCCTTGCAGACCCGAAATATCTGAAATACAAGGGATTTAACGTATGTGATGAATCCGACAACGGGATCCAGCTTTGGTATCTGCCATTCTCTGAGAATGCAAAAAAGCCGAAATTCAGAGAATGCGCAAAGCATCCTCATACCGACGGCGACGGCTACACGCTCTATTACACAAGCCAATGCCCGTTTAACGCAAAATACGTGCCGATAGTTGAAAAAGCGGCGAAGGAAAACGATATTCCGTTTAAGGCGATACATATTGACAGCAGGGAGCAGGCGCAAAGCGCTCCCTCACCCGTAACGACTTACGCGCTGTTTTACAAAGGAGAATACCTGACGAACGAGCAGATGAATGACGCAAAATTCCTGAAGCTCGCATTGAAATAAACCGGAGGGACACTATGGCTTCAAGCAAAGAATACCTCGATTACATATTGGAGCAGTTATCCGACACGGATGATGTGACTTATCGCGCAATGATGGGCGAATATATCATCTATTATCGCGGCAGGGTCATCGGCGGGATATATGACAACCGCTTCCTTGTGAAGCCGACGAGATCCGCCGCGGAGCTGATGCCCGGAGCATCCGCAGAGATCCCGTATGACGGGGCGAAAGAGATGCTGCTCGTCGAAAACATCGAAGACAGGGCTTTTCTTAAAGAACTGTTTGAAAAAATGTATGACGAGCTTCCCGTTCCGAAGAAAAGAAATTGAGAGAGATATGGACAGACAAAAAACAAAGGAGAAAATTATGCCATCAAAAAGAATAATCGCCGTAAATGCAGGGCCGAGACGCGGCTGGAATACAGATACGCTGATCTCAAACGCGATCAAAGGCGCCGAGGACGCGGGAGCAGAGGTAATAAAATTCGATTTGTTCCGCCTCGAAAAATACACGGGATGCATCTCCTGCTTCGGCTGCAAAAAAGAGAAAAACAAGGGTCATTGCATTTGCAGAGACGGTCTGACGGGCGTACTTGACGCTGTAAGAGAATCAGACGGGCTTATAATCGGCTCGCCCAATTATCTCTCGGAAATGACGGCTTCATTCAGGGCGCTTTATGAAAGGCTGATCTTTCAGAATCTGACATATAATGTTGAAAATCCCTGCTGCAACGCTCACCCGATACCCGTTATATTGATAATGACGAGCAACGCGCCGGACACTAACTACATAAATCTCGTAAATAATTATAAACAGACGCTCAGCAGATTTGTGGGGCCGACCGAAACGCTTATCAGCGGAAATACGCTTCAGCTGAAGGATTACGGCAAGACAGACTGGGAATGGACCTTATTTGACCCGGCGGCAAAGCTGGAGAGACACGAAAAGGTATTCCCGCTTGAATGCAAAAAAGCCTATGAAATGGGAGCGGCTCTCGTAAAATAAGCCAACGCACGATTTACCTGCCGAATGAAAGGGGCTGATCGGCACGGAAAGATTTATATTTTCTTTGATCGTATTCCCGGTAGCAATTCTTTTCACTTCGCTCGGAATTTATTCTTTCAGGCGCAAAGAGCCGATGTGGTTTTGGTCCGGCAAAGCGGTTGACAGAGACGAAATCTCGGATATTCCCTCATACAACAGAGCAAACGGAAAAATGTGGATAGGTTTTTCGCTGATATTCTGGCTCTCGGCCCTGCTCAGCATTTTGAATATCGGAGCCGCGGGCGCGGTAATGGGAGCCGGGATGATATTGGGGATCCCTCTGCTCGTCGTAATCTACGGCAGGATTTACGCAAAATACAAAAATTATTAAAAGGCAAAAGAGGATACAAATGAAGCTTACAATGCTCGGAACGGGCAACGCGCTCGTCACCGAATGCTACAACACATGTTTTATAATCGACGATAACGGTCAATATTTTATGGTTGACGGCGGAGGCGGAAGCGCAATACTCAGCCAGCTGAAAAAAGGCGGATTTGAGCTTAAGGATATTCATCATATCTTTGTGACCCACAAGCATATCGACCATCTGCTCGGGATTATCTGGATCGTGAGGATCATCTGCCAATCCATGGGCAAAGGAAAATATGAGGGCGAGGCTTATATATACGGGCATGATGAGGTGCTTTCGCTTATACGCGACCTTTGCTCAAAGCTGCTCAGCAAGGAAAAGAGATTTATCGACGACAGGCTTCATCTCATTGAAGTGACCGACGGGCAAACTCTGGACATAATAAATCACGATTTCACATTCTTTGATATAGGGTCAACCAAAGCCAAGCAGTTCGGATTCCTTATGGATATGGGAGGCGGCGAAAAGCTGATTTGCTGCGGCGACGAGCCGTTTTCGGAGCGCGAACGAAAATACGCAGAAGGATGTAAATGGATGCTTCACGAGGCGTTTTGCCTGCATTCTCAGGCGGATATATTCGGCCCGTATGAAAAAAATCATTCAACGGTAAAGGACGCCTGCGAGCTTGCAGAGGGGCTCGGAATCAAAAATCTGCTGCTTTATCACACCGAGGATCACAACATAACACACAGGAAAGAAATGTATGCCGAAGAGGGCTCGAAATATTACTCAGGCAATCTGATAATACCCGACGACCTCGAAACGGCGGAATTATAAAGAAAACGGAGCAAAAAGACATGACACTTGAAAAGCTGGATCACGAATTCAGTATATGTAAAACCGAGGATTTCTCCGGCATCAAGCCCGAGGGAGAATTTACATTCATCGCCAAAACCGACGATGAAATATCGGTGGTCTGCAAAACTCAGGATGTGCCCGAAAACACCATTGCGCGAAACGACGGCTGGAGCTGTTTCAGGATCGCGCAGGCGCTTGATTTTTCGCTTGTCGGGATCTTATCAAAGATAACCGGGATCCTTGCGCAGGCTAATACGGGAGTATTCGCGGTTTCGACCTATAACACAGATTATATCTTTGTTAAATCCGAAAATTCCGAAAAGGCCGCGCGGCTTTTATCCGAAGCGGGATATACGGTAGTTTAACGGCAAATAAATTCTGATGAGGAGTAAAAATGCGGCAATGATTTCCGATTTTGAAAAGAAGGTAATATCCGACCCTTCCGGATTCACGGTATTGGCGGACTTTGTGCCCGGAATAATCCAGGAGATAAGATATTATTCAAGCTATAATTTTATAGGCGAACGGATTGACGGATATGAGGAGCCCTGCGCCCTGCTGACAAAAGAGGCGGCAAGAGCCCTCAAAAGCGTTGCAAAAGAAATGAATGTACGCGGTTACCGCCTTAAAGTGTTTGACGCCTACCGCCCGGCGACCGCCGTAAAGCATTTTGTGCTTTGGGGAATAGAAGACACCGACATAAGGATGAAGCAGTATTTTTATCCCGATCTCGAAAAGCAGGAGCTTTTTATAAAGGGATATATCGCGAAGCAATCAAGCCACAGCAGAGGGAGCACCGTTGATCTGACCCTGCTCGATATGGCGAGCGGGAAAGAGGTCGATATGGGAAGCCCGTTTGACTTTTTCGGCGAAATATCTCACCCCGATTACAGGGGCATAACCGACGAGCAGTATCAAAACAGGATGGAGCTGAGAAACTGTATGATAAGAAACGGTTTTGAGCCCATAGACTGCGAGTGGTGGCATTTCACATTAAAAGACGAGCCCTATCCCGATACATATTTCGATTTCCCGGTTTCTTCCGGATACCTTAAAAAATAGATAAAGGAGTGGTCCTGATGGAAATGAGAAAGGGATGCACCGTTCCTTTCCCGGACGCACTGACAGAGGGCTATGAAATACACGAAAACGGTTTTATCGCAAATGTTTCCGCAGATAAAATAAGGGATGTGATGGAGCATTTTGTCGCCGTTCACAACGAGCCGATGTTTTTTATACTCGAGATCCCGTCAAGATATGATGATGAATCCGATAACGGCGACGGCACTGTAAGCTCCTTTCACAAAGATGTTTATTATATTGACGGCTGTTCAAGGGAGGATGCTCTGGCGATCCTCGAGTGCTCATCCTCCGTTTTGATAAATGACGGGCTCTGCTCCTTCGGATTCGGATGCCACGATTCACGCGATGAGATCATTTTCGGCAAATATAATGTGACAACGGTATTCACGGAAAACAAGCAGAGATTCAGCGGATTTTTTGAAAAGCACGATATACGCCACACCTGCAAGCTGCTGACCGCACCCGAAACATTTTCGGCGGAAAACCCCGGAATTTCACGAAGAGAGGACACCGGCGGAAAAAGCGTATATTCCGTAATAGATGACTGTGCGGATCGGGGCATATATAAGGCCGAACGCAGAGAGGAATAACGCGATGACAAAAAGAGAGATAATCCCCTGCCTCAAAAACGCGGAGGATATAAGTTACCGCGATTTTCAGGCGAACCTGATACCCGGCATTGACAGGCGCCGCTTTATCGGTGTGAGGACACCTCAGCTCAAAGCATTCGCAAAAGAAATATCAAAGGATAAAAAGCTTTCAAGCGCCTTTATCGGCTCGCTGCCGCATAAATATTTTGACGAAAACCAGCTTCACGCCTTTATCCTTAATGAAATAAAGGATTTTGACGAATGTGTAACAAGGGTGTCGGAATTCCTGCCCTATATTGATAACTGGGCGACCTGCGACCAGCTCTCTCCGAAGGTATTCGCAAAAAATCGGGAGAGGCTTCTGCCGTATATTGATAAATGGATAAAATCGGAGCAAACCTACACGGTAAGATTCGGGATCGGGATGCTGATGAGGCATTTTCTCGATGATGATTTCGATATAAAATATCCGCAGGCAATAGCTGAAATCAAAAGCGATGAATACTATATAAATATGATGATCGCGTGGTATTTTGCCACGGCTCTGGCAAAGCAATATGAGGCGATTCTTCCGTTTATAGAGGAAAAACTGCTCGGAGCATGGGTACATAACAAAACGATCCAAAAAGCTGTTGAAAGCTACAGGATAACGGATGCGCAGAAAGAATATCTCAAATTGCTGAAAATAAAATGAAAAAGCAAAGGACACTGCCTTGGGCAGTGTCCTTTAATAATGCGAAAAGAATTTTATTTGATCTTTGAGAGCGCCCATTCACCGATATCTTCATAAACCTGCTCACGGTTTATCTCATTATGTATCTCGTGGCGCATTCCGGGATAAAGCTTCAGAGTGACTTCATAGCATCCCTGATTTTTAAGCTTTGTGCAAACCTCGCGGACTCCTTTGCCGTAAGCGCCGACGGGATCTTCCTCACCGGCAGTAAGAAGTATGGGCAGGGTCTTTGGCACCTGTTCATACCAATCCTCGGCGGAAACGGTTTTGAGCAGAGTAAAGAGATCTCTGTAGCCGGTGGCGGTGAAAAGGAAGCCGCAGTAAGGATCGGCGATATATTTATCGACTATGGCGTTATCATAGGTCAGCCAATCGAATGAGGTGCGCGGAGAGGGGATCTGCTTGAGATATGTGCCGAAGGCGATTTTGTTTATGAATTCGCTCTTATGAAGCATACCTTTGGATTTGGCGATGATATTTGAAAGCATTATACCTGCCGCCGCGGCGGGATTCGCTCCGCTTGTGCCGCAGATAACTGCCGCCTTGAGCCTCGGATCGGTGCCGTAACGGCGGATATATTCTCTCGCGATAAACGAGCCCATACTGTGTCCGTAATAAACAACGGGGACATCTGGGAATTCGCCTTCGATAAGATCGGCGACAAGGCGTACATCTTCAACGAGCGCATTCCAGCCGTCTTTTTCACCGAAAAAGCCGAGTTCGGAATTATTCCTGACCGATTTACCGTGACCCTCGTTATCGTGAAGGCATACGGCAAAGCCCTTGGCGCACAGGCGCGAGGCAAATTCCTCGTATCTCTCGCCGTGCTCAGCCATACCGTGAGTCATCTGAAAAATTGCCTTAACTCCGTCATCGGGATACCAGCAGCGCACAAAGATATCCGCAAGGCCCGAGGTTGAATGAACGGTGTATTCTTTTCTGATAATTTCCATAGCAATAGCCCTTTCTCAATTTTGTTTTTTAACTATTTTATATTCGTCATAGGGAGAATAATAGGGGCATTCAAAATTGCCGCCCTGCATAAATCTGTATAATTCATCCTCATCGAGGTTGACGAGGCAGACATACATCTCGCTCTCATCATCATAATCATAATAGACGCAGTTATCACAAATCACAGCAAATCACCCTGCTCCGGAATGATAAGCTCATATCCCGTTTTATCCACTCCGTCTTCACCCAGCTCACGCAGAGCGGGGCCGAACAGGATACCGAGTGCTCTGCCCTGCGGAAAAATATCCGAAAGCGGCTTCAAGACGAACGCCCGCTCCATCATCCGTGGATGAGGCAGAGACAACTCAAAGCTTTCATTCTTATAATTTTCGTAGAGAAGCAGATCGAGGTCTATCAGACGGGGACCGTTTTTTTCGGTCCTGACTCTGCCCATCGCCGCTTCTATACCGAGGCATCCGCCCAGCAAAGTCAAGGGCGACGCCGTGGTATGAACAAGTACGACGGCGTTATAAAATCTCCCCTGATCCGTCTTGCCGACGGGATCCGTTTCATAGACTGCCGACCCGGCTATCACCTTGACATTGGGCAGGCGCGAAATCGCTCTGATCGCCATATTGAGATTGCCTATCCTGTCACCGATATTGGTGCCGAGTCCTATTACTGCCTGGCTCATTTTATCATCTCCCCGCTTATTTACCGACGGTGATCTCGACCGCCGTATATTCAAAATCCGCGTCTATCGGAGCCTCCGGCTTTTTGAGAAGCACCGTTACGGATTTAAGTTCCTTAAACTGCGAAAAAAGGCCGTCCGCCACACGCATGGCGGCTCTTTCGATAAGATCATCCCTTTGGGCGAGGAAAATCTTTTTTGCCTCTTTGATAATAGCCGAATAGCTGACCGTATCGCTGAGCTTATCGGTTATACCCGGCTTTGTGAGGTCGATTGACGCAGTAATATCGAGAATAAAATTCTGACCGTTAACCTTCTCTTCGGGGTTTACACCGTGATAGCCGAAGATTTTAAGGCCTTTTACAATGATTTTATCCATTTTCTCTCCCCTTCCTTATCTTATCGGCAACGGCAGCCGACTGCACCGCCGCCTCAACATTATGAACTCTTATCATATCCGCTCCGTTTATTATCGCAAGGGCATTCGCCGCGCTTGTGGCCCAATCGGATCGGGCGGGAGGGCATGAGCGGATAAACCTCTTTCTCGAAAGAGCGGCAAGAAGGGCATACCCTTCGATTTTAACAAGAGAAAGATTTGACAGAAGCTCATAATTATCGCTTTCGGATTTGCCGAAGCCGAAGCCCGGATCGAGTATAAGAGAGGATCTGTCAAGGCCGCATTTTTCCGCTTTTTTTACACAGTCTTCAAAGAATTCTCTGACCGACGCGATGACTCCGCGAGGGTATTCAGCCGTAAAATCAGCCCCTCCGGGATTATGGGTAACGATATATTTGCACGAATGCTTCACTGCGAGAGCGGCGATTTCTGGATTGAATTCTCCACTGACATCGTTGATTATCTCCGCTCCCTGTCTGAACGCCTCAGCGGCGCATTCGGGATAGAAGGTATCGACTGATACGGGTATTCTGACCTTGCCGATGACCGATCGGAGAGCCGGAACGAGCCTTTTAAGCTCTTCATCACAGCTTAAAATATCGGCGCCCGGGCGAGTAGAATTACACCCTATATCTATGATATCCGCTCCGAGAGATTCGATTTCAACGGCACGCTCAGCCGCGAGATCTGGGGTATTGTATAATCCTCCGTCCGAAAAAGAATCGGGGGTATAATTGAGGATGCCCATTATGAGAGTTTTCATCACTCTCTGCCTCCGGTAAGAAGTGACAGAGCCTCGGCCCTTGTCTTTGAATCGACCCTCATAATGCCTCTGAGCGCAGAGGTACGGGTCTGCGAGCCTGACGCTCTCGCGCCGCGCATAGTCATGCAAAGATGCTCCGCTTCGATCACGACCGCAACTCCCATGGGATGAAGGTTTTCATCG
Organism: uncultured Clostridia bacterium; assembly: GCA_947166625.1. GTDB lineage: Bacteria > Bacillota > Clostridia > Oscillospirales > Acutalibacteraceae > CAG-177. The sequence goes on from CAMVEX010000006.1 coordinate 26,074, forward strand.
AGAAAATCCGCTATCTGCATGGTGAGGCGCTCCTGAAGCTGGGGCCTTTTGGCAAACGAATCAACTATCCTTGCGAGCTTTGAGAGCCCTATCACCTTGCCGTCTGACGGGATATAGGCGATATGCGCCTTGCCTATAAACGGCAAAAGATGATGCTCACACATTGAATAGAGCGGTATATCCCTGACGATGACCATCTCTTCGCTGCCCTCATCAAAAAGCTTGAGATGCCTCTTGGGATCGTCGCTCAGACCCGAAAAGATCTCTTCATACATCCTCGCGACTCTCGCCGGAGTTTCAAGTAGGCCGGGTCTGGAGGGATCTTCACCGACCGCTTCAAGAATATCGCGGACCGCGTTTTCAATTTTTTCTTTATCCATCGGTATCACCTGCGTTTACTTAAAAATGAAGGTCAGCGTGAAAAATCCCGCGTCTTCGTAATAGCCGGAGAGCGACCTTGCGAGATCGGTCCCTCTGCCGGATCTCACGCCGGAAAGGATCTTGTAGATCCCTCCGCCTTTTATCAGCTCGGAATTTGCGCTGTCATAGGATTCCTTTGTGACAAAGCTTATCTGAATATTTTTTTCTCCCGAATTATAGAGTTTGAGAATAAGCTCCTTCAGCCTGCTTTCATCGGATTTGGAAAAATTCGGGAAACGGAGCCCGTTGCGGACGTAATAATTATCATCCGTGCTCGTGCATCCAGGAGAATAGGAGAAATCGCTGTGGTTGACGCCTATCGCATCATCCGTTAAATTAAAATAGGTGTGAAGGCTCATAGCGACGGTGTTGGAGCTGACGGGATCATCCCAGGTGAGGTCGAGATGATAATAGTTGCCGTTTATCTTGACGATATTCCACATGTGGTCTCCTCCCCCTTTATTGGAGTCGGATTCCGCCTTGCCGCTCACAAGAGCGCTCTCTATGCCGATTTTATCAAACACATATTTTGCCGCCTTGGAATACCCTTCGCACGCTGCCTCACCGTTGACAAGGGCGCCGTAAGCCGATGAATAAAAATAATTATTATCCTCCAGCTTATATGTGCAGTTTTTTATGATATAATCATGCACCTCAAGCTCGCAGCGGTATTCATCGCTCAGATCCGAAAGGGAGGCAATGATAAGATCTCTCTTTTCGCGCATTTCTCTGTCAGCCTTGTCATACTCTTCCTTTGTCATTATGTAATCAAAGGAGATATAGTCATTCCAAAGCTCGCTGTTAAGCCTGCATTTGCGCCCGAGAAAAATGAGATCGGGATTATCGTTGAGCAGAGCCTTGAACACATTGTCGAGCTGTTTTTCGCTAAGATCGGGCACAAGGATGCGCTCGGGCATATCGTAAATGCTCTCAAGAATGAGATTATATGCCTGCTTCTCAATGGGAGACAGACCGGGAAAATAGGTCTTGAATCTTGAGCCCGCGGCTGATTCTTCAACGGCGCCTATATATCTGTTTATAATCGGTTTCTCTATATCGGGGTATTCTCTTCTAATCTGAATGAAACCCGTCACCGCCAAAACAGCGGCGAGAAAAATCAGGAGAATTCCTGTCTTTTTTTTCATTATTTATCCTCTCGACCGTTATGATCTCACAGTCATTTTATCTGATTCGGTTTTTCCGCAATAACCGTCTCCTTAACCCCTGTATTGAACAAATCATTTGCATAATCTCTCAGCTCGGAAAAGACCACGACGGTCATATCCGTATAGAGGATATTCGCAATACGCGAATAGATGCTTTCTATACCGCCGGCGTTATCGGGATTGATGACATTGCGAAGGACTCCCTCAAGCGCCTCTCCCCTGAGTTTGACGGTGTTGCCCTGCATAAAGCCGGTATAGACAAGATATTTATAGAGGGTATCGCCCTTGATAACATTGCTCCCGCGGGGAAGAATAAGATTGAACGAGCCCCTGTAATTGATACTGTCCGGCAGATCGACCGTGACAGACCCGAAGCGGTTTACCGTCTGCTTGAAGGCTTCGGTATCCGACCCGATATGGTGTGAGATCTTGACGCCGCAGTATTCTTCGAGCGCCTGCGTCAGACCTTCCGCACCGTATTGCCTGAATATATAGGCGAGAGAGCCGAATTCATTCTCATACTCCACATTTTCATCCACAGAAGGAGAATAAATTATATATTTGCCGCGCGGCATGATGATTCTGGTGACCCAGAGGAAACGCAGCTCTCCGCTCACGGAATCCTTGCACCAGAAGAGCCAGCAGTTATCGCTCCTGGGAATATCGGGAGCCGTTTCGGTCTGATCGGCGGTAACTGCGGGGTCGCCTCCCAAAACGGTCCTCAAATCAAAGTCTCCCGCTCCCATCACCGCCGCGACGGAAACAGCGACGAGCAGCAGCAAAGCCGCCGCGACAGCCGCGGTTATTATATTTCTGTTTCGCCTTTTGGATTTTTTCTCTGTCCTGAAGGTGATATTCTTACTCATTTGTCAATCATCGCAATTCAAATATAATATTGCCGTTTCAAAGGCTCCAAGCAAAAGCGCTCTGCCGCAGACCGTCTGACCGGTCAAAGAAACGAATCCGTCATCCTGAAGTATGTAGGTTATCGGGTGAGGGTTGCGGTTTGCGGCGGTGAGGATTCTCTCTCCCCTTCCGCGCCTCTCGTAACAGACGCACCCGAGCATATCGGAGACGGGGATAAACTCTCCGTCTTTGAAAACAGGATGCTCTCTGCGGATCTTACCGAGCATACGGTAATGGGAAAGAAGCTCTTCATTCTCTCTGCCGTAGGGATAACAGCCGCGGTTATAGGGATCGACTCCGCCGCCTGCTCCCGCCTCATCACCGTAATAGATCGAAGGAACGCCCGGCAGGGTAAACTGCATGGAGGACACCATTTTAAGAAGGCGGACTCCGCGTTCATGCTGCTCGGCGGTCATATCGCCCTTGTATCTGTTAATGGGGTCGCTGACATAGCCGTCAAGAGTACCGAGGCGGCTGAGCACCCTGCAGGTGTCGTGGGTGCCTATATGATTCATAAGGCAGTCAACAACGCATTTGGGATAGTTTTCGCAAATAACGGAAATTTTATCGTTAAATCCCTCAGCCCTGCCGGTAACGGCAAAATCAATGAGTGCATCGGCAAATGGATAATTCATAACGGAATCAAGCTGTGAGCCGGTGAGATAACGCCTGCGTGAGCCGTAGCTGATCTTATTTGACGCATCCTCCCAGACCTCGCCGATTATCAGCGCGTCTTTATCCTGAGACTTGACGCAGAGGCGAAGGGCATCGAGGAATTTATCGGGAAGCTCATCCGCGACATCAAGCCTCCAGCCGGAAGCGCCGAGCGACTGCCACTTTTTAAGCACCGAGCAGATATATTCAATATAACTGTCGCAGTTTTCGTCGGTCTCGGGAAGAATATCCACTCCCCACCAGCTTTCGTATTCATCGGGCCACTCGCTGAATTTATACCAGGAATAATAGGGTGAATTCTTATCTCTGTATGCTCCGCCGTCGCCGTATCTGCCGTTTTTATTGAAATAGCGGCTGTCTGACCCGGTATGGCTGAAAACGCCGTCAAGAATGATGTCAATACCGCGGCGCTTTGCAGAGCTGCACAGCCTCTTGAAATCGGTCTGTGTGCCGAGCAGGGAGTCGATACGCTCATAATCGGCGGTATCGTATCGGTGATTGGATTCAGCCTCAAAAATCGGGTTGAGGTAAATGCAGCCCACACCGAGACTTTCCAGATAATCGAGCTTTGACTCAATTCCTTTGAGATCGCCGCAGAAGAAATCATATTTTGTGATATTCCCGTCTTCATCGGGCTCCCACATCGGAAGCCCTCCCCAATCATCTCTGATGATTCTGCCGGGAAAGCGGGATTCTTTCTTCTCGCCCGAAAAACAGAATCTGTCCGGAAAGATCTGATAAATGACCGAGCCCTTTACTGAATCCGGGGTGGTGAAATCCTTATCATAAACCGTGAGCTGGAAATCTTCTCCGCCGCCGGAAATCCTGCCCGACGAACTGTCAAACCTTGTGATGGGCACTTCGCCGAAACCGGTCATAAGGGTAAACGAATAGAAATACAGACCGGGCAAACCGGGAGTAAAGCTCCCGCCCCACCAGCTTTCGCCGTTATCGGCGGTATATTCGTAATTCATCGGGTAAATAAATTTTTCGCCGTCGCGAATGACATTGATATGAGCCCACGAGCAGTAGAATCCGGCAGGAAGAACGATGCGCAAGGTAACCTCTGTTCCGTTTTTGACCGCTCCGAAAGGCGTTTTATGCCAACTCAGGCGGGAATTGAAAGGGACAAAATCCATTCTTGCGCTCCCTCCGGGAAAAAGTGAATAAACGCGGGCAGCTCGGTGATGCCTATGAGCAGCTCGGTAAGAAAGAAACCGATGTAAACGAGGGCGAGCAGGCAAAGAATGACCGCGATATATCCGGCTATCTTTTTGCCGCGAAGCTTATCCTCATAGCTTATTCCCGTGCCGAAGCGCGAGGTGTATTCAGTTATGCTTTCGCGCTGAGAAGGCTTCAGCGCCCTGTTTTCAGAATTTCTTTTCATAATTATTTCCTTAAAAAAGCTGTGTTCCGGTAAAACCGATAAAGCCCAGCGAAATCATGGCGACATAAAAGAACATCGCGGGGGTTCCCTTGAATATCGGCGGAATATGTTTGTTGCGCTCTATTACTCTCGCACCGCTTCCGATAAGAGCGGCGGCAAGCACAAAGGCAAAGCCTGCGCCGAGCCCCGAGCCGATACAATCCGTAAGGGAATACGCCGCCGAATCGTTTATGTAGGGGACGGCAAATACGAGGGTATTGAGCGCCGCGATTCCGAGGATCCCGGTAATTTCTTTATCTTTAACGGCAATATTCGCTATAAACGCGACCGCGAAATAAACTGCGGCAAGCACCGAGGCATATATCAGCGCCTTGGCGGCGTAGGATCTGACCGAGCCTGTATATGAGGCGATCAGATTGCAGAGAATACTCGTAACCGTGGAGAATCCCGAAATCATAACGGCGAATCTCACAAAAGTATTGGGGCGCGGAGAAATTCTCATCGCTTCGCTCATGCCGAGGCCCGAGGTCATAACGAGATTCTGGACAAAGACCGTATATAAAGCGGTGATAAGAAGGCCGGTTATCATTTTCATTCGCCGTCACCTCCGTTTACATCGCCCGGGTAGCCGGTGAGCGACTTTAAGAATTCATCGGTGGATGAAAGGATATTATCAATATCATCATAATCGGCTATTATCATTTCGACCGCTTCGGGCTCATCATCCGAGCCTATGTCAAGCGATATTTCTTCGGGCCGATCGGGGCCGTCTTCTTCGGAGCGGGAGCCGGGATTTCTCTGAGAGAATCTCACGCCCGCTTTAATAAACGCGGCGAGGAAGCCGAGCAAAACGAGGCAGCCGAAGGGCATAGACATGGTGCTCATGGTAAATTTCATATTGAGCTCATATCCGCCGACGGTGCCTTTGCCGATGACCTCGCGTATGATCCCGCATATAACGGCGACGGCTCCGGTGCCGACTGCGGCGGCAAGGGCATCAAGAAATGCGCTTTTTACGCTGTTTTTAACGGCAAAGGTTTCGCAGTGAACGGCGGTAACGGAATTTACCGCAATCAGAGGTATGATGATCCTCATACCGAGAGTTATCTCGATAAGCGTTTTTTCTTCGATATAATGCAAAACGGGATAGATGACGGCAATGCCTATCATCAGATATATCGCGATCCTGACATATCTGGGGATCTTTTTAAGCAGAGCGCTCGCTATGACGCAGGTGATAATAAGATCAGCCGCGAGCAGAACGGCGATAAAAAGCGAATCCTTCAGGGTAGCGGTGCCTGCAATTATAGAGCATAATCCGACGCATTGGAAAAGGACCGGATTATTGAGCAGGGCGCCCCTGAGCATATATCCGCGTGAATTCTCACTCAACGGAGCTCACCTCCCTGCGCTGTTTACGGGGAGCTATGAAATCCATGATCCGCTTTGTAAGAATATCAAGCAGAGGGCTGAAAGCGTTGGCAAGAAGCACCGCAAAGCATACCGGCTCCTCAAATGCGCCGAGCTTTCGCATCGCCATGCAAATAATTCCGCAGAAAATGCCGTAGGCGAGCTTATCGCGCCTGTAAGCGGGCAGAGCGGAATAATCCGTAAGAAGAAATACGGACGCGAACATCAGGCTTCCGGATGAAAGCTCCATGATCATACCGGCGAGCCTTGAGCCGTTTGAACGGGGAAAAACAAGCGCAAATATGATACACGCGCCGAGAAATCCCGCAGTCGCAAGAAGGGCTTCACGCCTGCGCACCAGGAGATAAATCATACAGGCGGCAAATACTATTATGCAGCCGGTGCCCATAGGTCCGGCGATATTTCCCGTAAGTATATCAAGAATATTTGAGCCGTTCATCCTCATCGCACCGCCGTGCATAAGGGTAGAGCCGAGCGAAACGCCGCCCATATATTCTCTGCCCGGCAGATAAGTAAACACTTCATCCTTGAAGCATACGGCGACAAACGCAAAGCCCGCCGCCGCAGGAACAAACGGAGCCTGCATACCTCCGCCGAACGGGATCTTGATGACCGTGACGCTGAATGCCGCCGCAAGCACCGGGATATAAGCCGGAATGCCGGCAGGCATCATCAGCGCTATCATAATGCTCGCGCAAAACGAGCTCAGATCGGCGGCGTAGAATTTTTTATATACGAGAATACTTCCGAAGAAATCGCAGATAAAGCCCGTAACGACCGTGACCGCAAGGGTCCTGACAGCGGGCATTCCGTAATACCAGACGGAAAGCGCGCACGGAAACACGAGCATTATCAGATAGTCTCCGAAAATATTGAGTGATTTCAGACTTGAACTTTTGCTTTCACTCGCCAAGGGGTTACCTCCGTACAGGAGCCTTAAAGGCGCCTGAATCAAACTGATTTAAGAGCGTTGTTTTTGAGATCTTCTATCATTTTTGCGGGGTCTTCCGATTTGAATACGGCGCTGCCCGCAACAAAAACATTCGCGCCCGCCTTTGCGGCAACGCAGACTGTCTCGGCGTTTATTCCGCCGTCCACCTCGATATCGGTTTTAAGGCCGCGCCGCTCGATCTCTTCTTTCACCGCGGCGACCTTATCCATCATATCAAACATAAACGACTGACCGCCGAAGCCCGGCTCAACGGTCATCACAAGCACCATATCGAGCCTGTCAAGATAAGGGAACACAGCCTCGGCAGGGGTTGCCGGTTTGAGGCTTATACCCGTCTTGCATCCGAGAGAACGGATCTTATCTATGGTTTCGCCGACGGGCGAATCACTCTCGAAATGGAAGGTGATGATATCAGAGCCCGCTTTTGCAAAATCCTCAATATATTTCAGAGGCTCGCTTATCATCAGATGCACGTCAAAGACGAGATCGGTATATGATCTTATTGATTTGATAACGGGCGCGCCGAAGGTTATATTCGGGACAAAATGACCGTCCATAACATCAAGATGAAGATAATCCGCTCCGCTGTTTTTCATTTTAACGGATTCGCTGCCGAGGGATGAAAAATCACCCGCGAGCACGGAAGGAGAAATCCTGATCATAATTGACTCCTCTCGGGTAAAATTGAAACTGACATACACGGGGCAGGCAAAAATAACTGCCGCCCTATATTTAATAGATTATAACATAGAGTAAATATAAGGTCAATTATTTTAATTAAATTTATGGGGCGTATCCGCCTTGACATTTAAGAAAAAAACAGATAAAATTATAGGGCAAATTTCAGGTATCACAAGGAGGTACATTATGTCAAAGAATTATTTTGATCTCACAGGACAGGTCGCTGTTGTAACAGGTGCATCGACAGGTCTCGGTGTTCAGATGGCAAAGGCTCTTGCAAATCAGGGTTGCAATATTGTCGCCATGGCGCGCAGGCAGAATCTCATTGATGAGGTCGCCGCGGAAATCGAGAAGGAATACGGAGTTAAGGCCATCGGCGTTCGCTGCGACATTACGGATACAGACAGCGTTGAAGCCGCAGTTGACGCCGTTCTCAAAGAATTCGGCAGAATTGATATTCTCATCAACAACGCAGGCACCGGCGGAGTCACTCCCGCAGAGGATATGCCCGACGCTACATTTGAAAACGAAATGAATATCGACCTTTTCGGCACCTTCAAGATGGCGAGAGCGGTAGCCAAAAAGGCTATGCTCCCCGCAAAATACGGCAGAATCATCAACATCGCTTCGATGTACGGCCTTGTAGGCAACAAAATCGCTCCCACAGCCTGCTATCACGCGGCTAAAGGCGGCGTTGTAAATCTCACGAGAGCTCTCGCCGCGGAATGGGGCGAAAAGGGCATTAACGTAAACTCGATCTGCCCCGGATATTTCTACACTCCGCTCACGGAGGAAACACTCAATTCCGAATTCTTCCAGAATTACGCAAAGACCATGATCCCCCTTGCCCGTTACGGCAACGAAGGCGAGCTTGACAGCACCGCGATTTTCCTTGCATCCCCCGCTTCAAGCTATGTAAACGGACAGAATATCGCTGTTGACGGCGGCTACACCTGCATGTAATCAAATAAGTTACGCAAAGCCCGCAGAGATCATAAGATCCCTGCGGGCAGATTTTTTATATACGAATATTATTCATAAAATCGGAAAAACCGTATTGATTATAATCGATATACTCATCCGCCGCGGCGGTCTGCTTAACTTTTCTGTAAGCGATAATGAACATAATCAGCACAAAGACGATCCATGCCACGGTAGCCGCATCGGCCTGAACGGTCGCCAAAAAATCATAGGCGCCGTGTAAGAATGCAGGTATCAGCAGAGCCTTTATCTTACAGGCCTTGACTCTCAGGGAATTGCCTCTGTAGCTCCAGCGCTTAGCCGCCGCATACCAGACTCCCATAAACACGCCGAAGCAGGCATGGGCGGGAACTGCGGTAAACGCGCGGGCAACAGCATTTGAAAGGCCGAACTGGATTACATACCCGATATTTTCAAACAGAGCAAAGCCGAGGGAAACAAAAACGGAATATACCACTCCGTCGAACGAGCAGTTGAAATTCGGCGATTTCCATGTGCGGATCTTAAGGAAGAAATATTTGGAGCCTTCCTCCGCAAACGCGACTATTAAAAAATACTCGATTATATTATAGATCAGTGTTTTTTCGGGGACAAACCGTGCAAGGATCCCGCCGCACACAAGCTCGGCGATGCCTGCCGTGAAAGTCGAAAGCAGCCCCATAAAAACAAGGGATATAAGCAGACCTTTGGGCTCTTTTTCGAGCCTGTCTGCCTTATAGACCTTTGCGAGAAGTATAATTGCCGGAATGACAGCGGCAATCGTGCGAATAATCATAATTTCTTTTCCTCAAAAACGGTATTGCCGCGGCAGTCTATGCCGACAAAAACGGGAAACTCGCTGACCGTGAGCCTCTTGACGCTCTCGCACCCGAGCTCGGGAAACGCGATCTCTTCAAGAGAGGTGATATGCTTGGCATAGAGAGCGCCCGCGCCCCCGAGGGCGCAAAAATAAACCGAGCCGTTACGCACGACGGCTTGACGCACTTTTTCGCTTCTCTCGCCCTTACCGATCATCGCGGCGAGCCCGAGATCAAGCAGACGGGGTGAATAAGGATCCATTCTGCCCGCTGTGGTAGGGCCGCAGCTGCCTATAGGCAAATTTGCCGGAGCAGGGGTAGGACCCGCGAAATAGATGCAGGCGTCTTTTAATTCAAAGGGCAGTTTTTCTCCTCTGTCGAGCAATTCAAAAATGCGTTTATGTGCCGCATCCCTCGCGGTGTAGCAGATCCCGCTGAGTTCAACCATATCCCCGGCGGCGAGGTCGGGGATATTATTTCTTATTTCCTGTAAATTTAATTTATACAATGACATAATCATTCACCGGGATTGATTTTTTCTGAAATCGAGCCGAGATTTTCTATAAGCTCATCCACGCTCTTTTTGACCGCATTGAGCGAAAAATCAAGATTTACCTGAGCGGTCCTCACTCTTTCGCCTGCCGCGCGGATATCCGCCGCAGCGGAATCTATTGAACCGCCTGCCGTTTCGAGAGCCTTTGAGGCAGTCTGCTTCGCTCCGCTCACAAGAGTATCCGAATACTTCATCGCCTCCTGTATGAGCACACCGGAGCTTTCTCCGCTGAAAGCGTCATACCCGGATCTGTTCATCTGCTCCGACGGCTGCGAAAGCTTCGCCTCAAGCTCTTCTTTTTCGCGCCCGAGGGCCTCAAGCCTCTCATTCAAAGACCTGATTTTCTCTTTGAGCTCTTCATTCTCCGATTTCAACGCGGAAAAATCATCGCCCGAAACAGAGCCGGCGCATTCGGCGCTCTTTTCTCTAAGCTCATCTGCAAGCGCGACATTTTCACTTTGAAGCTTCTCTATATAAGATAACACATCTTCTCTTTTGAAGCCGCCGAATACGGATTTTTTCAGAATTCTGTCACTGTTCATTTTGAAACCTTATTTCTTTAATGAAATAGCCTTTTTGGCTTTATCGGCGATATTTGCGGCGTCAAGACCGTAAATATGCAGAAGTTCGACCGCAGGGCCCGATTTGCCGAATACATCGTTTACGCCGACGCGGACGACCGGAACGCAGGTGCCGCTCTCGCAGATGGCTTCGCTGACTGCGCTTCCGAGGCCGCCGATGATATTATGCTCCTCTGCGGTAACAACGCAGCCTGTCTTGGCGGCGCTGCGGCAGATTGTTTCGGCGTCAAGCGGCTTTATGGTGTGGACATTGATGATCTCGGCATCGATACCGTCCTGCGCGAGAAGCTTCTTGGCTTCGATCGCTTCATTGACCATAAGACCGGTGGCGCAGATGGTAACATCCGCTCCGTCACAGAGCTTGACGGCTTTGCCCCACTCAAACTTATAATCATCGCCGAAAACGCAGGGCACTGCAAGCCTTCCGAATCTCATATAGACAGGGCCTTCATATTCCGCGGCGGCAAGAACGGCTGCTCTCGCTTCGACAGCATCCGCGGGATTTATGATAACCATGCCGGGAATGCTCCTCATAAGAGCGATATCCTCACAGCACTGGTGGCTGGCACCGTCTTCGCCGACGGAAATGCCCGCGTGAGTGGCGCCTATTTTAACATTGAGATGGGGATAGCCTATCGAATTTCTCACCTGCTCGAAGGCTCTGCCTGCCGCAAACATGGCAAAGGTGCTGGCAAACACGGTAAATCCCGTTGTGGCAAGACCCGCCGCAACGCCCATCATATTGCTTTCCTGAATACCGGAATCGAAAAATCTCTCTTTATATTCTTTTTTGAACATACCCGTCTTGGTAGCGGCGGCAAGGTCGGCATCAAGGACTATGACCTTATCATTTATCGCGCCGAGCTCAACGAGAGCCTTGCCGTAAGCGTCACGGGTCGCCATTTTGATTATATCAGCCATTGTTACACCCCTTCCTTATGCTTCAAGCTCGGCGAGAGCCGCCGAAAGCTCCGTCATCGCCTGCTCATATTCTTCCGCATTGGGAGCCTTGCCGTGCCAGCCGACTTCGTTTTCCATATAGGAAACGCCCTTGCCCTTTACGCTCTTGGCGATGATCGCGCTGGGCTTGCCTTTGAATTCGGCAGCGGCGGCAAAAGCGGCGTCTATCTCATCAAATGAATGAGCGTCTATCTCTATCACATTCCAGCCGAAGGCTTTGAATTTCTCTGCAATAGGATAGGGAGAATTGACCTCGGCGCAGGTGCCGTCGATCTGAAGATTGTTATTGTCAATGACAGCTACAAGGTTATCGAGGCCTTTTGCCGAAGCATACATAGCGGCTTCCCAGACCTGACCCTCCTGGATCTCACCGTCACCGAGAACGGTATATACTCTGAACGGTTTACCCGAAATCTTTGCGCCGAGCGCCATACCGCAGGCGGCTGAAATGCCCTGACCGAGAGAGCCGGTACACATATCTACGCCGGGGGTATATTTGATGCTCGGATGACCCTGGAGATTGGAATCGCTCTTTCTGAGGGTCTTGATCCACTCCTGAGGGAAGAAGCCTTTGAGGGCAAGCACTGCGTAAAGAGCGGGTGCGGCGTGACCCTTTGAGAGAACGAATCTGTCTCTGTTTTCATTCTTCGGATCTGCGGGATCGACATTCATATGTCTGAAATAGAGGTAGGTAATGATATCAACGCAAGAGAACGCACCGCCCGGGTGGCCGGATTTGGCGTTGAATACACCTTCTATTATACCCATTCTTGCTTTGCACGCCGTAATTTTCAGCTGTTTTTTGATTGCTGCATCCATGGCAGCCACCTCCCGGTTAAATTTGATTGTTGTTTATATTCTCTTTATCTATCTCGGCTGTAAGATAGCGGAGGAAATCGGCAACGGCGCCGTCATTGCAATGGCAGGCGACATAATCGGAAATCGCCTTGACCTCACGCGGCGCGGATGCGGTGCATCCCGCTATCTCGACCTCCGAGAGCATTTTATAATCATTGTAATAATCGCCTATGGCGGCGGTATGATCTTTTTCGATACCGAGCATCCGGGCGATTTCCATTACAGCAGCGCCCTTGTTTGCGCCTTTTGCCTGAATCTGAACGCTGACGCTTGAAGAATCTATAACGCTGAATTCTCTGCCGGAAACGCTGCGGAGGACTTTGCCTATCTGTTTCACTCTCCACATAGCGCCGATAAAGACCACCTTGCCCCAGTTTTCGGGCGGAACATCCGCAATATTCCTGAAATACTTATATGTGGCTTTGCTCTTTTTGATAAAGAAATGAGCCCAGTAGCCGATGCCGGAAATATACAGGGTATCTTTGGTATCAATCAGCACATCGAGGGTGGGAAACTTCTCTGCGATCTTTTTGGTCTTCCTTACAGAATCTTCGCTGAGAGCGGTGAAAGAAAGCATTTTTTCCTCTTTGAAATCATATATTCCGGCGCCGCCCATAACGACGGCGGGTATGCCGCCGAGCGGGAGATTTTTATAATAGTCTCGCATAAGCTCGGGATTTCTGTCTGAAGCGAGGGTAAAATTACCGCCTTTATCCGTGAATTTTTTGATCTCTGCCGGATTTTCGGGCGGCAGCAGACGCTTTTTATTTATCAGGGTGCCGTCTATGTCTGAAGCAACAAGCCATGACGAATACGGTGAACTGCTTTGCATTATTTACTCCTTAATCGGGATAAAAAAGATTCAAAATAAGGCGGAAGAGGGGCAGAAAGCTTTATCCTCTCGCCTGTAACCGGATGCGTAAAACCGAGCACCGCAGCGTGAAGGCACTGACCGCCTTCGAGAGCGGGCTTTCCGCCGGGGCCGTAAACCGGATCTCCGGCGACGGGATGGCCTAAATAAGCCATGTGAACTCTGATCTGATGGGTACGACCGGTTTCAAGAATACATCTTACAAGTGAAAAGCCCGGAAATTCTTCAATAACTTCATAATGCGTAACCGCATCTTTGGAATTTTTATCCGTTACGCACATTTTTTTACGGTCGGCAGAGCTTCTGCCGATGGGCGCATCGACAACGCCTTCGCTTTCTTTAAGCCTGCCGTGGACGACCGCATTATATTCGCGATCGAGCGAATGAGCCTTTATCTGCTCGGAGAGAGATACATGAGCCTCATCGGTTTTGGCAACTAACAGAAGCCCGCTTGTATCTTTGTCGATCCTGTGGACTATCCCGGGGCGGATCTTACCGTTGATGCCGGAGAGCGAATCTCCGCAATGCCACAAGAGGGCGTTGACGAGAGTGCCTTCGTAATTCCCCGGGGCGGGATGAACCACCATACCTCTCGGCTTATTGACAACGAGCAGAGAATCATCCTCATAAACGATATCGAGAGGGATATTTTCTTTCTTTATATTGAGGTCAACAGGCTCGGGGACGGCGAAAACTATCTCATCGCCGCACGAGGGCCTGAAGCTCTTTGACACCGCTCTGCCGTTGCAGGTAACGAGCCCTTTATCAAAAAGCCCCTGCACGAAGGAACGGGAACGGTTATCAATCACAAAGGAGAGAATTTTATCAACTCTCTCCTGCGCAAAATTTTCGTCAACAACAAAAGATACAGGTTCGTCGTATTCAAATGAACTTATCTTGTCAATCATTGTCTTCCGCTTTGTTTTCTTTTGACTGCTTCTTTTCGGAAATGAGGGTGTAGATCTCGTAGCATATCAGCAGGATCCCGCCGACCGTTATGAAAATATCCGCTACATTGAAAACAGCGAAATTCATAAACAGAGGCTCGATGAAATCAACGACAAAGCCGTTTGCGACCCTGTCGATCAGATTGCCTATGCCGCCCGATACGATGAGGAGCAGGCACACGCTCGCCGCTTTGGATCTGACCTTATTTGTCATCAGCACAAACAGACACAGCGCGATCACAAGGGAGGTAAATACGATCAGTATGACCTTGTTATCGGAAAATGAGCTGAATGCGGCACCGGTGTTTTCGGTATATCTGAGCTGAAATAATCCGAAAAGAAATTCTTTTGTATCGCCGGATTTAAGAGCGGAAACAGCCGCGATCTTAGCCACTCTGTCTATCGCAACAAGCCCAGCAATTATCAGAACATATATGACACGAATCATTTAATTTTAATCGAAGAGCGAATCGAAAAGAGATGTGATATCGTCATCGTCATCATCGGAATCATCAGCCGAGGGGATGTCGAGAGCATCAAAATCATCATCAAGGTCTCCGAAAATATCGTCATCGTCTGCTTCGGGCGAAGCGGGCACGGAGGGCTCTGCGGGAGCTTCGGGCTCTGCGGGAGCTTCGGGCTCTTCCTGAGCCGGAGCCGCTTCCTGCTCGGGGGCGGCGAAATCGGGAATGAGAGAATCTATATCCGCAGATATGCCGCTGTCATCGGAATCATCAAGATCAAGCTCGCTGAGGAAGGAATCAAAATCATCCTCTTCATCCTGAGCGGCAGGCTCCTGCTCAGCTGTTTCTGCGGGGATTTCGGGCTCCTGAACCGGGGCGGGCTCTTCGGCCTCGGCCTCAACCTCGGGCTCCTGAACGGGCTCTTGCACCGCTGCCTGAGGCTCGGGAATCTCTGCCGCCGCGGGCGCCTTCAGATCGGGGATCTCGGGCTCATTTATAAACTCGGGGATATCCTCGGGCTTCTTTTCGCCGTTGCAGAGCATCTCGACCATAGTCCTGAACTGCTGAAGTTCAGCCTTGACCTTCTTGAGCTCATCGGAATAGAATTCAAACATTTTTTTGCTGTTTCCGATTATGCCCGCGCTCTGTTTTTCGGCGTCGCCGATTATTTTTTGAGACTCTTTGTTTGCGTTTGCGAGCGTTTCATCCGCCTGGGTGCGCGCTCTCTCCTGAATGGAGGCGACGGCGTTTCTCGCGTTTGTAACTATATCCGCCGCCTGAGTGCGCGCGGCGTTGACGAGATCAAGAGCCTGCTTATCGGCATTGGTCTTGATACGCTCAGCCTCGGCGTTTGCGCCGGCTATCGCGGCATCTGCATTTTCTTTTGAGGATTTGGTGACGCTGTCTGCCATTTTGTGAGCGTCGAGAAGGGCTGCCTTGATGGCATCCTCATCGCCGCGATATTTTTCAACAGTGCCGGCAAGGATGCGGATCTTTTTATTGAGGACTTCGTTTTCATCCTGCATTTCTTTGTATGCGGCAGCAACTGCGGCGATATATTTATCTACTTCTTCAGCGCTGTAAGCGCCGGCGCTTACGGGCGTAAATTTAGCGTTTGCGATCTGTTCGGGTCTAAGCATTTTTTATTCCCCCTGTTAAAATTCTTCTTCCGGAGCGCTGCTGATCTCGTCGCCGAGCTCACCGGTCACGGGCACATTATTCGGAGTGATTATATATGCTCTGTCCGCAATCTTTTTGAAATCGCCGTCATTGGCATAGGACACGCCGTAAAGAACATCGATTATCCTCTGCGCCTCGTCTATCGGGCAGGATTCGAGATTGAGGACCACAATTCTCTTTTGCTTGAGAATATCGGCAACCTTGTTGACCTCAGCAAAGCGGTCTATCTTTTGGAAAACGACTCTCGGCTTTGACTGGGAAACGGGCTTGCCCGAATTGATATTGACTACATTTGAGTTTCTGTCGCTTCTTGAAGAATGGAATGCGCCGGTCTTGGGGGCACGCTGAACTGCCGGCTCAGCCTCATCGTTATCGGGAGCGAAATCAAAATCATCTCTGACCTCGTCATCTACTCCCTCAACATAGGTATCGTCCGTTACGTTGATCCAGCTCTGGATCTTGTCTTTAATGCTCATGGTAAATCCTCCTTAATATGTGACCGCCTCGGCGATAATTTCATCAGTGTTTGTCAGAATAAATCCTCGGGCCGAATATTGCCGAGCCCACTCTGACCAGATTTGCTCCGGCGAGAATTGCGGTTTCATAATCTCCGCTCATCCCCATAGACAAAATTTCCATATTTATATTATCCATTTTTTTATTGCAAATGTCAATAAACAGTTTATGCATATTTTCAAAAATATGAAGCAGCTCGGTTTTATCATCGCAAATCGGGGCTACGCACATCAGCCCTTTGACCTTGATACCGCTGATCTCGGCTATCTCAGCCGCCCTTTCGGGCACCTCGGAAATATCAAAGCCGAATTTGCTCCATTCGCAGCCGATATTCACCTCAAGCAAAACCTTTTGCTCAATTTCGCGGCTGAGAGCGTGCTTCGCGATCTCACGCGCTATCGAGACGGTATCGACCGACTGGATCACATCGACCTCTCCGACGATCTTTTTAGCCTTGTTTGACTGGAGATGGCCTATAAGATGGGCTTTGCAGGATGACATATCAAGCTCGTTTATCTTTGACATAAATTCCTGCACTCTGTTTTCGCCTATGAGATCTACTCCCTGCGATAAGGCGTAATTGATACGAGCCGAATCTATCGTCTTGGTCACAGCCATCAGATCAACGGCATTTTCGTCTCTGCCGGAGGCGAGAGATGCTTTTGCGATCCGCTCCCTGATGACCTTGAGATTTTCGGTGATATTTTCAAATTCGGGATTAAGCGATGACTTTTCCATTTGACAGCTCCTTTCCGGCAACCACGACCTCGTCATACTGGGCGAGCCAGCCCGCAACGCCGGTTTTATCCTGAGCGACGACAAAGTTTTCATCCGAATAGACTTCCTCTATCCTGTTGAATTTAATGAGATTGCCCTCTTTGATATAGACGCCCGGCTTGTTTTCATCATTGAATCTGACAGCGTCGCGCCTGATTTTGATGCCCGTATATTCGCGCACGATTATCTTGCCCGAAACCTTGCGGATATCGGAAAGCTCGCTGTTCATATTTGAGCATTTGAATATAACGAAGCACCTGCCGTCTTCAAGAAGTTTTTTTGAATAAACGCGGGCTTCGACGGTTTCTTCATCCGAATCACCGAGCATAAGGCGGATCTTATGGTTTGCCTCGACACCGGTGAGTTTTTCCGATGGAACGACGCAGGCGGCATACCATTCAAAGCCGTTTATGACCTTACCGATCGCTCCGGCGGGAATTTTCCCCTTCTTTTGACCCAGAGCCTTCAAAACATCATCGGCGGTCGCCTCGTCTATTTTTTCTGCGGGTATCACATTCTCAAAACCGTCCGGCCGGGAGACGAAGCAGCCCGCCACATCGGCGGTGACCATTCCTTCGGGCTCGGCCTTTGTCAGCTTCTCTATCTGTTTCTCGAGCTTTTCTATCTGCTCGGTGCAATCGACATCATAGCCGAGAGAGATATTTTTTCTGGAGAAGTTTTCGCTGAAGGTCAGCTCATCTGAGCTGAGGTTTACATAATTGTTGTAATAAACGGCGTCAAGCATTGCAAAAAAGTTTCTGTCTATCTCGCCGTTGAGTTTATTCATATCGAGGTTTGCAAGGCGGACCTGACCCTCGATTTTTTTATAAGTCTCGAGCTTTTTGATGAGCGAGAGCGCAGCCGAATAATTCTCGGCATCCTTCTCATTTGAGAAAACCGCCGCTATTTCACTGCCGCTGCTGACCTTGCCTCCGTTTTGAGCGAGGGAAACAACCACTCCCTTTGAGCCGGAGGTGATTATATGCTCCTCGCGGATGATATACATATCGGTATCAACGGTTTCGGAGACGGTCTGAACATAGGCCGTAGAGGTCTTATAGGCGTTGCCTGAATTGCGGTAAACGCTGACCCCGAAATAACCGAGGATGATCACCGCCGCGGCAACGGCGAGAATCCTTGTAATCTTTTCGGGTTTCATTTCTCACGCTCCTTCCGGATATAATCATTAACGGCGCAGGCAAGCGAATCGAAGGAATCGTATTCGTCGATAAAGAAGAAACGGATCCTCTCATCGCGTCTGAACCAGGTGAGCTGGCGTTTCGCATAGCGCCTTGTCTGCATTTTAAGTTTTTCCACACATTCATCGAGAGACGCTTCGCCTTTGAAATAAGGGAGCAGCTCTTTGCAGCCTATTGCCTGGGAGGCGGTGCCGGAGGGGTATTTCTCATAAAAGAGCCTCGCCTCTTCTTCAAGACCGCTTTCGAGCATTCTGTCGATCCGTGAATTTATGCGGTCATAGAGATAATCTCTGTTTTTGGCGTCAAGCCCGACAGCCGTGAGTTTATAGGGCGAAGGGCTCGAGCGGGAGAGAAGATCCTGCTCGGTCTTGGTTTTGCCGGTGGAATGATATATTTCAAGAGCTCTTATTATCCTGCCGACATTGTTGACATGGAGAGTTTCCGCCGCCCGGGGATCGAGAAGCCGCAGCTCTTCAAGCAGAGCCTGCGCTCCCTCAGATTCGGCGCGGGATTTGAGAAATTCTCTGTAAGCAAAATCGGTTTCTCCCTCGGTGAACGAGATATTATCGACAAGCGATGAATAATAGAGCCCCGTCCCACCGACGAGCACGGGAAGCCGACCGCGCTTCGCTATATCCGCAACGGTGTCTTTGGCGAGCCCGCAATACTGAGCAACGCTGAATTTTTCATCGGGAGAAACAAAATCAATAAGATGATGAGGCACTCCCTGCATTTCGGCGGCAGTCGGCTTTGCGGTGGAAATATCCATACCTCTGTAGATCTGCATTGAATCACAGGAGACGACCTCCCCCGAAAATTCTTTGCACACAGAGACTCCGACGGCTGTTTTGCCCGAAGCGGTGGGGCCGACTACGGCAATCAATTCATTACTGTATTCTGCCAAAATTCTTTTCCAGCTCTCTTTGTGTCATTTCGATAAGCACGGGTCTGCCGTGCGGGCAGTAGCGTATCTCGGGCATCGAAAGAAGCTGCTTAGCGAATTTTTCCATTTCGAGCCTTGAGGTAACATTGCCCGCCTTAATCGCGCTTCTGCACGCTACGGAATGAAAGATCCAATCCAGCTTCTCAAACATAACATCCTGCCGTTTTTCGACAAATCTGCCCGCTATCTCGGCTATGATATCGGGGATCTCATCGGGCGAGAGCTCCATCGGGCACGCTCTGACAAGGACCGAGCCGCTTCCGAAATCCTCGACCTCGAAGCCGGATTCATTTATTATCCCGATATTGCCGGTGACAGCCGAATACTCATCCTTGGGCAGATCCACCGTAACGGGTGAGAGAAGCATCTGACCCGTTCTTTCGCCCTCGTTATTTTTAAGACGCTCATAAATGATCCTCTCATGGGCGGCGTGTTTATCTATGATGATGAGTTTCTTTTTGTATTCGCAGATGATGTAGGTCATAAACGCTTCGCCTACAAGCCTGAACTGCTCCTCTTCAAATTCTTCGCTGTTTATCGGCTGAGGAGCCTCGCTTACCGGTGATTCCTCGGAGGCGGGGGCTGAAACGGGAGAAGGAGAATTCAAAAGAATATCATCCGCCGAATCGATCCCGGCGCCCTCGCGCGGCAAAGAATCGGGCGCGTTTGCCGTAAGAGTGGTTTTCGGCCTGAACGGGACGGGTGAAGGAACGCTTTCCTCCTTTTTTGAGGCGCCGCCGTTTCCGAACTCCGAGGCGCTCATACGCAGGAATCCGCCGCCCGTCTTCATTTTAAGCTGCTCATCGGGCACCTTTGGCTTATCGGTATATTTTACCGGGAAATTATAC
Source organism: uncultured Clostridia bacterium (assembly GCA_947166625.1). Lineage (GTDB taxonomy): Bacteria > Bacillota > Clostridia > Oscillospirales > Acutalibacteraceae > CAG-177. Next base: position 46,166 of record CAMVEX010000006.1, read on the forward strand.
GGTTTATTGCTTTGGTAAGGCGAGCTTACTTGCTCGACCTGTACCCTGGTATCACCCCGGTCAAGAGCCGATTTGACAGCCCCGAATACCGCGGAAAACACGGGCTTCTCGTCGCTGAATCTGACCTCGGTCTTTGCCGGGTGAACATTAACGTCAACAAGTGACGGATTGATTTCAATATTGAGGACGCATGACGGGAATTTACCGACCATGATGCTGTTTCTGTAACCTTCGGAGAGAGCCGCGGAGCCGGTGCCCGTGCGGACATATCTGCCGTTTATGAAGAAAAACTGCATATTTCTGTTCGGCCTTGAATACTGCGGCTTTGAGATAAATCCGCCGACTTTGATGCCCGACGCCTCACCGGAGCATTCTATGAGCCCTGAGGCGAATTCTTTGCCGAAAACCTCGCGGATACAGGTGAGCAGATCACCTTTGCCGCTCGTCATAAGCGTCTGTTTGCCGTCTCTGATAAACCGGAAGGAAACCTCCGGATGTGAAAGAGCGACCCTGTCAACGGCAGAGGCGACGGCATTAGCCTCCGTGACATCTTTTTTGAGGAATTTCATCCTCGCGGGGGTTTTCATAAACAGATCACGCACCGTGACGGTAGTACCGCACGGACAGCCCGCATCGTCAAGCAAAATCTCCTCACCGAATTCGGTGACATACCTCGTACCGACCGGATCTCCTTTGACGGCGGTCAGCACTTCTACACGGGATACCGCGGCTATGCTCGCGAGCGCCTCTCCCCTGAAACCGAGGGTCATTATCGAATTCAAATCATCGGCATCTTTGATCTTGCTTGTGGCGTGGCTGACAAAGGCGTTTCTTATATCGTCGCGCCCGATCCCAGAGCCGTTATCGCTGATACGGATATATGAGATACCGCCGCGCCTTATCTCAAGGGTAACGGTATCTGCTCCCGCATCGACCGAATTTTCAAGGAGCTCCTTGACTATTGACGCAGGTCTCTCGACGACCTCGCCCGCGGCGATAAGCTCCGCGAGATGCTTGGGCATTACATTTATCTTGGCCACAGTCGCTCCTTTCTCCGCATTGCGTAAGATCAATCCGCAAGCGAAATCAATTCATAAAGTATCTGCATCGCCTCAATGGGCGTGAGTGTGTTGATATCTATCTTTTTGAGCTTGGCTCTTATCGCGCTGTCATTGGAATCGGCAAACGAGATCTGATTGTCGCTCTGAGAATCGCGCTCTTCAAATATGATCGGTCTGCCGCTCTCCTCAAGGATCTCTTTAAGGACGACCTTTGCCCTCTCAACGACGGAATTGGGCACTCCCGCGAGCTTTGCGACTTCAATGCCGTAGCTGCCGTCTGCACAGCCGGGAACGATGCGGCGAAGGAAGGTGATACTGTCTCCCCTCTTTTTGACCGAAATATTGTAGTTTTTGACGCCCGGAACTTTGTTTTCGAGGTCGGTGAGCTCATGATAATGAGTTGCGAAAAGAGTTTTGGCGCCGAGTTTTCGTTTATCGGCGGCGTATTCGAGGACGGACCTCGCGATGCTCATTCCGTCATAGGTGGAGGTGCCTCTGCCGATCTCATCGAAAATTATGAGGCTTGACGAAGTGGCGTTTTTGAGAATATCCGCGACCTCGCTCATCTCGACCATAAATGTAGATGAGCCGGAGGCGAGGTCATCCGAAGCGCCTATTCTTGTAAAAATACCGTCAACCACACAGAGCCGCGCGGACTCGGCGGGGACAAATGAGCCTGCCTGAGCCATCAGGCAAATCAAAGCGACCTGCCTCATATAAGTCGATTTACCCGCCATATTGGGACCCGTGATTATCGCGCAGCGGTTATCCGCGCAATCGAGCACCGTATCATTCGGGACGAACGGGGAATCTATCATTTTTTCAACAACGGGATGCCGCCCGCTGTTTATCACTATTTCACTGCCCGCATTCATTTCGGGGCAAACATAGTTGTTTTCATTTGCCGCACGGGCAAATGAGCAAAGCACATCGAGAGTCGCGGCGGCGGCGGCAGTCCTCTGTATCTCTGTAAGCCTCTCAGCCGCCTTCTTACGCACGGAATCGAATATCTCATATTCGAGCTGGCCGATGCGCTCCTGTGCTCCGAGGACTTTGGATTCAAGCTCCTTTAACTCCTGCGTGATAAATCTCTCGCAGTTTACGAGGGTCTGCTTGCGGATATAATCATCCGGCACAAGCTCTTTGAAGGAATTTGAGACTTCGATATAATAACCGAACACCCTGTTATATCCTATCTTGAGCTTTTTGATGCCCGTCCTCTCCTGCTCTCTTGCCTGAATATCCGCAAGGAAGCCTTTGCCGTTGCTGACAATCCCGCGAAGCTCATCAAGCTGGGCATTGAATCCCGAACGGATCATCCCGCCCTCTCTCACGGTAAACGGAGGCTCATCGACAATAGAAGCCTCGATAAGAGAGGTCAGATCGGAGAGATCTGCCATATCATCCGACACCGATGAAAACACAGCGCTTCTGCAGCCGGAAATCATGGCTTTGATCTCGGGCATACGCATAAGAGTGTATGACAGCGCCCTGAGGTCTTTGGCGTTTGCACTGCCGTAGGAAATCCTGGTGATAAGCCTCTCAATATCCTGGCAACCGTCAAGCGCTCCGGCGATATCGTCGCAGAGCATCGGGGATTCGGTCAGTTCCTTGACGGCATTGTGGCGCTTTGTAATGCCTCCTATGCTCATAAGAGGCTGTTCAAGCCAAGAGCGAAGCATACGCTTGCCCATTGAGGTCTTTGCCTTATCGAGCACCCAGAGCAGAGTGCCGCGTTTTTCGCGGGTACGGAGAGTTTCCGTGATCTCGAGATTCCTGCGGGCGGAAACATCAAGGCGCATAAAGCTGCCCTCTCCGTAGCACTCAACGGCACGGATATTTTCAAGTTCGTTTTTCTGAACGCTTCTCAAATAATCGAGGGTTGTGCCGGCGGCGGCAACCGCTGCGCCGGAATCGCCCGGAATAAGAGAGGAAGTATCCGAAACTCCGAAATGGGCTTTGAGGATCTCCGCGCACGCGGAAACTTCAAATTTATCATCATCGAGCATCTCGAGAGAAGCGGAATTCATCCTGGATTTTATGAAATCCGTCACCTGCTTCAATTCCAAAACGGCGGAATTGATAATAACCTCTCTGGGCAAAAACTTACCGAGCTCGTTTATAACTCCCGAGGTGCAGTTTTTGAGAGGATAGCCTGTCACATGGAAAGCGCCGGTAGAAACATCTGCAAAGCATAAGCCGACCTCGCCGCCCGTAACGCAGACGCAGCCGAGATAATTGTTTCTGCCCTCGTCGAGCATCGTGCTCTCGATGACAGTGCCCGGGGTGAGGACTCTGGTAACATTTCTCTTGACTATTCCTTTGGCGAGAGCGGGGTCTTCAAGTTGCTCGCAGACGGCTACTTTATAGCCTTTTGCAACAAGCCTCGCTATATATGAATCGGCGGCGTGATACGGGATCCCGCACATCGGGGCGCGCTCCTCCTGCCCGCAGTCTCTGCCCGTAAGCACAAGCTCAAGCTCTGCGGACGCGGTTTTTGCATCCTCAAAAAACATCTCATAAAAATCACCGAGACGAAACATAAGAATAGTATCGGGATACTGTTTTTTGATTTCAAAATACTGTTTCATCATCGGAGTGTATTCCGCCATTTTTATACCTTCCGTATCACAAAATTAAAAAAGTAAACCAGGTTTGATATTATTCGCAGCCGGAGCAGGAATCGCAGCCGCAGGAGCAATCGTGCTCGTGGATATGAGGCTCGCAGGTAGCGGGGTCTTCGCCCTGGATGCAGCAGGAGAGGATGCCGTTGATATATTTCATAAGCTTATCCATCTCTTTGACCGCGGCATCATAAGCCTTCATATTTTCGCTTGCCATGATCTGAGAATAAATCTGACCGTATTCGGTATCTATCTGCTGAAGCTTGGCTTCATCTTTATCCTCTTTGCCCGCCTCCTGCTGAAACTGAAGCTGGCAGAGCTGAAGCTTTGCGATGAGCTCATTGAGAGCAGTATCTTCTTCATTCACTTTCTGAGCCTGTCTGAATTTGAGATAGCGCTCATCCTTCTGTAACTCCGCGCCGAGCTGTCTTGCCATTTCGATTAAATCCATAATTGTTTCTCCTGTAAATTTATTTTTTAGGCACCGCTATACACGGCGCATTTTGTATTATCAAATCATTCTGCCCCGTAATATCCAGGTCAGCGATTCCGTCACCTCGACATCCCGATAAGTCCCGAGGACGCTTTTATCTGCCGGGAACTCGATAATGATATTGCCCTCGGTCCTGCCTTCGATAAGACCCGCCTTGCTCACGCCGTCACAAAGCACTCTGTAAACTCTGCCGACGCTCGCCGCGGTCCTCTTTGAGGCGACCTCCTCCTGAACGGAGAGAAGCTCTCTGAACCAGATCCCCTTTTCTTCACGCGATACGGGGTCGGGAAGCTTCGCGGCAGGAGTTCCCTCACGGGGCGAATAAATGAAGGTAAACATGGAAGTAAACCCGCATTTTTTCACAAGCTCGACGGTCTTTAAGAAATCTTCTCTTGTTTCGCCGGGGAAGCCGACTATGACATCGGCGGTGATCGAAAGCTCCGGCATAACTTTGTAAGCATATTCAACGAGGGAATAGTATTTATCTGCGGTATAGCCGCGATTCATGGCTTTGAGGATCCTGTCGCTTCCGCTCTGAAACGGCAGATGAAGGTGCTTCGCGACTTTTTCACACTCTGCCATGGTATCGAGAAGCTCACGGGTGCAATCCTTGGGGTGAGAAGTCATAAAGCGGATGCGGAAATCGCCTTCAATGGCGTTGATGCGCCTGAGAAGAGAAGCGAAATTCACTCCGTAATCGGGAGATTTGCCGTAGGAATTGACATTCTGACCGAGAAGGGTGATCTCTTTATATCCCTGAGCGACGAGTTCCTTTGCCTGAGCGACTATGATATCCGGATCGCGGCTGCGTTCCCTGCCCCTGACATAAGGCACGATACAGTAGGTGCAGAAATTATTGCAGCCGTACATAATCGGGAGCCACGCTTTATAATCGGAATCTCTGTGGATCGGCATTTCTTCGCTTATCACGCCGTCACCCGACGGGATCTCCGTGATCTTTTTGCCCTGAGAGAGAGATTTATAAACAAACTCCGGCAGGCGGTGGATCACATTGGTACCGAAAACCACATCCACAAAAGAATAGCTCCTGCGGATCTTTTCGGCTATGTGAGGCTGCTGCATCATACAGCCGCAGAGGAATATTTTTAAATCTTTGTTTTCCGCCTTTTTATTTTTGAGGGCGCCCACATTGCCGAACACTCTGTCTTCCGCATGCTCCCTCACGGCGCAGGTGTTATAGAGGATCAAAGAAGCGTCATCAAGAGAATCGGTGAGGCCGTAGCCCATTTCGGAAAGCATACCTTTGATATACTCGCCGTCGGACACATTGCCCTGGCAGCCGTAGGTATGCACATACGCGAGAGGTTTTGAACCGAAGCGCGAATCAATGAGCGCGCGCACAAGCTCGGTATATTCTTTTTGCTTTGCGGTTTCTTCGGGAGAAACGCGGAATTTTTCGCCGCTCACTGCCTGCCCTCCGTTCAAAAAATATATATTATTATATAATAAAGCGCCGCATTATTCAAGTATAAATTGAACAATATCGGCGCAATTCAGAGATTTTATTTGTCAAGCTTGACGGTAATGCTTTCACCGTCGCTGTAAAGATAAACATTGCCGCATATATCGGTGCGGTAGATTTTATCCGTAAATGATGACAGAGCATTTAATACTGCCTCGTGGGGATGGCCGTAATCGTTGCCGGCTCCCACGGAAATAATACAGTAAACGGGGCTGATAGCGCTGAGAAACCCGGGGCTCGATGAGCTTGACGAGCCGTGATGGCCCACTTTGAGCACGTCGCTCCTTATATCCGCTCCGGAATTTACAATATCGGTTTCTTCCCGCTCTTCCGCGTCCCCCGTAAAGAGAAAACTTCTCTTGCCGTATTTGATCTTCATCACCAGAGAGAGGTCGTTATGATTATCCGTAAGCTCGTTGACGGGGCCGACCGTAACGACCTGCGCGCCGCCGAGTTCAAAAGAATCCCCCGGCAGAGGGGTGATTATCCCGGCGCCGCAATCATCCACCGATCTGATAAGCGAGCCGTAGGCAGCGGTATCGGGAATGAGCTCCGGGGGAACGGACGGCATAATTACCGTTGAGGGTGTGAATTCATCAATGACCGCGGACATAGATCCGATATGGTCGGAATGAAAATGAGAGCAGACGACATAATCGAGCTTTTTTACGCCCACGGAACGAAGGTAGCCGATAACCCTTTCGGAGTAAACGCTCTCGCCCGCGTCGATGAGCATGGTCCTGCCGTCGCAGACAATAAAGGAGCAATCCCCCTGCCCCACATCAAGGCAGGTGATCCCAATGCCTTCAAGATCTGCCGCGGACGATCCGCTGCTTTGGAGCGTATTCTCAAGGCCGCTGAAAACACCGTCGCCGTCAATTATATACCAAAGCCCGAAAACCGCCGCAATAAGCAAAGCGGCGGCAACAGCGGCAATTATTATTCTCTTGGCTTTACCTCTTGTTTTTTCCGCCATTTTTCCTCTTTCCGTTCGCGGCTCCGTGAGGCTTTGCGGGAGGCACAAGGCAATTTTGCCCGTAGCCTATCAGATCTCTGCGGCCCGCTTTTATCAGCGCCTCGCGCACCGCGTTTGCGTTTTTGGGATCGTAATATTGGAGAAGGGCCCTCTGAAGCGATTTCTCATGCGGATTTTTTTCGGCATACACTTCTTTTAATGTGTAAGGATCGAGCCCCGTGTAATACATACAGGTCGAAACGGTCCCCGGAGTGGGGTAAAAATCCTGGACCTGCTCGGGCCTTATGCCCATTTTTTTGAGAAATACGGCAAGCTCAACAGCTTCTTTCATCGTGCTCCCCGGATGGGACGACATCAGGTAAGGAACGAGATACTGCTCCTTGCCCGCCTTTCCGCTGAGGGAAAAATATTTCTTTGAAAACTCGATATATGCCTCGATATGCGGCTTGCCCATTTTATCGAGCACAAACGCGGAGCAATGCTCGGGCGCGACCTTGAGCTGACCGCTGACATGATGTTTCACAAGCTCTCTGAGAAATGTATCATCACTGTCGCAGAGCAGATAATCATATCTGATGCCGGAGCGCACAAACACCTTTTTGACCCCCGGCAGATTTCTCACGCTGCGCAGGATATCGAGATATTCGCTGTGATCCGCTTTGAGATTGGGACAGGGCTCGGGAGCAAGGCAATGCCTGCCTTTGCAAAGGCCTCTCTGCTCCTGACCGTCGCACGAAGGGCGCCTGAAATTCGCGGTCGGCCCGCCGATGTCGTGAATATATCCCTTGAAATCGGGAAGAGAGGTCAAAAGCCCGGCTTCTTTGATAATGGACTCTTTGCTTCTGGCGGTGATATACCGCCCCTGATGGAAGGCAAGCGAGCAGAAATTACAGCCGCCGAAGCAGCCTCTGTTGTGCGCTATGGAAAAGCGCACCTCTTCTATACCGGGCACGCCGCCATCCTTCTCATACATGGGATGATATGTTCTCTCGTAAGGAAGGGCGTAAACCGCGTCGAGCTCTGCGGTCGAGAGCGGCATCGCCGGGGGATTCTGCACGAGCATCCTGCTGCCGTGCTTCTGCTTTATCGCTTTGCCTCTGAAAAAATCCTGCTCATCCTGCTGGATCCTGCAAGATACGGCATATTCTTTTTTGGAATTAACAACATTCTCGTAAGACGGGCATTCCGCGCCGGAATAAGGCGTTTCGCGTACATCCACAGCATAGCAGGTCCCTTTGATATCTCTCATCTGAGAAATATCCTCGCCCGCATCAAGCCTTTCGGCGATTTCAAGGATCGAGCGCTCGCCCATACCGAAAGAAAGCAGATCCGCGCCCGAATCAAAAAGAATCGAGCGCCTGATTTTATCATCCCAGTAATCATAATGGGCAAATCGCCGCAGCGACGCCTCGAGCCCGCCGATTATGACGGGTATTTTACCGTATGCCTCACGGATCTTGTTACAGTAAACTATAACGGCTCTGTCGGGCCGCAGACCGGTTTTGCCGCCGGGCGAATAAAAATCCCTGCTCCTCGGTTTTTTGGCGACGGTATAATGGGCGACCATGGAATCTATATTGCCGCCGGACACCATAAAGCCGAGACGGGGCCTGCCGAAGCGTTTGAAATCATCGGCGGTTTTCCAGCCCGGCTGAGCAAGCACGGCGACCCTGAAGCCTGCGTTTTCAAGCACTCTTGTAATTATCGCGGCACCGAAGGAGGGATGATCCACATAAGCGTCTCCGCTGACATAGACAAAATCGACCTCATCCCATCCCCGGGCAAGCATATCTTCTTTTGTTACGGGTAAAAAACTCATAAGCTAAGATAAATCAATAATCTTCATCATCGGAAAAATCCGCATCTTCGGCAAAAATATCGTCAACATTTATGAGGGGATCCGTATAATCATCATCGTCAAAATAATCATCATCGCTTTCAGCCGGCGAGTCGGAAACGGTGTCATCTTCGATTTCATCGACCCCGATGTCTATTTCTTCGGGAGGATCCGTATCGTTTTCACCTATCTCCGCCTCATCCAGAGAGACCTCGACGGGAATATCCGCCGTGACGGGAATAACCGGCATCAAGCCGTCCTCTCCACCTTCGTCATCCTCATATATATCGGCGAATCCGTCATCCTCCTCCGGCTTCATATCAGGCTCTTCCGTGGCATTATTATCCGGGGTTTCTTCCTCTTCATAATCATCTTCAAATTCATCTTCATCCTCGATGATATCGGCAAAATCACCCGCGCTGTCATCTTCATCAAAATCTCCGGTTTCGACAGCTTCGATATCATCAAGCTCTTCCTCTTCTTCGGAATTATCAATATCATTGAAGCTCATCTGGACATTATGATCGGATTTGCCGCCCTGCGCGAGCGCCTGCCTCTCATACCATTCCTGAGCGGAAATGAGGACCTGCCTGGGTTTCGCGCCCTCGGAGGCGCCGACGATCCCCGTTTCTTCAAGCTGATCCATAACTCTGGAGGCTCTCGCATAGCCGAGCTTGAGCTTCTTTTGAAGCATTGTGGTCGAAGCCTGACCCGCCTGAATGACGACCTCCGCCGCCTGATTATACATCGGGTCAAGTATATCGTCGCCTTCGGCATCGGCGCCGTGTTTGCCCTCGGCCTCGGCGGCTTTCGCGTCGATTTCACGCATGATCTCGTCGCTGTATTCGGCGGGAGTCTGCGATTTGATATGATTAACTATTCTCTCAACTTCATCATCCGCGATATAGCAGCCCTGAATTCTGGTCGGAGCGCTTGCGCCGACGGGGGCGAAGAGCATATCGCCGTTACCGAGAAGTTTCTCGGCGCCGCCTCTGTCAAGGATGATCCTCGAATCCATCAGCGATGAAACATAGAGGGCGATCCTCGAGGGGATATTCGCTTTGATAAGACCGGTAATTACGTCGGCGGTAGGTCTTTGGGTGGCAATAACAAGATGGATACCCGCCGCGCGCGCCATCTGGGCGAGGCGGCATATCGAATCCTCGACCTCTTTGGGCGAGGTCATCATCAGATCGGAAAGCTCGTCTATGAATATAACGATACGGTGCATTTTTTCCATATCGTCTCTGCCTGAGCAGAGTTTATTGAAGCCGTCGATTTCCCTCACGCCGTGCTCGGCAAAGAGTTTATAGCGCTTCTCCATCTCGCTGACAGCCCAGCCGAGAGCGCCCGCCGCCTTACGCGGATTTGAAACAACGGGGATCTCAAGATGGGCGATCCCGTTATAAACGGTAAACTCGACCTGCTTGGGGTCTATCATCACAAGGCGCACCTCATCGGGAGAGGCATTGTAAAGGATGGAAACGATCATAGAATTAAGGCATACGGACTTACCGGAGCCCGTGGTACCCGCAACGAGCAGATGAGGCATTTTGGCGATATCCGCGAGAATGAGTCTGCCCGTGATATCCTTACCCAGAGCAACGCTCAGCTTGCTCTTTGAGCCGGCGCGTCTGTATTCATCGGTATCTATCATTTCGCGCATCGTAACGGTGGATTTTGCCTCGTTTGGCACCTCGATACCTATGGCGGATTTACCGGGTATGGGCGCTTCGATTCTGACGCTTCTCGCCGCAAGCCGCAGCGCTATATCATCCGAAAGGGATGTGATTTTGGAAATGCGCACGCCCGCATCGGGCACAAGCTCATATCTTGTAACCGAAGGGCCTCTCACGATATTGGTTATCTCGGCTCTGATCTTGAAGCTGTCAAGAGTTCCTATGAGTTTATTTGCGCCCTGTCTCTGCCTGTCCTCGATATTGACGGCGGACTCATAATTATGAGGAAGCTCGAGCAGGTCTATGGGCGGAAGCATATATTTCTCGGAAGTTACGCGTATCTCTCCGTTTTCGGAGGGCTCGGGCTGCTTCTTTTCGGCAGGTTCGGGCTTCTCCGCTTTGGGCTTTTTGCGTTTATCTTTCTTTGCCGGGGTTTCGGGTACTTCAACCGATTGAGCCGCATTTGCCGCCGCCTGAGCAACGGTAAGCGAAGCGGGCACCGCCGCAACAGCCTGACCCGCGGTCTGAACAACAGCGGGCATCGAAGGCTCTGCGAGGGTATCGACCGCTGCGCCTGCGCCGGGCAGTTTTATCGAAATATCGCTCCCCGAGTTAAACTCCGAAGGCGACGGGTGATTTTCTTCTTTATTATCCGTGATCGAGGGCGGAGTTTTGGCTCTGCGCCTTGATTCCTCAAGGAGGGCTTTTTCGGCTTCTTCCTCTTCTCTGAGCCTTTGCTCCTCTTCCATGGCCTCTCTCTCAAGCCTTCTCTGCTCACGCTCGGCGGCCTTACGCGAATAATCCTCTTTGCCTTTTTTGCCCGCTTTAGCAAAGAAACGGACAATGCCGGGAATCGTGATGCCGGTCATAAACATAAAGGCGGCAAAGGCGAGAATTATAACGGAGATAAGGGCGCCCGTCCTGCCGAAGAATTTGCCTGCGGCTCCGCCGACAAAAGCGCCGAGAGCCCCTCCGCTCCATTTGGAATTGGGATCGATCCAGACCTCATTCACCTGCTTGAGAAGCTCGGTATCCGTGATATAAGCCGCTTCTTTTGAAATAAGGTGGATAACCGACGAAAGGAATATGACAAATATTCCCGAAAAAACCACATTGACCGCCGCGCTTTTGACAGCTCTGTTTTTGGCGGTGGTGTAGCAAAGATAAAAGAAAATCAAAGGCACTATAAATGCCGAAAAGCCGAAGGCTCCGAAAAGGGCATTGTGGATGACCTGCCATGCGCTTTCGCCCTCAACCAAAACTACGGCAAGGGTAAAAAGCCCCAGGCAGAAGAACGCTATCCCCGCGCCCTGTCTTTTGCCGAAGCTGTCATCCGCCGCGGTCTGCACACCGGCGGGCGCCGCCTTTGATTTGGCAGAGGAGCCCCCTGCCGCGGCGCGGGTCTGAGCCGGCTTTGACGCGGTCTTTTTAGGTATATCCGGCTCCTTCTTTTTTACGCTTTTTGAAGCGCCGGAAGGTTTCGCTGATTTTTTTGAGGTATTCGCCACTTAAATTTCCCCCTGTTATCTGAATTGTGAGCAACATTTATCCATTATGTTATAATAAATCATTATAACACCCGAAAAAGAAAAATTCAATAATAAAGACAATATTTTGTGACTGTATGAGTTGAAAAATACAATTTGTAGTGATAAAATCTTTTTGAGGTGACTTCAATGGAAGATAAGATCGCAAGGCTCAACGAAATGATCGCCGAGAGTAATTCCATAGTTTTTTTCGGCGGAGCAGGCGTTTCGACAGAGAGCGGAATACCCGATTTCCGCTCCGCGGACGGCATATACATGATGAATTACAAATATCCGCCCGAGGAGATAATCAGCAGGAGTTTTTTTGACGCCCACCCCGTTGAATTTTTTGAATTTTACAAAAAATACTTCTACTATCCCGACGCGAAGCCGAATATCACCCATCTGAAGCTCGCGGAACTTGAGAGAGCGGGAAAGCTGAGCGCCGTGGTAACTCAGAATATTGACGGATTGCATACGGACGCGGGCAGCAAAACGGTCTATGAGCTTCACGGCTCGGTGCTTCGCAACTATTGCATGAAATGCTCAAAGAGCTACACGATAGATTATGTGGTAAATTCGCAGGGGATCCCGAGATGCAGCTGCGGAGGGATCATAAAGCCCGATGTTGTGCTCTATGAAGAATCGCTTGACGAAGATGTTATCGGCGGCGCCGTTAAAGCCATTTCGGGCGCGGATATGCTCATAGTTGCCGGCACTTCGCTGAGAGTTTATCCCGCGGCGGGATTCATCAGATATTTCAAGGGCAGGCATCTCGTTCTCATCAACCGCGATTCAACGGATATGGACGGGCTTTTCGGGCTCGTGATAAAAGGAAATCTCGGAGATGTGATGAGTATAATCACAATATAATGAAAATATATTGATATATTTTTGCCGAAGTGATATAATCTATTTTCAGACGGCAAGTCGAAGTGTGTAAGTCAAAATAAAAAAGCGGAGGTTCGATTTATGATCTATGACGCAGCAATTATCGGCGCAGGCGTTTCGGGAGCTTTTATCGCCCGCGAGCTGAGCCGCTACGATATTAAAATTGCGCTGCTCGAAAAATGCAATGATCCCGCTACGGGGACGTCAAAGGCAAATTCGGGAATAGTTCATTCGGGATTTGACGCCGTTCCCGGCACTCTGAAAGCAAAGCTCAATGTCAAAGGGACAGCTCTCATGCCCAAGGTCTGCAAAGAGCTGAATGTTCCCTTCAAGCAGCTCGGCTCACTCCTCGCGGCATTTTCGGATGAGGAAATCAAAACTCTCGAAATGCTCAAAGAAAGAGGCGAGAAAAACGGCGTTGAAGGGCTCGAGATCTATGATTCAAAGAAGCTTCACGAGCTTGAGCCGATGGTAAACGAAAGCGCCGTCGCCGCTCTCTGGGCTCCGAGCGCCGGTATAGTATGCCCGTATGAGCTGACCATAGCCGCCACGGAAAATGCGGTTGAAAACGGAGCGGAATTCATCAGGAATTTCAAGGTGACCTCAATTGAGCATGACGGCTCGGTATTCACCGTTTCAAGCGGCGAAAACTCCGTAAAAGCCAAATATGTGATAAACGCGGCAGGCGTTTACTGCGACGAGATCGCCGCCATGATAGGCGATAATTCGATCCATACCATTGTGCGCAAGGGCGAATATATGCTCTGCGACAAATCGGCAGGCAAGACGGTCGGCCGCACCATTTTCCAATGCCCGACAAAAATGGGCAAGGGAGTGCTCGTAACTCAGACGGTTGACGGAAACCTGCTCATCGGCCCGAGCGCAACGGATATAGACGAAAAAGATAATACAGACACTACCTCAGACACGCTCTCCGCAATTCTGGAGAAGGCGAAAAAGACCGTACCCACCCTGACTACAAGGGATGTCATCACCTCATTCGCAGGTCTGAGGGCTCATCTTGAATGCGACGATTTCATTATTGAAAAAAGCAGCGCAAACGATAAATTCATCAATGTAGCCGGAATAGAATCTCCCGGCCTTTCATCCGCTCCGGCAATAGGTCTTTATGTCGCGGATATGATAGTTTCCGAGTGCGGAGCAAAAGAAAAAGAGAACTTCAATCCCGAGAGAAAAGCGCCGGTCCGCTTCAGAAATATGACTAACGAAGAGCGCAAAGCGCTGGTCGAAAAAAATCCCGCTTACGGCAGGATAATATGCAGATGCGAAACCGTCACCGAGGGCGAGATCATTGACGCCATCAGAGCCCCTGCCGGCGCGAGAGACGTTGACGGAGTCAAGAGAAGGACCCGAGCGGGTATGGGCAGATGCCAGGGCGGATTCTGCGGCTCAAAGGTGGTCGAGCTTCTCGCAAAAGAGCTCGGAACGGAGATCAACGAGATAACAAAATTCGGCGGAGACTCAAAAATAATCTATGAGAGAACAAAGTGAGAGGAGGAACTGCAATGCTTAATTACGATATAGTCGTTGTGGGCGGAGGCCCCGCAGGTATGGCGGCTGCCATAAAGGCCAAAGAATGCGGCGTTGACAGCATACTCATTCTCGAAAGAGCCGAAACTCTCGGCGGAATTCTCGAGCAGTGTATTCATACCGGATTCGGTTTGCAGTATTTCGGCGAACAGCTTTCCGGCCCCGAATACGCTGACAGATTCATTGAGCAGGTCAACGCTCTTGAAATAGAGTATAAGACGGACACCATGGTCCTCGATATCACGGAGGATAAGACGGTATATGCCGTAAATAAAAAAGACGGAATGCTTGAAATAAAAGCAAAATCCGTGATCCTCGCAATGGGATGCCGCGAGAGACCGAGGGGCGCTCTCAACATAGCGGGCACAAGAGCCTCCGGCATAATGACCGCAGGCACCGCTCAAAAATATGTAAATATAGACGGATATATGCCCGGCAAAAAGGTTGTTATACTCGGCTCGGGCGATATAGGTCTGATCATGGCGCGCCGTATGACCCTTGAGGGCGCGAAGGTTGAATGCGTCTGCGAGCTTATGCCCTATTCAAGCGGCCTTACAAGAAACATAGTCCAGTGCCTTGAAGATTTTGATATTCCCCTTTATCTGAGCACGACCGTAATCGATATCCACGGCAAAGACAGAGTTACGGGAGTTACGATAGCAAGCGTTGACGAAAACAGAAAGCCGATCCCCGGCTCCGAGAGATACATTGAGTGCGACACTCTGCTGCTCTCCGTCGGCCTTATCCCCGAAAACGAGCTTACGAAAAATATCGGGATCGGTCTTGACAGAGTGACCAACGGCGCGGTGGTGGATGAATACAGGCAGACCGATCATGAAGGAATTTTTGCCTGCGGCAATGTGCTTCACGTCCACGACCTGGTCGATTTTGTAACGCAGGAGAGCCAGATCGCAGGCGAAGGCGCCGCAAAATATGTCAAGGGCGAAAAGAGCGAGCCCGAATATATCTTTGCCAAGGGAATCGGCGCGGTGAGATATATCGTTCCCCAAAAGATAAATATCAAAAACGATGGCGATGTCAAGCTGTTTTTCAGGGTAGGCTCGACATTCAAAAACGCCACGGTAAAGGTTTCATACAACGGCGGCGAAATCATCAGCCGCAAGCGCCCGAGGCTGGCGCCCGGCGAAATGGAAAATGTGACGATCAAAAACAGTATGCTCCGGGAATTCTCCGAGGGCGGAACTATCGAAATAACGGTGGAGGCGTGAAATCATGATAAGAAACATAACATGCGTAACATGCCCCATGGGATGCAGCATAGCAGTTGAGATCAACGAAGCGGGCGAGATAATTTCCATAACCGGAAACACCTGCAAGCGCGGCGAAACTTATGCCGCAAACGAAGTGACTCATCCCGCAAGAAGCCTTGCAACAACGGTAAGGGTCAACGGCGGAGTTTACAATGTAGTTCCCTGCAAATCAAGCGACGATCTGCCGAAAGAAAAGATATTTGACTGTATGAAGGAAATCAACTCCGCAAGAGTTGACGCCCCCGTTAAGCTCGGCGATATTCTCATAGAGAATGTGTGCGGCACGGGCATCAATATCATCGCTACAAATCACTGCCCCGCAAAATAAACGGGCAAAAAGGATAATTCAGGAGACAAACCGACTATGGAAAACAGCAAAAACAGATCGATCGTATGGAAAATCATTTCGCTCATTCTTGCAATCGCGCTGATCGCAGTGAGCACCTGTTTCGCGATCCACCTCAAAGGCGAAAAAGCCGAAGAAGCGGAAAAGCCGCAGGAAACGCCCGTTCTCACTTTATGGAATGACAGAGCGGTCGCGAAATCCGAGCTTATCAACTACATCGAGGCGATAACTGATGAGGGATCGGCTGATTATATCCCTCCCGAGGACAGGATCGCCGTATTTGACCTTGACGGCACTCTCGTATGCGAAACGGACCCGGTCTATTTTGACCACTGCCTGCTGAAATACCGCGTGCTTGACGATCCGGATTATAAAGACAAGGCGAGCGATTTTGAAAAGGAAGTTGCCGCTCAGGTAGTCGAATATATGAAAACCGGCTCCTCTCCCTCTACTCTTATGGAAGATCACGGCAGGGCTGTGGCGTCCGCATTTTCGGGAATGACCATTGACGAATTTGAGGATTACATCGCAGAATTCAAAAAACTCCCCGCCCCCGGCTACAACGGAATGACGATAGGCGAAGCATTTTACAAGCCGATGGTCGAGGTCGTAGAATACTTGCAGGCAAACGATTTCAAGGTCTATATCGTCAGCGGAACAGACAGATTCATAGTCCGCGGGCTCGTTAAGGATTCCGCGCTCAATATCCCCGACAGCCAGATAATCGGCTCGGACGAATCGCTCGCGGCTCCCGACCAGGGCGACACCGACGGCATCGACTATGTATTTGACGATGACGATCAGCTCGTTCTCAGCGGAAACTTCATCATTAAAAACCTTGATATGAATAAGGTTACGGTGATAATGCAGGAGATAGGCCAGCAGCCCGTTCTCTCATTCGGCAACAGTTCCAGCGACTCGAGCATGGCGGAATATGTTACGACGAATAACAAATATAAGAGCCTTGCCTTCATGCTTTGCTGCGACGATACCGAGCGTGAAAACGGAAACCCCGAAAAGGCAAAGAAGATGGCAAACAGCTGCACCGAAAACGGCTGGACGGCAATTTCAATGAAAAACGATTGGAAAACCATCTACGGCGAAGGCGTAACAAGAAAGTGATTCGCCGCAGAATCACGGAATAAAAACTGATAAAATTTCACCCGCAGGGAATAATCCCCGCGGGTGTTTTTTGCTTTATTATGCACCTTGAAAGTGCCGATCGGTATTATAGTTTTCAGATTCTTGCAACGCCGCTCTTGCGTGCCGCTTCTGCGACTGCTTTTGCGACTGCGGGGCCGACTCTCGGATCAAATGCCTTGGGGATGATATAATCCTCGCAAAGCTCTTCATCTGAGATAAGGCTTGAGAGCGCTTCTGCCGCCGCCATCTTCATCTCTTCGTTGATGTCGCTCGCGCGAACATCGAAAGTGCCGCGGAAAACGCCGGGGAATGCAAGAACGTTATTGATCTGGTTGGGATAGTCGCTTCTGCCGGTGGAGATAACTCTCGCGCCGCCCGCTTTTGCATCCTCGGGGAAGATTTCGGGGGTAGGATTCGCGCATGCGAAAACGATAGCGTCTTTATTCATGGTTTTGACCATATCAACGGTAACGGTGCCGGGAGCGGAAACGCCGATAAATACATCCGCGCCTTTGATAACATCCGCGAGAGTGCCCTTTTCGCCGCCGAGATTGGTGACTTCCGCCATCTCTTCCTTAATCCAGTTAAGGCCTTCTCTGCCCTTGTAGATAGCGCCTTTTCTGTCGGTCATGATGATGTTTTTGAAGCCTGCGGAAAGGAGGAGCTTGGTGATGGAGATTGCCGCGGCGCCTGCGCCCGAGGTAACCACTCTGACATCCTCTTTCTTTTTGCCTACGACCTTGAGGGCGTTGGTAAGACCCGCAAGGGTGATTATAGCGGTACCGTGCTGGTCATCGTGGAAAATGGGGATATCGCATTTCTCTTTGAGCTTGCGCTCGATTTCAAAGCAGCGGGGAGCCGAAATATCCTCAAGGTTTATACCGCCGAATGAGCCGGAAATAAGATAAACGGCGTTTACGAATTCATCAACATCCTTGCTCTTGACGCAGAGAGGGAAAGCATCAACATTGCCGAATGATTTGAAGAGGACGCATTTGCCCTCCATAACGGGCATACCCGCTTCGGGGCCGATATCGCCGAGACCGAGGACAGCCGTGCCGTCGGTAATAACGGCGCAGAGATTGTGCCTTCTGGTGAGGTCATAGCTCTTACTTATATCCTTCTGTATCTCAAGGCAGGGCTGAGCAACGCCGGGGGTGTAAGCGAGTGAGAGATCTTCTTTGCTCGCAACGGGAACGGTGGAAATGACTTCAATCTTGCCTTTCCATTCTTCATGTAAACGTAATGATTCTTTTGCGTAGTCCATTATTCTTATGCCTCCTCAAACGGGAATTTATAATTGAGATTGAACTTGTCGCGCAGAGCGATGAATTCCTTCTGAATGGCTTCGCCGACGGGAACGCCCTTATCCTTGCGCTCCTGCCATGCATCCCACTCTTTTTCGCCTGCGGTGTAGATGCGATCGGCGCCGGGAGCCTTTTTGGATTCGCGAAGGCCTCTGCAAATGTCGCCCGCGGTCTTTTTGAAGGTATCAAGACCCATGAAGAATTCGGGATTGATGACAAAGAAGAAGTGGCCGAGTCTGTAGAATGTGTTGTTGCCTTCGGCATCCTTGCCGCTGAGCGCCTTCATGAACGGGCCGCCAGCAAGAGCCGCGGAGAGGATCTCAACGATAGTGGTGAAACCGTAGCCTTTATATCCGCCGGTGGCTTCGCCGATTCCGCCGATAGAGAGCAGGGCGCATTTGCCGGCGCGCATATCCTTGAGGATCTGACCCGAATCGGTCATTGTGCCGCCGTCATTGGTGATGACAAGGCCTGCGGGAGTCTCTTTGCCGCTGCGCTCATAAAACTCGATTTTACCATTCTGAACGATACTGGTAGCGCAGTCAAAATTAAACGGGAATTCCTCATCTG
This sequence comes from uncultured Clostridia bacterium, assembly GCA_947166625.1. Taxonomy (GTDB): domain Bacteria; phylum Bacillota; class Clostridia; order Oscillospirales; family Acutalibacteraceae; genus CAG-177. The sequence continues at coordinate 64,924 of CAMVEX010000006.1, forward strand.
TGGGCATGGTGAAGGTGAAGGGATTGGTGCCCATCATGGGCTCGATGCCCCAGGTGGGAGCGACCGACGGACGGGCGTTGGTGCCGGAAATACCGATCATACCCGCTTTCTCGGCCATAGTTGTCCAATAACCGGCGATGCCGTAGTGAGTTGAATTGAAAATAGTGCCGCCCGCCATACCGTACTGCTTGGCTTTTTCGATAAGCATTTCCATCATACGGTAGCTCGCGACCATGCCCATACCGTTATTAGCATCCATAACGACGGTAGTCGGAGTCTCTTTAACGATGTCGATCTTTGTCTCGGGGAGAAGAGTTCCGTTTTCGATACGGTCGAGATAGATGGGTTTGAATCTGTTGCAGCCGTGGCTTTCGATTCCGCGGCGATCTGATTCGAGCAGAACGTCGGCGCAGATTTTGGCATCCTCCTCGGGAACGCCGTAAGCCTTGAAGACGTCGATCATAAATGAATTGACCAACTCAAACGGTACATAAGGTCTGGTTTCCATTGAATATTCCTCCTGAATATAAATTATTGATTCCAGTGTAACGCATAAAATCAATTTATTCTAACACAATATAATGTGTTTGTCAAAGCATTTATACACAATATCAATACTTCTTTTGCTTTTTTGCGTGCTCAAGCATAAGACAGTAGCTCTGATGCCTCGATTCGGATATTTCGCCGTTTTGGACTGCCTCGATTATCTTGCACCCCTTATCTTTGACATGGGTACAGGTAGAGAAGCGGCACTTGCCCAGATGCGGCACAAACTCCCTGAATCCGAACGGGATATTTTCGGGGTCGATATTTTCACTGTCTTCGGAAACGATGGAGGCAAAGCCCGGTGTATCGGCGACATAGCCGCCGTTTACCTTAAAAAGCTCGCTGTGGCGGGTGGTGTGCCTGCCTCTGCCGAGTTTTTCGCTTATCTGAGCGGTCTTCAAATCAAGATCGGGAAAGATCGCATTGAGCAGGGAGGATTTGCCTACCCCCGAATTACCGCAAAGAGCGCTGATATGCCCGGTGAATTCATCCGCGACCTCGCGGGCCCCCTCACCCGTTTTATTGGAGACGCAAAAAACTTTGATGCCCGCTTTGCGATATATTCCGGCATATTCTTCGCCGCTCGCCATATCGCATTTGGTAAATACAACTATCGGCTCTATGCCCTTATCTTCGGCAAGCACGGTGAGCTTGTCGATTATGAAAAGCACGGGCTTCGGCTCTACAGTAGAGGAGACTATAAACAGCCTGTCAACATTGGCGACCGGCGGCCTGAGCATTTCGCTCTTACGCGGCAGAATCTCATCTATCGTATTCTCCGCATTGTCATTCAGAGTGATTTTAACTCTGTCACCCGCGAGCGGAGTGACCCCCTTTTTGCGGAAAATGCCTTTTGCCTTGCATTCGTATATTTCCGAGTCGGAAGCTTCTACATAGTAAAAGCCTCCGATACCTTTAAGGATTATACCGTCAACCGGCTGTCTGTTCACTCTGACCTACTCCTTCTACCTGACCGATAACTATGGTGATCTGGGTATTGGTCGGATAAAGCGCGCTCAGGGAGCCGATTATTGAGCCGTTGCTGCCCTGCGGCGATTGGGAAATAACCTTGCCGTTCATGGATGAATCGGTGGTGACGGTGTATGAAGTGGATATATTGTTAAATCCTTTTGCGCGCAGAGCGCTCGTCGCGGCCTCATAGGTCATTCCGACTACATTGGGGAGAGACGCGGAGGGTGAGCTTGAGCCGGAGGATGAGTAAATCTGATTTGAAACCGTGCCCGGGCTGGAAGTGAAATCAGCGGTGCAGGAGAAATACTCGCTGCCGCCTATATATACCTTGACAGGCACTCCGGAGCCGCTGCCGGAAACGGAGAATGTGTAATTCGCGCCGTCCATAAGTCTTCTCGTGCTTATCTGCGCCTCATTGTTTACATAGACCACAAAATTCTGCTCGCTGTTTGAGCCGGGAAGTTTAATGGTGATGCTCGCCTTTGAATTTTCGGGAACGCCGGATGAAACGACAACGGTGATCCTTGTGCCGGGGATGACCTTATCGCCCTCAATGGGATTCTGAGAAATGATCTGACCCTTGGGATAGGAACTGTCCTCAGTCTGATAATTCTCATTGAGTGAGAGATTCATACTCTCGAGTTTTTCTTTGGCGGTAGATACATTCCAGCCGACAACGCTCGGGACCTCGATCAATTCATCATCGCTTGCATAATAGATGGTAACGATGTCGCCGCTCGCTGCCTCGGTATTGGCGGCGGGGATGGTCTTGATAACGGTGCCGTAATCCTCCGCGGTAGTGGTTACGGGCAGGAGATTGACTTTAAAGCCTTTATTTTCAAGGGTAGTCTGGGCTTTTTCCCAGTTCATTCCGCTTACATCGGGAATGAGTATGGGCTGGCTGTTATCGACAACGGTGAGGGTGATCTCGACCGGTGTGCTGGAAATCTTGGTCCCTTCCGCGGGATCCTGCGCGGAAACGATCCCGTTTTCAAACAGGCTGTTTGCCTCTTTGACGACGGTGAATTTGAATTCATGTCTGTAATCCGAATTATTCTCTATATCATCAGTATAATTCTGACCGACGAAACTCGGAACGGTAGTATATTCCTTGGCAAACAGGCTGAACGGATTCAGTTTGAAAACCGCCATGATGCCCGCCGCGACTCCGGCGAGAACTATCAAACCTATCACGATCCCGGCGACGATCACTCCCACTTTGCTCTTTGGCTCATCGTCATCTTCATCGCCCGGGAGGACTATCGGAGGCTGAGAGGGCTGCTGCGGGGTGCGCTGAGGAACAGAAGGCTCGCGCACCGCTTTTGAGGCGAATTTGGTGGGCTCTCTGTCAACAAAATAATTCTGCTCGAATTTAACATTGGGATTCCTTTTGAATTCCTCAATATCAAGGAGCATTTCGCTTGCCGTCTGATATCTTGACTTGGTATCCTTCGCCATCGCCCTGTTGACTATCTGCTCAAGGCCTGCGGGGATATTGGGGTTTATCTCGCTGATACGCTTTGGCTCCGTCTGGAGCTGCATAAGGGCGACGGAAACGCTGTTTTCGGAAACAAACGGAAGGCGCCCCGTGAGCATTTCATACATAACGACGCCCACGGAATATATATCGGTGCGCTCATCTATGGAATTGCCTCTCGCCTGCTCCGGGCTGATATAATGCACCGAGCCTATCGCCGAATCGGTCATGGTGGCGGTGCTGTAAGAGAAGCGGGCGATACCGAAATCCGTCACCTTGATATTGCCGTTTGAGAGAAGCATCATATTCTGAGGCTTGATATCGCGGTGGATAATGCCCTTATCGTGAGCGTGCTGGAGGGCGCGGAGGATCTGCATAGTGAAATGAATGGTCTCTTTGATGCCAAGGTGACCCTGCTGCTCGATATACTCCTTGAGGGTGATGCCTTCAACATACTCCATCACTATGTATTGAAGCTTATCGCCGTAATTAACATTATATATTTTAACTATATTCGGATGGGAGAGAAGGGAAATCGCCTTGGATTCGTTTTTGAATCTGCGCCTGAATTCTTCATTCGCAAGGAACTCATCCTTCAGGATCTTGACAGCCACGATCCTGTCGTCAATATTATCATAGGCCTTATAGACTACGGCCATTCCGCCTACGCCTATTACCTCCTGAATTTCATAACGACCGTCTAATCTTTTACCGGTATAATCATCCATAGTTCAGTTTCCTTTCAATTCAGACTGAAATCGCAACTGCGGTGATATTATCGCCGCCGCCTTTGTCATTGGCCTTTTCGACAAGCTTGCCGACATATTCTTCAAGCGGTACATCTACCGCAAGATTTACCAGATCTTCAATGCCTAAATAATTCGTCAGCCCGTCAGTGCAGAGCAGGACGATATCCCCGGGCATAAGGTCTTCCTGGCAGAAATCGGTACGCACCTCGCTGTCAACCCCGACGGCTCTGGTAATGAGGTGCTTTTCGGGATGATCCTTCGCCTCCTCGGCGGTGATCTGCCCGTTTTCGATCATCCGCTGCACGACCGAGTGGTCTCTTGTGAGCTGAATTATCTCGCCCTTTTTGGGGTTGAGCTGATAAGCCCTGCTGTCACCCGCATGGACCACATAAACATATTCGCCCGTAAGCACGGCGGCGACGATCGTAGTACCCATCCCCTCATATTTCTCCTGCGAAACAGAGAGACGGTATATATATTTATTGGCGTATTCCACCGCAGTCAGCAGCAGCGACCTGATGGAAATATCACTCATTCCGTCATAATATCCGCTTTTGATCCTTTCGCGCACGATCCTGACACATTCGCCGGAAGCGACCTGACCCTCGGCGGCTCCGCCCATTCCGTCACAGATAATGGCGTAGCAGGTGCCCGGAGTAAGCTCGCCGAGCGAATAAGAATCCTGATTGTTTTTTCTGACATGACCCGTGTCCGTTTTAGCGGCAAGTATCATATCATTTCCCCCTTTCTTTCTGCCTGAGCCTCAGCTGACCGCAGGACGCATCGATATCCGACCCGAGTTTGCGTCTGACGGTAGCGTTGATACCGCTCTTTTCCAGAATTTCGGTGAATTTTTTTACCCGTTCGGGGCTGCTCGGTCTGAACGGGCTGCCGCTGACCTCATTGACGGGTATCAGATTCACATGGCAGAGCATTCCCCTGAGCCTCGAAGCGAGCTCGCGCGCGCACTCATCGGAATCATTGACGCCCGAAAGCATCGAATACTCAAATGAGATCCTGCGCGAGGTTTTTAATGTATATTCACGGCACACATCGAGCAGTTTCTCGATGGGATACCGGCTGTTTACGGGCATAATTCTGTTTCTTATCTCGTTATTGGGAGCGTGAAGAGAAACGGAGAGCGTGAGCTGCAAATGCTTTTGCATAAGCTTCTCTATCTCGGGCACAAGGCCGCAGGTGGAGAGGGAAATATTTCTCATGGAAAGATTGAGCCCCTTCTCATCGGTCGCGAGCGAAATAAAGCGCATCACATTATCGAAATTATCAAGCGGCTCGCCCATCCCCATAAGCACGATGTGTGAGATCCTTTCACCCGACTCCTTTTGGGCAAGATATATCTCGCTGAGCATTTCTCCCGCAGTAAGGCGCCGCTTGAAGCCGCCTATGGTCGAAGCGCAGAAGGCGCACCCCATTTTACAGCCGACCTCGGTGGAAACGCAGAGTGACAATCCGTATTTATACTTCATTATCACACATTCCACATAGTCGCCGCCCTGCATCTCATAGAGCATTTTAACGGTACCGTCCGATGCGGTCTGTTTCCCCTTGACGGCGCAGGCGATAATGGGAAATTTTTCTTTTAACTCGGCCCGCAGGGTCTTGGGGAGATTGAGCATCTCATCATAATCAAGAGTCTGATGCTTATGGAGCCACTCCCAGACCTGCTTTGCTCTGAAAGTCTGTATTGAATTTTGGGCAAACGCCTCTGAAAGCTCTTCAAAGGTCATGGAGAGAATATCCATAATAAAATCCGATCAGTTGATTTTTTCAAACGCCGCTATAAAGAATCCGTCCGTACCGTGGAGATGCGGCATAAGAGTAAGATATTTATCCGTTTGGGAATATCTCGGGATCCTTGTGAGATAATCGGCGACTGTGAAATCGGGATGCTCCGCAAGGAATCTGTCACAGACTTCGTCATTCTCGGCGGGATTCAGAGTGCAGGTGGAATAAACTATCCTGCCGCCGGGCTTGAGATATCTGATGCTGTTACAGAGAATTTTATATTGAATCTCGGGAAGCTTATCTATCTCGGGCTTATTTTTGAAACGTATCTCGGGCTTGCGCCTGATGATTCCGAGACCCGAGCAAGGCACATCGCAGAGTATTCTGTCCGCAACGCCGTAATTGGGATTGTAGTATGAAGCATCGGAAAAATATGTGGAAACATTATCAAGACCGAGCCGCTTCGCGCCCTCTCTGATAAGCTCGACCCTTGACTGATAGATGTCAAACGATTTTACGGTGCCTTCGCCTTTCATAAGCTCGGCAACGGTGAAGGTCTTGCCGCCGGGAGCCGCGCACATATCAAAGACCGTATCTCCCGGATTTGCGTGAAGGGCAAGGCAGCAGAGCTGAGATGAAAGATCCTGAACATGAAATAGCCCTTCTTTATAAGCGGCAAGCTCATCGACCGGCCCCGTATTCTCAAGGACCATCGCATCCTTGAGAATGGTGGATGAATTGGCGACTACTCCGTCCTCCGCGAGCTTCCACATAAGATCTTCGGGATCGGTCTTGAGGGTATTTACTCTCACCGTCAGATCGGCGGGCTCCAGAGCTTTTGAAGCGAGCCCCTCGGCGTTTCGGTAGCCGTAAGCCTGGATCCACATCTCTATAAGCCACTGAGGGCATGAATATCTGACGGAGAGATACTCGGCGGTGCCTTCGTTGCCCTCGGGATATTTAAGGCCGTTGTCGGCAACTCTGCGAAGCACGGCATTTACAAGCGAGGCGGCGAATGAGGATTTATTCACCTTTGCGAGCTGAACGCTCTCACTTACGGCGGCGTGATCGGGGACCTTATCCATAAACAATATCTGATAAGCGCCGAGAACGAGTATCGTATGCAGCTCCGGCTTGAGTTTTTTTGCAGGCTGATTGAGATAAAGCCCGAGATTATAATCAATTATGATCATGTGATCGAGAGTGCCGTAAACGAGATTTGAGATAAATGCTCTGTCTCTCTCATCGAGCCCGGGATTTGCCGAGAGCATACTGTCAAGCACAAGGTTTGAATATGCTCCCTCCCGATGTATTTTAAGCAATGCCTCAAAGGCTATCTGGCGGGGATTTTTCATTGAAGGCTCCTTAATTTCTTCTGCCTGAGAAACGAATTATGATCCTGAGAAGGTTTGCGAGCGAAACGAGCATGGCTGCCACATAGGTCATTGCCGCGGCTCCGAGCACCTTTTTTGCGCCCGATACCTCTTCATCATAGAGCAGGTTTGTTTCGCTTATAACTTTGATCGCCCGTCTGCTCGCGTTGAATTCAACGGGCAGTGTGATGAGCTGGAAAATGAATACGGTGGCGTAAAGGAGAATGCCGATCGTAATGAGAATGCTGAATCCCTGAGCCACTCTGGCCGCTAAAAAAGCTCCGATAAGTATGATGGGTATCGAAAGCGAGGAGCCGAAATTGCAAATCGGGATGATCGCGTTTCGAAGCTTTATCGGCGCGTAATTCTCGGCATACTGGGCGGCGTGACCCGCTTCGTGGCAGGCTACTCCGACTGCTGCAACCGAGGTGCTGTTATACACATCCTGCGACAGAGATATAACATTGGTTTTCGGATTGTAATTATCGGTCAGGGTGCCGCCTATCATCTGGATCGCGACATCGGTTATACCGTAATATGAGAGGATCGCCTGCGCAGCCTGCGCGCCGGTCAGCCCTCTTGTATTCCTCACTTTTGAATACTTTGCATAGGTCGATTTGACTTTGTATTGCGCTATCATCGAGATAATGATAAACGGCACTACAAGAACAAGATACAGGGGATCGAAAAACATTTCCGTTCACCTCTCAATCAAATTTATCCGCTCCGACAGGATTTCCTCTGAGATAATCTGCGGCGCTCATCGCCTTCTTATTCTCAGCCTGGAGAGTCAGTATTTCGATCGCTTTGCCGTCGCCGCAGGCAACGACCAGCCTTTTATTTTTTTCAATAATTTCACCGGGATTTTTTCCTGTTTCTCCGGCGAGGGCGGATGAATGGATCTTGACCGTTTTGCCCTCAAGAGAGGCGCTCGCGCAAGGCCATCCGTAAAGCCCTCTTATCTGATTGTGGATCTTTCGGGCCGGATCATTCCAGTTTATCGGGGAGAGCGACTTTGATAGCATTGAAGCGTAGGTGGATTCTCCGCTCTGCTTAACGGGGTGAAGATTTCCGTCTATGAGCTCGTTTATTGTTTTTTCGAGCACATCGGCTCCCATGGCGGAGAGAGTGTCATGGAGCTCCTCGGCATTCATATTCTCCCCTATCTCCGTCTCTTCGCGAAGGAGCATATCGCCCGTATCGAGCCCTTCATCCATCTGCATTGACGTTACGCCGGTCTTTTTAAGCCCGTTAAGGATGGCCCATTGGATTGGGGCGGCTCCCCTGAGCTCGGGCAGGAGCGAAGCGTGAATATTGATACACCCGTATTTGGGCTCATTGAGGATCTCGGCGGGGAGTATCTTGCCGTATGCCACAACGATAACAAGCTCGGGAGAAACGCTTCTGAGCATTTCGAGAGCCGTACCGTCCCTCATTTTTACCGGCTGAAAAACGGGAATGGAATATCTGAGCGCAAGCTCTTTGACGGGCGGCGGGGTCAGAACTCCGTGACGCCCTTTGGGTTTATCGGGCTGTGTAAAAACGCCCGTGACCTCCTGCCCCATATCTATCAGCCTTTGAAGGCACGGCACCGCAAAATCCGGGGTGCCCATAAAAACAATTCTCATTTATCGTTCCCTTTATTTTCCGTGATCTCAACGGCCTCGTGAATTTCTCTGTCCGTAAAAAGGACTCCGTCAAGATGATCTATCTCATGGCAGAAGCATCTCGCTTTGAGACCTTCGCCTTTATATACGCACCAGTTACCGTTTCTATCCTGCGCTTTGACTCTGACCACGGCGGGGCGCAGAGTAATGCCGCTTTCGCCGGGAAGGGAGAGGCATCCCTCAGCCTCACGCTGCTCGCCCTCGGTATCGATGATCTCGGGATTCACAAGCTCAAGATAATCGCTTCTGTCCTGAGAGCAATCCACAACGATAACCCTCCTGAGAATGCCGACCTGCACCGCAGCGAGGCCCACTCCGTTATTGAGATACATGGTTTCTCTCATATCATCGAGAAGCTGCCAAAGGCGTTTATCGAATTTTTCGACGGGTCTTGATTTTTTGCGGAGAATATCGTCTCCGACTTTGACTATATTGCGTATTGCCATAATTCACCTCAAAGCACGGTATCCGGATTCATATCCGCATAAACCGTCACATTCTTGAATTCAGGATCTGAACCTGCAGATTTTAATAGCTCCGAAATCATAGCCCTGAAACGGGCGGTATTCCTGCATTTGATTATGATTCTGTATCTGTATCTGCCCGCCACCTTCGCCACTCTCGCGGGAACGGGGCCGAGCACGATTATTTTTTCATCCTTATATTTTTCACCGGACATGGATTTTATCCGGGAGACAGCCTCTACGGCCGCCATTCTTGTTTTTTGCTCATCCTCACACACAAGACCGAGCACGCAAATATCGCAATAAGGCGGATAAATCATCGCCTTGCGGATCCGTATCTCGGAGCCGAAAAATTCATCATAATCCTGCCTTGCGGCTATCCTTATGATCTCATTCTCGGGGGTGAGGGTCTGGATTATCGCTTTGCCTTTACCGGCTCCTCTGCCGCTCCTGCCTATCACCTGAGTGAGAAGGGAAAAGGTCTTTTCGAGAGATCTGAAATCGTCATTGTAAAGCTGCTGATCTACCGAGATGACACCCACGAGCGTGACATTCGGAAAATCGAGCCCTTTGGCAACCATCTGGGTGCCGAGCATTATATCGTAATCGCCTCTGCCGAAGGCGCTGAAGAGCTTTTCGTGGCTGTCTTTTGAGCCGGTCGTATCCGCATCCATGCGAAGTATTCTCGCCTGCGGAAACAGTGCCGAAAGCTCATCCTGGATCTTTTGGGTGCCGTAGCCGGCATATCTTACAGACTGCTCGCCGCACTCGTGGCATACCCCCGTAAAGGGAGCGGTATAGCCGCAATAATGGCATACGAGCCTGTTATTCGCTCTGTGATATGTGAGAGAAATGCTGCAATGCGGGCAGGTGAGCACCTTGCCGCAGGCATCGCACACCGCGAATGTATTATAACCTCGGCGGTTGATAAGCAGAATTGACTGCCTGTGATTTTCAATATTTTGCTCCAGCGCTTCATAGAGCTCCCTGCTCACTTCGGTACAGCCCGCCATCTTTTCGCTCACTCTCATATCGACGGTAACTACATCGGGCATCTCAGCCGCGCCGTATCTTGAGGTGAGAGTGCAGAGCTCATAATTGCCCTTGAGGGCGTTTGCGTAGGTTTCGACCCTCGGGGTCGCCGAGGCGAGTATCAGCAGGGCTTTATTGTAAGCGCATCTGAATTTTGCCGCCCAAGCGGCGTCATATCTCGGAGTCTGCTCCGATTTATAGGTATGCTCCTGCTCCTCATCAATAATGATAAGACCGATATTTTCGAGCGGGGCGAATATTGCGCTTCTGGTGCCGATAACTATTCTTTTCTCGCCCTTTTTTACGAGCTTCCACTGCTCGCTTCTCTCTCTTATCGAGAGAGCGGAATGAAACACCGCCACATCGTTGCCGTAGCGCTTGCAAAAAATTCCGAGCGCCTGCGGTGTAAGACCGATCTCGGGGACGAGAAGGATGACCGTTTTGCCGCTGTCAAGCACCTCGTCTATCACGCTGATATACACGGATGTTTTTCCGCTGCCGGTAACTCCGTATAGCAATGCGGTCGAGCGCTCGCCGGATTTTGCAAGAGAAATCAGCTTTTTTGAAGCCTCGCTCTGCTCATCGGTAAGCTTTATGGGAGCCCTTTCACCGTCCGGAATAGGTGAATCGCGGAAAAAATCTATCTCGACCTCATAGAATTCAGCCGCGCCGTTTTTGACAAGCGCGTTGACCACGGCAGGCGTATAGCCGGTGAAATAGCATATTTCTTTGACCGAAGCCGCGCCGGTATCGCAGAGCAGATCGTAAACCTCTCTCTGCTTTTTGCTCAGCTTTGCTTCAAAACTGTCTTCCGGGAGAGGTCTGACCATTTTTGCGGTCAGATCGCCGAGGTTTCTGACGGCATCCGCTCGCGAAAGAAGGATCCCTTTCTTCACAAGGCCGTCAAGATTGAGGGATTTAAGGTCGATACCGAGATTTTTGGATATCAGATCGTCTCTTACATATTCCCCTCTTGCGGTAAGGAAATCATAGATTTCCCGTGCTTCATCTTTCAGGGCGGAAATGTATGCTTCACCCGCTTCGGGATTCGCGGCGTAGAGCTTGACGATACGGTAATTTATACCCGCGGGCAGCATCGCTTTCGCCGCCTCATAACGGGTGCAAAAGGTCATATCCGCGATATTTGAGGCGAGAGAGAGCATTTCATCGCTCAGCAGCGGGCTCTCATCGCGCACCTCAGAAATCTTTTTAAGGCGGGTACCCTCCGATTCATCGGAAACGGAGAATATTATCCCGAGGGATTTCCTGTTCCCGTTGCCGAAAGGCACGGTGACACGGCAGCCGGGAACTGCCCTGTCTTCAAGCGACTCGGGAATGATGTAGGTAAACTCGGTATCAAAGGAATAATTCGCCGCCTCAACAGCGACCTTTGCATACTTCACTCAATCACCACCCCGTATCGGCTGAATTTCAAATCAAAGATTTCTTATCTCTTCCGGCTCAACTATGACATATTCCCCGTCGAGTATTTCATCAAGGGCGAGCGTTACGGGCTTCTCGGTAAGAATCTCGCCCTCCGCCTTCGCTTCCTCAGATATTTCTCTTGCTCTTTTTGCGGTCGCGGTGACAAGGGAATATCTGCTCAGATGATCTTTAAGAATACCGCTCAAATCGGGATTAAACATTGTTGATTACCTCACTTATGATATTTTTGTTGCGTATAAATTTCATTTTTTCCGCTCTGATGACCGTTTCAAAATCGTTTACGGCTCTGTCGAGCGAATCATTGACGACCACATAATTGAATTCTCCAGCTCGCCTGATCTCCTGCTCGGCGATAAAGAGGCGGTGGGAAAGGGATTCGTCGTCTTCCGTCCCTCTCTGCCTCAGGCGCTCTTCGAGGACCGACACCGACGGAGGCATAAGAAATATCGTGACCGCGTCGGGATACATCCTGCGTATTTTGGCGGCGCCCTGCACCTCTATCTCGAGCACTACATTGATGCCCTCTCTGAGCATCTCATCGACCGGAGCCTTTGGGGTGCCGTAATAATTGCCGGCATACTGAGCATATTCGAGCATTTCACCGTCTGCGATCTTCTTTTCAAAATAATCGCGGGTAACGAAATAATAATCCGTACCGTCTGTTTCGCCGCCGCGCATCTGCCTCGTGGTCATCGAAATGGAAACTCTGATATCATTGTTTTTTTCGATAAGCCTTCTGAGCACGGTATCTTTACCGCTGCCGGACGGACCGGAAAGAACGATCAGAATACCCTCCGACTCATTCATATTCATCCTCCTCATCTTCTGCGGAATCATCATAAATACGGTTTGCGACAGTCTCGCTCTGAAGATAGGTGAGAATTATATGGTCACTGTCCGTAATAATTACCGCCCTTGTACGCCTGCCGTGAGTGGCGTCGATAATATTGCCGTTTTCTTTAGCCTCCTGTATCATTCGCTTTACGGGAGCCGAATCGGGGCTGACTATCGCCACTATCCTGCCGGCGTTTATAACATTGCCGAAGCCTATATTGATAAGTTTCACTGAACCACCCTATTCAATATTCTGAATCTGTTCTCTGATTTTTTCTATCTCGGCTTTGATATCCACCACCGCGCGGGCAATCTCAACATCGTTGCCCTTTGAGCCGATGGTATTGGCTTCTCTGTTCATCTCCTGAACGAGGAAATCCATCTTTTTGCCGGTCGCCTCGTCGGAATCGAGGAAAACCCTCATCTGATCAATATGGCTGCGAAGCCTGACCGTTTCTTCTGCGACGGCAACCTTATCGGCGAATATCGCCGCCTCGGTAAGGATCCTCTGCTCGTCAATATGGACATCGCCGAGAAGGTCATTGAGACGGGCGAGCAGTTTATCATTATATTCTCTGACGGTTTCGGGAGATCTCACTTCAACAAATGCTACCTTATCGAGAATGGCGTCAAGGCGTGAGCTGACATCCGCTTTGAGGCGCTCGCCCTCCTTTTCGCGCATCTGAAGGAATTTTTCGAGCGAAGAAGCGGCAACCTGAGAAACAGCTGCCCAGATCCTTTCTTCATCCGCCTCCTGCTTGCGAATTATCAGGGTATCCGGAGCCTTGACTATATCGGAGACCTTAATATCGTTTTCAAGCGAAAAAACTTCGGAAATCTCTTTGTATGCCGCAAGGTAACTGCCGACAAGCGGACGGTTGACCTCAACGACTGTGTCCGGCTCTTCGGTCGCCTCGATCGAGACATAACATTCGAGCTTTCCCCTCGTGATCTTTCCGGCAAAAAAGCTCTTGAGCTTTTCATCGAGGAAGCCGTAATTGCGGGGAAGTTTTGAGCTGAATTCAAAATATCTGTGATTTACGCTTTTGATCTCAACCGTAATATTCATACCGTCAACGGCGCAGGTCTGCCTGCCGTATCCGGTCATGCTTTTTATCATCGGTATCACTCCATTTGCGGGTTAATTATCTGTATTCGCTTTGACCGCTGCGCAGGCGAGCAAAGAATTGACTTCCTTTTCGGTCAGCTCGCGGTATTTGCCGACCGGCAGAGTGCCCAGACGGACATTGCCCACGGCGGTCCTTTTAAGGCGCGAGACCTCAAGCCCTATCTCTTCGCACATACGCCTTATCTGGCGGTTGCGCCCTTCATAGAGAACTATCTCGATCACGCTCCTGCCCTGCGCTTTGTCAATGATGTTGACATCGGCGGGCGCGGTCATCCTGCCGTCAAGCTCGATACCGCCCGCAAGCTTCTCGGCCTGCGATTTGGTGATCTCGGAACGCACCGTCACCCTGTAGGTTTTGGGGACATGGTGCCTAGGATGCATCATGGCATTGGCAAACTCACCGTCATTCGTAAGGATAAGCGCTCCCTCCGACACGCGGTCAAGCCTGCCGACGGGATAAAGACGGGCTTTGATATCGGAAACCAGCTCCGTGACGCATTTGCGCCCGAGATCGTCATCCGTAGTCGTGACATATCCTCTCGGCTTGTTGAGCAGGATATAATAGTGAGTTTTGACCGTATTCACTCTTTTGCCGCTGACGGTGACGGTATCCGACTTGGGATCGACACTGTCTCCCACGCAGGCGACGCGGTTATTTACGCGCACCTTGCCCGCCGCGATAAGTTCCTCGCTCTTGCGCCTTGAAGCAACGCCCGCCTGAGACAGGAATTTTTGCAGTCTTATTTTGGTATCTGCCACGGTAATTACCTCGAAATGATCATTCGGCGGTTTCCGGCTTTGATTCCATATAATCGCTGATGGCTTCATCGACCGTCAGGCTTTCATCCTTATTTTTGAAATGAGCTATCACATCGGACGCCTTATCGACGATATCGGGAACCATACCGATGACTCTCTCAACGGAGCCTTCTGCCGAATCTATGTATTTGATGGAAACGCTGCCGTTATTGACTACGAGAAAAGCTACGGGAATGATGGTGATGCCGGCTCCGCCGCCGCCGCCGAAGAGCTCCTTATTGCTCTTTGAGGGGAAGTCGCTGCCGCCGGAGGCGAATCCGTAAGTGACTTTGGATACGGGGATGATCTTTACGGAACTGCTGATCTGAATGGGATCGCCGATAATGGTATTCACATTGACGAGATCCTTGATTTTTTCGATGGAAGTGCCGAGAATGTCTGCTGCTGCTGATTTGTCTTTCATTTCATTTACACCTTTCATTGAATATTTTCGTTTATGATTTCTTCTTTGGGAACCTTTTTCCTGAGCCCTTTGAGAAATCTTATTCCTACTCTGAATATCAGGCTGAACGCCACGATTATAAACGCATTTATCAGCCTGCGCGGGACTACGGAGATTTTTGCATGAAGCCTCGCTTCGTTTTTGCCGAATGCGAAATCCGGATTGCAGTCAACCGAATACTTTTTGACCTTCATCGTATCAACTATGAATCCGATCGCGGGGAAAAATACCGAACAGGTTTTGCCGTATTTGAGCGCGGTATCGGCACTGTCTGAGCCCGCGACAAGGAGAGATACGGCAAGACCCTCGATTCTGAATGACTTGTAGATCCTCCTGAACATTCCTCCGAGAGAAACAGACAGCCGCTTAACGAGATCCAATACGCCGTCAACTCCGTTGTTATTGTAGAAGGTCACAAAGGGATTATCCTTCGGCTCCTTGACGGTCTCATCCTTCTTTCCGGAATCCTCCGGTTTTTCTTCTTTCTTTTTCTTTTTCTTCTTCTTTTTTTCAGGCTTTTCTTTTTTGGGAAGAATATTGAATTTAAGGAAAAGCCAGCTCACCGAGAGTGAAACCCCGTCTTCCGAATGGACGGTCATCTTGACCTTTATCGAAAGAATCAGGATAAAAAAGAGAATTATGCCCAGGATAATATAAAGAGCTGTCAACATTTCACCTCCCGGTTATTTATTCTTCACTGTTTTCTTCGCCGTTATCATTGCCGTTATCTTCGCCGGCGCCTTCCGCCTGCTCGATCTCTGCCTGGAAGAAATTTCTTATCTGCTCTCCCTGGCTGCTGTCGATCTCGTCATCACCTTCGCTGATTGCCGTTTCGAGAGGCTTCTCGGGAAGCTCGGGCAGGTCTGCGAGAGTCGTGAGGCAGAAGCAACGCAGGAAATTCGGTGTGGTGCCGTAGAGGAGCGGCCTTCCCGGAAGATCGAGGCGCCCTCTCTCTTCAAGCAGCCCCTTCTGGCAGAGCGTATTCACTACTCCGGAGCAGTCAACACCTCTCACCTGCTCAACATAAGCTTTGGTGACCGGCTGATTGTATGCCACGACGGCAAGCACCTCAAGCGCGGCGTTTGATAGGGGTATATTCTTTTTTATATCGAGCACCGCTCTGATAAGCGGAGCATACTCGACCCTTGAGCAGAGCTGATATTTATCTCCCAGACGAAGCAGGGCGATACCGCTTCCTCTGCTGTCAAGCGAAGCGCCGATTTCAAAGAGGAAACCTCTGACGGTATCAACATCGCTCTCAAGCGCTTCGGCTATTCTCGTTATTTCCAGCGGCTCACCCGAAGCGAAAAGTATCGCCTCTATCGCCGCTCTTGTTTCATCATTCGTCAATTTCTATTTCCTCCCCTCTGCCGCGGAGCAGGATTATATCGGGATTTTCCGAATCGCCGTCAACCATGATTCTCTTTGCCTTGACCATTGAGAGAAGAGCGAGGAAAGTCGCCACCATTTCGGAGCGCGATTCGGATTTCTCGAAGAAATATGAAAACTTCTGCTTTTTCCCGCTTTTGAATCTGTCAATGATAACCTGAATCCTTGAGCTGACCGATACGATCTTATGAGCGACGATTCCGCTGAATGCCTCGACCGGAGGCGGCAGACGGCGCAGCCCCTTGCCCACGGCGGAAATATACGCCTTGAAAATATCATAGGGCTCGTGGATACGGGTATAGGTCATATCCGCTTCTATTTTTTCGGGCTCGCGGCACATATAATCAAATCCCGAGGTGGATTCTCTCAGTTTGCCTGCCACAAGCTTACAGTCACGATATTCGGTAAGCTCGCCTCTGAGCTCCTCAACAAGCTGCTCCGCCTCTTCGCGGACGGGCAGAAGAGAAACTGTCTTGATATAAATGAGCCTTGCAGCCATTTCGAGAAATTCGCTTGAAACATCAAGATCTTCTTCCTGCATCCTGCTCACATATTCGAGATATTGCTCTATCAGCTCGAGGATGGGCACATCGTTGATGCTCACCTGCTTCTTGCTTATAAGCTGAAGAAGCAGATCCATCGGGCCTTCAAAGACTTCTATTTTATACCGAATCTGTTCCAAAACTCAAACTCCCGTCAAAAACTAACTGCCGCCGAGCCGAAAGGAATCCCCACAAGCCTGAAGATGAGGGTCATCACAATATCGCAGAGGGCTCCGAAAGGCCTTGAGAAAATGCCCGTGACCATCAGGACAAACAGCCCTATCATGATATAGCGCTCATATTTCATAATGCCGAAATAATATTTCGGAGGCAGCACCACATTCAGAATCCTCGACCCGTCAAGCGGAGGAACGGGAATGAGATTAAAGAGCGCAAGGCTTATATTGATAAGCGCCGCATACATACAAAAGACCACCGTGACCCACGCAACCGTGGAGCCTGTATTCGCATTCCAGATATTTGCGCAGTTGGCAAGAACGGCAAATATGACGGAGAGCAGGATATTTGAGCCCGGGCCCGCGAGGGCGGTGAGCGCCATACCCGCTTTGGGATTTTTGAAATTGCGGGGATTTATCGAGACGGGCTTGGCATAACCGAATCCGCAGAGCAGAATCATCAGCGATCCGAAGATATCAAGATGAGCGAGAGGATTCATGGAAAGCCTGCCCTGAAGCCTCGGTGTATCATCACCGAGATTGACCGCCGTCAAAGCGTGAGCATATTCATGTATCGGTAAAATGCAAAACACGGTAAAAACTCTGACGAGAAGATTGATGACCGTCTGCATCGAAAATCCGTTTCTTATCAAATCATAAATCATTTGGGACTCCTTATGGATAAACAACAACTCTTTCGACGCCGGCAAAATCTTTTACGCAATGACCGCCGCCGAAGATATTGATTATTTCTTTTGACTGATTTTCGCCGCATTCAACGGCAACGGGGCAATTTGAATTAAGCTCCGAGATCTTTTTGACAGCGCGGTAAAAATCAAGGCCGTCCTCACCGCCGTCAAGCGCGGTTTCGGGCTCGCGAAGCACTTCGCTCTGAAGGGCGGGAATTTCGCCCGACGGGATATACGGAGGATTTGAAACGATAAGATCCGCTCCCGGGAAAACCATCTTTGGCAAATCAAATATATCCGCCTTGAGAATCGCATCACCCGAAATGCCGTGAAGAATCAAATTCTTTTTCAGAATTCCGACGGCGGCGTCATATTTCTCGACGAATGTCACCCTCGCGCCGGGATGCTCCTTCATTACGGTGACGCCGATACATCCGGTGCCTGAGCAGAGATCGACGACCGCAGGCTCCGCCTTATCTTTGATAATACGAAGGGAGGTTTCACAGAGAAGTTCGGTTTCGGGCCTCGGTATCAGCGCGCCCTCGCCTACCTCAAACTCTCTGCCGTAAAACTCCCATCTGCCGATAATATACTGGATAGGTCTGCCGGAAATGCGCTGAGAGATCCCTTCGAGAAATTCCGCCTGACATTTTTCGGATATTTGTTTTTCGCCGCTGAGAAGAATTTCGCCGGCGCTCATACCGAGCACGCTCTCAAGCAGCCAACGCGCCTCATTACGCGCATTATCTGTATCCGCTCCGAGAAGGGCTTTTGTGCCCTCTGACAGAAGCTCAGTTATCGTCTTCATTCTCTGCCGGAACGGGAACGGCTTCGCCGTTTTCAGAATCGCCTTCCGCTTCGTTTGCTTCGGATACTTCGGGATTTTCTTCCTTCGGGGGAACTTCGCCGGTGAGCGCGGCGTTCATTGCCGCTATAGCCACCTCGCATATCGCCTCATCGGGCTCGGCGGTGGTGATCCTCTGCATCAGCAGACCGGGAGCCGAGAGCAGCATTGTGAATTTATTGGGATATTTACCCGCAAGCTGTATAAACTCAAAGCCTATGCCCATTATGACGGGGAGAAGCAGCAGTTTTATCAGAATCCACACTATGCGCGTCTTTGTAAGAACGGGCCATATAATCGCGACGACAGAAGAGATAAGGATGCTCAGAATTATCGTCACAAAGATAAAGCTCGTGCCGCAGCGCGGATGGAAGCGCTTCTCTTTCATGATGTTTTCGGGAGTGAGCTCGTGACCGTGCTCAAAGCAGAAAATCGTTTTATGTTCCGCGCCGTGATACATATACACACGGTGTATCTCCTTCATCTTTGAAGTTATGAACATATATGTTACGAAGATTATTATTCTCAGCAAGCCCTCAAAAAGAGGTCTGAAGGTAGTTGTATGAACGATATGACCGTAAACAACCTTATCAAAAAGGAACGAAGGCAGCCAGATAAAAAGGACAAACGCGAGCCCGATGCCGAGCACGGAAGCAACAGTACCGATCGCAGCCATCATCTTGGGGCCGAAATGGTCGCTCAGCCACTTATCGAGCTTTGAATCGCTCTCGGATTCCATATCGTCAATCGTGGTCTTTTCGGCGGACTCCATTAGGAGCTTATAGCCGAGTATCATCGACTCGATGAATGACACGACGCCTCTGATGAACGGAATATTGAAAAACTTATATTTTTTCCTGATGGATTTAAAATCCTTCATTTCGGTATCAATGGTGCCGTCCGGCAGGCGGCATGCCATCGCCGTACCCTTCGGGCCTCTCATCATTATACCTTCCATCAGCGCCTGACCGCCGACGGCAACATAGGGGCAGCTCTTCTTTTCTTTACTCATTTTCATTCTCCTGTGATGCGGCATTCTCAAGCGGGAATATCAGCCTGACCGTGGTCCCCTGACCGTAAATACTGTCTATATCCAGCCTGCCGCCGTGCAAATTCATTATCTCATCGCAAACCGCGAGCCCGATACCCGAGCCGCGCACGGTATTATTAGCCTTGTAAAACTTTTCTTTGATGTGAGGAAGATCCTCGGGAGCGATCCCGCAGCCGGTATCGGTGACCGTAACCGTCAGCTCTGCGGGCGAAGGAAGCTCGGCGCTGACCGAGATCTTGCCCCCCTGCTCCGTATATTTCATCGCATTATCGAGCACGTTTATAAACACCTGCTTGATCCTCGCCGGGTCACCGTTACCGGGAGCCGGGAAGGTGGGCACATTGTAGTTTATCTCGATGCCCTCTCTGATAGACCTCTCTTTGAATGAGAATACCACCTCGTCAAGCTCGGCGAGATAATCTATCCTCTCGCTGTTGAGCTTCATCCTGCCGCTGCTCATTCTGGAGAAATCAAGAAGCTCCTCAACCATATCATTGAGACGGGTCGCCTCGCTGATGATGATCTCCATACCCCTGCGGGTCGTTTCAGGATCGCTGTCGCCGATCTGCTGGAGGGTTTCGCCCCAGCCTCTTATTGCGGTGAGCGGGGTCCTCAATTCGTGAGACACCGTCGAAATAAAATCGTTTTTGAGCCGCTCGGTCTCTCCGAGCTGATCCGCCATATCGTTTATGATGTTGCAAAGCTCGCCGATTTCATCGTTGTATGGATAACTGTCTATATTCGCCTTGAAATCGCCGCCCGCGATACGCCTCGCCGCCTCGCCTATCTTTCTGACGGGGTTGGTGATGGAGCGGAGGAAGAGTGTACTTGAAATGATTAAAAATCCCAGGACTATCACAAACACAGAGGTTATCAGCACCGCAACGGTCCTTAACTGGGCGTCAATGGCATCCATTGAGACCATATATCTGATAGCTCCGCCGAAATCTCCGTTATTGTAGTGATAAGTGCAGGTATATGCCATGATTTTTTCGCCGGAGGGGAGCCTGCCCGTCCATCTCGAAGTGCCGCTCGGGGAATTGAGCGCATCGCTGTAATCCGGCATAGTGACATCGTCGCTTATCGAGAAGCCGTTTGAGGAAACTATGACCTTGCCCTTGCTGTTTATGACCCACACCGCGAGCTTATCTTTGCTTTGAAAATTCTCAACATAGCTTCTCGCGGCATCCTCAAAGCCGCTTGTGGATGCTCCGTAAAGGCTGAATATCGAATTTATCTCTCCCGAATTCATAGCCTCGACGGTCATACGCGCGGCGCCGTAATAATAATTTCTGACGAGGGCATAGACAAGGAATGAAACGGCGATAAGAACAACGGAAAGCATTGAAGCAACAGTCAGAAACCAGCGCTTCGTCATGCTCATATATTTCATTGCCGCTCACCTCGCTTGATTTGACGCCCCGCCGTATTTTTAATTTACACCTGCCATTTATAACCGACGCCCCATATCGTAAGCAGGTGGCGCGGTGATGAAGGCTCATCCTCAACCTTCATGCGAAGGCGTCTGATATTGACATCCACGATCTTCTCTTCGCCGAAATACTCGGGACCCCAGACTTTGGTGAGGATGTCAGTCCTGCTGAGAGCCTCGCCGGGATGAGAGAAGAAATATTCCACAAGCTGAAACTCCACCTGGGTCAGCTCGATGACCCTGCCGTTTTTTGAGAGGAGCCTTGCGCGGAGATTCAGAGTAAACTCCCCGAGGCTTATCTCATCCGCGGGTTTCGCGGGGACTGAGTGGCCGATGGATACTCTGCGGTAAATGGCATCCACCCTCGCCACAAGCTCTGTGGGAGAAAACGGCTTTGTCATATAGTCATCCGCACCCATCATAAGCCCCGTGACCTTATCCACTTCCTGCGCCTTTGCGGTGAGCATGATGATACCGATATTGTTGCTCTTTTCTCTGAGCTGCTTACACACCTCGAGCCCGTCAACATTGGGCATCATCACATCGAGCACGGCAACATCGATATCGCCGTCGCAGGCTTCATACATCTCAAGCGCCTGCGCCCCGTCCTGCGCTTCAATAACATCATATCCCGCTCGCTTAAGGTTGATAACGACAAATGCTCTGATTGCGGATTCATCCTCCGCGATTAAAACTCTTTTCATTTCTTTCACCTTTTAAGACGGTAATCTTGTAACTATCTTTCTGATTTTCGCTTCGTCAAGCCCTTCGGACTGACCGTTTTGATTTATATTGACGCATATCACGCTGTCAAGCTGCTTGAGGATCGTGATATAACGGCCGGAATTGAGCATATCCTTTTCCCATCTCGATTTGGGCACTTTTATAATCGTAAACAGCACCTCGCCGAAAACGGATTTATCGCTCTTTTTGTAAACCGACCAGCTTGCCCAGTCGCCGCCCTTATGTTTTCTGATAAAGAGCTTGCTGTTGCCGAGGATGCCGAGATTCACAAGGTAGCCGTCCTCAACATTTACGAAGGTGCTTATCTTCATGGCGGGGGTCCCGTTTTCAAAATAAATCCAGTCTGTTAAATAGAGCTCTTCTTCCTCCTCGCCGACTGTCTCGGAATAGAGGGTCTGGACCGGTATCTCGATCCTGCCGTCCGCATTGACATCGGTGCATTGAAGATTTTCAAAACGCAGGGTGACATTGTTTGAGCCGGTTTCGGCATCATAAAACGGATTGACAAGCCCGCCCGTCTCGCCGTCGATATAAAACAGCTCGGTGATCATCATATTGTTGCTCTTTGAAGCATCAATATAAACGCGCATGGGAGAATGGCTGTCGCTCTTCTCGGTCTTGAGAGAAACATAAGAGATCACATTGGGATCTGCGGGGACGGAGCCCAGGGAAACAAGCTCGCCGTCTTTAAGGCTCATAACTCCCGCAGTACGGCTGACCGTATTCTCTCCTTTACTGCTGGATATGAAAAATATATCGTCTTTTGAATCATCGTTAAAATCAACCGCCGTCGCGACCTCACAGCTCTCATAGGCTATCTGCTCATATCTGAGATTGCCGCCGCCCGCGCGATAGACGGAAAAGACGCTGCCGCTGTCAATGCCGGAGTAGCTCCAGATGACAAACACTTCATCGATACCGTCGCCGTCAAGGTCGGTGAGGGTCAGGGATTTGACCTCGTTGCCGTAGCCCTTGAAATCGCACTTTTTGCTCCACACATCATCGGAGCATTTGAACAGGGCGAAGTGAGCTACATTCTCCTGCAGGGCGTCTCTGTAAAAGACGATTCCTTCCTCCTCGCCGTCACCGTCCACATCGCTAACCGTAATGGCGGAGAGATGATCGCCGCTTTTGGGATTGCAGAGAATGACGCCCGTATCAACGGAGGAATTGAACGCTTTCACAAGCCCTTCATACTCGGAATAATACAGCGGAGGAGTGAGCAGAGCATCCACCGTCGCTATCAAAGAAGGAGCGCTGCAAGATGAAAGGACAAAGACAGCGACAAGCGCCGCCGAGATAACTGCAAAAACAAGTTTTTTCATCCGATCCGCCTCCCATCCCGATAAGCTATACCGATTTCATTGTATTATATCACAAGATAATAAAATAATTCAATATAAATTATAAATAATTTTTAATTTTATTATAATCATCCGGCTCAGGCAGTTCTGTCCGGTCGGAATAAAAAAATCCGCAGGAGCGTATATCCTGCGGACCGATAATTCAGTTTTATCCGGTTATCTGCGCGTTGGCGGTGTATTGGCCGTAAATCCAGTATGAATCATTGTTTTCACAGACCACGGGGACGGTAAAGAAGCCCGTCTTTCCGCTCTCGATTTTTGTGAGATCGGCAACGAGAGTGATGTCACCGGGTTCAAGCGAATCAATGACGGAAGCGGGGCCGACTACCGTGACCTCTTCAAAATCGGGTATCACCGCTTCGGAAACGATGCCCGAAGTGCCTGCGTTGTAGCCTATCGTATCGGGAGCCGGGAAAGTGCGCTGTTTCATACCTTCAACATTGACGGTGACGGTAAATTCTTCAACTTCGTCGAGGATAAGACAGCTGTTTGCCTTTTCTACATCCTTTACGGGCACTGTAAACTTGTTGACTCCGGGTTTAAGTTCCGAAAAATCGACTGTTTTAACGGCGAACGAAGTTGCCTTCGCCATATTGCTGTTAAGCCCTATATCGACCGCCGAAGGAGAAACGGTGACGGAAAAATCAATATCATCAATATAGTTTGAGGGTCTGTTTGTATAATCCACAACCGCGGGAAGTCTGCCGATCTTATAGACGGGCACTTTCACGGTGACCTTTGTATCGCGGTTGTAGGTGACATAAGAAAGCACGCTGCCGTCATTCGTGACGGGAGTGAATTCAGTTTCAAAGCTTCCGTTTTCGGTCAGGGGCTCGCTGATCTCTACATTGGCGGTGAGCTTCGTTATCCTGTTGACCTCGCTCATCGGGCCTGAGACCTTGACCTTTGAGGTGCCGGAATCAATGATCGCGCTGCCCGCGACAAAACCGTCCGCAATAATGGGGCCGTCGCTGAAAACATCGGGCTCGATGATGAACTCTCTGTCTGTAACAGGCACATCAAAATAGACCGTAAGGGTCGAGGGCTCGACCGAAACGATTTCAAAATCGCTCCTGCTGTCAACGGCGCTCGCATTAAGCCGCAGAGTATAATTGCCGGGAGCCACCACAGAGCTTGTATCTGCCGAAACCGAAATTTTTGAGGATATGTCTTTATCCTCCACTATATAGTTTTTCCCTCTGACGGTAACGCTTGCGGTAAGCCCTGTTTCGCCGTAGCTCTCGAGGCCGAGTGTTTCAAGGGATTCGCCGCCTACATCAATGGCGATGTTTTTAATGACAGCGGTAGTTTCGGGGCTTTTTTCGACAGAGACTATCAGCCATATAGCGGCGGATATGATTATCGCGGAAATTGCAAGAGCCTTGTTATTATTCAAAATACGGTTAAAAATATTTCTGCTTTTCATTTTTTACCGCCCTTCTTGAATAATTTTGAAATTACTCCCTTTGCATTCTGGGAGTTTTCATCTTTATCCGACAATATGCCGAGCAGATAATCTCTGAGGGTCGCCTCATTATAATCACGGGTAAGATTGCCCTTATATGCGGACGAGATCTGCCCCGTTTCCTCCGAAACGACTACAACGACCGCGTCTGATTCTTCGCTCATTCCGATGGCGGCGCGATGCCTTGTGCCGAGATCGCTCGAAACATCGTCTTTCCTTGTGTTGGGTAGGACGCACCCCGCCTTGTAAAGCCGCGAATCGCGGATGAGAGCGGC
This sequence comes from uncultured Clostridia bacterium, assembly GCA_947166625.1. Lineage (GTDB taxonomy): Bacteria > Bacillota > Clostridia > Oscillospirales > Acutalibacteraceae > CAG-177. The sequence continues at coordinate 89,591 of CAMVEX010000006.1, forward strand.
GCCGTCGTGAAGCGGCGAATTGGGGAAGAAAACATTGCCGATAAGCTCGTGGGTTATCTCCGCGTCGAGTTCAACTCCGGTATCCGTGACCTCTTTGGGAAGCATCGCCCTTTCAAAAACGATAAGGGCGCCCGTCTTGCTGTCGCTCATACGCTGAACGGCCTTGCAGATCTCAACAACGGAATTATTGAGCGCCTGACGGTCATCGGCTATGGAATTGCCGAAAATACTTCTCAGGGATTTCACATTGCTTCTGCCGAGATGCTCTATCATCTGGCGGATCTCCTGCTGGAAGACGACTATCAAAATTATGAAAATATTTGTGAATATGTATCTGAAAATATAAACCGATGTTTCCATATTGAGGAAATATACGATACCGTATGCAATTATCAGGAGAATAATGCCTTTGAGAAGCTGAATCGCCTTTGAGCCGCGCACGAGTTTCAAAACATGATACAGGACAAAAGCGACAAGGGCGATATCGAGAATATCGACAACGCCTATCCTTAACGATTTGACCTTTTCAAAGAATTCAACGACCCGGCTTACCAGCTCGCTGTCCGTAAAAATATTGAGAAGCATAGTTACAACCTTCCGGCAGTCATTTGTTGTATGTTATCACAAAAAAATCCGATTTGCAAATTACAGGCGGATTATTAACAAAAAATTTAAGAAAACAAGTAATTCTGTTAAAAATCCGTAATCAGCGCGACGGCTGTGGCGGAAATCCCGAGCCCTTCGCCCGTGAATCCGAGCTTTTCCTCCGTGGTCGCCTTGACGCTGACAAGCGATATATCCACTCCGCATGCCCCGGCGATTTTCTCTCTCATCAGCGGAATATGATCCTTGAGTTTCGGCGCCTGAGCGACGACAGTCGAATCTATATTCACCACGGAAAAGCCGTTATTTTTAAGGTGTTTTACCGTTTTGCGCAAAAGTTCGAGACTGTCTGCCCCGAGATATTTTTCATCCGTATCCGGGAAAAGGCAGCCGATGTCTCCGAGGGCGGCGGCGCCGAGCAGAGAATCCGCGATAGCGTGCAGGAGCACATCCGCATCGGAATGCCCAAGCAGCCCTTTTTCATAAGGAATTTCCACCCCTCCGATAATGAGCTTTCTGCCCTCGGCGAGGCGGTGGACATCATAGCCGTGACCGATCCTGATCATCTAAATATCCTCCGAATCGTTTATTTCTTCAACAAAATCTTCGTAAGAGATAATGCAGTTGAGCACTTCAACAAGTGAATTCGCGGTGAGCCTTGAGGGGAGGTTGAAGTGCCTGAGCAGGCGCCTGCGCTTCTCCGCGCTCTCCGCCTTGCCGCTGAAACCGAGCTCATAGAGATCCTGCTTTGTAATTTTTTTGCTCGGCTCCTCAACACTTTCGCAGAGCACTCCCGCTCTTTCGAGCGCTTCGACTATCACACTCTCGGGCATCCCCTCAACCCCGAGCTTGCCCTCTTTTGAAGCCTGCGCTTTTCGCTTTTCCTTCCCGAAAATATCGGGAATATAGGCGTTTCTGATATATTTTTTATCGACGGTGGAGCCGATGAAATTCCTGATTTTGAAGCCGGCGGAGTCACTGTCCGTCAGCACTAAGATGCCGTCTTTTTCGGCGAGCATTCTTATCATTCTCTGAAGCTCTTTATCCTTAAAAATACCGAATCCGTCCGTGCAGATTATAGGGGCGTCAATGATCGAAGAGAGCTTGATCTTATCGTATTTCCCTTCAACTATGACAGCCTGTCTGATTTTAATCATTAAGTTTCACTCTCGCTAATTTTACGAAGGTTTCTTCGAGGATCCTTCTTTTATCGTTTTGTGTGCTTTTCATCTGAATATCCGCCTGTGAAAGGATTTCAACGCAGGCGGTGATCTGCGAAAAAGACATTGAGCGCGCGATCGCCGCGGCTCCGTTAAGGCGCTTTCCCCTGCCCTTGCAGCTCTCATAAGATACCTCAATCTCGCCGACGGATTTGCCGGCCGTGACCGCCGCTTTTGCCCTGTAAATATAAGCATACTGCGCAATGATAGCACCGAGGATCATATACTCATCCTCACGCAGCTCAAAAAGCTCGGAAAGGGTATGAAAAGCCTTTTCAAAATTGCCCTTTGCGAGATCTATCACCATAAAGATCGCGTTTGCCTCAAGGGATTTGACACACACGGCATCCACATCGCGACGGGTGATAATTTCGCCGCTGTATGCGCAGAGCTTTTCGAGCTCGTTGCCGAGCAGATTGAGATCGTCGCCCACATTGCCCACAAAATATTCGGCGACGCTTTTTTCAAAGGATTTGCCGCGTTTTTTCGCGCCTCGTTCAACCGTTTTTACAAGCTCGGACGCAGTCAGCTTCGAGAGCTTGACGGCAAAGCCGTATTTACCGAAAAGCTCGGTAAGAGTTTTGATTTCCGAAGGTTTCGGCTGTGCGGTGGGATAAAAGAATATGAGGCGATTATCCGGAGGGTTATCTGCAAGAAGCTCCTCGAGAGCCTTCATATCGCCTGCGCCCGCTTTGGATACGGGGTAGTTTTTGACGGCGACGCACTTATTCTCCGCCATCATCGGAACGGCGACGGCCGCTTCGTAAATCTCCGACAGATCAGGCTCTTCACAATCGAAAACCCTCAGATTGAATTCTGCAAAAGGCCCCTGCGCGGCATTTTTCATCAGCAGATCGGCATAATGCCTCACAAGGAATGTTTCATCGCCGCAGAGGAGAAACGCCCCGGCGGTTTCGGATTTTATTTTGAGCTTGAGTTCGCTTTCCGTTAAAGCAGGCATAACTTACCCTCTTTCGGCTTTTATTTTATGGGCATCCGCCGTGATTATGATATTCCCGTTTTCGGCAGTTGCCGCCGCATTGACCCCCGCCGCCTTCAATTCATTTTGAACGGCGCATCCCGAGGCGTTATCCGCCTGGACGGCAACCAGTTTTATGCCCGAAAACTCACATTTTTGCGGATAATCCGCTCTGCACAGCATTACATCCGCATTCACGGGCGACGGGCTGAGCGAATAAAAATCAACAGCGGGGTCGCAGATATAGAGAAGCGTGATATCGTTTGTTTCAATCAGATATGCCGTTTTTTCGCTATTATCACGGCAAAGTTTTACACTTATCGGTCCCGCCCGGAAATCATCGGGCAGAGGCGATATTTCCCTGCCGTAAAAAGGCGGAAGCGAGGATCCGGAATAAAGCCCGGCTCCGTCCGTATAAGCGATCATTCCGGGCAGAAATGCGGTATATGAAGCATCCGGATCCGGGAGGATCACGGCCTTTGTTTTGTTCTTTTGTTTTTTGAGGATCTTTTTGATCTGATATTCGCCCGAGAACGAATCTCCTCCGCAGCCTAAAAGAATTCCGCTGTCTCCGCAGGAGATATAAGCGCTGCTCCCATTCCCGGTGTCAAACACCGTAAGCCTTGTGCCTGCCGAGTTGGAGACGGCAAAAAAGCATACGGAGCAAACAAATACGCCTGCCGTAATAAACGCCGCGGCGGGAAAGACCTTTTTGCCGGTGTATGCGATGAATACCGCAAGGGCGCAGAGCATAAACACGGCGCACATAACGGCGCAGGCGTCCGCATAGCCTATGCCCGCCCTCAAAAAGGACGCGGAGCTTGTGAAATCAGATATTTTCAAAATGAATTTTGCGAGCAGGCCGCCGGCAAAAGCGGGTATATTTATCACACCGGGCAAGACGATCCCCGCCGCCGCACCCGCCGCAGAGCAAATCATACAGGCTTCAGCCGCGGGAACTATGAGCGGATTTGACAGAAACACTCCGAAATTGAAGCCCTCGTACATCGGCAGGGTGACGGGTAGAGTAAACGCTGCGGCAGAAGCCGTGATAAGCAGGAGTTTCACGGGCTTCGCGGCATAACGGATAATATGTTTTTTATTAAAGAATTCATCGACCGACGGCAATACATATTCGCCGCACAGTATGATTCCCGCCGTTGCAAGAGCCGAAAGCTGAAGAGATACCGAGCAGGGTGCAAACGGATTCGCGGCGGAAATAACCGCAAGAGATATGCCGAGCGAATTCAAAGAATCGCTCTTTTTCATAGACAATGCGGAAATAAGATATACGGTCATCATTATACCCGCTCTGATGACCGAATAAGACATACCCGTCATCAGCATTACGGCAAAAACCGCGGGGACAGTAAGCAGGGCGGAAAGCCCGGTGCCGAGCTTCAGCTTTTTCAGAAGCCACAGCACAGCCGAAACCCACAGCGAAACATGAAGACCCGAAACGCAGATTATATGGGAAGCGGAGCTGTCTTTAAGGCTGTCATAAGAATCCTGCGACAGGGCGGATCTGTCCCCTGTTATCAGGGCACAGCAGAGGGCTCCGTAATCATTCGGAAGCAGCTTCATTATCGTTTTACGCACCGCAGCCCTAAAAGATACGGCATACCTGCCGGGGTGAAAGCCCGAAGATCCGAGGTCATCATACTTCCCGTCAACGGCATAGGCTCCGATAAATCTGTTTTGGGATTTATAGGAAACAAGAAGATTATCAGAATATTGACCGAGAGCATAAAAACGAAAAGTTCCGCTCAGGGTATCGTATGGCGAAATCTCCGGTGAAGAAGAAAAGACGAGTCTGATTTTTACCTTTGCCTTTTCACCGTCTATTTCGGTCGCCGTCGCGTCATAATAACAGTTGCCGTATTTTATCTCCGGCTCGCCCGTGATGAGTACGCGGGCATCGGCCTGAGTATCCGCAAGCTTCAAAGCCGGATAATACACAAGCTCATTGGTGCAAATCAAAATCAGGCAGGCAACCGCAGCGCTCGCAAAGGCAACCGGAAACACCGATTGCCTGCGAATACTTTTAACAACAACGCTCATCAGCAGCGCGAATGTGAATAACACAAGCCCCGTGAGGACCGCGGCATCACCCGCGCCGCCGAGTACGGCAAGGACCGCAAAAACCGTAATCCCTATCACGGCAAACGGTCTCTTCATATCAATCCACTCCGCTCGGTATCAGTTTTCAATAAGCGGAAGAAAACCGAGAACGGTTATATCTTCTCTGTTAAACGCATCGCCCTCAGCGAGGACGGCGGTTTTGGCGACCACATTCGCATCAAACGCAGCGGCAAGCTGCTCCACCGCTTTGAGCGACTCTCCCGTAGAGATAACATCATCGACTATAATGATCCTCTTGCCTCTGATCTGTTCACCGTCAACGCTGTCGAGAATGAGAGTCTGCTCACCGTTTGTGGTGATGGACTGAACCTTGACCCTAACGGGATTTTTCATATAGATCTTGTCTTTTTTACGCGCGACAAAATATTTCTTTCCGCTCTGTCTGCTCATCTCATAGGCAAGAGGGATGCTCTTTGCCTCGGGAGTGAGTATATAATCAAACTCGGGAACTTTCGCGAGAAGCTTCTCCGCCGCGTGAACGGTCAGCTCGACATCTCCGAACATGACGAATCCGGCTATGGAAAGCTTATCATTGAGCGGGCAGATCGGCAGATCTCTTTTGAGGCCGGCGATATCGGCGGTATAAAATTTATTTTCACTCATTATCTGTTACTCCTTTATCATCAGCCTGCGGGCCAGCCGAATTCTCTGCCTGCCATAAGATGGAAATGCAGATGCTTGACGGTCTGACCTGCGCTGTCTCCGCAGTTGTTTACGATCCTGAATCCGTCTGCAAAGCCCATATCATGCGCTATTTTTGCGGCGACCTCAAAGATATGAGCCACAACGGCGCTGTTTTCCGCAGTTATCTCCGCGGCGCAGCAGATATGCTCCTTCGGGATAAGAAGAATATGAACGGGCGCCTCGGGGTTGATATCATTGAACGCGAGGACGGTATCATCCTCATAAACCTTGGTTGACGGGATTTCGCCCGCCGCGATTTTACAGAATAAACAGTCCATAAGCTCTCCTTTATTTTATTATTTTATCATTTCTTCAAGAGTACCGGCAACCGCCGCCATAGCCGCGTCTATACCGGAAACATCTTTTGTGCCTGCCATTGCGCTGTCGGGTCTTCCGCCGCCGCTTCCGCCTGCGAGAGAGGCGATTTTTTTGACGAGGTTGCCCGCGTGCGCTCCGCCTGCCACGGCATTTTTGCCGCATCCGCAGGCAAAGTTTGCTCCGCTGCCGGCTTCATTTATTCCGCAGATGAATATGACGAGATCGTCATCATCCTTCGCCTTATCTGCCATATTGCGAAGTTCGCCGGGATTAACTCCCTCCACACAGGCGGTGATAAGCTTGAAGCCGCCTATCTCTACCGCATTCTGCATAAGGTCCCCCGTTTTCATTGAGGAGATCTCCGCTCTCAGTTTTTCTATTTCTTTCTCAGCGGATTTAAGCTCCGAAGTGAGCGCCGCCGCCCTTTTATCTATTTCAGAAGCATTGGCAAGCTTCATTGCCGCGGCGGTATTGAATATAAGCTGAGAATTCTGCTTGATATAATCCATCACGCCGAATCCGGTAACGCCTTCGATCCTGCGCACGCCCGCCGCAACGGAGGATTCGGAAACTATCTTGAAAAGCCCGAGCTTGCCGGTATTGTCAACATGGGTACCGCCGCAGAGCTCGGTGGAGAAATCTCCCGCTTTGACCACTCTGACTATATCGCCGTATTTCTCGCCGAAAAGAGCCATCGCTCCGAGTTTTTTGGCCTCGTCGATCGGCATTTCCGCAGTAGTAACGGGGATAGCGGAGAGGATGATTTCATTCACTCTGTTTTCGACCTTCTGAAGCTCATCAGAAGTGAGAGCGGAAAAGTGCGTGAAGTCAAATCTGACGGCGTGGGGATTCACAAGCTGACCCGCCTGCTCAACATGGGTGCCGAGGGCTTCTCTGAGCGCCGCCTGAAGCAGATGAGCCGCAGTATGATTTCTCATGGTCGCTCTGCGCTCATCGGCGTTTATCACCGCGTGAGCTTTATCGCCGACCGTCACGCTCTCGCCTGCAATGAGTCTGCCTATATGGAGAATATGGCCGTCTGCCGTCTTTTGGGTCGATTCCACCTCGAACGAGGCTCCGTTTTCAAATTTGATTATACCCGAGTCGCCGACCTGGCCGCCGCTCTCGCCGTAAAACGCCGTCTTATCAAGAACAAGCGCCGATTCACTGTCGCCGTCTGCGAAATCCGCACGCTCACCGCCCGAGACGACAGCGAGCACCGCAGCGTCACATTCAAATTCGGTGTATCCGACAAACTCTGTTTTTTCAATATCTTTAAGAGAGGCGCTTCCGCCCTTCCACGCCTCCGCTCCGGCATCCTTGCGGGCGGCTCTTGCGGCGGCTCTGCTCTCGGCATAAAGTCTGTGATATTCGTCGATATCGACCGTCATTCCCTTTTCGCTCAAAAGCTCCTGAGTGAGATCTATCGGGAAGCCGAATGTATCCTGAAGCTTGAAGGCGTCAGCGCCGGAGAGGACCTTTGAATCGCCGGACGCGATTATATTCTCAAGCAGAGTAAGACCCGTATCTATGGTCTTATTGAAGTTTTCTTCCTCCGCCTTGATAACCTTTACGATAAGATCGTGTTTCTCAACGAGATTGGGATAGGCGCTCTCATTCTCTTTGATAACGGTTTCGGCAACCTTATAAAGGAATGTGCCCTCGATGCCCAGAAGCCTGCCGTGGCGCGCGGCTCTTCTGAGGAGCCTGCGAAGGACATAGCCTCTGCCCTCGTTTGAGGGCATAACACCGTCGCCTATCATGAAGGTAGTGCTTCTGATATGGTCGGTGATAACTCTGAGAGAAACATCCTTTTTCTCATCCTCGTGATATTTCACTCCGGCTATCTCGATGATATGCTTCATTATATTCTGGACCGTATCGACCTCAAAGAGATTGTCCACCCCCTGCATAATGCAGGCAAGTCTCTCAAGACCCATACCGGTGTCTATATTCTTATGTTTGAGGGTGGTGTAATTGTTGTTTCCGTCGTTTTCAAACTGGGAGAATACAACATTCCAGAATTCCGTAAATCTGTCGCAATCACAGCCGGGAGCGCAATCGGGCTTGCCACAGCCGTATTTTTCGCCTCTGTCAAAATATATCTCGGAACAGGGGCCGCAGGGACCGGCGCCGTGCTCCCAGAAATTATCCTCTTTGCCCAGACGGGATATATGGCTCTTATCAACGCCTATCTCGTTTGCCCAGATGTCATAGGCCTCGTCATCCTCGAGATAAACGGTGACATAGAGCTTATCAACGGGCATCTGCATGACCTCGGTGCAGAATTCCCACGCCCAGCCTATCGCTTCGCGCTTGAAATAATCACCGAATGAAAAATTGCCGAGCATTTCAAAATAGGTGCCGTGACGCGCCGTAATGCCGACTCTCTCGATATCGGGAGTGCGGATACACTTCTGGCAGGTCGTGACTCTCGGGCAGGGAGGGGTGACCTCACCCGTGAAATACTTTTTGAGCGGAGCCATACCGGCGTTTATAAGCAGAAGGCTCTTATCGCCCTGAGGCACGAGAGAAAAACTCGGCATCCTCAAATGACCTTTTGACTCAAAATATGAGAGATATTTCTCTCTTATCTCATTCAATCCCATCCATTGCATAATAAAACTACCTCCAAACTGCGGATCGAATATTGTAAACAGAATGATTCTCCGCCCGGAATGAGCGGAAAGAAATAAAAAAGGGTGCAGTAATGGAATCCGGTTGGGACGATTTCAATCGAAACCGCGGTACCACCCAAATTGCGCTGCTGCACCTCTTGATTTGATCTTAACGCGATCGACGCCGCCTCTCATCGGGCGGGGCTCGGGAGCGGCTCTTTCCGGCCTTTATCACAGCCGCTTCTCAGCTGCCGCGGCCTCTCTGTGTGAAACCGGAAATTCTTCTCCGTCAACGCCTTTTATGAATTTGTATCCTCGCGAACGAGATTCATTGAAATAAAGCCGAACTGGCCGTTATATTCAACCTTGAGCCAGAGCTTTCCGTCGGCGGCGGTTTTGGTGCCGTAACTCTTGACTCTTGAGCCGGTCTGAAGCTCGCCGACCTTTGCGGAATCCTTATCAGCATCGGCTCTGACATTGATGCCTCCCGATCCGGTAACGATATAGTATTTATCCACTCCGCTCGGATCTGTGGAAACATCATCGCCGGATGTATCGAGGAGATAGCCGGGCTTGAAGGTGCTCGCGGCGCTGCCGGTGACTATAAAGCCCCACTTGCCGTCCTTCTGAGCGATGAACACGCCGTCTTTACCCGGCATTATCATAGTAAACTGGAAATCGGCTATGGTGTCATTTTTAAGATTGACAATGCCCATCAAGCCGTCTTTTTTAACAGCGATCAAACCTCCGGTAACCGGTCTGCAATAATCGCTGTTATATTTGCTGAGATTATTGAGATTGGTGTCGCTGGTGATATTGACGGGCTCATACTGATAATTGATAACGCGCTTACCGTCGCGGTCTATATAGCCCCATTTGCCGTTTTTCTCGGCGGCGGCATAACCCTCGAAGTATCTGTCTCTTTCATCATACTTCGCATCCTCGGGGAACGGATCGTTTTCAACGGAATGGCTCTGATGGACGCCCGCTATCTCGGCTCTGCCGTTTGAATAGGTGACATAGTAATCGACCTTATCTATCTGAATGACTACGTGATATTTATTTGAGCCGGTATAATCTCTGCCGATACCGCAGGGCTTGAAGGGCTCATCATAAACGGGCTGGATAAGGATGTTGCCCTGATAATCAAGAAGGCCGTACTTCTGAGTGGTAATGGATTTGAAGCCGCACATATACTCATTGAGATAGTAGATCTCGGTACAATCCTGAAGGCCGGAATCCATCCAGTTAGCCTCAACATTGACAACATCCGAGGAGCTTGACTGAGGCGAAACGGTGCCGGTGTTCCTGCCCTTTGACGCAGCCTTTGCTATACCCGAAATGATAAGGATAAGAACGATAAGAGCCGCAAGAACTATAAGCAGCTTTTTCCAATCCTTGCGGATATCAAAATTCGCGATAAAGCTCTTTACGGTATCTATCCCGAACTTTTTGCCGCCCGGAGCGGGACGGTTAACAGGAGAATCGACGAATCTGTCAAAATCAATCTCGTCCCCGTTTTCGCCGCGTGTTTTTTCGCCGCGATCCGGAATCTGAGGCTCGCCGGATGATGAGCCGAAAAATCCGCCGGAAGAAGCCGGGCCGGGATTTTTGGCGGTTTCGACCTCCTTGAAGGTCTGATATTTGCTCATGATGTAGGCAAACATATCCCTGACATCGTCGGGATGAAGCCTGACAGTCTCTGCCTCGCGCTTGAAAATCCGGTTGAGGACCGGCAGTTTGCCTGCTGATTCAAGGCCGGGCTCGGAGCTGCCGCACTGCTCAAATATAATATTCTTCGCCTTGGCGAGAACTGAATTTACCGTTGATTCGGATACATTGAGATATCTTGCAAGAGGAGCAACGGGCATACCGCTGAAATAATGAAGGACCACGGCGCTCCTGAGCTCATCGCTGAGATTGGCAACGGACGCGAGAGCGGCGGCGGTTTTATCGGGATCCTCATAGACATCCTCGGAGAGGAATTCAAGAGAGCTCTCGGGCATTTCGCCTACGGCGTCGCCGAAGGTAAACTTGCGCCCTTCTTTATAAACCGCGGCAATATTCTGCCTCATATAAATCTCAAAAGCATCCGGCTTTTTGAGACGGGGAATGGTGCAAAAAACCCTTGTATAAGCGTTTTTGGTTATATCGAGGGCTTCATCCACATTTCCGCTCAGACGGAAAGCGAGATAAAATGATGACTTTAAGGTCAATGAGTAAAGCTTTGCCATTGCGTCAGTACTGCCCTGAGCGGCGGCATTGACATAGCGGACCAAATCTTCGTTCATTGATTGTTTCACTCCAATCTGTAAGAATTTTCAGAGCCATAGATATTAGTATTTTATACTATGTTTCATTAAAAGTCAATAACCGAAGAAAATATATATTCTTTTTCGGCCAAACATTGACAAATGCCGGAGGCGGATATAAAATAACCGGGAAGAAGGTGGATCTATGAGCTTTTTATTTGATATTCACGTACATACCGCAGAATCAAGCAACTGCGGCCGGGTCACGGCGGCGGATGCGGTAAAAAGATACAGGGCGCTCGGCTACAACGGCCTCTGCATCACCGACCACATGAATAAACAAAACGCCGAAAATCGCGGAAACACTTATGAGGAAAAGGCGCGTGATTTTCTCAAGGGATACCGCGCCGCCCGGGAAGCCGCCGGGGATGATTTCAAAATAATTCTCGGTATGGAAATAAGATTTCTCGACGCAGATAACGATTATCTCGTATTCGGGCTTGATGAAGAAAAGATATTCAAGGCGGACCTGACGATGTTTGAGAATCTGCGCGAATTCAGAAAATTCGCCGATGAAAATTCGCTCATCATTTTCCAGGCGCACCCATTCAGGCAAAATATGAAAATAGTCGATCCGGCTCTGCTTGACGGCATGGAGGTATATAACGGGCACGGCGGCCACGACTCGCGCAACGATATAGCCTACCGCTGGGCGGAAAAATACGGGCTGAGGATGTCTTCCGCTTCGGATTTTCATTATGATACGGGTATGGAGCCAGGCGGAATCTATCTTGACGAAATGCCGGAGGATTCGGCGCATCTCGCGAAGCTTCTGCTTGAAAACAGATACAAGCTGAAAACATTCGTAACGGGAACATCCGACCGAAATTCTTAAAAATTCACATAAAAAGCACGAACGCAGGGGCTTTGATACCCCTGCGTTTTTTTAATTCGGTTTACCACCTGTTTTCAACATATTCGCAAAACGCGTACATATCCTCGATTTTAAGCTCGGTGCCGTCATCAAGCTTACAGACGCCGTGCCAGATACCGTGAACCTGATGGCTGTGCATCCTCATAACACCCACATTGAGGTCGCTGTGATGATCGTAAAACGGCTCCATGGTCATATCAAATCTGCCGTCCTCCGAAACGAAATGCCACGGCTGCATATATTTATCGGGCTTCGGGAAGGTTTCAACATCGACAGCTCCGAATTTATGAGCCTTGCCGTCATAGAACATACAGGTTTCGGTCGCGTTGCTTTCATCGCCGATACCCCAGGTGATCTCAAATCCGAAAATATGCTTCTTACCGTCTGCGTCCGTGAGATAGGTTGAGCCGTTGCCCCAATACCATACAAGGCTGTAAGGGGTATTTACCCTGCCCCAGTCAAGCACCGCAAAAGTATCATCCTTTGAGAATTCGACGACCTCGGAGCCCATTTTAAAGGTGCCGGCGCAGGGCATGGAATTCTGTTTGGTGGTCATAAAATATCTGTCGGGGAAATCTTTGAAAGGAAGCACGGTGGTGATATTCTCAAGGCCGGGCATGATATCCATCTGGAAACTGCACTCAACATCGCCCATTTTGAACCAAACCGTCCTCGAATCCTCTTTCGTATCGAATTCAAATTCAGCTGAGCCGATCTTATATTTCACATTGTTAGGAACATCGCCCTTCGGCGGAAGGACTATCTTATCTTTGCCGCCGAGGAAAGGAGACATCTTGCTGCAAACCGTCTTGCCGTTTTTGAGATCGACAAGCACCGCCGAAACATAGCCGCCCAGCGAGATGTTTGCGCAGCTTATCTGAGCCATATAGTTGCGGTTGCAGATCTGATAAAAATCCCACTCCTTGCGGCGCATAACCTTTTTGACAGAATAGCGCTCGTAATTGAAAACATTGTGTCTCGCCCAGCCTTTGGCGAGCAATACGCCGTCTCTGCCGAGAAGCTGGGTCGGAGCGGTGTATTCGGTCTGTTTGCTCGGCGATTCCCATTCGCGGAAGCTCTTGTAAGTTCTTTCCATAATTATATCCCCTCTCATTTTTTATCATTCTATCATACAAGGATCGTCAATTCAATATTTTTTATCACCTTCACGATAATTTTTGACGGCCTCATAGCATGCAAGGATCGTATCGCGGCTCATGTGGACGCCGTAGGAATACGCCGCGACAAATTCGGGAAAGGATGAATGAAAGTATTTTTTTACGAATCCGTCGGCGAGACGGTGATAATAATCCTTTTCCGAAATAAGCGAAACTATCATTCCCCTGCCCGAAGAAACATGACCCGATTCACGGATATTTTTGAGAACGGTGAACACGGTAGATTTCTTCCAACCGATTTTTTCTTCGCATATCGAGGTAAGAACACTCGGCTTTACAGGCTCGTTGAGCCAAATGATTTCAAGGAGTTTAAGCTCCGACGGATTTAATTCAAAGTCCCTCATATTTTGCCTCCGATCACATTGCAAATTTGGTCTATAAAATATAGTCTGATTCAGTTTAACATATATAGACCAAATTGTCAATCATTACTTTTTCGGAGGCAAAAATGTGAACGCAGGGTCAAAATTGAATGAATTTTACAATCTTCCTGCAAAAAATATTCACCGCGGTTTTTACGCTATTTTTCATAAATAGAAATAAAAATAATCGTAAAGTGAAAAACTTTACGATTTTAGTTCTTATATGGAATTATTTTTACACGGTTTTTCACATTTTTCACCGAGTTTTTCACATTTGAAAGGCGGTTAACTTTACATTCATCATCTGTAAAGGTATGTACCATTACAGTATTCCGAAATGCATATCGGTCGAGTATGATGAATAATCAATGATGATATTTGCAGTTTTTCTTTCAAAATACCCTTTTACCCTTGACTACGGTCATAATTATCTCGGTCATATCACCGTTCAGAATTACAAAATCGGCATTTTTCCCTTTCTCAATACTGCCTGTAATACCGTCTGCTCCTATCGCGGATGCAGGATTCACGGTAAGGCTCGCAATTATTTGATCAAACGGTATTCCTACGGAAATAAGATTCCTGAATTCGCCGAATAAATCTGCCGATGAGCCCGCAAGAGTACCGTCCTGCAATCTTACCGCGTCTGTTTTTATCACTTTCTGTCCGCCGAGGTAATATTCGCCCTCTCCGAGACCTGCAGCGGCAGTTCCGTCGCTTATCACTACGGTTTTATCTTTCCCGAGAATCTTAAAAGCAGCTCTGAGAGTCGCGGGGGCGATATGGATGAGATCGCAAATAAGCTCACAATGAAAATCATCATCGGCATTATCAAAAGCGGCGCCCACAAGGCCCGGCTCCCGGGAGCCGAACTGAGTCATCGCATTAAACAAATGGGTCACATGAGAAACTCCGAGCGAAAAGGCGCGCATTGCCTCTTCATAAGACGCCTGCGTATGCGCGGCGGATATACGGCATATTTTTTTGACTTCTTTTATAAATTCATCTGCACCCGTTCTTTCGGGAGCGATATCAACGAGCCTGACCGGACATATTTCATTCAGCCTCATAAAAAGCTCGATATCCGGATCCCTGATGTATTTTTCCGACTGAGCTCCTTTTTTGGCGGGAGAAATAAACGGACCTTCCATATTTATCCCATGGATATACGCACCGTTTTCTTTGCCCATGGTCTTGCTTATATTTTCAAATGAATCGGCAAGCAGGCGCTCATCGACCGTCATGGTGGTCGGGCAAAAAGAGGTGACGCCTCTCGAAGCGAGAAACTCGCTCATCCTGCCTGCGCTCTCGGGGTTGCCGTCGGTGCAGTCAAAGCCGTTGCAGCCGTGGATATGTATATCAATAAATCCCGGCAGAATGACCATTCCGCTGCAATCCGCGCCTTCGCCTTCAAATGCGCCTGTATCGGCTATTATTTCCCCTTCGGTCCTGATGTCTGTTTTTTTGAATACACCGCCGCCGTCCGGCAGATAAACCGTCGCATTCTTATATAACATTATTATACACCCTCATACATATATAAAAGCCGCAATATCATAATGATACTGCGGCGTTGATTTTATTTTTTATTTGCTGCAACATACTTGGCAAGGTCGCCTACTGTCTTGACCTTGTCAATAACATCATCAGAAAGCTCGATGCCGAATTCATCCTCGATCGACATAGCAAGATCGATCATATCAAGGCTGCCTGCCCCGAGATCCTCTTCAAGAGTGGAATTCTCTTTAACAACGGATTTATCGAGCTCAAGCTGCTCGCTGATAATGTCTATAATCTTTTCAAGTACCATACTGTCCTCCGGGATCAAATAATTAAATCAGCCGTTAACGGGCGCTTCACAGCAGGAGCAGGAAACATAATTCTCTTCGCTGTCTGCCTCAAGAGCCTTTTTCTCTTTGATCTTCTTAACAAGTAATACAACCCCGGCTATCGCTGCGCAAACAGCAACGACAATAGCAACTATCTTGCATATTTTCTTTACAGTTTCCATATCTATCCTCCGTATTTATATTGCGCAGTTTCCTGCGATTTGTGGGTCAATTATATCAAACTATGATCTGCTTGTCAACAATTTAACAGCCGCGGTCATAAAAATTTAACAACCGCGGCTATGAAATCCTCGTAAATTACTTACCGAGTTTTGAAAGCGCTGACTTTTTACGGGCAGCATTGTTTTTGTGGATAAGACCCTTTGCTGCAGCCTGGTCAACTTTTTTAATTGCTTCTCTTACGAGTACGTCTGCCTCGGGAGCGCCGGCTTCAACAGCGGCATGAGCCTTTTTAATAGCAGTCTTGAGCGCAGTGTTGCGTGACTTGTTTCTCGCGGCTCTGGTCTTATTGACTATAACTCTTTTCTTAGCTGACTTGATATTGGGCATATAGACACCTCCTTCTTCATACGTTTTGTAATAATATCATACTTTTTTACGGATTGCAAGAAGAAAATCAAAAAAGTTTCTTATGAGGAAAAAATTTCGCTCCGCCGGCGGTTTTTGAGGACTTCAGAGGTGAATTTTACACGCCGGATAACAAAAAATACCGAAAATCCGAAAAAAATATGAATTTTTTTAAAAAAATGCTTGCATTTTCAAAATCCTTACAGTATAATGAAGGAGCCAAAAGGGTCGGATTGGGGCTCGTCCCCAGATTTATCCGTAAAATGTTTCAGAAAGGAGATGACCGTATGCCGGCCGCAGCAGTTCAGCAATGCTTTGGCGGAAGCCAGATCTGCAAGTTCGATCAGATGAACCGCTTGACTCTGCCCGTCAAGTTCAGGGCAAGATACGGAAATACGGTTTATCTCATGAAAAACATTCAGGATCCCGACGATAAATGTATATTGGGTTATACAGAGGAAGACTTCGTCAAAGTTTATGACAACCTCGCGAAAGTTTACAGCGGCAGACAGCTCACTCTGGTCCAGCGTTTGTTTATGGATAACTGTGAGATGGCGACTATCGACAGCTCAGGCCGTGTGACCTTCAAACCCGAATACAGAGAGTTCGCCGATCTTACCGAAGACGCAAAGGTGATCAGCAACCCCGACAGGCTTGAATTCTGGAACAAAGACAACTGGGCGAAGCAATTCGAAAGCGAAGAAGCGATCCCCGACCTTTCGCAGATCATTCTCTCCCCCAGGGCATAAGCAATGGAACCGGCAAATTTTTCTCATATTCCTGTATTATTCAAAGAAACTATTGAATCTCTCAACATAGGCCCGGATGGCTCATATGTTGACTGTACAGCGGGCGGTGGTGGTCATTCAGGAGCCGTAGCTAAGCTCCTAACCACCGGTAGGCTCGTTGCAATAGACAGGGATCCGCAGGCGATCGAGGTTTTGCATAAGCGACTCGATATATATAATAATGTTACTATAATAAATAATAACTTCTTTTTCATAAAATCAATACTCCAAGGTCTGCATATCGACAAAGCAGACGGTATATTGGCAGACCTTGGAGTAAGCTCCCATCAGCTCGATGATGCATCGAGGGGATTTTCTTTTCATAAGGACGCTCCTCTCGATATGAGAATGAGCATGAGCGGTAAATCAGCCGCGGACGCGGTGAATACCCTCTCCCAGCAGGAGCTTCAAAAAATCATTTTTGAATACGGCGAAGAAAAATTCGCTCAGCGCATCGCGGCGGCGATAGTCAAAGAAAGAAACTCAGCGCCGATCAAAAGCACTTTACAGCTTGCAGATATAATCTCAAATGCCGTTCCGGCAGCCGCACGGCGCGATTCACACCCGGCAAGAAAAACTTTTCAGGCATTGAGGATTTATGTAAACGGCGAGTTAGACGGTTTGACAAAAGCGGTCGAAGATATGTTTGACTGCCTTAAACCCGGCGGAAGGCTCAGCATAATAACCTTCCACTCTCTTGAAGACAGAGCGGTCAAAAACGCTCTTGCTCCGCTCGCAAAGGGCTGCACCTGCCCCAAGAATTTCCCGGTATGCGTTTGCGGAAACAAGCCGAAAGCAAAGCTTTTTAAGCCTGTGACTACGAGCGAAGAAGAAATCAAAAATAATCCCAGAGCCCGTTCCGCACGGCTCAGAACTGCGGAAAAACTGTAAAAAAGGAGGGGCGGAGATGGACGATTTTGATTATGTTCCCGGTATGTTTTTAAATTCATCGGCTGCCCCGAAAATAGAAAAATATCCCGAGCAAAAGCCCGAGAAACAAGTCAAAGAAGAGGTACGGGAACGGGTCTCAACTGTCAGCATCAAAGCGGTTTTGGCTTTCATCGGTGTATTGGCCGTAATCATCACGATGCTCTCGACCGTTATTTACCTCAATGAAAAGATCATAGCCAATCAAAAGGATATCACAAAATACACCAATCAGGTCAAACAGGCCAACGCCGAAAACGTTAGGCTCACAGCCGAGCTCAGTTCTATCATCTCAGCAGACAAGATTCAGAACTATGCAGTGACGGTCTTAGGAATGCAGCAAGCGGAAAGATACCAGATTCATTACTTTGAAGACAGGGATGGCGACAAAGTAGTGGTAGCTGCCGGTAAAATTCCGAATGCAGATACATGAGTATTTAAGCTCGTGACCATGCTGTCTCAAACTCAATTGGGACAGCATATTTTTTCATTATGAAAGGGGTGCGCAAAAGTGGAGAATTCGGAAAATCCGAGATACAGACTCCCGTCTCGTGTCAGAGTAGTCTCGCTGATACTTGCATTTGCCACCGCTTTGATCACCTTCAGGCTCGCGGAGATCCAGATTTTTAACGCCGATGAATACAAAAAGAACGCAACTGCGGCTCAGTGGCGCACCGAAATCATCCCCGCAGCAAGAGGTACGATATATGACGCAAACGGCACCGTTATCGCCCGAAGCGCTCAGACCTGGGAACTTGACTTTTATCCCGAAAGATTCAATAACGAAAAATTTCGCGAAGCCGTTTGCAAAGATACGGCGGAGCTTCTCGACCTCGATTATGACGAGCTGATGGAGCTGACCGCAGCAGAAAAATCCGACGACCCCGATAAGCCGGGCAAAGACGCCCCGGTAAAAATCAAATCACAGATGGAGCTGAGCGAAAAGCTCCTCATAAACTGCGGTAAAGACGGGCACAAAGAAGGCGACCCGAATGTGTGCCTTATGCACAGAAAATATACGGAAAAATATACCAACAGCAAGGGAAAAGAAGCCACAAGATCTTACCGTTACGGCAATGTGATGACCCTCGTGACGGACAGCAAGCGTTACTACCCCATGGGCGAATTCGCTTCGTCGATCATCGGAAGCGTCAATGCGGACGGAAACGGCGTTGCCGGCATAGAGGGCTACTGCAACACCCTCCTCTCCGGCAAAGACGGCAGAAAAACGACCTACGGAAGCAATCTCGATGAGAATACCGAAACTCTCTATGAAGCATCCGACGGAGTAAGTCTCAAGCTCACCATTGATGAGAATTTGCAGAATATCCTCTCGGAAAATGTAAAAGAAATGTATGAAACCGCCGGCGGTATAGGCGCATACGGAATTATGATGGATGTCAAGACCGGAGCGATCCTCGCCTCCGAATCCGTTGCGTATAAGGGCGAATACGACCTTAAAAATCCGTCGGAATTAAATGATTACTATAAAGCAAAGCTTGAAAAAGCCGTTGCGAACGACGATTTTACGGACCTGACAAAATATCTCAGGCCTAACGGAGATACAACACCTGCGGAATCCGATACGGCAGATGAAGAAGAGAAAAAGCCCGATCCGCTCGATGAGATCCGCAACGAGACAGATTTCGCAAAGCGCAGCGCTCTCCATTCAAAAACGCTCGGCAGATTCTATATGTTTGAGCAGTGGAATAACTATATTACATCCGAAACTTATCACCCCGGCTCCGTATTCAAGGTGTTCCTTGCCTCAGCCGCGCTTGAGGAAAACATTCTTGAGGATGATTACAGATACACCTGCATAGGCGCGGTATCGGTTGAGGACCGGATCTTCCACTGTCACTATGCAAGCGGTCACGGGACCCAGGATCTCAGACACGGTCTGATGAATTCCTGCAACCCGTTCTTTGTAAAGCTCGGCCTCAAACTCGGAGCCGAAAAGTTCTTTGAATATTTCAAGGCATTCGGATTTACAGAAAAGACGGGTCTTGAGACCATAGGCGAAGCAAATCCCATATATTTCAAAGCGGATGACCTCTCGGCGGTCACCCTCGCGAGCGAATCCTTCGGTCAGACCTTCAGCGTTACGCCGATCCAGGTCATCACAGCTCTTTCGTCGATCGCAAACGGCGGCTATCTGATGCAGCCTTATCTTATCGACGAGGAGCTTGACAGCGAAGGAAACATTCTCAAAAAGACCCAGCCGACGGTAAGAAGGCAGGTCATTTCGGAAAGCACGGCGTCGGAAATCGCTTCGATGATGGAAGACGTATGTATAAGCGGCACCGGCAGAAACGGATATGTGGCGGGCTACAGGGTAGCAGGAAAGACGGGAACTACTCAGAAATACCAGCTGAGCGGCACTTATATCGCGTCATTCGCCTGCTTTGCTCCCGCAGACGACCCGGAGATCGCTCTGCTGCTTATAGTTGATGAGCCTGTTGCCGAAATCAACGGCTCTACCGTATGCGCACCCACGGCAGCCAAAATAATGGAAAGCTCACTCGAATATCTCGGAGTTGAGCGTCAATATACGGAGCAGGAGCTCCAGAAGCTTGATACATTCACTCCCGGCGTAGTCGGCAGCGATGTTGATTCCGCTGTTAAAAAGCTTGAGGAATCGGGCTTCTCGGTCAGAGTGATCGGCACGGGAAATACGGTGCACAGCCAGAGCCCTGCGGGCGGTCAGACCATCCCCCGCGGAGGAGTTATAGCAGTATATACAACGGATAATGAAGAGGATAAGCTTGAGGTCACGGTGCCCGATTTAACGGGTATGAGCACCAAGGCGGTGCAGAAATATGCCGCCTCGGAGGGTCTGAATGTAAGGATTTCGGGCAATTCAAATCTCGGAGTTATTTCTTATGAACAAAGCATAGAGGCCGGCACAACGGCTGAATACGGAACGATAGTGACCGTATATTTCAAATCGTATGAAAATATAGGCGACAGCACGGAGGACTGAACCCGTGCCGCCCGGAGGAACAAAAATGAAGCTTTCGGTATTGACGGCGCATATTAACGCTGCGCCCCCTGCGGAGGATTGCGAGGTAACTCTCATAACCGACAATTCTTCAAAGGTCTGCCCCGGCTCTGTGTTTGTCTGCATAAAAGGCATGCACTTTGACGGTCACACCAAAGCGGCTGAGGCGCTCAGGAACGGCGCCGTTGCCGTTGTGGTTTCTCACGACCTCGGGCTTGAGAAACAGATAATCGTTGAGAATACAAGGAGCGCATACACGCTCCTTTGCTCCGCGTTTTACGGTAATCCCGAAAAAATGCTGAAGATAATAGGAATAACCGGCACAAACGGCAAAACCACCACTGCGTTTGTTATAAGCTCCTCGCTTGAAAAAATGGGGCATAAAACCGGCATGATAGGCACGGTAAAAAACATTCTCGGAAACGGTGTTGAAATACCCGCTTCGCTTACTACCCCCGATCCGTTTGAATTATTTTCTCTCTTTGCTAAGATGGTCAAAAACGGCTGCGAATACTGTGTTATGGAGGTCAGCTCGCAGGCTCTTGACCAGCGCAGAGTTGACGGCATAAAATTTGAAGCCGCCGTCTTTACCAATCTTACGCAGGATCACCTCGATTATCACGGCACCTTTGAAAACTACAAAGCCGCAAAACATATTTTATTTGAAAACACATCCATCGGGATATTCAATCTCGACGATGAAGCGGCGGAATATATGATGAGCTCGACCGATTGCCGCAAAGTCACCTATTCCGCGAGCGAAAACACCTGCGATTATTCTGCAAAAAACATCAAGCTCAGCGCCGGCGGCGTAAAATATGAGCTTGTAAGCGACAATAATATAGGCAGGGTCAATTTTAAGGTGCCCGGAAAATTCAGCGTTTACAATTCAATGTGCGCCGTTATCTGCCTGGTTGAAATCGGAATGGATTTCTCCGCTTCCGTGGAGGCTGTTTCCGAATGTCAGGGAGTCCCCGGCAGGATGGAAATAGTTGAAACAGACACCCCCTACACCGTCATCATAGACTATGCTCACACACCCGACAGCCTTGAAAACGCCATCACCACGCTCAAAGAAGTGACTGCGGGCAGGGTCATCGCGGTATTCGGCTGCGGAGGCGACAGAGATAAAACCAAGCGCCCCATCATGGGCGAAATAGGCACGGCTCTCGCCGACATTGCCGTGATCACATCGGATAACCCGAGAAGCGAAGATCCTCAGGCGATCATTGACGATATTCTCGCCGGGGTGCCTAAACACAAGCACGCAAAAGTGATCGTTGAAGCGGACAGGACCGCTGCCATAGCCAAGGCTCTCTCCGCCGCGCAGGAAAACGATGTTGTGATATTGGCGGGCAAAGGGCACGAAACATATCAGATTCTTTCAACCGGCAAAATCCACTATGACGAAAGAGAAGTAATAGCGAATATTTTGAAATGAGGAAATAAAGATGATACCGCTGTCTTTTAAAGAGGCCGCGAATGCGATGGGTTCTCTCACAAACCTCAACGGCAAATTTGAATCCGTCTGCACCGATACGAGGAAAATACAGCCCGGCTCTCTTTTTATCGCCCTGAAAGGCGAAAGATTTGACGGAAACGAATTTGCAGCTCAGGCAGTTGAAAACGGCGCGCTCTGCGCGGTAGTTGACAGAGACTGCGGGCTCGGCGACAGACAGATACAAGTTGAAAACACGGGCGCCGCCCTGCTTTCGCTCGCCGGGTATTACCGCTCATTATTTGATATAAAGATCGTGGGAGTTACCGGGTCGGTCGGAAAAACGACCACCAAGGAAATGATACATTCCGCTCTCTCATGCAAATTTGATACGCTTAAAAACGAGGGCAATCTCAATAACGAGATAGGCGTTCCCCTCACCCTTTTTAATCTTGAAAAGCATCACGAAGCCGCCGTTATCGAAATGGGTATGAGCGGATTCGGCGAAATTTCAAGAATGACCGCGGCGGTCAGACCGGACGCGGCGGTTATCTCAAACATCGGCGTTTCTCACATAGAGAATCTGGGCTCGAGAGAAGGAATCCTCAAGGCAAAGCTCGAAATTCTCGAAGGGATGAAGCCCGGCTCACCGGTCATTCTCAACGGTGACAACGATATGCTCATTAAAGCGGGTATAAAAAATCACCCTGTCACCTACTATGGCATCGACAATCCCGAATGCGCATACAAAGCGCTTGATATTACCTCTACAGATGTTGAAACTGATTTCGTGTGCAGTTTCAAGGGCGGCTCCGTAAAGGCAAGCCTACCCTTTACGGGCCGTCACAACATCTACAATGCTCTCGCCGCGGTCGCCGCCGCAAAGGCGCTCGGCATTGATGAGGGAGAGGCGCTTGAAGCGCTGAAAAATTATAAAACAACCGGCATGAGGCAGAGGATCAACCGCGTGGGCGGGATCACCTTCATTGAGGATTGCTACAACGCGAGCCCCGATTCTCAGGCTGCCGCTATGGCGGTGCTCGGCAATATGAATGCCGAGAGAAAGATCGCCGTTACGGGCGATATGCTCGAGCTCGGAGACTACAGCGAAACGGCTCACAGGCTTGTAGGCGAATACGCAGCGCGCAACAAGATAGATATTCTCTGCACATACGGCGAAAAATCCCTTATGACCGCCGAAAGAGCGGCTGAATGCGGGATAAAAGAAATCAAATCATTCAGCGATAAAAAAGAGCTTGCAGACGCTCTGACGGCTCTTTTACGCCCCGGCGACGCCGTGCTCTTTAAGGCGAGCCGAGGGATGAAGCTTGAAGATGTTATCTACGCAGTATATGACTGTCTGAAATAAACGGAACGGAGGTGACGATATGGAAAATGAAAATACCGCTAAAGGATTGATCGGCTCAGCCGCCAAAACGGTTTGGGAAAAATATCTGTGGCCTGAGTTAAAACAGATCGGCATAGGCTTGGCGAATATGTTCAAAATGGGCCCCGGTATTATTAACAGAAGCGGAAGGATCGACTTCACATATTTTCTTATCGTCATCGGGCTCACGGCTTTCGGCCTTATCACTCACTACTCGGCAAGCTATGAGAATAAATCGCAGTTGATTTTTGCATTAGCCGGCATAGTTATGATGCTGGCTATAGCCCACCTTAAAACAGACGCATACAAAGAATTCTCGGCACTTTTTCTGTGTATCTGCGTAATCCTTCTGCTTATCGTACTTACCAGAGGCGAATACAACGGCACCAGACGGCGCCTGGTTTTCTTCCAGCCATCCGAAGTGGCGAAGGTCGCTTTTATAATGTATCTCGCCTATCTTTTGGATAAATACAAAAAAACACGCACAAAAACAAGTCAGTTTGCAGTATTCTTTTCCTTTACTCTTTGCTTTGTCGCCCTTCTCCTTTTGGAAAGCCATCTTTCGGGCGCAATCCTTTTCTTCTGCATAGGATACTCCATGATGTGGTATGCGGGACTGTCTAAAAAAGGTTTCATAATTATAACCGCAATGATCGTTGCGGGGGTCCTGCTGATCGTATGGCAACCGAGAATACTTGACCTGATTCCCGGTTTTAAGGATTATCAGATATCAAGGATCGAGATCTGGAAAAAGATACTCGGAAACCGTGAGCTCACCCTGATCGAGCGCAGAGACGCCGCCCGTCAGAGCCTTCAATCGCTCTACGGCATAGGCTCGGGCGGAATTTTCGGAGTCGGCTTTGGAAACAGCGGTCAGAAGGTCAGCAACCTTGCGGAAAAGGCGAATGACTTTATATTCGCCGTGCTCGCAGAGGAAGGCGGATTCATAGCCTCGATATTTATGCTGATCCTCTTCGGGGCGCTTACCGTAAGAGGTTTCAAAATAGCGCTGAACTCAAAGACTTATTTCGGCTCATTGCTCGCCCTCGGGGTCAGCACCCAGATGGCGCTTCAGGTTTTGATAAATGTCGGAGTAGCGACTTCTCTGCTCCCGAATACCGGCATATCCCTCCCCTTCTTCAGCGGCGGAGGCACCTCTCTGATTTTTTCGCTCGCAAGTATGGGGCTCGTTCTCGGGGTATCCAAAGAAAGCAATAACACTAAAACAGAGGTAAAGAAAAATGCTGAGGGGTAAAAGAATACTCATCGCCGCAGGCGGCACCGGCGGCCACATCAATCCCGCTCTCGGCACTGCGGGATATATAAAAGAAAAGGATCCGGACGCCGAAATACTCTTTGTGGGCACAAGAGAAAAAATGGAAGCAAAGCTTGTGCCTGCCGCAGGTTTTAATATTGAATTCATTGATATTCAGGGCTTTTACCGCTCATTCAAATGGGAGGATATAAAGCACAATATCGTCACGCTTTCTAAGCTTTTGAGAGCGTCCTCACAGGCAAAGAAGATAATCAAAAAATTCAAGCCCGATCTTGTGATCGGTTTCGGCGGATATGTCAGCGGACCGGTCCTCAGAATGGCGGCGAAGATGAAAATACCAACGGCGATCCACGAGCAAAACGCTTTCCCGGGAGTTACAAACAAAGCTCTCGCAAAAAAGGTTGACTGTGTAATGCTCACGAGCGAAAAAGCCGGGCAGTATATGAAGCCGAAAAACAAACCGGTCATAACCGGGCTTCCCATTCGAGGCGATATTCTCACCTGCGACGGTGAAGCGGCAAAAAGAGAGCTTGATTTAGGCGGGCTTCCGCTCATACTCTCAATGGGCGGGTCACTCGGCGCAAAGCCCGTAAATGACGCGGTATTCGGTATGATCCTCGCAAAGGCGAATGACAATGACTGTGTATTTCTTCACGCTACGGGCAAAAACGAAACGGATTTTTCAAAGCGGCTCGAAGATGAGGGCATAGATCTCAGCGAGCATAAGAATATCAGAATTACGGAATATATAGATATTCCGAAATGCCTGCCTGCCGCAGATCTTGTGATCTGCCGCTCGGGCGCAAGCACTCTGAGCGAGCTCCAGGCGACCGGCAAAGCGTCGATACTCATTCCCTCCCCTTATGTGGCGGAAAATCATCAGTATCACAACGCCATGGCGCTTGTGAATAACGGCGCCGCTTATATCATAGAAGAAAAAGACCTTACCGCACAGAAACTGACTGAAACTGTCAACGATCTGCTGGCTCACAGAGAAAAACTTGCGGAAACAGGCAAAAACGCGAGAGCTATGGCAGTGATCGATTCAACAGAGAGAATTTATAACGCAGTCAGCAAACTGGTAAAATAATATGTCACAAAAAAACTACGACAACAAGGCTGCGCTTGCCGCAAAGCGTAAGCGCAGACGCACCATTCTTCGCAGCACTATCGGGATTTTCATAATTACGATAGTGCTGGTGGTGCTGTCTGTTGTCTTTTTGAGGGTCAAGAAATTTTCGGTTACGGGCGAAAGCCAATACTCGGCGGACGAAATCATAAATTCCGTAAAGGCAAGCGAAGGCAAAAGCATGTTTACGGTGGATACGGACGAGCTTGAGGATCTGGTCGAAAGTCTCCTGCCCTATACAGATAATGTAAAAATCACAAAGAAATATCCGACCACCTTAAAAATCCGCACGGAGCCTGCCAAAAAGGCCTATGCCATTGAGCTTTCGAGCAGTTTTTACGCGCTGACGACCGATAAACTTAAAGTGCTTGAAACATCCGACATTCTGCCGGACGGCGTGATAACGGTAAAGGGTAAATCGCTCACCACTTACACGGTAGGCAAAACTCTCAGCTTCAGCGATAAAGCCGGAGAGGACCCGGTCAAAAGCGCACTGGCAGAGCTTGCTCAGGCCATAGAAGATACCGAGCTTACCGGTATCAATATGATAAATATCGCAGACGAAAACAATATTTACTTAGTTTACGATAACAGGATAATAGTAAAAATCGGCGGCACCGATAATCTTGCAAATAAGCTTTCACTCGCAAAGAAATCGCTTGATGAAGAGAATAAGCTCTCTCCCGCGCAGTATGGGGAGCTTGATGTAACGGTGAATAAAAAAGCCGTATTCGCTCCCGATGATCTTAAAGATCTGACCGAACTGGTGGAATTTCTCGGCGAAATAGAAGAAAGAGAGAATGAAGCGGCGCTTAATGAAGCCGAAAGCGTAACGGATAACGGTGAACAGCCGCAGGAAGAAACAGCCGGAATTACTCAAACGGAGTCGGTAACCACGCAGATCATTCAACCCTGAATCTGAAAAAACAGTTTATTTTTGAAAAAAATTATTGTATTTTTTATTTTTCTATGATAATATAAGTTAGTATTATGCATTATTATAGGTAATTATCATTTGGAGGTAATATTAATGGCATGGGAAATCGATAACAACGAAGTAGAGAATGTTGTTCAGATCAAAGTAATAGGTGTCGGCGGCGGCGGCGGAAACGCCGTTAACAGAATGATCGAAAGAGGCATTCAGGGCGCGGAATTCATAGCCGTTAATACCGATAAACAGGTGCTTTCAAAATCACAGGCAACTCATAAAATTCAGATAGGCGAAAAGACTACTCACGGCCAGGGCGCAGGCGGAGACAGCGAAACAGGCGCTGCTGCCGCAGAGGAAAGCAGGCAGGTGCTCGAAGAGGCGCTCGCAAACACCGATATGGTATTCATCACCACCGGTATGGGCGGCGGCACAGGCACCGGCGCGGCTCCCATAATCGCCGAAATAGCAAAGAAAAAAGATATTCTTACGATCGGCGTCGTCACAAAGCCCTTCAACTGGGAAGGCAAGAGAAGAATGAAGCTTGCCCTTGACGGTATCGACAAGCTCGTAAAGAATGTTGACTCCCTTATAGTTATCCCCAACCAGAAGCTTTTGCTCGGCGGAAACAAGACCACTCAGGCGGTCAACGCTTTCGCCACAGCGGATGAGGTACTTCTCCAGGGCGTTAAGAGCATTTCGGAGCTCATTACCGTTCCCGGATTTATCAATCTTGACTTTGCCGATATCAAGAGCGTGATGGAAAACGCCGGCTATGCTCACATGGGCGTAGGCACCGCAAAGGGCAAAGATAAGGCAACCGTTGCCGCTAAGCAGGCGATCTCCAGTCCCCTGCTCGAAACATCCATCGCAGGTGCGAAGGGAATCATCATCTCATTCGTTGCTTCCGAGGATATCGACATTGAAGAAATCGAAGCAGCCGCGGAAATCATCACCAACAGCGCCGCAGAAGACGCGAATATCACCTGGGGTATCGTATTCAATCCCGAGCTTGACGATGAGCTTGTTATCACCGTGATAGCCACTGGCTTTGACAATATCGGAAACGATCCCAAGAGCGCGACAACAAATCCGTTCTATACGGCTTCAAAGGCTACTCCCGTTGATTTCAAGGCGACCGCTCCCGCTAAAAAGAGCGCTGCTCCCGCCGGTCCTTCGATCCCTACATTTGATCCTTCAAGCGAAGTGTCATCAAGCAGCGCGGCTGAGCCGCAGATCCCTCAGTCCGGCAACACTTCCGCTTCCGGCGATGCATTTGACGAGGATGAATTCTACAGCTTGATCAACAACCTCATCCCGAAGGATGACAAATAATCAGCCAAATAAAAAAAACCGTCCGCCGAAGGCAGTGATTCATAAACCAGTAATTTCAAATCATAATAGATAGTGGGACTGTCAAACAGGGTTGGTAAAAAATTAATGGTACGAAGATTATTAAAATCTTCGTACCATTTTTTGTTCTCTAATCTTACATTATCTGTTTTGATGTTGACAAACCAAACATCATAAAAACATTAGAAATTAACAGTTACCTTTTTCCAACTGAACAGATTGAAGAGGAAGTTGGTGAAGAACGAAATCAGCTTGCTGAAGAAACCGGTATCTACTTTCACGGTAAGCGTTGAAGAGTCAAGAACTTTGGTTCCTTGTCTGACTTCAATCTTTACATTCTTTGTAGATGATGCCTGACCGATTTCTGCTGAATATGTGTTGCCGTTTACAGCCGCTTCTTTACCATCAATATATACTTTTGCTCCTGAAGGAACATTTTTAAGTGTTACACTTACAGTTACAATTGTATTATAAGCGGCAGTCTGCTCTTTGAAGGAGGCAGGGAATTTAAATTCCGGGTCAAGCTTTGTTCCTGCGGCGGTTCTTGTGTTACCTTTTGCGCCGCAATGGTCACAAACTTCAGTTTCGGTTCCGTCCTTAGCGGTTGTTGCATCATTGTTGTAAACATACTTGAACTGATGCCCATCAAATAAGCAGTCAAACGAAGCGTTATTTATGCTGTTATCCACTTCGCCCGAAGTAAATACATAGTAACTGAAGGATGTACATTTTACTACTATATAATCACCGTCAACAGCATAAGTACATTTTTCTGTTCCGCCGTTTTTAAGGTAATGGATGATGTTAATGGTCTTGCCCTGTCTCAATGACTGCTGGCAGGTGCTATTGAGGGATGTAACCGGAACTCTGATATAGAGGTACTGATTATCATCAAGGTTGTGTATTTCACCGCCGTTAACATCATTGTAGAGGTCGAATGAGGCAACTGTGCTGTTGTTATAACCCCATCCGTAAGAACCGGTATTGGCAGTCTTGAATGTAAGCACCTTATCTTCGCTGTACGGACATTCCGTGCAGAAGATATGAGTGATTGTTGCTGAATCGGATTCATATACTGTTGTTTCAAGATTGTGCTCACAAGCAGATACTTTTTCGGTATAGCTTGCTCCGCAGGAGCAAGTATATTTTTCTGTTCTGCCCTCGGTGCAAAGGCCGTAAGAAGCAGTTTTTCTGTAATTGTGAACGTGCTCGCTGAAAACAGCAGTGTATTCAAGATCGGCAAATCCCATAAACGCTTCTGTGCCCGGATTCCATCCGATAAATATCTTGTCTCCGGCATTCACTTCGGGAGCTGTTATTCTTTCACCGGGCGCATAGTTCTGAGTTACCTTTTCATCACCGATATTCCATGTTACTGTTCTGTCTTTCTCGCCATAGTCAGCGTAATACTTTGAAACTTTACTGCTGACCTTTGTGCCTTCGGGAATACTCCATATTGCGTAGCTGCATTCGGGAGCAACAACATTATCGCCGATGCTAACCTCTTTGATTTCATAAATGTCATTGCCTATTATGAACTCAACTATATTTCTGTTGCCTGAAAATGCTGCCGTGGGTGAAGTGAATTTGGCAACAGTGCTTCCGCCGATTATTACGCCCGCTTCATCGGTATTGGTAAGATAACTGCCGGAATTCAATGCGTTTTCATTCGCGGTAACATCAAATGAAGCATCCGCTTTCCAGCCCTGCATAACATTGGTTGAGTCATAATACGCATAAGGAGTAATATTCCTGACTTCAATGTATGTGGTACCGTCGTCGCGTCTGTCAACGGTTATATCGCTGTTGGTTAAGCCGTATTTTGCAATCATATCTTCGCGGAATGCTTTCTCCTGCGGAACGGTCATAGTGAATTCTCGTTTAACCGTATCATAGAGAGTGACTGCGCCGAAGTTAAGCGTCTTGGCGACACTTCTGACATAGATATTGTCAAATATCTTCTTGAGAGCGTTTGCGTCATTAACGGAAAGGAAATATCCGTTGTTGCTGCCTTCATCAAGATGCCAGATTGAGGACGCGTTATTGTAGTTGGAAGAAGTTGCGTGCAGGAATTTGTTGAAATCGCTTGATGTATCAGCAGGATTTGCTTTATCACTTATGGCTATGGAATATACCGTGATATCCTGAGCCTTGAGGTACTTCGAATTGATAATTGCTTTATTTGCAACACCGGAATCAAATGCATTAGTGGCCGTAGGTTCACCGTCGGTAAGGAATACAACAACTTTTTTGCGGTCGGAGGCATTTTGCGCAAGAACTTTTGCGGCCATATCAAAACCGAGGTCTGCGGCAGTGGCGCCTTTTGCGTCAATGTTGTTTATTGCCGCCATAATATGATTGTAATTCGAACCGACGCTCATCAAAGAGTTCTTGTAAACCGAGTCTGTTGCCTTGTTATAAGCAACAGGGCTGTCGTTCTTAGTGGTAAGAACCTCAGTGTTTTCATATGCGCTGTATCCGGATACTGCCTGGCTGCTCATCGCAAAACCGACTATTGAGATTCTGTGGTCGGCTCCGGTTGAATCGGCATTCTGCTTTACGGAATTGACAAAGCTTGTTGCGGTTGAAACAAGATAGTCTCTTCTGCGCTGACCGACGGCGGCGTTTTCATCTTTGCCCATCTTATATGCCATTGAACCGGACTGGTCAACTACAAGTACGATATCAAGAGGCTCATTCTCACCGTCAACGAGTATGCTCTTGGCATCCGAAAATGCGTTGAGCGTAATTGTAACAGTTCCGTCGCCGTTTACATCGGCAGTTTTTTCTGTTTCAATTTCGCCTGTGTTATCAACATCGGTTATTGAATAGATGGCTTTTATTACGATATCAGCCGCGCCTAAAGTGTAGTTTTCCCAAAAGCCGACATATCCGTCTCTTTCGGGAACTGCAGGCTCTGCAAGTGTAGTCTGTCCCTCTTCAAATAAGACGGTTTTAACAACCTCATATTTGCCTGTTTCATCGGAATATGAGCCGTTCGGGTCGGCAACAACAAATGTTGCGTTGTGTGTAATTGAGTCAAACGAAGCTGTGAATTCGAGATTCGTTGCGGGCATTGTTGCGGGAATTTCGCCGTTCCAGCCCTTGAATACCTTGCCGGATGCTGTGGGATCGGCGGGCTTATTGATTGGTGCGCCGAAGTTATAGCTTTCAACAGTTGAGTTGCCGTTTACAATCCATGCAACGGTATAGGTGTTAACTGTTGACACAGCGTTTGCGGTTACATCGCCTGCGGGCATCTTGCCGTCAGCAAGAGCGGGAGTGAACTCCCAGTCTGTTACGGTGTAGCCTTCTTTAATCGCTTTGTCTCTGACGGTAACAGTTTCGCCGTAAACGAATTTATCAACAGCACTCTCATAAGGTGTCACAAAGTATTCTACACCGTCAAGTTTGTAAGTAACTTTGTATTCGTTGACTGTCCACAGCGCCGTTATTGTTGTATTCTTCGCGGGCATTGTCGCAGGAATCTGAGAATCCCATCCTGCGAATGTGTAACCGTCAAATACGGGATTGGCGATGGTTTCTACAGTTGTTCCGAAATCTCCGGAAATCGTCTTGTATGTCGCGTTATTGTTTACTTCACCGTATTTAAAGATAATAGTATACTGCTTTACAGACCAGACAGCAATATAGGTTATCTCTCTGTCGGGAACAGTTTCGGGGATGTCAACAACTGTTTCGCCGTCTTCGCTCCAGCCGAGGAAGTCGTTGCCTTCTTTTACGGGATCATCGGGTTTGGTTATCTCTTCGCCGTAATAGAGTTCTTCGGTTGTCTCGTTGGTTCCGTCATTGAATGTTATGCTGTGCCTGTTTCTGTCAAAATATACTTTGAGTACGAGTGATCCGTCGGGAGCGATTACTCCTTCAAGCACGCTCTTTTCGGAATTGAGAGTGAAGCCTTCCGGAGCAGAGTGTTCCGCAGTGGCTGTCTCGCCCGTTGTGCCCGCAAGGTTTTCAATTGTCTTATCATATGCGCCGCTGAGATTCATTGTGTATGTTTCAACAGCATATTTTGTATCCGTTGCGGCGGTGAATGAACCGCTCAGAACAAGGTTCTCGGCAGGCATTTTTGTGGGTTCTTCTGCATCCCAGCCGGAGAATACGTATCCCTTTTTTTCGGGCGTTGCAAGTTTTGTTACATTGGCATTGTATTCATATGTTTTACTGTCATAGAATTCGCCGTCAACATTGTATGTGATAGTGTAGCTGTTGATACTTGAAACGGCATTTGCGGTAACATCGCCTGCAGGCATCTTGCCGTTTTCAAGCGCGGGAGTGAACTCCCAATCGGAAACGGTATAGCCTTCTTTAACCGCCTTTTCTCTTACGGTAACGGTTTCACCGTAAACAACCGTATCAACAGCGTTTGTATAAGGAGTTGCAAAGTATTCAACGCCGTCAAGCTTATATGTAACTTTATATTCATTTGCTGTCCAAAGCGCCTTGATTACCAGATCTTCCGCAGGCATGGTTGCGGGTATTTCCGTATCCCAGCCGGCAAATGTGTATCCGTTTCTGGAAGGAGTTTCCTCGGCTTCCCAATTCTCAAACGGATTTTCTCCGAAGGGCACACCGAAAATCAGGTTTCCGGTGCCGTTACCGAGAAATGAACCGCCGTTTCCTTCAAGAGTTATTGTGTAAATGTTTGCGCCCCATTGAGCAACCGCATAGATGTCATAATCGGGCATAGTTGTAACGGTAATTTCTTCGGTGCATTCGGAATCTGTGTAATACTTCCAGCCGGTGAAATAGCAGCCTTCTTTTACGGGATCATCGGGTTTGGTTATCTCTTCGCCGTAATAGAGTTCTTCGGTTGTTTCGTTGGTTCCGTCATTGAAAGTTATATTGTGCCTGTTTCTGTCAAGATATACCTTGAGCACCAGCGGATTCTCTTTATCAATAATACCTTCAATCACACTGCTCTCGGTATTGAGTGTAAACCCTTCCGGAATGGTATACTCTGCATTAACAGTTTTTCCTATAGTATCACAATATGATTCATTGCTTTCTTCAACATAATTGCCGCTTTTATCCATTTTATAGATTATCACGGAATAATCGGCTCCTGTTGCGGTTGTTACTCGCGTTTCGTAAGCGTCGCAGGGCTCATACTTGTCAGTAGCCTCTGTGTTAAGGCAGTCTCTTCTTTCAAGTCCGTTTGTATTCAACCCTGCCGGAGTTACAGTATACCACTCACTCCATCTGTGATTGCGCGCAGGTATGGTTTCAGTATATGAATTTCCACAGTTGCAAATATATCCGTTTATAGCCTGGAATGTACAGGGATTTTTTGAACCGTCTGAAGGCGAAGCTACATACGCTTCACTTGAAGCGGCAAATCCGGTTGATGAGGGAATATATGAGTCAAAAGTTACACCTCTGTACCTCTCGCCGTTTAATTCCACATCTGTATATCTGCAGAAATCTCCGGGAGTCATATTACCGTCCGCAACTGCGCCGGTGCCTGTATAGTATCCGTACGAAATCCATTCCGAAGAAACGGAAAGTGTTTGAAGTTCTGAAGTTATATCTCCGTTTTTAACTTCACTTTGAGGATACTCACCAAAGAGGATGATGTCATCTTTATTGTATCCTCTGGCACTCGTTAATGACAATGCCGGTCTTACTCCGCATGCTGTTGCGTTTGCTCCCCAGGTAGGATAAACTGTTCCGTTGGCACCAACATAACAGGTTGTGCTTGAGGTGTCCCCGGCGGAGCGAAGTCGCCAGCCTGAAACATCGTTACCGATAACCCTCAAGCCTTGACATTTGGCGTAATCGGTTCCCGAAGCCAGTCTTGCGGTATCATTTGTGTGTTGGCTTGAATCATATCCGTAATCCGTGTTCAATGCGTCTGAAAATGAAAGCAGAAAAACTTTATCTGAGATTTGATTTCCGTCAAAAGCTTCATACCCTTGACAATTGGCGGCAGTCCAAAATCCATCGTTATTCAATAATGTTGTCTCAATTTGCTCCTGTTCGTTTGTTGTGAATGCCGTACTATTGAAATCATCATTAAGCCACTGTCTTATATAGCTGTTTTCATAATTGTTTTCGTAATAAGTTTGCTCGGGATTTCCGAAACAGCGGAAAGCTTCACCATATGCGCCATTATAAACGGCATAGTTCGAAAAAGCTTTCGTGTCAACAATCATATTGCTCAATACTAATCCGGTAGAAGGATCTAACACGCGCCATTCAATAGGCTCATATTTAAACCAGTAGATATTTCTGCAACCATATGACTTTATCCCATCTTCTGTACATGAAGCTTTTTTCTCAATTGTTTCAACATAATTACACTGGACATTTAAATCGGACAAATCTAATGTAATTGCGGGTCTGACTCCGCAATTGGTGCAGCCTGTTCCCCAAGTAGGCCAAGACTCCATTGATGAACCTACATAGCACGCCTGAGAAGAAGTGTTGCCTGAAGTTCTGAGCCACCAGCCTGATCTTCCATCTTGGCTTTCAGTAACCATTAAACCCTGACATTTTGAGTAGTCAGTGCCTTTTGCCGCTCTGGCAGGGTCTGCTGCTGAATTATCCGGTTTAAATCCATAATCGGTATTTACTACATCATCATAAGAAAGCAAAAATACTATTTCATCAGAATTAGAATAACTATACTCCGGCCGCTCCTCTCTGGTATTATCCAATGTGGCACGTGACAGTTTTTGCTTTTCATGCCCATTAAATGCAGTGTTATAAAAATCGTAATTAAGCCATTCCCTGATTGAACTTTCGCTGTATTCACAAGAATAATGTTCTAATGCGGAATCGCCGTAATAATAACCATCGGATAATATAACATAATTGCTGAAAGCCTGTGAATCAATTATGCTCTCACTAATAAGGAGTCCGGATGCCGGATTAAGTATCCGCCATCTGATTGGTTCATATTTAAACCAGTAAACGGTGTCACAATAATATCCGTTGTCATCCTGATAAGATTTTTCCGATGAAGACCCTTCAGTTAATTCATAGCCTGTTATACTTGGTCTGTATTTGTTGAATCTGACAGCTCTATATTTGCTTTCATTAACAGTGACATCTGCAAATACCATAAAATCAGACGGAGTCATATTTCCATCTGTATTTACACCTGTGCCACTGTAATAATTGAATGATTGCCAATCAAGTGTATCAATTAATTCATTCAACTGAGATAAAACCGATTCATCCGTTACAAGGCTTTGCGGATAATTACCAAATTCAACTGCATTGGTTTCAGAATCGGGTTCAAACTCAACATGTTCAATAATGTAATCGTTGCCGTCGTCAATATCAATTTCGTCCCACTGAGATTCAGTGCCTTTGTAGATGATACGGCAAGCAGAACCATACAAGTCGGAAAGTGCATAATCATCAATAATCAAATATTCGCAACTATTTTCTGAATACGCTTCGACGGCATAGCTTGAGTCGGCTTTGCTGGCAGGATACTTGACTAAGTAGTTATAGTAATATGTGGTTGAATATCCACCTTCATTTTTGGATAAATACAATACACCGTCTATAGAAGTATAAGTGTATTTCGTGGAATAAGCTGCTCTTCCAACATTATTACCTGCGTATCCTTCTGCAGTATTAATTGCTTTCAAATTGACACATCCGTCAAAAGCGTTTGCGT
>CAMVEX010000007.1 GCA_947166625.1 uncultured Clostridia bacterium
CGTCTATATTGAGAACTATCGCGCCGTTTGCGTCAAGATCGGCCTTTGCTTTTGAGCCGTCAAGCGATTGCAGAGCGCTGCGGATGGCGCCTATCAGCTTGCCGTATTTGGGCCCGAGGGTCTTGAGCTGAGGCTTGAAGGAATATGAAACATAAGACGATGAATCATCAACGAACTCAACGCTCTTTATATTGAGCTCCTCTTCGATTATCTCAAGATATTCTTCGGGAAGAAGGCGCGGAACGCCGACATACATCTTGCCCAGAGGCTGCCTGTTTTTGATATTTGCGGTGTTTCTCGCGGCTCTGCCGAGCGCTACGACTTTGAGCACCTCATCCATATAGTTTTCGAGGTCTTTGTCGATATATTCTTCGTTTGCCTGAGGATAATCGCAGAGATGGATGCTCTCGGGAGCATTCTTATCGACGGTGCGGACAAGATTTTGATAAATATCCTCGGTGATGAACGGGATCATCGGAGCCGCAAGCTTGATGAAGGTTTCAAGCGCGGTGTAAAGGGTCATATAGGCGTTTATCTTATCTTCATCGCCCGTCTGCTTCCAGAAGCGCTCTCTGCCGCGGCGTACATACCAGTTTGAAAGCTCATCCACAAAGGTCTGGAGCGCCTTGCCCGCCTCGGGAATCTGATAAGTATCAAGGTATCCGTCAACGGTCTTGATAAGGGTATTCAGGCGGGAAAGAAGCCATCTGTCCATTACAGAAAGTTTTGAATAATCAAGGCTGTGCTTTGTGGGATCGAAATTATCTATATCGGCATAAAGGATGTAGAATGCATAGGTATTCCAGAGGGTGCCCATAAATTTGCGCTGACCCTCAACGACCGCCTTATCATGGAATCTGTTGGGAAGCCAGGGGGCGGAATTCGTGTAGAAATACCAGCGTATCGCATCCGCTCCGAGGCTCTTGAGAGCATCAAACGGATCGACGGCGTTGCCCTTGGACTTGCTCATCTTTTGACCGTTTTCATCCTGAACAAGCCCGAGAACTATAACATTCTCATAGGGGGATTTATTGAAGAGCAGAGTTGAGATCGCCATGAGCGAATAAAACCAGCCTCTTGTCTGGTCAACAGCCTCCGAAATAAACTGAGCCGGGAACTGCTGCTCAAAGAGCTCTTTATTCTCAAAGGGATAATGATGCTGAGCAAAGGGCATTGAGCCGGAATCATACCAGCAGTCGATGACCTCGGGGACTCTGTGCATCTGCTTGCCGCATTTTTCGCATTTTATGGTGACATCATCTATAAACGGGCGGTGAAGCTCGATATCATCAGGGCAGTTATCGCTGAGCTCCTTAAGCTCGGCAATTGAGCCTACGGAATGCCTGTGACCGCATTCGCACTCCCAGATATTGAGGGGCGTACCCCAGTAACGGTTTCTTGAAATACCCCAATCCTGGATATTCTCAAGCCAGTCGCCGAATCTGCCCTTGCCGATGCTCTCGGGGATCCAGTTGACGGTGTTGTTGTTTTTGACAAGCTCATCGCGCACGGCTGTCATCTTGATAAACCAGGATTCTCTCGCGTAATAGATGAGCGGAGTGTCGCAGCGCCAGCAATGAGGATATTCGTGCTCAAATTTGGGGGCGTCAAAAAGCTTGCCCTCTTTATCGAGATCGATGAGTATCTTGGGATCTGCGTCTTTGACGAAAAGCCCCGCATAGGGAGTTTCCACAGTCATATTGCCCTTGCCGTCAACAAACTGGACGAAGGGCAGATCGTATTTTCTGCCGACCTTGGCGTCGTCTTCGCCGAATGCAGGAGCGATATGGACTATACCCGTGCCGTCGGTCATGGTAACATAATCGTCAACGGTCACAAAATGAGCCTTTTTGCCCTGCTTCGCAGCCGAAACGCCTGCGCACTCAAAGAGAGGCTCATACTCCATGCCCTCGAGATCGGTGCCTTTGTATTCCTCAATTATCTCATAAGCCTTTACGCCGTTTTCTTCATCACCGAGTTTACCGAGGACGGAATCGAGCAGAGCCTTTGCCATATAGTAGGTGAAGCCGTCTGCCGCCTTGACCTTTACATAGGTCTCATCGGGATTTACGCAGAGAGCGAGGTTTGAGGGCAGGGTCCAGGGGGTGGTCGTCCACGCGAGAAGATATTCATCCGCGCCCTTTACCTTGAACCTGACAACGGCGGAGCGCTCCTTGACGAGCTTATAGCCCTGAGCGACCTCGTGAGATGAGAGAGGGGTGCCGCAGCGCGGGCAGTAGGGAACGATCTTGAAGCCCTTGTAAAGCAGGCCCTTTTCCCAGATCTGCTTGAGCGACCACCACTCGGATTCTATATATTCGTTATGATAGGTGACATAGGGATCATTCATATCCGCCCAAAAGCCGACGGTGCCTGAGAAATCCTCCCACATCCCCTTATATTTCCATACGCTCTCCTTACAGAGCTTGATGAAGGGCTCAAGGCCGTAATCCTCGATCTGATCTTTGCCGTTGATGCCGAGCTGCTTTTCAACCTCAAGCTCTACGGGCAGGCCGTGAGTATCCCAGCCGGCTTTGCGGGGAACGAAATTGCCCTTCATGGTACGGTATCTCGGGATCATATCCTTGATAACTCTTGTGAGCACATGGCCTATATGGGGCTTGCCGTTTGCCGTGGGCGGGCCGTCATAGAAGGTGTAGGTAGGGCAGCCCTTCCTGTTTTCCATGCTCTTTTCAAAAATACGGTTTTCATTCCAGAATTCGAGAACCGATTTTTCACGGTTTACGAAATCGAGATTTGCTGAAACTTTCTTATACATAAACAGATTCCTCCGCTCTTAAATTATATATCAAGCTTGAATTCGCGCACAAACGCATTCACGAACAGGGTGCCCATATCAACGGCGACGATAACGGGCTTTCCGTCACGCTCCGCTACGGTCATCCCCTCGCCCTCTCCGGGCGGTATGAGATTGCGGTCAAGTATTTTTTCGCTTTTGCCGGCAGATATATCTATCTTGTAAACCGCCGCGGTATCGTCATTGGTGGCGGCATAGAGACATCCTGAGTAGAATTCCGCACCCTGAATGGAGGATACGGCGCCGTCAAGGGCGATCTCTCCGAGCCTTTTCATCCCGTCATTCACATCGTGATAATACAGCTTTCCGGGAGTTCTGTTGTTTTCGCCGACATAGAGATAGCCGGTATCGGGATCGACCGCGACCCACGGCACGCCTTTTTTGACAAGCAGCTCGCCGTCCTCGCCCGTTTCATCGAGGCGATAATATTCTTCAAGTTCGAGAGTTTCGCTGCTGAAAACTCCGATTATAGGATTTTTGAATATTTTGCTGTCTTCCATTCCGGCATATATTTTGCCTTCAAAAAAGCTTATTCCGCCGATATGCTTTATCCCGAATTTTTCTTTTAACCCGTCGGGTATGGCCGAAAAGTTGATCTTCTCGGGAGTTTTTTTATCGCTTCCGGTTTTGAGAAGAGTGCTTTTGGAAGAAAAATAGAAATATTCTCCGTCGGTAGTGACACCCTGCGAATAGAGAAACGCCGAAGGCCCTGCGATATTCACTTTGACATTATCGGGGCGCCCGGCTTCGCCGAAAAGATCAATGCCGCCGGTAAGCGCCGACAGAGGGATAAACAGCGCCGCCATCACGGCGGAGACCGCTTTGACAAGGAAAGGGAATGCAGTAAGCAAGAAATCACCCCGCCCGCATAAAAATATCGGATGATATTATAACAATAAATAAAAATAAAATCAAGCGTTTTTAAGCGGTATATTGTCAAAGGATAAAATATCGGGCAAAAAACTGCGTCAGCGCACATAAGTCCTACACTTTCGCATTTTCTCTTGACTGAAAAGCAGCGATAAACTATAATTTTCTCATAAAGGTGAAAGGAAGTGCGGCAGTGAAAAAGATAATCGGAATTCTGACGGCGGCGGTAATGATTTTTGCATTTACCTCAGGCTCATACTCCGCGGCTGACAAAACAGAGCTGAAATTCAATGAGGGCAAATTCAAAATCCTCGTGCTCTCCGACACTCAGGACGATCATCATCCCGCGCCCGATATGGTCAATCTGATAACAAAAGCCATCGAAGAGGCGGACCCCGATCTGATAGTTTTCACGGGCGATCTCGTTGAGGATTCGAGAGCTTTTGACATCGGCTCGGATGATGAGCCCTTCAAGGAGGGCGTAGTCGTCAAAAAAGGCGGAGAAATCGACCGCGACAAGACATACGCCAATGTTGAAGCTGCTTCAAAAATCGTGCTCGATGTATTTGAGGCTTCCGGAGTGCCGTTCGCAACAGTCCAGGGAAACAACGATTACAAGGTCGGCGTCACAAATGAAGAATGGCTCGAAATCTATTCGCGTTATTCAAATTCGCTCGCTTTTGACGAGAGCGACGACGCAGAGGGCAGGATCGACTATCACCTCGAGATAAAAGGCTCGGACGGCAGCGACAAATTCAATTTATGGATAATGGACACCGGCAGATACGGGATAAACGACGATCAGATAAACTGGTATAAGAAAAAATCGACCGAGCTGACACAAAACAACGCAGGGACGCCCGTCCCCGCGATAGCCTTCCAGCATATCCAGGCGGACGATATAGGCAATCTCTTCACGGAATGCTCGCCCTTTGACGAGGGCGCAAGGGCAAAGGGCCTCAAATTTTACAGGCTCGATCCCGAGAGAGCCGCGGGATATAATTTCTTCGCTTACGCCCCCTGCGAGCCGACTTACGAATTCAAAGCGTGGAAAGAGCAGGGAGATGTGATCGGTGCATACTTCGGCCATCAGCATATAGAGGGCTTCACCGGCACCTGTGACGGAATAGAAATGGGCTTCACTTACGGCTGTGAAATGGCGAAAACCGGGCCTTACGGTTACAGGCTCATAACCCTTGATGAAAACAATCCCGCCGAGTATGAAAATACCCTTTACACATACGAAGGAAGTGTAAAAACAGGTAACGCGCGCTTTGAAAAGCAGGATGATACCCCGTATAAAGACTACGGCGATTCGCCTCTCAAATATATCCTCGGAATCGGGAATTTTGCCTGCAGCATGATAAGCGTGATCATCGACTTTTTCGCTTCGCTGTAAAATTTCATAAATCTTGACAATCCGCCCCTTGTATTTTATAATAAGGGGTGGAATTATTTTTTTCAAGGAGAACAGCCGATGAATAATGTCAAAGAACTTTATGAGCTTTGGCTCAAAGGAACTGAAAATGATCCCGCTTCTCACGATGAGCTCGTTTCGATAGCGGATAATGACGATGAAATTCTCGACAGATTTTACAGAAATCTCGAATTCGGCACCGCAGGTCTGCGCGGAGTGCTCGGCGCGGGCACCAACAGAATGAATGTTTATACCGTGGGTCAGGCCACTCAGGGGCTCGCCGATTATCTCAATTCCAAAGGCGGCGGAGCGGTCGTTATCGGGTGCGATTCAAGAATCAATTCGGATGTGTTTTCAAAACACAGCGCGTGCATACTCGCAGCCAACGGTATCAAAGTTTATCTTTACCGCGAGATAGAGCCCACACCGTTTGTTTCTTACGCGGTGATGCGCCTCAAATGCGCAAGCGGAATAGTCATAACCGCGAGCCATAACCCCTCCAAATACAACGGCTATAAATGCTATGATCCGCGCGGCTATCAGATGACGGAGGAGGCCGCGGCGGCCACATACGGATATATACAAAAGACCGATATATTCGGCGGGATAAAAACAACGGATTTTGACTCCGCTCTCGCCTGCGGAAAGATCGAATATGTTTCCGATGAGATCATCGAGGAATTTTATGCGGAATGTCTCAAGAGACCGCTGCACCCCGAAATCGTAAAAAACAGCGATGTCAAAATCATCTACTCCCCTCTCAACGGCACGGGAAACATCCCGGTAAGGACGGTGCTCGAAAGAGCGGGATATAAAAATGTCCGGGTCGTAAAAGAGCAGGAAATGCCGGACGGCAACTTCCCCACCTGTCCCTATCCGAACCCCGAGATCAAGCAGGTATTTGAATGCGCGCTCGCCATGACGGACGAATTCAAGGCGGATCTCCTCCTCGCGACCGATCCGGACTGCGACAGAGTCGGCACAGCCGTATTGACGGGCGGCGAATACAAGCTCCTCAGCGGCAACGATATAGGCGCTCTGCTCGTAAACTACATTCTCTCTCAAAGAAAGGCGCTGGGCACGCTCCCCGAAAATCCGGTGATCGTCAAATCATTCGTATCGACAAAGCTCGTGGATAAAATCTGCGAGAAATACGGCGCGAAGCTGTATGACGTGCTCACGGGATTCAAATATATCGGCGAGATAATCTGCAATCTCGACGCACAGGGCAAGATCGATGATTTTGTGATGGGATTTGAGGAGAGCTATGGCTATCTTATCGGAACTCACGCCAGGGATAAAGACGCCGTTGCGGCTTCACTGATGATATGCGAAATGACCGCGTATTATAAATCGCTCGGCAAAACTCTCTATGATGTATTGCTTGAGCTTTATGATGAATTCGGCTGCTACTGCAACACCCTCATGAATTTCACATTCGAGGGCGCCGACGGTATGGCTGCAATGGCAAAAATCATGGCGGACGCCGCAGCGAATCCTCCCGAAAAAATCGGAGATTTCAAGGTTATCAAGCGCTATGACTACAATATAAGCGAATGCACCGATAACGAAACGGGAGCGAAGGAAGCGATTCCCCTTCCCAAGAGCAATGTGCTCGCTTACGCCCTGCCCGACGGCAACTTTGTGATAATGCGTCCCTCGGGCACGGAGCCCAAAATCAAGATCTACATAACCGCCGTAGGCAGCAGCCGCGAGGAATCTCAGGCAAAAGCCGATGAAATCTCGGCGGCGATGAAAGCTCTGCTCGGAGTCTGAGGCGGGAATATGAAAAAACGAAATCTGGTAACAAGAGTGATAGCGATAATTCTCTGCGCGCTGATGGTGCTCAGCATAGGAGCGATCGCGCTGACAAGAGTATTCGCCTTTGAAGCGGGCGCGGCGTCTCCCGATACGGGCAGTTCAAACACGTGGATAATATTTGCCGTTGCAGGCGGAGCGGCTCTTATAGCAGCCATCGCCGCAATAGCGACGACAAAAAAGAAACAATAAAAGGTGACTGATATGAAGAAAAAAATAATCATAGGAGCGGCAGTGGCGTTGGTCCTTGTAATTTCCGCGATTTGTCTGCTCCGGCTCCCTTCGCTGAGAAAATATGAAACGGGCGAAGCGCAGATAGATAAGAAAATCGAAAACCTTAAAATCAACTGTTCATCCGGCAGTTTCACCGTGATACCGACCTCGGGCACTAAATTCGTCATCGAGGAATTGGCGGGCACACAGACCGCCGGAGACGGCAAAACCGAGAGCAGCGTAAAATGGCTCACTTCGGGCAAAACTCTCTATATCGAATGCGGCGGAGCCGGCAGGAATTATGTGGTCGGAGTGCCCGAGGGGCTGGCCCTTGACGACCTTGACATCATAGGCGGCAATGTCGATGCGCAGATAAGAAAACAGACGATCCGCGATATGACCGTAAGACTTGACGGAGGGTATTCCGAAATAGAGGGCTGTAAATGCATAGACGCTCTCATAATCAACGCCCCGTCATCCTCATTCAATATCGAAAACACATTCGCACGCAGGATGAATATCAAAACGGTTTCGGGCTCGGTGCTGATTCAAAACCCGGAATTCCAGAGATACTGCAAGATAATTACCGATTCCGGCGATATAGAGATGAGACTTCGCAAAGACGCGAAAATCGACCTTACCGAATCTCACGGCACGGGCACGATCACAAACGATTTCAAATCGGATAAGAGCGGCTCGTCATACACCGTCAAAACCGCCAAAGGAAACATAAATATCCTCAGCTATTTCGACGCGGATCAGGTGGTCGATATAGGCAATGAGGCTCCGGGCGAGGTAATAATACCGACTGTTCAGGGCGAATCTGAATCCGTTACACAGAGCGAAAACGCTTCCGAAACGGCTCAGACATCAAGTGCCGAAAAATCCGTAACCGAAGCGGAAACCGTGAAGGAATAAACTCATATATACAGTTAAACTCACAGAGAGCCGGGCTCCCTGTGAGTTTTGTTTTATTTACCACATAATTCTTATGAGGTAATATTGTATTTTTTTGCCGGTTTTCATAGACCCGACGGTTTCGGACTGACATTTTTTAATGACGCCGATGATTGAATCATATTCCGGACCCGAAATCTCTCTGCCCGAAAACAGCGCTCTTTCAAAATCATCGCAAAAACCGGGCGGGATGAAATCGTATCTTTCATTTCCGGCAAACATTTCAAAGAATTCTCCGTAGGCCTTTTCGGATTTGAAAGCGCCCGTGAATTTCAGAGTGTCATAAAGGCGCAGATAACGGCTGCCGATATTCACCCTGCGATCGGAAGTGTTGAAGCTCCTGTGTCTCGGAATCACGATGACCGCCATTCTGATGAGGTAGGCGAGAAGCAGTAAACCGACGGTTATCATAAACAATCTGAAAATGCCCGCCTTGGTCTGCTCCGTATTTATCTTTCGCACCCCGTCGATTATATTTCGGGTGGTGTTTGAGAAGGGATTGTTTCTGAAAATCCCGCCGAGCAGGCTCAGGCCGCTGTCATCCGACGGCGCGGTCGTCGCTTCGACCACCTGCCAGCCGAGCCCC
Source organism: uncultured Clostridia bacterium (assembly GCA_947166625.1). Taxonomy (GTDB): domain Bacteria; phylum Bacillota; class Clostridia; order Oscillospirales; family Acutalibacteraceae; genus CAG-177. The sequence goes on from CAMVEX010000007.1 coordinate 8,680, forward strand.
TTTTGATAAACCTCAACCCAGGCGTGACCCGATGAATCGGGGACATCGATTTCGGTGGGGAAATTATCGGAGCTGTAAGGAGTTTTTATCCAATCTTCCTTCTTTTCCTGCATAAGGTCCGTGCCCATATAGAAATCTTCGCGGTTTATCACATAGCCTTCAGCGTATCTGGCGGGTATGCCGAGATATCTGAATATCATGGTCGCCGCAGACGCGAAATGCTGGCAGTAGCCCTTCATATTTGCAAGCAGGAAATAGTTGATATAATCCTCTCCGTAGGGCACCTTGCCCGGCTGAAGGGTGTAGGTATAGTTATTTTCGAGCGCGGATATGACCTCGGTGATCACATCGGTCATCGTATCGGCGTTATCGCGCTTGATATTATATGTTTCGAGGAATTCCTCTATCGCGGCTTTGTTGACCTCGGGAACACTCAAAGCATTTGAAGTCGCGTAGCTCTCAAAATTTGAATCCAGATCATAAAAAGAGCCTGACGAAGCTGAGGCGAGGGATGAATAATCGATCTGCGGCTCATCGACGGTATAAAAGGTATATTCCGCGGTCTCGTTATCTTCGCTTTCGGAATTATAAATCTGACCCGAGGTTTTGAATTCCACGCTCCCGTCATCGGGTATAAGGGCGTAATAAGGGACGGCGAGGGGATCATCGAGCAGATCGGGATCTACTATGCGGACCGTCATTTTATGAACGCTCTTATCCGCCGTCTGCTCACCTTCATAATCCTCTTTGAGAATATTTGCCGTATTATTGAAATAATCGGCATTTGAAAATTCTTTCGCTTCATTCGCCACCCATCTGAGGTGGTCCGGGTCATAGTAATAGCCGACAAACTGGCGCAGATAGATCCTGTCCGTCCTGTAGTTGACTACCCGCACTTTAAGATCGGTCATACCGTCATAGGCGACATTTGAAACATTGCTGAGGCTGCCCGGGGCGGAATTGTTGCTCGACGGAGAAAAGAGTGAGCCGAGGCCGTATGAAAGAAAATTCTTGACTACGCGCTCGGTGCTCTGCTTGACACCGTCCGTCGGCAGCGCGATATCAAAATTATCCTGCGGCACCGCCGCGAATATCACTCCCGTAACCAGAAGCACGCATGAGAGCATTATCAGGGCTATCTGAGCCACATTTTTTGAATCCGTCACAAAGCCGTAGCTGTGTTTATGCTTTTTGACCGACGACCTGCTTATCATCCTGACAGTCAGACCGTTATAAGCGTTGGTCAGTTTCACCGCCGCCACCAGCACCCAGCCGGAAACGACAAGAATCATTCCGATTTTTGAAACATTATAATTAAAATACATCCCGAACTGGGTAATCGGAAATGTGATGAGAAACAGCGCCAGCAGGCTCATTTTTTCGCTGACGAATATATTTATGAGAAGCATCAAAATGACCGAAAGCACGCTTGCCGAAACGGTCATGGACACATAGTCATCCGAATAATAAGTATTGAATTCGCGAAGGAACGGCAGATTGCTGTGGGTATCAATATATGACAGAGTGTGGTTTCTCAGCGCACTCACGCCGCTGTTGACCACCGAATAAAATGAAGTGCCCAGAGCAATTATCAAAAACAGTATGAGCAGGTAAACGATTATTTTTATCCGCCTGCCGGCATACATAAACGAGAAAATAAACGAAAAGACAACGCACGAAAACACCACGGGGATTATGTTGAGATCAAGCTCAAACGCCGTAATGAAACAATAAAGCGAGCCGAAGGCGGTGCAGAAGAGGATCATGGCATTCACGATATATTTGATAAACGGAAAGCCCTCTTTTTGTGCGGAGAGATCGGGCGAAAATCTGATGCCCGTCTCTTTCGCAAGCTCTTCTCTGTAAGCGCCTGCTCTGCGCTCTCTATTCAGTTTTAATCTGCCGCTCTTTTTTACTGCAGCCATATCAAAACCACTTTATCCTTATAATTTCCGAGTCTGTTTGTATCCGATATTCCGCTGAAACCGGGGGTGGTAAAATAAACCGCCGAATCCCCCGCCCGTTTGGGCGCGCCGCTGTATTTTTCATACGCCTCATAACCGGTATAGCTTTGCATCATGAATATCTGGTTTAAGGCGTCAAGCAGGCCGTCTTCATCATTCACGTTTTCTTCGCAAAATCTGCTCTGCTTGGTATCATACCACTGCACTTTGAAGGGGATCTCAAGCTCGATAAGTTTGATAGCAGCCGAATAAAACGCCGTTATGAGCTCATCGAGAAATCCCGCTTCTTCGCTGTCACGCCTGAGCTCAACGAGCAGGGCAAGAGTTCTGTCATAAAGCCGCTCAAATTCTTTAACATACAGATCATCGTATTTCGCGCTGATCTTCCAGTTCACTCTCTGCATTCTGTCGCCGGGGGCATATTCTCTGAATTCCTTTACCTGAGTGACATCCTCGCTCGTGAGAGCCGAATCGGTATCGCTCTCATCACCTTCCGCAAAGGCATTCTCTACGATATTCATCACTATATCGTCCGCATTGGGCAAAACGGTTATCCTCGCGTCTGCACCCCACTCGCGTTCAAACACAAAAAGCCCGAGATAATCCTGCATTTTGAGAGATTTGCCCGTGAGGGTCACCAAACCGGAATACACGCTGCTTATCTTCCAGCGAAACGAATGTGTGCCCCGCCTCACGGGCAGAGTCATTTCCTGCTTCTCCTCATTTGGATAAAAGCCGTTTTCGACCTTATAACCGAGCCTGACGCCCGGCATGGGGAAAGGAGTGGAATTCTCAATGATAAAATCGACGGGGATGTCGTTATTACTGCCGACGGTGCCGAGCGGAATATTTACCTTGACCTCTATGCCGTTAAACGCTTTTTTGGAAACGGAAAAACTTATAACGGCAAGCAGGACCGCCGCGAGCAAAAGATAGAAGAAAAAGAAATTATGATAGAATAGAAACAGCAGCACCGCAACAAGCAGGATGACGCCGTATTCAATTCTGTTTTTAAGCAAGACGGATCATCCTTTCTCCGCGGTAACGGGTTTTTATTTGATAGCAGGCATTTTGACCTGCTGAGTGATCTCCGAGATTATCTCCTCTTCGGTCCTGCCCGCCGCTTTTGCCTTGGGGCTGAGCGTGACTCTGTGGCAGGCGACCATATTCATGACCGCAAGCAGATCCTCCGGTATCACATAATCTCTGCCGCTGATATACGCGTGAGCCCTGCCCATCCTGAGCAGCGCCTTGCCGCCTCTGGGGCTGACTCCGCTTCGGAGCCATTCGCTGCTTCTGCCCGCGAGCAAAAGCGCCGAAATATAATCAAAGAGGGAATCATCCACATGCATCTGCGAGGCGTCATACTGCATCTGCTTGATCTCATCCAGAGTCATAATAGCGTGCAGAGACTCCATATTGCTCTTATCTTTGTTTTCGTTTTTGAGAATGATCGCTTCGCTCTGAGCATCGGGATAGCCCATTGTGAGGCGGATCATAAATCTGTCAAGCTGTGACTCGGGCAGCTTTTGTGTGCCTGCGGAGCCGAGAGGATTCTGAGTGGCGATAACAAAAAAAGGCGAAGGAAGCGGATGGGTAACGCCGTCAACGGTAACGCTCCCCTCCTCCATTACCTCGAGCAGGGCGGACTGAGTTTTGGGCGAAGTTCTGTTAAGTTCATCCGCGAGGAAGAGATTGCACATGACCGCTCCCTCTTTATATTCAAATTCTTCGCTTGATTTATTATACATCATAAATCCGGTAACATCGCCCGGCATGGCGTCCGGGGTGAACTGCATACGCTTATAGTCAAGAGAAAGCGTCTTTGACAGAGCGAGCGCAAGCGTTGTTTTGCCGACTCCCGGAATATCCTCGAGCATTATATGACCGCCCGCGATCATCGCCATAAGGACGGATTCTATAACATCATCCTTACCGATTATGACCTTCTTGATCTCATTTTTGACTTCCTCGGGTTTGTGCTGAAGAGTATTATTCATTTTCTTTCCCCCATTATCTGTTTTGAACAAGTGCCTTTCTGACAAGCTCCGCTCTGCGGATATCTCTCGCCGCGACCGTGTCGATCCCCTCATTTGTGACTGAAACGGTGGCGGGCTGCATATCCGTGATCAACGCATTGATCGTTTCTATCGGGATGTCTATAATACCCACCGCTGCACCGAGGCGGACATAGGAAATGAGTTCCATAAATTCATCGGTGTTGAGCATTCTTGCATTTTCGAGCACTCCGAGAGATCTGTAAATCTTATCTTCGAGAGCGGGATTTTTGATCTCTCTCTCGGCGGCGCTCCTCTCCTGATTTATGAGCTGACGCACTATAGACTCAAGATTTGCCGTAGCGGTGTCTTCCGTGATACCCAAAGTGATCCTGTTTGAAATCTGGTAGATGTCGCCCGCGGGCTTCTTTCTGCTTCCGTAGGCTCCGCCGATACTCAGCCCGAGCTTTGAAACGGTGTTTGAGATGGCGTTTATCTGGCCGCAGGCAGTGAGCGCCGGCAGATGAAGAAAAACGGACGCGCGCATGGCGGTGCCGAGGTTTGTGGGATCTGCCGTCATATATCCTATCCTCTCATCAAAGGCGTAATGGAGGCTCTTATCAAGAGAATTATCAATGCTGTCCGCAGTTTTATATGCTTCCGAAAGAGCAAGGCCGCTTTTCATGACCTGAAGACGGATATGATCTTCTTCGCATATCATTATGCTCACGCTTTCATCCGATGAGATCAGAAGGCCGGTGCCTTCTTCGCACGAGGTGAATTCGGGGCTTATCACATGCCTCTCCGCAAGGGAAACGGCCTGCAAATGCGATAGATCGGTCATTGAGATATAGCCGAACTGCTCGGGAAACTCTTCAAAAACGGCGTTTTTAACAAGCTCGTTTACCTTGGTTTTTCCCTGAAAATCAAGCCTCCAGGGGAAGGCGATATCATCAATGTTTCTCGCAAGGCGGATCCTTGTGGAGATGACGGTATCGCTCTGATCGCCGCTGAGTGAATACCATTTATCCATTGACGCTCTCTCCTTCCAGTTTCTTTATAGTATCTCTGATCTCGGCGGCCTTTTCAAAATCCTGGATTTTGACCGCCTCATCCATTTCAAGACGGAGCTTATCTATCTTTTCCTGCGCGCTCTCGATCCTCTCGCGCTTGCCGGAGGATCTGCCGATTTTTCCGGTATGATCTATTTTGCCGTGGATCCTGCGGATCGAAGGCAGAAGGCGATCGTAAAAAGTCCTGTAACACTCGGGGCAGCCGACCTTACCCTGCCTTACTATATCGTCAAAAGAGCAGCCGCATTTTTCGCATCTGACGGCGGGTCCGCGCGAAACGGCAGGCACCATATCCCCGAGAAATCCGCTCAAAAATCCGCTCAGGCTGAAATCAAAGCCCGAAAACATATCGGAATAACCGAGATGATCCGCGCAGTCGCGGCAGAGATGGGATTCTGCCATATCGCCGTTGATTATCTGCTTTATATGAGTTGTCGCTTCGTTCTTTCCGCAATTCTGGCACAACATATTCACTACTTCCTTTCTGCAAAAAGCGAAACACTTTAACATTATGATTATAATGAGTTATTTTTATTTATTCAATAGACAAATTGTTAACAGAATGCCGAAATCGCGCCTCACCCGATTGCATTTTAATTCGCTTTGTGTTAGAATGATAAGACAGATTGTCAATGAAGGAGGCATACAAATGTCCTCACCTCTTGCCGACCGTCTCAGGCCGGAAAATATAGACGAAATGGTTGGCCAGACCCACCTCATAGGCCGCGGCAAACCGCTCAGGAACATAATAGAATCGGGCGAGCTGCCCAATATGGTGTTTTACGGCCCTCCCGGAGTGGGCAAGACCACCCTTGCGAGAATAATTGCAAAGCAGACGGACCGCTATCTTGTCAAGCTTAACGGCACCACCGCGGGCACCGCAGATATCAAAGAGGTAGTGGCTCAGCTCGACACCCTCGCCGCCGTAAACGGGATCTTGCTCTATCTCGACGAAATACAGTATTTCAACAAGAAACAGCAGCAGACTCTTTTGGAATATATAGAGAGCGGCAGGATAACCCTTATCGCCTCCACCACGGAAAACCCGTATTTTTATGTTTACAGCGCGATCCTTTCACGCTCCACGGTATTTGAATTCAAGCGTGTGGAGCCGGGCGAAATCGCCAAAGCGGTCCGGCGCGGATTTGATGAAATGGCAGAGAGCAGAGGCGAAAGCTACGATATAGAAGACGGAGTGATCTCTCATATTTCGACCGCCTGCGCAGGCGATGTGCGCAAAGCGCTCAACAGCGTGGAGCTCTGCGTTCTCAGCGCTTACGGCAGCGAGATTCCCAAAAAAATCACTCTCGAAAGCGCTCGCTCTCTCACACAGACAAGCGCCATGCGATATGATAAGGATTCCGATGAGCATTATGACATTATTTCCGCTTATCAGAAATCTATGAGAGGCAGCGACCCGGACGCGGCGATCCACTATCTTGCAAGGCTGCTTGAAGCGGGCGACCTCCCCTCCGCGTGCAGGAGGCTGATGGTATGCGCCAGCGAGGATGTCGGCCTTGCGTATCCGCAGATAATCCCTATTGTAAAAGCCGCTATCGACGCCGCGCTTATGCTCGGCCTTCCCGAGGCGCGTATTCCGCTTGCGGACGCGGTAATCCTCGTGGCGACAAGCCCGAAATCAAACTCCGCGTATAACGCGATAAATACCGCGATGGCGGATGTAAAAAACGGCAGGACGGGAGCGATACCCCGTCAGCTTCAGAATAAGCACTATGACGGCGAGGATAACCCCGTAAAAGGTCAGAATTATAAATATGCCCACGACTTCCCGGGGCACTGGGTGGATCAGCAATATCTGCCGGACGCGATAAAGAATACAAAATATTATGAATTCGGCGATAACAAGATCGAGCAGACCTCAAAGGAATACTGGGCAAAAATCAAAGGTAAACAATAATGGAATCGGTCAAATCAAATAAAGCAGTTTCAAAATTAACATACGCGGCGTTTACGGCGCTGACGGCGGCGATCATAGCGGTATGCGCCTGGATAACTGTCCCCGGGCCCGTCCCATTCACGATGCAGACTTTCGGAGTTTTTCTCGCGCTGAGGCTTCTCGGCGGCAAAAGAGGCTCGATCTCCGTCGCGCTTTATATCCTTCTGGGAGCCGCAGGTCTGCCCGTCTTTTCGGGCTTCAAAGCCGGCATAGGCGTGCTTATCGGGCCGACGGGCGGCTATATTTTAGGGTTTATTTTTATGGCGCTCATATATCTTGCGGCGGAAAAGGCGCTTGTCAACAGGGTAAGAGTTTACGCCGCAATGATCTCGGGGCTTTCGGTCTGCTACGCATTCGGCACCGTCCAGTTTATATTCGTGATGAAAACATCAGGCACGGTTTACGGCGCAGTTCAGGCGCTGATGCTCTGCGTCGTTCCCTATATCATTCCGGATATCCTCAAGATGATCCTTGCGGATCTGACGGCTGCAAGGCTCGGAACGGCGCTCAAAAAACTTCACGAATAATTAAGCAATGTAAATGTTGACTAATCCGGTCAATCATAGTAAAATAACAGCGAAGAAACAAGAAAGGAACAGCCCCGATGGATGAAGAATATATCCCCGAAATAGTCAGCGTAATAGACGAAGAGGGAAAAGAACATATATTTGAGGAGCTTGACAGAATCGAAACGGAAAAGGGCCGTTATGTGGCTCTCAGCCCTCTGCCTGAGGATCCCTCCAAAATAAGTGAGGAGGATGATGAATTCATAGTCCTCAGAGTCATTCCCGGCAAAGGCGATGAGGTAACTCTTGAGCCGATAGAGGATGACGAAGAATATGACGAGATAGGTAACATCTTTCTCGAAAGGCTCGCCGAGATGTTTTCAGGCGAGGATGAAGAATAATTACAAATAAATATTGCCGTCTGCCTTGTTCGATAACTATGACTCTGATGTAACCCAACGAAAAAATATTGGGAGCCCGACTCCGTCGCCGGACTGCAGACCTCCCGCCCCGGGGATTCTCTTTTGAGCGCTCGCCGGCAAGCGGATGAAGGGAGCGAGAAATCGACGGGAGGCACCCACCTGCCAAAGAGCAGGTTACAAGCGGTCATTCCCGGCAGGGCGGACTGTATTTTGAGCGCTGCCAGTGACAGCACCGGCGGCGGATATACAGGAGCAAATAATGCAAAAAATATTTAATGCGGATCTGCTTGACATTTACCCTACTGATGAAGGGTTTGTATATTCGTGCAGAGAATCTCTCGGTGATAACGACACCGTGGGATTTTTCAGCTACAATATGCACGCCGATCTTTTCGAGAGGCTCTCTATCAAGGAATATATCATTTCAAAATACGGCGAGGAGGGATTCGGGCTCGCAAAATTGCTCGGAGACTTTGTCACCTGCACTCTGAGAAGCGTTTCCTCCGCTACCAACATCGCCTCATACGCCGACGGAACGATAAAGGTTTTTAACAATTACGGATTTATCACCGACACAAAAAGCGTAAAATATCTCGATTATCCCGCGAGGTCTCCCGAGCCGGTCGGAAGGGATCTCTGGATGACCGTGCCCGAGGCAAACGCCGTGATAAACTATTCTCTCAAATATGACAGGATCGAATTCAGGATCGGAGGCCCGAAGGAGACAGCCTTTTCACATCCCGCAAGCCTCTCCCTCTATGATGACCGTCTGTATGTCTGCAACGAGAATTCCTTTAACATAAAGACCATCGATCTTACCACCTACAAGGTTTCGGGCTACTGCGTTTTTAACGAGCCCGTTTCAAGATATTTCAGAGTGGAAAACAGCGAATTCGTTATACTTAAATCGGGCGTTTACAAGCTTTGACGGCCGAAATCAAAATGAATTGAATATGAAAAAGCCCGCAGGATCATTAAAATCCGCGGACTTTTATTTTTTTGCAAAATCTTATCCTCTGTGCCACTTGGCGCCGAGAGGCGTATCCTCAATAACGATGCCGCGTGATTTGAGCTCATCGCGGATGCGGTCGGCCTCCGCCCAGTTTTTATCTTTTCTCGCCTGAGCGCGGGCTTCTATGAGGGCATCGATCTCCGCGTCGTCATCACCGGAGGATGAATCGCGGTTATAGACAAGCCCGAGCACGCCGGTCAGCGTATCAAACACCTTCGCGGCATATTCGACAGTACATTTTGAGGCGCCTTTGCCGACGGCGAGCGTGTTAATATCGCGAACGAGGTCAAAGACGGCGGCTATCGCGTCAGCGGTGTTGAGGTCATCATCAAGAGCAGAATCAAACTGAGAGATTCTTTTATCAAGCTGAGTTTTGACAGCTTCGTCGATTTCACCGTCGGGAGCGTTTTTAAGCTCAAAATCAAGATTGTCACGGCAGGTATAAAGGCGGGTGAGCGACGCTTTGCACTGCTCGATGATTTCGGCCGAATAATTTATCGGGCTTCTGTATGATGAAGAAATCATCAGATAGCGGATAGGCTCATATCCGTATTTCCCGGCGACATCGCGAACGGTGAAAAAGTTGCCGAGGGATTTGGACATTTTTACATTATCCACATTTATGTAGCCGTTATGCATCCAGTAATTTGCGAAGGGTTTGCCGGTAAAGCATTCGCTCTGAGCGATCTCGTTTTCGTGGTGGGGGAAAATAAGATCGAGGCCGCCGCAATGGATATCAATGGTTTCGCCGAGAAATCTCAGATTCATAGCGGAGCATTCGATATGCCAGCCCGGTCTTCCGTGACCCCAGGGAGAATCCCAATAGGGCTCGCCGGGTTTGGCCGCCTTCCAAAGAGCGAAATCCATCGGATCTCTCTTGATATCGCCCACCATGATCCTCGCGCCCGCCTCAAGATCTTCAAGCGGCTGGTGAGAGAGTTTCCCGTAGGTTTCAAAGGTTTTGGGGCTGAAATATACATCGCCGTTCACCTCATAGGCATGACCGCTCTCGATAAGGCCGCTGACGATTTCGATGATCTTATCTATATTTTCCGTAGCTTTCGGGTGAATATGCGCGTGCTTGAAATTGAGGCCGTCCGCATCCTTCCAGAATTCCTCAATATACTTTTCGGAAACGGTCTTGTAATCGGAGCCTTCTTCATTCGCTTTCTTGATTATCTTATCGTCAATATCGGTAAAATTCTGAACGAACGTCACTTCATATCCCTTGTATTCAAGGTATCTGCGCAAAACATCAAACACGCAGAGTGGGCGCGCGTTTCCGATATGGATATAGTTATAAACAGTCGGTCCGCAGGCGTAAATCTTGACTTTACCCGGCTCAACCGGCACAAACTCCTGCTTTTCTCTGGTGAGCGTATTAAAGATCTTCATCGTAGTTATCTCCTTGATTTGATGAATTTACGGATTTTTTGAGCTTGCGTATCTCTTTACGAAGCAGCGCGAGCTCCTGGGCAACGGGGTCGGGAATATCGATCTGATCGAGGTCGGTATCGACCCTGACGCCGTCTCTCTTAACGATTTTTGCGGGCACGCCGACAGCGGTGCAGTTTTCGGGAATATTACGAAGCACCACCGCGCCCGAAGCTATCTTTGAATTATCGCCTATAACTACGGGACCGAGCACTTTGGCGCCCGAGCCTATCATCACATTATTGCCTATCGTCGGATGCCTCTTGCCGAGCTCTTTGCCCGTGCCTCCGAGGGTGACGCCCTGATAAATCGTCACATCGTCGCCTATTTCGGCTGTTTCGCCGATAACGACGCCCGTTCCGTGGTCGATAAACATCCTTCTGCCGATTTTGGCGGCGGGGTGGATCTCAATGCCGGTCTTGCGGACGGCTTTTTGCGAGATCCATCTCGCGATAAAAAACATCCTGTGGCGGTAAAACCAGTTTGCGTGCCTGTGCATTATTATCGCCTTGAGCCCCGGATAAAGCAGCAGCACCTCAAATATACTGCGAGCGGCAGGGTCCCTGTTTCTCACGCACGCCACATCTTCTCTTAATCTGTCAAACATCACATTCTCCCGTATTGTCACATAAAAACCGAAACGCCTCCGCAGATACACTGCGGAGGCGTAATTACGCGGTCCCACTCCGATTTATTACTCCGGCAGACGCTGAAACAGCTCTGCCCGGGCTTTAACGCAGCCTTACGCGCGGGAATACTTAAAATATTTTGTTCCTCCCGCGAGCCGCCGGGCGCACTTCACGATCCTGCGCATAAAGGGCTTTTCAGCTTCCGCCCTCTCTCTGATATGCTCCGGAGCGCTACTCTTCCCGACCGTTGCTTTCTTATATTGAGTGTATTATAGTTTACTTTTTTACAAATGTCAAGAATTATCCCTGCCGATAAGATCATAATCATTTACGCCTATCACGGTCACATCGGCAAAATCACCCGGCTCATAATTGCGTGAGGAGGTGAATCTGATAACTCCGTCTATCTCGGGAGCATCCATATAAGTTCTGCCCGAATAGCTGTCGGAATAGGAATCATAATCCTCCACCAGCACCCTGCAGGATTTGCCGATACGCTCCTCATTTTTAAGGGTCACGATCTCGAGCTGATCCTGCATGATTATCTCTCCGCGGCGCACTTTGACGCTCTCATCGACCTGATCTTCCATATCAAACGCGGGCGTGCCCTCCTGCGGGGAGAATGAGAAACAGCCGAGGCGGTCAAATTCCATCTCATTGACAAATTCGGCGAGATGCTCAAATTCCTCTTCACCTTCGCCGGGGAAGCCTACCATCATGGTAGTGCGGATAACAGCATCGGGCATTGCGGAGCGGATCCTGCCCACAACATCCCTGAGCAGAGCGGAATCGCCGTGCCTGTTCATGGCTTTGAGGATCTTATCATCCGCATGCTGAAGCGGGAGATCTATGTAATGAAGTATCTTGGGCTCGCGCGCCATGACCTCAAGCAGCTCATCGGTGATTTTATCCGGGTAGCAGTAGAGGATCCTTATCCACTCAATGCCGTCGATCTTGCAGATGGCTTCAAGCAGCTCGGGCAGGCGCAGGCGGCCGTATTTTTCCATACCGTAAGCGGTGGTATCCTGAGCAATGAGAATGAGTTCTTTGACTCCCGACGCGGCAAGCTGAGCGGCTTCTTCGAGGACGGTTTCAAAATCCACGCTTCTGTAATTTCCTCTGATATAGGGAATAGAGCAATAGGCGCATCTGTTTGAGCATCCGTCTGCGATTTTAAGATAAGCCCAGTATTCGGGGGTAGTCAAAAGGCGCTCTCCGACAAGAGGCAGATCATATTTTGACGGCAGGTCGCTCACTCTTTCTCCGGCAAGCACTCTGTCTATTATCTCCGTTATCCTGCCGATGGCTCCTATACCGACTACGGCGTCAACCTCCGGCATCTCTTTGAATATCTCCTCTTTGTAAACTTCGCTGAGACAGCCGGTGACGATTATCTTTTTGACCGTGCCCTCCTCCTTGAGCTGGGCTATCTCAAGGATATTGTCTATTGCTTCCTGCTTCGCGGCGTCAATGAAACCGCAGGTGTTGATAATAACGGCATCCGCCCCGTCATAACAATCGGCGATCTGATACTCTTTCTCATCAAGCGAAGCGAGCATTCTTTCGGCATCCACCTGATTTTTGGGGCATCCGAGTGAAATCATACCTACTCTAATCATCAAATTCCGCCTCCGTTTCCGTTAAAACTTCGTTAAGTCCTGATTTTATTTCCGACCACGAGTATCCGAGGCGCCTGAGCACCGCGGTAATTTTTCGTATCCCTTTCTCATCATCAATATAACGCAGATATTTTTTATTGATAAGCGAGGCAATTTCAGAGACGGGATCAAGCTCCGTTTCTTCAAGCGTTTCCTCTATGATATCCGATGAAATACCACGGCGGAAAAGCTCGGATCTTATGCCCGCTTTGCTCATGTGTTTAGTCCTTATCAGACGGTCGGCAACCGCCGCGGCAAAGCGCCTGTCATTTATATACCCGCATTCTTCCATAGTGTCAAGCGCTGAGTTGATGCATTCGGCGCCGTGCCCTTTACGCAGGAGTTTGAGATAAAGATCGCGGCGGCTGTTGTCGCCGTAAGATAAAATCCTCAGGCCCGAGACAAAAGCATATCTCGAGCCGATTTCGGATCTGAATTTTTCACATTCGTCGCTGTCGGTTATCTCCGTCATACGGTAGTACGGAGTCAGAAACCAATATTCTGCGTCAACGGTATATTTATATTCGCCGTCAACGGAAATGTGAATTTTGTTTTCTCTGCCCTTGGTATAGGATATTTTCATTATTCGTCTTCGTCAACGACTATATCGAGCTTTGCTCTGGCTCTCGCCTTGGTGATGGGCGCTTCGGGAGCTGAGGGAATCTCGGGCTCTTTGGGCTCTCCGCCGTTATTTCTCTCATCGATCTCGGCCTTGATAGCCGCGTTGATCTTTGCCTCGACCTCTTCGGCAAGAGCTTTGTCGGAATTGAACAGCTCTTTAACGGCCTCTCTGCCCTGACCGATCTTATTTTCATTATATGAGAACCATGAGCCGCTCTTTTTGACGATCCCGTATTTGACGCCGAGATCTACAAGCTCGCCGACCTTTGAAATTCCCTTGCCGTAAAGAATATCGAATTCCGCCTCTTTGAAGGGAGGAGCGACCTTATTCTTGACTATTTTGACTCTCGTTCTGTTACCGACTATCTCTCCGCCAGTCTGCTTGATGGCTTCGATACGGCGGACTTCAAGGCGCATACTCGCATAGAATTTAAGCGCTCTGCCGCCGGTGGTGACCTCGGGATTGCCGTAAATCACGCCGACCTTTTCACGCAGCTGATTGATAAAGACGATGAGCGTATTTGATTTGGCGATTGCGCCCGCAAGCTTTCTCATAGCCTGAGACATAAGCCTTGCGTGCTGGCCGACATGGCTGTCTCCCATTTCACCCTCGATCTCGGAGCGGGGAACAAGAGCGGCGACAGAGTCAACCACCACCACATCAATGGCACCGGAGCGGGCGAGAGTTTCGGCTATTTCAAGAGCCTGCTCGCCGTCATCGGGCTGCGAAACAAGGAGCGAATCAATATCCACGCCGAGATTTTTTGCATAAACGGGATCGAGCGCATGCTCGGCGTCAATAAACGCTGCCTCGCCGCCAGACCTCTGAGCCTGAGCGATAACGGTAAGAGCGAGAGTGGTTTTACCCGATGACTCGGGGCCGTATATTTCTATGATCCTGCCTCTGGGCATACCGCCTATGCCGGTAGCTACATCAAGAGAAACCGAGCCGGTGGAGATTGCCTCGACATTGAGGCCGCTCGACTGACCCAGACGCATTATCGAGCCTTTGCCGTATGCCTTTTCTATTTTTTCAAGTGCTGTTTCAAGTGCTTTTTGCTTATCTGCCATATTTACTGCCTCCGTATATTATTTTTACTATTAAAATTTACCACTTCATTCTGCATTTGTCAATACTTTTTATTAAATTATCGGGATTTTTTCAATATTTTAAGAGATATTCTCGATTTTTTCAATGTTGTTTTTCTGTTCTCCAGTTTTTGCAAAGAAAATAAAAATGACAAAAATAAAAAAACTCTTGCAATTTGCTCAAAAATCTGTTAGAATGTTGCTCGTTAATGACAAAAGGAGGTGCGACACATGGCAAAATGTGAATTCTGCGGTAAGGATGTGTCCTTCGGCATCAAGGTTTCCCATTCACACAGACGTTCAAACAGAACATGGAAACCCAACGTTAAAAGAGTCAAGGCCGTTGTAAACGGAACTCCCAAGAGAGTTTATGCTTGCACCCGTTGCCTTCGCTCCGGCAAGGTTACAAGAGCCGTCTGAGCATTAAAACCGAACGAGATGATTAAGAAGCCGTTATGCGGTTTCTTTTTCTTTTCGGCAAAAACAGAATTCAGCCGAAAAAACAATTTCTACATTTTACACAAATAATTTGTGGCGGAGTTCCCCTTTTGACCACTATAAATTGTGGTTTTATACTCCAAATGTAGAACTTATCAAAATGCTTTGATTTTTTGGCCGTTTACAGTTATAATGTTTTTATATAACGCGGCAATCAGCGGATCCCGCGCCTTCGCAAGACCTATAATTATTCAGAAGAGTGATTCTTAAATGAGCTACAAAGTAAAGGAAAAAATCAAGGGAGGCACCTTTTCAATTCCCGATGTCATTGCCGATAAACATCTGCGTTTTGCATCGGGCGATCAGATAAAGGTGCTTATTGTTGCGCTCAGACATCCCGAAAAAAGCTGCGACGCTCACTCGATCTCCAAATATCTTAAAATGACCGAAGCCGACGCAGAGGACTGCCTGCAATACTGGGTCCTGATGGGGATTCTTACAGATCAGAATTCCGAGGAGGATGCTGCCGAAGCGCTTCCCCCGCAGCCCGTAAAATTCATACCGGGCAAGATTGCGGGCGATCCCGTAAAGCCTCCCGTAAAATCAACTCCGAAAACGGATATCTCGGATTATACACGCCCGTCGGCCGCAGAAATAGCCACGAGGATGGAGGAATCCGCCGAGATAAGCGCGCTTTTCCGTGAGCTTCAGATGAGACTCGGCAAGACCATAGGATATGACGGTCAATGCACCTTCATCAGCCTCTATGACCGCTACGGACTGCCTGCGGATGTGATATATATGCTCGTCGATCACTGCGTGAGCATGGGCAAAACCGGATATTCATATATCGAGAAGACGGGAAAAAGCTGGGCGGAGCAGGAAATAGATACCATCGAAAAAGCGGCGGAGAAAATCGCAAGCCTCGATAAGGCGGGCAAATTCTGGAAAAAATTCGCCGCGGCGCAGGGTCTCACGAATTCAAAGCCCACTTCAAACCAGACCAAATATATAACGAGATGGCTCGATGAGCTCAAAATGAGCTTTGATATGATATGCCTCGCCTATGAAGAAATGACCGAGCGCACCGGCAAAATCAGCTACCCCTATATGGATAAAATTCTGCTTAACTGGCATGAGTGCGGATATAAGACTCCCGAGGATGTGGAAACCGCTTCAAAAAACAGATCGGACGCCGCCAAGGCGGTAAAGCAGGATAAAACCGCTTCATACGATCTCAGCTCGGTAAAAAACAGCGAGCTGAACGGCAACCTCAAATATGAAAGGAAGAGCAAGAAATGAGCTATTCCCGGGCTAATATAAGGCTCGCCATGGAAATACTGAGCGAACGGAAGGCGAAAGCCGAGCTCACATATTCCAAAAGGCGCGAGGAAATAACAAATAAAATTCCCGAAATAGGAAAATGTCTGTCACAGATGACGGATATAAGTCTCAAGATCCTTGACGCCGCTCAATCCGAGGATTTCCAAAAGAATCTTGAGGAAATAAAGCAGACCAATAACAGGATTCAGGATCTAATAGCCTCAAAGCTGAAAGAAAACGGATATCCGGAGGATTATCTCGAAATCCCCTACACCTGTAAAAAATGCTCGGATACGGGCGTTGTCGGCAGAGATACCTGCTCCTGCATGAAAGATCTGCTCAATCAGCTCAACATAAAAGACCTTGAGGATTCCTCCCCTGCCAAGGGATGCAGCTTTGAAAATTTTTCGCTTGATTATTACCCCGATGTTTCGCTTGACGGAAAGAGCATTTCTCCGCGCGCGCAGATGAAAGCCGTATATGAATTCTGCAAAGATTATGCGGATGATTTTGATGCCGATTCCGGCTCGATATATATGCACGGAGAAACGGGGCTCGGAAAGACCCACCTTTCTCTCGCGATCGGCAACGCCGCAGCGCGCAAGGGATACAGCGTTTATTACGCCTCTGCTCAGACCCTGCTCGCGGATATAGAGAGAGAAAAATTCGGCAGAGAAAAATCGGCGGTTTCCGAAAACAAGGCTCTCGGATGCGATCTGCTGATAATCGACGATCTCGGGTGCGAATTCGGCACTCAATTCTCCGCCGCCGAAATTTACAATATCATCAACTACAGGATCAACCAATCGAAGCCTTTTATCATCAGCACAAATCTCGATTGGGAAGAGCTTGAAAAGAAATATTCAAAAAGGGTTGCCTCAAGGATAATAGGAAGCTGCTCAAATCTTAAATTCATAGGCAACGATATAAGACAAATCAAAAGTTTTAACTGAGGTAACCAATGGACATCATTTCATCACTCACAAAGCAATTCAACCTTCAGAAATGGCAGGTCGAAAACGTAGTCAAGTTGCTTGACGAAGGCAACACCGTCCCCTTTATCGCAAGATACAGAAAAGAACAGCACGGCACGCTTGACGATCAGATCATCCGCGAGCTGTCGGAGCGCCTCGAATATCTGCGAAATCTCGACAAGCGCCGCGAAGAGGTCAGAGGGCTCATCGCCGCTCAGGAAAAACTGACGGACGAAATCTCCGCATCGCTTGATAACGCCGCCACGATAACCGAGATAGACGATATTTACAGGCCGTTCAGACCGAAAAGAAAAACCAGGGCGTCGGTCGCAAAAGAAAAGGGACTGGAGCCTCTCGCAAACGAAATTTTTGAGCAAAAGGCAGATTCGGCTGATCCCATCAAGCTCGCCGAAGCTTACATAAATGAAGAAAAAGGCGTGGCGACCGCCGAAGAAGCTCTCAAGGGGGCTCTTGACATCATAGCGGAGAATATTTCGGACGACCCCGATATAAGAAGAAGGCTGCGCAATCTCTTCACCGTTATAGGCACGGTCACCGTAAAAGCCGCCGACGAAAACGCTCAGAGCGTATATACGATGTATTACGATTATTCGGAGAGCGTAAAAACGATCCCCGGCCACAGAGTGCTTGCGATCGACAGAGGCGAAAAAGAAAAATTCCTCAAAGTTTCCGTGACCATAGACCCCGTCAAAGCTTCAAATGTAATCACCTCCGCTACTTTGAATCCACACGGCTCACCTACTACGGAGGCGGTACGCGAAGCCGGAGCAGACGCCTACACGAGGCTCATTTATCCCTCGATCGAGCGTGAGATAAGGAATATGCTCACCGAAAATGCGGCGGCAAAAGCGATAAAAGTATTTGCGCTCAATACAAAAGAGCTGCTGCTTCAGCCGCCCGTTAAGGGAAAGACGGTCATCGGACTTGACCCCGGCTACAGAACGGGCTGCAAGGTCGCCGTAGTTGACAAAACCGGGAAAGTGCTTGACACGGGCGTAATTTACGTGACCCATTCAAAGGAACAGAGAGATAAGGCAAAAGCTCTTATCAAGAGCCTTATATCAAAATACAATGTTGACTGCATCTCAATAGGCAACGGCACCGCCTCAAAAGAAACCGAAATGTTTACCGCCGAGATACAGCGCGAGATAACCGCGAATGTTTCTTATATGGTAGTCAGCGAAGCGGGAGCCTCCGTATATTCGGCATCGAAGCTCGCTGCAAAGGAATTCCCGGACTATGATGTTTCTCTGAGAAGCGCGGTTTCCATAGCAAGAAGGCTTCAGGATCCGCTCGCGGAGCTTGTAAAAATCGACCCCAAAGCAATCGGCGTGGGCCAGTATCAGCATGATATGCCTCCCAAAGAGCTTGACGCCGCTCTTGACGCCGTGGTAGAGGATGCGGTAAACTCCGTAGGAGTGGATCTCAACACCGCCTCCGCTCCCCTGCTCGCGAGAGTATCGGGCATCAACTCCACCATCGCGGGCAATATCGTGGATTATCGCGACGCAAACGGCGAATTCACCGGCAGGAGCCAGCTTAAAAAGGTTTCAAAGCTCGGAGACAAAGCATTTGAGCAGTGCGCGGGATTCCTGCGCATTTCGGAAAGCAAAAATCCGCTCGACAACACCGGAGTCCACCCCGAAAGCTATGAGGCGGCAAAGAAACTGCTCGAGCTCTTCTCATACACTCCCGCCGATATTGGCAAAGAGGATATCAAAGCGATATCCGCTCAGGTCGCCCTGCTCGGAGAGGAAAAGGTTGCCGAAAAGCTGAATATCGGCGTGCCGACCCTCAAGGATATAGTCAAGGAGCTCATCGCTCCCGGCAGAGACCCGAGAGACGAACTTCCTCCCCCGATGCTTCGCACGGATGTAATGGATATCAAAGATCTCAAGCCCGGCATGGAAATGCGCGGCACCGTAAGGAATGTCGTCGATTTCGGAGCATTTGTGGATATAGGAGTGCACGAAGACGGTCTTGTTCATATATCGCAGATAACAGATAAATATATCAAGCACCCCTCCGATGTGCTCAAGGTCGGCCAGGTAGTGACAGTCTGGATACTCAAGGTCGATACCGCGAAAAACAGGATCTCTCTGACAATGAGAGAAAAGAACATCCCCAAAACTCAGGAAGAGGAATAATTCAATACAAAAATTCAAGCCTCACGGAATCATCTCCGTGAGGCTTTTGCCTTAAAATTTATTGTAGTTAAAATGACTCAAAGAGTGTAACGCCCTTGGTCTTGATCCATCTGAGCATCAAAACCGCTGCCGCCAGATAGATAAGGCAGACAGCTGTCAGGGCAACGGGCACTCCGAAGCCCGAGAGCAAAGCTCCGGCAGGCAAGGGGATCAGAGAAGAGGCAAAGCCGAAAAGCATGGAAAAAATAATCGGCACATCCTGCTTCACGGGGATTATTTCGCTTGTCCAGGTAAAATCGGGTTTAAGCAGATTAAACATCAATCCCGCGCTCGCGGATGCAAGGCAACTCAGAATCACCGCTGAAACGGCAATGACAGCCGAAACAATACCGGTCTTGAATGCGAAACACATGATCGCCGCCGAAAAAGCCGCAGGCACCGAGTTAAGCAACATCTGAAGTTTTATCTTTGAGAGCAGAAGTTTTGAAGTATCCACGGGCACGGAGCGGATTATCCAAAGTGTTTTCCCTTCAAGAGAAACGGACGGCGCCGTGATATTATTCATTGAGAAAATCAGGCAGACCGCGGTTATGACCGCAAACGGCAGTATAAATTCATACTGCGGGAAACCGTCGGCAACAATGGTGCGAAGCTGATCGCCCTTAATAAGCGCGATCACGGAAACAACGGGAGCTATCAGTATCCCGAGCCCGGTATTAAACATATAAATAGGCGTGCCCGTAAATCTTGCGATTTCTCTGCGAAGGAGCGCAGATGACATTCCGGCGGATTTTACCGAATTCTCTTTGTATTTTTTCTTTTTCGCTCCCTTATTTGATGTGGCGAGCTTTAAGAATGTGGCAGACATCACCAACACGGCGACAGCCAGAAGGGCAAAGGAGATCGCCGCAAAGGCGATAAAAGAGACCGCGTTGCCGGTATTTCCGGCTCCGAAAGCGTAAAGAGGATATATCTTTCTGAATGTATCCTCCCATTCGAGCGCTCTGTCGCCGAGAGTGTTCAGCATCGAGTTCATTCTGAACATCAGCACATAATACGCGCCGAAAATCACAAGCGACAGTATCATTACTATCGTATTCTTGTTTCTCATCCGGCTCGCGGCAACGGCGACCAGCCAGCTGAAAAAGCAGGTGAGCGCAAGCACCGCAAAGCAGGATATGAAGAGATTCAAAATCTGAAAGAGAGTATCGACAGCCGTATTATCAGCGTAACGCCGGTAAACGATGACGGTGGGGACATATATCACCGCCTCATATATGATGCTCAGAATATACGCGCTTGCCATCCTCGAGCTGAGTATTACAGACGGCTTTATCGGCATGGCAAGGAGCAAATCATTATCCTTTGACAGATAGAGCATCGAATAAGCGCTGAAAACGGACCCGAAAACGCCGATAACCATTGACGCCGCTCCGAGAACGGCAAAATAGAGCCAATCATGCCCCGAAGGGATGAGAGAAGCGCCGAGGATCTCGACCACGCCGGAAAAGGCGTGAGACACCATACCGAGCAGGAAGATAAAAAGCATTATGAATAACGCTATCTGCCACTTTGAACGCATCTTCCCCGTTTTTCTGTCAACGAAGTAGCCGCGGAACAGCTCCGTCATCTGTTTTTTAAGCAGAAGCAAAAACATGATCAGCCCTCCAATTCAAGAAAGACCGATTCAAGCGAAGCGTCACCCTTGACTTCATCCATGGTGCCCGATCGGATAAGACTTCCGTCCTTGATAATGGCTATCTTATCGCAGAGCTTCTCCGCGACTTCAAGCACATGAGTAGAGAAGAAAATCGCACCGCCCGAATTGCAGATCTCGCGCATAATTCCCTTGAGCGTAAACGCCGATTTGGGGTCAAGGCCGACAAACGGCTCGTCAAGTATAACAAGCTCGGGCGAATGGATGAGAGCGGAAATTATCGCAAGCTTTTGCTTCATTCCGTGAGAATATGACTGGATAGAATCTGCGAGATCGTCTTTGATCTCAAAAGCGCTTGCGTATTCATCAATCTTTTGACGCCTTACATCGGCGGGGATTTTGAAAATATCGGCAATGAAATTCAGATATTTTACGCCGCTCATATAATCATACAAATCCGGATTATCCGGGATATAGGCTATTTTTTTCTTACATTCGAGCGGATTTTCTCTCATTGAGATGCCGCCTACATATATCTCGCCCTCGTCAAAATTGAGGATACCCACACAGCTTTTGAGCGTGGTGGTTTTCCCCGCGCCGTTGTGGCCGATAAAGCCGTAGATCTCGCCGGGCATGATATGAAGCGAAAGATCGTTTACGGCGCACTTTTCACCGTATTTTTTTGTAAGATGCTCTATCCTGAGCATAAAACCACCTCTTTGAATTATTAAAAATCATTTCAGGGCTCTTCGGGCATAACGGCGGCGCACACAAGATAAGGGATAAGTCCGCTGCCTCCCGCAAGGCAAAAGAGAACAAGGATGACCCTCACGACCGTCGCGTCTATCCCGAGATACTCCGCGAGCCCGCCGCACACGCCGAAAAGCTTTTTATCCGTGCGGCTCTTATAAAGTTTCTTTTTCATATTCTTTACCTCTCTTTTATATCATATCGGGTGACGAAAGTAAATACCGTTATCGCTCAAAGCGCACCCGAACGCTTTACAAGGAAATAATACTCCGCCGGGCAAAAATAATAAACCGCGTTATCGCCGAAATAACACGGTCTATTTTGTAAAATCTGCAAATTTTCGTTTACGATCAATGCATCAGTTTTTTTATCTCCTGCGGAGAGAAGCGGTATTTTTTATTGCAAAAGTGGCATTTCACCTCTGTAACGGGGTCCTGCGCCATCTCTTCGAGGTCTTCGTTTTTAAGGGTGGCTATACCGCGTGCGAATCTTTCTTTGGAGCAGTTGCATCTGTATTCCGGGCTGAATTCATCGAGCTTTTCGAGCTCGAATTTTTTAAGAGCGGATCTGCATATTTCTTCCGGAGAAAGCCCCGAGGTGATCATATTTGTCACGGGAGGAATATCGCGGATGCTCTCCTCTACAAGATCTATCGTATCGTCACCCGCCCCTGGCAAAAGCTGGATAATAAACCCTCCGGCGGCCTTTACGGAGAGATCCGGATTTACCAAAACTCCGAGAGCGCATACCGTCGGGGTCTGCTGGCTCTGAGCAAAATAAGCCGTGAGATCCTCCGCGATTTCTCCGCTGACGATAGGCACCTGCCCGATATACGGCTCCTTTAAGCCGAGATCCATCATTACGGTCAGGGTGCCGTCTTTGCCCACTGCGCCCGCGACATCGAGCTTGCCCTTTTTATTGAGCGGTATTTCGACAACGGGCTCGCCGATATATCCTCTCACATTTCCGCTGCTGTCCGATACGGCTACAACAGGGCCGGCGGGGCCGTTGCCGTTAAGGCGGAGGGTGAGCGAATCTTTTTCGCCCTTGAGCTGCGAGCCCATCATAGAGGCGGCGGTGAGCAGCCTGCCGAGAGCCGCCGAGGTCACTGCGGAAGTGCAGTGGATTCTTTCCATATAAGCGACTATATCTGTAGAATCGACGGCGATAACGGATACCGCTCCGTCGTTTGTTATCATTCTTACGGTTTTTGCCATAATTACCTCTTTCTTGCCGCGAAAACAACTCTTTCGGAATCGCCGCGCGCATTTTCAAAACTCATATCTTCATACACTCCGATAATATCAAACCCCGCATCCTCAAGCATTGATCTGACTTCGCTTATCTCATAGGCGAATTCGGAAAAAGAATCGGTGTGTCTGATATATCTGTCGGCGTCTTTTTCAAAGAAATTCAGGGTGATATCCACGCTGTCATCCTCATACAGCGTATTTTGCCAGGCGCAGAATACATCGCCGGATTCTATAACGAAATCGTTATCGGCGAGTATCTCCCGATGCTTATAAACAGTATTCATATCGAAGGCGAATATTCCTCCGGGATTCATAAACAGAGAAACTTTTGAAAACGCCTCTTTGACCGCTTCTCTCCCCTCAAGATGATTGACGCTGTCAAGCACGCTTATCGCGCAGTCAACGGTACCGTATAAATCAAGCTCCTCCATAGGCTGGTTGAGAAGGAGTATATTCCTGCCGGCGGTCTTTTTAAGGGCCTCCGAAAGCATTTCTTCGCTTGAATCAGCCCCTATGACCTCATAGCCGTAATCATCCATAAGGAGGCTCATGGTCCCCGTGCCGCAGCCGAGATCGAGGAGAATGCCAGATCCGACCCCGTTTTTGCTGAGCAGACGGTGATAATAATCCGCTCTGCCGTTATAATCGGCATTTTGCATCAGCAGATCATAGTATTTTGAAAACGATTCGTAAGCCAAGGCACGGCCTCCCTTCACAGCGGAGCAATTATAACACTTTAAGCATTTTCCGTCAATAAAATTAACATATTGTTAACCTATTTTAAGGGAGACGTATATATAATTATAAAATAGATAAAAGGCAGGGAAGTCTATGCTCGGATATGTGAAGGCGGACAAGCATAATCTTACAATCGGAGATTATGAGATCTATCGCGGAATTTACTGCTCGCTGTGTAAGGCGCTCGGCAGGAATTATTCCGTTTTTGCCCGCGCGTTTCTCAGCTATGATTTTACGCTTGCCGCTCTGCTGCGCCTTTCGGTATTACCGGATGAATGCGTATTTGACCGCTCGCGCTGCCCCTTTAACCCTGCAAAAACCTGCCTGTATTGCAGAAACACCGCCGAATTTGACTTTTGCTCACACTGCGTGATAATAATCGCCTATTACAAAATCCTCGATGATCTGCACGACAGAGGCATTTTCAAAAAACTGCTCGCACTCCTTCTTTTCCCGATGATCTCACTCATGCACAAAAAAGCCAAACGCTTCGCGAGAGATATAGACACGCTTATCGGCAACAATATGCTCGGGCAGGCGCAGGCGGAAAAAGATCCCGACACGGGGATAGATGAAGCGGCGCATTTCAGCGCAGACTCGCTCGGAGCGGTTTTTTCCGCAGGCTCAGACCCCGAAACGGCAGAGAATATGTATCGCATAGGGTATCTGACGGGGAGATTTGTTTATATCCTTGACGCGGCAGACGATCTTGGCGACGATATCAAAAGCGGTAATTTCAATCCTCTTAAAAAAGAATTTCCCGACCTTGACTCCGCCGAAAGAAAGCAACAATTCATTTTGAGGGCGGAGAAGTTGCTCAATCACACTCAGGCGCAGCTGCTCGAAGAAACGGATAAGGCGGATTTCAAAAGATTCGGTGTTATTATCGAAAATATTTTCTCCGGCGGTCTTGAGCGCTCCGCAAAATCGGCGCTGATGAAATACACCGATAATCAGTCGGATAAACAAAAAAGCTTTACGGTAAAGTGAGGTGTTGATGTGAATAATCCTTATGATGTGCTCGGGGTCCCTCAAAACGCGACCCGCGATCAGATAAATTCCGCTTACCGCGAAAAAGCGAGAGAATACAGCGAAAAAAATCAGCTGAATAAATTAGATGAGCTGAACGAAGCCTATGACAGCGTGATCCTCAACGCAGGCGCTTCCGGCTCATATCAATCCGGTTATTCACAGACCTCCTCGGGTAAATATTATAACACCGTCGATTACAGCGACATCGCGGCTAAGATCAGCGCTCACCGCCTTGAGGACGCTCAGATCTTACTTGACGGCATTCCCAAAGGCTCAAGGGGCGCGGACTGGTATTTCCTCAAAGGCGCCGTTTACGAAAAGAAGGGCTGGCTCGAGCAGGCGGCCAATATGTACGCCACGGCTCACGGCATGGAGCCCTCGAACAGTAAATTCAGAGCCGCTTATGAGAAGGTGACTTCTCAGCAAAACGGCGGATATAAGACGGCGCGCCGCTCTTCAAATTCGGGCTGCGGCGGGTCATTCTGCGATATGTGTCTCGGGCTTCTCTGCCTTGACAGCTGCTGCGAATGTATGGGCGGCGACTGCATCCCGGGATGCTGAGGTAACAATATGAAGCAGAGTTCAAAATGCGCCATAGGCGGTATCGTCGCGGCGCTGTCGCTGGTGCTTATGATATCGGTGGCGGTCGTTCCTTTTCTGACCTATGCCCTGCCCGCGGTCGCGGGGGCGATGATGATATTTGCCGTAATTGAAATAGATAAAAAATGGGCTTTCGGCATTTACGCCGCGGTGGCTATACTCGGGATCTTCCTTGTGCCCGATAAAGAGGTCGCGGTGATGTATCTTGCGTTTTTCGGCTACTATCCGATATTAAAAGCCGTTATCGAAAGCAAATGCGGCAGATTTCTTGAATGGATATTGAAAATTCTTGCCTTCCTCACCACAATAACCGTTTCATACTGGCTGATGATCAAATTTATGGGGGTCACGATCGACGAAACGGAAACCTGGGGCAAATGGGCGATTCCGATACTGCTCGGTATGGGCACGGCGGCTTTCATTATCTACGATATAGCGCTGACAAAGCTTGTATTTATCTACAATGTAAAATTCCGCAGGCATTTCAGGCGCTATTTCAAATAGCAAACAACAAGCAAACGGAGGGAACGCACTATGTCAGAATCTGTAAGAATAGGCTTCATCGGGCTCGGCGGCAGAGGCCGCGGTCAGCTCGGCGAGCTGCTCAACTGCGAGGGAGTTATCGTGCCCGCGGTATGCGATAAATACGAAGACCGCGCGCTCGAAGGCAAAAAAATAGTTGAAGAAAAAACCGGGGTCACACCCGATGTTTATATAGATTATAAAAATCTCATAGCGCGTGACGATCTCGACGCGATCATGTGCTGCACCACCTGGATAACCCACGGCAGGATTGCCGTAGATTCCATGAGAGCGGGCAAGCATGTGGCTATTGAGGTCGGCGGAGCGGCAAGCATCGAGGAATGCTGGCAGATGGTGCGCGCAAGCGAAGAAACGGGCAAATTCTGTATGCTTCTCGAAAACTGCTGCTATGACCGCACCGAAATGGCGGTTTACAATATGGTCCGTCAGGGCATATTCGGCGAGATCATCCATCTTGAGGGCGGATACCGTCACGATCTGAGAGACGAAATATGCCTCGGCAGAGAAAACAGACACGGCAGGCTCTTTAATTTCCAAAAGAGAAACGGCGAGCTTTACCCGACTCATCAGCTCGGTCCCATCTCAAAAGTTCTTTCGATCAACAGGGGCAACAGATTCGTTTCGCTCTGCTCGATGTCATCAAAATCGAGAGGGCTCAATGAATGGATAAAGAAGAATAAAGGCGAGGACTATGACCTTGCGGACTTCAATTTCAATCAGGGCGACGTCACGACGACTATGCTCAAATGCGCCAACGGCGAGACGGTAGTTCTCACCCACGACTGCTCGCTTCCGAGACCGTATTCGAGGAATTATGTGGTCCAGGGGACAAAAGGCATCTATCAGGAGGACGGCGACGGGATATATCTCGACGGCATAACTCCCATCAAAGAAGGCGACTGGATGCACGAATTCCAGCATTTTGAAGAGGACGGCTACCTTGCGAAATATGAGCATCCGCTCTGGAAAAAATATTCGCAGGACGGTATTCACGCAGGCGGTCACGGCGGCATGGATTATCTGGTCATCTCCGCTTTTGTCGAAAGTGTCAAGCTCGGCGAAAAGCCTCCCATAGATGTCTATGATACGGCAGTATGGATGGCGGTAACAGCTCTCTCTGAGCAATCCATAGCCATGGGCTCAATGCCCGTTCCGTTCCCCGATTTTACAAACGGTATGTGGATAGACAGAGAGCCGGTAAGGCGCGGCATCTTCTGCCTTGACGAAGTATGCAACGAATTCTTTGAGGGTGAGGAAAAATGAAATACTATATAGGGGTTGACGGCGGCGGCACCAAAACCGCCTACGCTCTCTTTGATGAAAATAAAAACATAATCGAGACCGCCGAGGGGCCGGGCAGCAATCATGAAAATCTTGACGGCGCCTTTGACGAGGCGAGCGATTATGTGATCGAGGGGATAAATTCTCTCTGCGGCAAAGCCGGTATCGCTCTTTCGGATATAAGCTTCACTCTGATGGGGCTTGCCGGGATAGATCATCCATATCAGCACGATAAAATGTGCAGCCTGCTGGAATCCAAAGGCCTTAAAAACTTTGAAATATACAATGACGGGTTCATAGTCGTTAAGGCGGGCTCCGTATCGGGCGCGGCTGTCGGCTACAACTGCGGCACTGGAGTATGCTGCAACGCGATAGATTCAACAGGCAGGATGCTTCAGCTCATGGGGCTCGGCGAATTCACGGGCGACATCTCCGGCGGCGGAAACATTGCCTGCAAGGCTTTTGAGCTGATCTATAACGAGCTTTATCTCGGAATGGAAAAAACTCTTATAACCGAATATGCGAAAAATCACTACGGCTTAGAAAAAAGAGAAGAATTCCTCTCGCTTGTGGAAGAATTCGAAGGCGAAAACGCAAAGGAGCATATCAGAAACTTTGTGGGGTTCTTCTTTGACGCCGCCGAAAACGGCGATAAGCCCGCTCTTGATTACTGCGAAGCGATGGCAGAGAGGGGCGCAAGGTCGATATCGGCTCTCGCCAACCAACTTCAATTTGACGGCGATGAAATCGAAATCGTACTTTCGGGCTCAATAAACGTTAAACTCAACAACAAGGCCTATATTGATATGCTGATGCAAAAAGCTCAGGCTTACAGCAAAAAGAGGCTGAAATTCATAAAGCTCAGCGCGATGCCGGTGACCGGCTGCATCAACTGGATCTTACAGGAATACACAAATAATAATTGACGGAGATGATATAAATGAAAGAAATCAATGTAACGGTGATCGGCTCCGGAAGCACCTATTGCCCCGAGCTCATAGACGGCTTTCTCAAAAGGCAGGATTCACTGAAACTTAAAAAAATATCCTTTATGGATATAGACGAGCGCAAGAGAAACATAGTGGGCAATCTGTGTGTGCGTATGCTCAAGGCTCAGGGGATAGACTGCGAAACCTTGATGACAGACGATCTCGATCTCGCTCTGAAGGATGCGGATTTTGTTATAACCCAGATAAGGGTCGGCAAGCTCCCCGCAAGGTATCTCGACGAAACGATCCCGAATAAATACGGGCTTATCGGGCAGGAAACCACGGGTATCGGCGGATTCTTCAAGGCTCAGAGAACGATACCGGCAATGAAGCATATCTGCGACAGGATAGAGGCGGTGTGCCCCGACGCCTGGCTGATCAATTTCACCAATCCCTCCGGTATCATAACCGAATTCATCCTCAACAACACCAATGTGAAATGCATAGGTCTCTGTAATGTGCCGATAGATATGATAGACGATATCAAAGAAGATGTCGGCGAGGATATGGAATACACCTATGTAGGCCTCAATCATCTTAGCTGGATGACAAGCGTTCGCAAAAACGGCGAGGAGCTCATTGATAAGCTTATCGGCGAAGGTTTCACCCCGAAGGTAATGGCAAATATCAAAGACGACGGCTTCACCATAGAGAATCTCAAAGCGATTCACGCAATCCCGTCATCATATCTTCAATATTATTATTGCAGGCAGGCGAAGCTCGATCATCAGCTCAGCGGAGATAAATGCAGGGCTCAGGAATGCATGGAGATAGAAGAACAGCTTCTTGAAATGTATTCCGATGAGGGGCTTTATGTGAAACCCGCTCTGCTTGATAAGAGGGGCGGCCACAAATATTCGCTCGTAGCGGTCAACCTCGTTGACGCCATAGCCAACGATACGGGAGATATACAGGTGGTAAACATCAAAAACGGAAACACTCTCCCCTTCTTAAAGCCCGACGATGTGATCGAAGTGGCCTGCCGTGTGGGCAAAGACGGCGCGGTGCCCGTGCCCGTAGGCGAAGTCACCAACCGCCATATAATCGGTCTTATGCGCATAGTCAAGGATTATGAAAATCTGACGGTGGAAGCGGGAATCACCGGAAGCGACGAAACCGCTCTCAACGCGCTTATACTTCATCCGCTCGTCGGCGATTGGGAAAAGGCATATAAATGCTTCAACGAAATGAAAGAAGCTCACAAAGATTATCTGCCTCAATACTTCAAATAATACGCAAAACGCGGCTGTCATTCAGGCGACAGCCGCGTTGATTTATTCAGATCAGCCCGCACTCGAGGCAAATGATGAAATAAGCTTTGCGATCCACTGAGCAAACATCATAAAGAAATTGAGAAGCATTTCGATGATACTGCCCGCATCGGAAATCTGCGGATCCGGCTCGGGCGGTTTTTCGCTGACGGTAAGTTTAAGATCCTTTGTGAGCTCCATATCGACATAGGTGCCGGGGGCCTCGGGATCGGGCACGGAAATGACGACTTTGCCCGTGATCACGGATTCGCCCGAGGCAACTCCGCTCGCCGTCCCCTTTTCATCTACCGTGATGACCTCTGTGTTTGAAGAAGTCCAAGAAACTTCGCTGACCTTGCAGCCGAGTGAAAGATAAAAATCTCTGTCATAGAATGCGGTAAGGCTTGCGGTCTCGCCGATATAAATATTGGATTTGGATGAGTGGACGCGGAAGCTCTCGGGCTTTTCGCCCTCTTTGATATAATAGAAGCTTCTGTCAACATTTCCGCTGATTCCTTCCGCGCTCCCCTTGCCGGTATATTGCCACATTATATAATCGCCCGAATATTTTGCGGAGCTTGAAAAGCTGGCGAGCCAGATGGGGTATGAGCCCAGCGAAGAAACGCTGATTTTTGAGGTAAGCATATAGGGATTGGCGTAAATCATTGCCTTATAGCCCGCCGATTCGATCCTCTCGCAAAACGCGTTGCACAGCGAAGCTATCTGATAAGGATTGAGGTTGGCATCATAAAATCTGCCGGTATATCCCCCTCCGCTCTCGGCAAACTCGCAGTCATAAGCGACGGGGAGTTTGATATCATATCCCGAAATCAGGGCGAGAGTGTGATCCGCCTCGGCGACGGCTTCCGCGGTATTGGTGGCCTGGGTATAGAAATACACGCCTACTTCAATCCCTGCGTTTATGGCAGCTCTGATATTTTCGTGAAACTTGCTGTCTGTATTGACAGAGCCCTCGCTGCCGTAGCCTCTCCAGCCGGCGCGGATAATGGCATATTTTATCCCCGAAGCGGCAACCGCGCTCCAGTTGACATTGCCGTTATGAGAAGAAACGTCGATCATATCGGCGATCGTATAGCCCGTGAGGAATTTTTCATTATGGGTATATTCCGCTTCCTCCTGAGGCGCATTTTTTGATTTAGCCTCCGCCTTTTCGTATCTGCCGTTAAGCGGATCATCTGTAACTGCGAGCACAGCCGGCGTAAGAAGCGAACCGAGCATAATTACGCTGAGGATCACGCACAGCGTCGATTTGAAAAATCTTTTCATAATTTCCTCCCGTTTTACGATTTGTGAGCAAATAAAATCCGATATTATATTTATTATACCATACGTTGTCAATACATTTGTTAATAAATCGCAAATTTTAGCTCCCCGCGCTTGCGCCGGAAGGGCGGGTGTTCATGCCTACCCGGTGCCTGTAAAGTTAAAAAACTTGACAAACCTCTTTTTTTGTGATATAGTAGGCGCACTTGTATTATTTGGTTGCTCACAAAAAATACAGAGAGGTAAAATTTTGGCACAAAAATTTAAGAGATTCCTGTCGCTTGTTTTTTGCGTCCTTATGCTTACAGGAGCCCTTAACATTAACGCTTTTGCGACTGATGTTTCAAGCGACGAGGCAGTAGCGTGGGTCAAATCGAATCTCGGAAGGCGATTCGGAGACGGCTGGTGCGTTGACCTTATCGAAGCCTATTATGAGTTTCTCGGTGAGACCCCGAATGACATTGCCGCGCGTAACTACGCCGGCGTAGATCTGCCCGAAGGATGGACCCGCACAAAGGGCGGGATCCCCCAAAAAGGCGATATCCTGATTTACACAAACGGCTATAACGGCCATGTCGGAATCTATGAATCCGACTATTCGACTTATCACCAGAATTGGTCCGGATGTATGTATGTCGTAAACTACGGCGGATTATACTCCTGGCGTCAATACTGGGGATGTATCCACCCGAATTTCTCCGATGATCCCGTGATCGAGACGGAGGAAAAAGACGAAGACAAACCGGCTTACCACGGAGTTGATGATACCCCCGTATCTGTCTTTGCAATGGCAGAAGCGGACCCGGAGCAACCGCAAATCATCAGCGAAACGGACACCACTCCGGCGGTGGCGGGCGCGACCGACAGGCTCTCGGCGGTAGTATCGTTTTTCACGGTGCTTCTCAAGGGGCTGTCGATCATAATAGATCTGGTACAGCAGATCGCAAAATAATACAAGAGGCGGCAGGCTCGGCTTGCCGCCGGCTTTTTTATACGGGTTGAATTTTTGCATAGAAAGCGGTATAATTATAAGGAATAAAAATGAAGAAGAGGTAAAATATATGATAAGGATCGCGACACCGGATGACGCCGCCGCATTATGCGCAATATATTCGCACTATGTCATCAACACCGCCGTTTCTTTTGAGATCACTCCTCCCGATGCAGAGGAATTCAAAAGAAGGATAGAAAACACTCTCAAAACATATCCGTACCTTGTCTGTGAAATTGACGGAAAAGCAGTAGGTTATACATACGCCTCCCGTTTCAGAGACAGGGAAGCTTATGATCGCAGTGTGGAAACGACCGTTTACCTTGATAAAGATTATCTCCATTCGGGATACGGCACCGAGCTTTACAGCGCGCTTGAGAAAGCCCTCTCTCTTCAGGGAGTGACAAATCTTTACGCCTGCATAGGTTACCCGACTCAGGATGATGATGAGTATATAAGCATGATAAGCCCCGAATTTCACGCGAAGCGCGGGTTTACGCTTGTGGGCAGGCATAACTCCTGCGGGATAAAATTCGGCAGGAAATATGACATAGTGTGGATGGAAAAAATAATATCCGCCGAAAGCGAAGATTTCAAAAATTTCAACGAAATCAGAGCCGAATTTGAATCTTGTCTGTAATTGAGTTGATCACAGCCGTAAAACCGGCTGTGTATTTTTATACCGGATGATTCTGTGCAAATCTCAAAAATAACTGTATTAAAAAAATAAGACTCAAGTATAATTATAATGATTGCGGCAAAAAATAAGATGGTTTATTGTAACAACGGAGTAAAGAAATGAAGCTTTTGAAGAAAACAGTATGTGTATTCACAGCCATATGTCTGGTAATCGGAAGCGTTTTTTGCTTCCCTGCGTCGGCCGCCGGCACTTATTCATCAAAGGTGCCCATAATCTATGTCCACGGGCAGGGCACTCCCTCCGGAGTCCGTCAGGAGGACGGGACCGTAAAAATGGTCAAGGGCACAGATATGAGCTTTAATTCGGAGATCATCACCGGCGTTATCTCCGAAAACAAAGATATAATTCTCGAGGCTATCAAGACTCAGGACTGGTCTGATTTTATCGACCTGGTCGCGGATTTTATGATAGATTCTTTCGGAGAAGCAGCCCTCGGGCCTGACGGTTACCCGACAGACGGTTCGGAAGTAATGTTTAGCTTTGACAGAGGCTCGATAGCGCCCACATTCTACGGCGTTAATGATTCTCTGAACAGATACTCATTCTTTTATGATTGGCGCCTTGACCCTACCGATAATATGGCAAGGCTGCGCGAATATGTTGAGCTTGTGCTCGAAGTTACGGGCAGCGAAAAATACGCCATGATCGGCAGATGCGAGGGTGCGTGCCTTGCGCTCACCTATTGGGAAACATATCACGATGAGAGAATGACCGATCTGATCTTTTACGCTTCCGCCGCGAAGGGAGCTATGCCGATAGGCGAGGCTTTCAGCGGAAATCTCCATATCGACCCGGATTCCGTGGAAAGATATATTTACGAGACCGATCTCGGGCTCAATGTTGAGGTCAACGAAAACTTTACGCTCACCGATGACGTTCTTTCCGATATTCTCAGGACCGTCAGCAATATGTACGGGCTTGATTACGCCTGCTGGGCGATCAACAATGTATATGTTCAGATATATGAGGAAGTGACAAGGAAAACCGTCAAACCCACTCTCGCCACATTCCCCGGATACTGGGCTATGTGTGAAGATAAATACTATGAGGATGCAAAGAAAGTGATTTTCGGCGGCGAAGAAGAAAAATACGCCGAATTCATCAAGAAGATAGACAATTATCACTACAATATAATGAACAGAGCGGAAGAGATAATCAAAAACGCTCAGGACAGCGGAGTCAGGGTTTCAGATATAGTCAAATACGGTTTCCAGAGCTTCCCCGTCACTGCGGACAGCAACCTTCAATCAGATCAGATGGTCAAGGTAAACTGCGCGGGATTCGGAGCCGGATGCACGAAAATCGGCGAAACATTCTCATCCTCATACCTTAAAATGACTATGGGTGACGGATCTTTGAAATACATCTCCCCCGATCTTACCATAGACGCTTATAAATCCGTGCTGAAGGATTCCACCTGGTTTATTAAAAATCTGCTTCATACAGACTTCCCGGATTGTGTGGATGACCTGATATTTCATATAGTAAACAGCGAAAAGCCGGATGCGCCGAATGATACCGAATATCCGCAGTATCTTTTCTATGACAAAGAATCCGGTACGCTTACAAAGCTTGCTTCAACGGAAAAGAAAACCAAAATCGACGAATTCAACGAGATCAACAGGCAGGATTTTGCCCGCAAGATGAAGCCCATCTTCAAAATTTTCTACCATGTGGTAGTTTTGATTCTCAAGATTTTCACACCGAGAGCAAGAGTTTAGTATTTTATATTCAACGACGGGGCTTGTGCCTCGCCTGTTTTTTAAGTAAAATCGCATTTTGACCCTTAAATTATATTTTTTTCAAAAAAATTTTATTTTCTTTGCAACAAAACGGCGAAAATTTTACACTGATAAGTGTAACAAATAATTTACCTTCAGGGATGGCGGTAAAAACTCGCAGATTTCAGAAAGGATCACTTTTAAAGATATGTTAGTCAACAAAAACGAAAACGCGATACCGGATTATTATTACAGACATATTCTCGATATTACTCCCGATAAGATCAAAAATATGGGAGCCGAAGCGGTGGCGGTCGATCTTGACAACACCGCGGTGCATTTCGGCTCTTTCAGATTAGAGGACGGGATGCGCGAATGGACGGAGAATATGCTCAGCTCCGGCATCAAGGTGTATATAGTCACAAACGCACTCCTCGGCAGGGCTTTTATCCTCTCGAGGCAGATGTGTTCGGTGGGCTTCACCGCGATTTCTCTCAAGCCTTCGACCAGAGGGATCGAAACCGCCTCGCGCCGCCTCGGAGTCCCCGTTTCAAAAATCGCGATGATAGGCGATAAGCTTTCGAGCGATGTTCTCGCCGCAAACAGAGCGGGAGCGATAGCGGTAAAGGTTGAGCCGCTCAGCAAGAGCTCCGGCAAAGCGGCGAAATATGCCGCCGCAGCCGCAGCCGCTGCCGCGACCGTAGTAACAGCCGTGATCAAATAAAAATAACATACATTCCTCTTGATACAGTAAAAATCCGCAGGGTCAGTTATCCTGCGGATTTTTGTTTATTTATAATTCTTTATGATGTATTTGTAGCATTTTACGCCTTCAGCGACGGCGTCGGTGCTTATGCTCTCATTCGCGCCGTGCATTGCCGCCATCTGATCGGGATGAACTCTCATCGGGCAAAGCCTGATACAATTATCGCTGACGGATTCATATTTGCGGCAATCCGTGCCGCCGGTCATATAATACGGCGTGAAGCAATAACCGGGATAGCAGGCGTTGACACATTCTTCTATATACTTCATTTCCGCGCTGTGAGAATCGGTAATTCCCGAAGCACTGTTTCCGATGATCAGCTCGGTTTCAATATCATATTTCGCGGCAATCTTTTTGAGGACCGCGAGGCACGAATCAAGATCCTGCTGAATGGCGGGGCGGATATTCGCAACAACATAAGCCTCGGACGGTATCACATTCGCCGCCTCGGAGCCGCCGCTCATGGTAAAAACGACGGTCGTGGTAAGGAAGGCGTTTGCCATCGGTGAAAATTTCGGCATTGCAAAGCCTACAATGGGCTTGAAGAGCCAAAGATTACCGAGCAGAAGCCTCAACGGGAACGACAGGTAAGGAGCGAGCCTCGTAAACATCTCCGTTACCACCGGGGTAAACTGCTTCTTGAAGGGATTCTTTTTCTCTATCTCGCATACAAAAGCGGAGAGCCTTGCTATCGGAGTATTCTTCGGAGGAGTTGAGGAATGGCCTCCCTTTCCCTTCGCGGTAAATCTGATATGAGCGGAGCCTTTTTCGACCACGCCCGCGGCGGCTACCCAGGTATTCATTCCGGGCAAAAGTCCGTTGACTATCGCTCCGCCTTCATCCATCACAAAAGCGAGCCTGATTCCTCTTTCCTTAAACCATTCCACGATGCGTTCGGCTCCGCCGCCCGAATTCTCTTCATTGACGGAGCTTGTAAGATACAGATCCTGACCGGGCTTAAAGCCCTCAGAAAGCAATTCCTCGACCGCCTGCCATTCGGCAAACACGGTGGATTTGCAATCGAATGCTCCCCTGCCGTGGACTCTGCCGTCTGCAATCTCTCCGGAAAAAGGCGGATACTTCCAGGCGCCGTCATCCGTTGCAGGGACAACATCCTGATGGCCCATAAAAAGGATCGGTTTTTTTGAAGGATCCGCTCCCTTGATTTTTACTATGAGATTGCCGTCTATATCGGTTATCTCCCCCGCCTCAAAAATACGCGGAAAAATCTCTTTCATCACGGCGTGGAGCTGCCTGAATCTCTCGGGGCAGGGCTCGCCGCGCTGAGCGGACACCGTAGGCACCTTGACCATCGCAGAGAGTTTTTCGGCGTAGAGCTTCTCTTCATCCGCCGTAAATGATACGGCGCTTTTTTTATCTGCCGGCTTGGCTTTTATCAATAACGCCCTTATTATCGCTGTAAGCAAAAGAATCAAAAGCAGAGCGATTATACCGACAAGAGCAAACAGAAAATATTTCATTTTATCATCCCTTTCAAAAATCTCCCGGCATAGCTGCCGGGAGTAAGATTAAGACGGGTTTACTGCTCATAGTGATGAGCCTGATTTAGCATCATATCCTTCACCTTCATAAGGCGCGTGGTGGTGCTTCTTTCATTCTCATCAAGCTTCATGGAAATATATTTGATGGTTTCTTCATATCTCGGGATCATGACATGCTCAAGCGCATTTACCCTGCGGCGGGTCTTTTCTATTTCATCCGCCATAAGCTGGCATGATTTCTCGATCTCGGCAAGGCGTATCATCTTGGGCATTATATCCGAAAGCGCCTTTACCGCGATATCAAGCTCGCCGGATGTTTCGGCAAATCCGTAGGAATAAATATCATGCTCATTCGCGGTCCTGAATTTTACATCAAAGGCGGGTATCATTACGCTCATCACATTTTTTTCCGTAACATTCAGATACATTTCCTGAGTGGGAAGCATCAGCGCAACATCGAGAGCCTTATCGCTCATCACACATCTGGCTACGCTCATCGCGGTATTTGCCCTGCTGATACCCTCCTCGACCTCTTTGCGAAGCTCTTTATTTTCACGCACTTTTTCGAGAAATATGCGCATAAGCTCATCGCGCTTATCTTTGAGGAGTTTATGACCTCTGCGGGCGGTGACAAGCTTCCTTTTCAGATTGGTTAGCTCCATTCGGGTGGGGTTGACATTCATTATTGCCATAGCTTCACCCCGCCTCAGACCTTGCCGTAATATTTATCGAGATATTCATCGCTGATTCTCTTGAGCTCGCTTCTGGGCAGTATTTCAAGCAGCTTCCAGCCGATATCAAGGGTCTCCTCTATATCCCTGTTGGTTTCATAGCCCTGTGAAACATATACTTTTTCAAATTCATCGGCAAATTTTGCGTAAAGCTTATCCATATCGGTAAGAGCCGCTTCACCGAGAACTACCATAAGCTCTTTTGCGTCTTTACCTCTCGCGTAGGCAGAGAAAATCTGATTCATGGTGTTTGAATGATCTTCTCTCGTCTTTCCCTCGCCTATGCCCTTATCTTTAAGACGGGAAAGGGATGGCAAAACATTTATGGGAGGATTGACGCCTTTTCTGTAAAGCTCGCGGTCAAGAATTATCTGACCCTCGGTAATGTAACCGGTGAGGTCGGGGATCGGATGAGTTTTATCATCCTCGGGCATCGTGAGAATGGGGATCATGGTGATCGAGCCGTCTTTGCCCCTCTGCCTGCCCGCTCTCTCATAGATCGACGCTAAGTCGGTGTACATATATCCGGGATATCCGCGGCGGCCGGGAACCTCTTTACGAGCGGCGGAAACCTCACGCAGAGCGTCTGCGTAGTTTGTGATATCCGTGAGGATAACAAGCACATGCATACCCTTATCGAAGGCAAGATACTCGGCGGCGGTCAGCGCCATTTTGGGGGTCGCAATCCTCTCAATGGCGGGGTCATTCGCGAGATTTGAAAACATAACCGTCCTGTCAAGGGCGCCGGTAGAGCGGAAAGACTGCACAAAATAATCGCTCTCTTCAAAGGTGATGCCCATTGCGGCGAAAACGACCGCAAACTGCTCATCCTTGCCTCTGACCTTTGACTGCCTCGCTATCTGCGCGGCAAGGCGTGCGTGAGGAAGTCCGCTCATTGAGAATATCGGGAGCTTCTGACCTCTTACAAGGGTATTGAGCCCGTCAATGGCGGAGACGCCGGTCTGAATAAATTCCTGAGGATAACTGCGGGCGGCGGGGTTTATGGGGACGCCGTTAACATCCATTCTCTTTTCGGGGATGATCTCAGGGCCGCCGTCTATCGGTCTGCCGAGGCCGTCAAAGACTCTGCCGAGCATATCGAGCGAAAGCCCGAGCTCCATCTGCCTGCCGGTGAAACGCACGACACTGTCGGCAAGGTTGATGCCGGTGGAATCCTCAAAAAGCTGGACGAGGGCATTCGTACCGTCTATCTCAAGGACTCTGCATCTTCTCTTTTCACCGTTTGAAAGCTCGATCTCTCCGAGCTCATTATACGCCACTCCTTCGACCTCGCGCACGAGCATAAGGGGGCCTGCCACTTCCTGAATAGTTCTGTATTCTTTGGGCATCAGTATTCCTCCTTGTTTGACTCGGCGACTTTAAGCTGATATGCAAGATCGTCGGATATTTTTTTGAATTCATCATTTACGTTCTCTTCGGGAACATATTTGAATCTGCCGATCGCCTCTCTTACTGGAAGGGCGACTATTTCATTGATATTCGCTCCGTTGCCGAGGGCGGCGATGGATTCATCATAATATTTGATGACCAGCTTCATCATACAATACTGCTTGTTGAGCGAGGTATAGGTATCGACCTCGTGGAAGGCAAGCTGATGAAGGAAATCTTCGCGGATGGACCTCGCCGCTTCCATTTTGAGGCGGTCGGAGGGAGAAAGCGCATCCATACCGACGAGCTTGACTATTTCATCAAGCGACGCTTCATCCGAGAGCAGAGCCATGATCCTTCCTCTGAGAGCGGTCCATTCGGGGTTAACATTATCATTAAACCATTTACCGAGAGAATCGGCGTAGTTTGAATAGCTTGTGAGCCAGTTGATAGCCGGGAAATGGCGTTTATAGGCGAGCGCCGAATCAAGGCCCCAGAAAACTTTTACGATACGGAGGGTCGCCTGGGAAACGGGCTCGGAAATATCGCCGCCGGGAGGCGAAACAGCGCCGATTACGGAAAGAGCTCCCTCGCGCTCATCCGAGCCGAGCGAGATCACTCTGCCCGCTCTCTCATAAAACTGAGCAAGACGGCTGCCGAGATAAGCGGGATAGCCTTCTTCACCGGGCATCTCTTCAAGACGGCCGGACATTTCACGAAGGGCCTCCGCCCATCTGGAGGTA
This sequence comes from uncultured Clostridia bacterium, assembly GCA_947166625.1. GTDB lineage: Bacteria > Bacillota > Clostridia > Oscillospirales > Acutalibacteraceae > CAG-177. The sequence continues at coordinate 47,865 of CAMVEX010000007.1, forward strand.
GAATCCGCCATAAGCGCTACAGAATAACCCATATCGCGGAAATACTCGGCTATTGTGATGCCGGTATAAATAGAAGCTTCTCTCGCCGCAACGGGCATATCCGAGGTGTTGGCTATAAGGACGGTACGCTCCATAAGGGATCTGCCTGTATGCGGATCTATAAGCTCGGGGAACTCATTGAGAACATCGGTCATTTCGTTGCCGCGCTCTCCGCACCCGATATAAACGACTATATCCGCCTCAGCCCACTTTGCAAGCTGATGCTGTGTAACGGTTTTGCCGCTGCCGAAGGGGCCGGGAATCGCCGCGACGCCGCCCTTAGCTATCGGGAAAAGGGCGTCAACGACCCTCTGACCGGTAACGAGAGGAATATCGGGCGAAATCTTTTTGGCATAGGGTCTGCCGCGTCTGACAGGCCACTTTTGCATAAGGGTAAGCTCATAATCACTGCCGCTGTCGGTCTTGAGCGAGCCGATCTTTTCGGTTATCTTGTATTCGCCTGCGGCTATCTCGGAGACCGTGCCCGATACGGTGGGGGGCACCATGATCTTATGGAGAACTACATCGGTTTCTTTTACCGTTCCGATCACATCTCCGCCGATAACTCTGTCACCCGGCTTTACACAGGGCTCAAAATGCCACACGGCGTCTCTGTCAAGCGCAGGGACTTCGATACCCCTCGTGAGGTTGTTGCCGGCGATCTCTTTTATCTTTTCAAGCGGGCGCTGAATTCCGTCAAATATGCCCTTGATAAGGCCGGGGCCGAGCTCAACGCTGAGCGGCTCTTCGGTGGATTCGACAGGCTCGCCGGTCTTGATCCCGGAGGTTTCTTCATAAACCTGTATGGAAGCCCTGTCGCCTCGCATTTCGATTATCTCGCCGATAAGACGGGAATCGGAAACACGCACAACATCAAACATATTCGCGTCTCTCATCCCGGACGCCACTACAAGCGGCCCGGCAATTTTGGTTATAACACCGGTACTCATATTAAATCATACCTTTCTGTCAGGATAATATATCGCTGCCTACTGCCTTCTCGACAAACTTGCTCACATTGTCAAGCCCGAGACCCGTATTGCCTCTGACACCGGGGATCGGGATGATTGCAGGCAGAGGTCTTGATGCGAAACGCTCAAGCTCCGCCGTCATCCCGGCGGCAAGGCGCTCCGTAATATAGATAACTCCGTAATCCGCATCCGCAAGCCTCCTGAGGATCTTAATGCCCTCGGCGGCGTCTTCCGCGGGGAATATATTGACTCCGAGTGAAGCGAAGCCGTATATACTGTCTTTATCGCCTATTGCGGCGGTCTTATACATATAACTCCCTCACTCTCTGTGAAATCACGCTGTCGGGGACACCGCTCGCCTTTGCCGAGAGAATAATTCTCACATTTTTGATCTCGGCAAGTTTTCCGTAATAATAAGCCACGGCGGCGTCCGGACCGAAAACTTCGTGTTTATATTCTTTTGCTTTTTTTGTGATCAGATTATCGCAATACATCTCAAGCAGAGTAAAATCACCGTCTGCATATTCCGCCAGCTCTTCAAGCCCCGGAGCCTTGACGGCTTCTGCCAAGCCCTTATTATCATAAGCGGCGTTGACGAGTGCAGACGAGTCAAGCTTTCCGCTGCCGCTGACTGCGTCAAGAGCAAACTGCTTTGTTTTGCCGGTGGATACACAGCGCCTCGCTGTCTTGATATCCGAAACGGCGGCGGTAAGAGTATGGATCTCTTTGAGAAGGCTGCTCTGAGCCTTATCTGCGCAGGATAATTTGTATGCGGCGCAGGCTTTGTCAATTATTATCTCGGTAAGCTGACCGCTCTGCTTTTCCGTATAGGCGTGATACGCTTCGTATGCGCAATCTTTCAGATAATCGGGCAAATCGGCAAACTCGCCCTCATCGACCGCCTTTATTATCTTTTCAACAGGGCAGACGCAGGGAACAGTCATATAACTCTCAAGCGGATGATTTGAGAATTTTGCCTTTATCGCCGCCTTGAGATTGGCAAAATCATTGCCGATTATAACCGCTTCAAGCAGCGACCTGTCGGGAACGCTCTCTGAAATAAACTGCCAAGCCGATTCAAGCTCCGCCTCGCAAATATCATAAGCCGAATTTGCATCGGGCTGAGCCCAGCCCTTATCTGTCAAAATTCTGACGGCGGCATCATAGCTTTCGGCGGAAATAAGCCGCTCCAGATCCTGCGCACCGAGCATTTTAAGCTCGTTTGCCCTTATCCTTGCTATGGCATAAGCATATTCGGTTTCGCGCATTTAAGTTCACCGCCCGTCAAAAAATAATTTCGCTGATTTTTTCTTTATAAATATCCGAATTCTCTTCGATGACCGCTTCAAAAGAGCAATCGATCGCTATATTTCCGTAATCGAGGAAAACTCCGCTCTCTATCTCGCAGGGTTTATCCGAAAGGACGCATTCGGCGCCCTTTTCCGCAAGAGCTTCTTTAAGATCTTTGCCGAAATCCGCCGGCAGACGCTCAAGATCCCTTTTGCCTACAAAGGCGGTGCATTTGCCGGGCATTGCGTTATCGCCCGCAAGCTTCACTACCGCCGGAAAATACTTATCGGCAGGCAGGGCGCTCAGCGCGGAAATCAAAGACGAAAGGGTTTCGTTGACGGCCTCTACCTTTGCGGAAAGCAGGGTCTGCCTTGAAATCTGCGAAGCCGAAGATTCCGCCATGGTGATAATGTTCCCGGCGTCGCTCACCGCCTTTTTTTCAGCTTTGAGAGCGAGCTCGGCGCCGTCTTTTTCCGCTTTTGCGGCGATCTCTTCACATTGTTTCTTTGCCCTTGCCTCGATGCCTGAGCATATCAGGTCGGAATCGGAATTGATTTTTTCAAGTATTTTATCAAGTCCTGTCATATCAAAGACCTCAGGCGTTGATGTTGGCTGTGATATTGAACATAGCAAGAATGGAAATAAGGAGCGCGAGAACGGCGTAGGTTTCGACCATCGCCGCGAAGATGATGGCTTTGCCGCTCTCTTCGGGTCTCTTGGCAACTATTGAAACGCCCGATACGGCGGCATTCGCCTGATGGAGAGCCGAAACAAATCCGCAGATCGCCATGGGAAGGCAGGCTGCAAAATACATAAGACCCTGAGCGGCGGTGAGCTGAATGGGAGAGCCGCCCATAACGCCTATCTGAGTTAAAAGAAGGAATGCGATAAGGAAGCCGTAAAGTCCCTGTGTGCCGGGAAGGATCTGAAGAATAAGAACTTTACCGAATTTTGAGGGATCCTCTGTGACAACGCCTGCCGCTGCGCGGCCGACTCTGCCTACACCGATGGCTGAGCCTGCTCCGCCGCCGGCTGCCGCCAGAACTCCTCCGAGAATTGCAAACATAATGCCGAATGACATAATTTAGTCCTCCTTGACCTGATAATACTTTGTATTTGTTTTTAACGGGGTGAAGGATCTGCCTCCGCCCTCGTAGAATTTTGAGAAAAACTCAACATACTGAAGTCTGTTTGTGTGAACATAGGTACCGATAAGATTTATCGCCATATTCACAACATGGCCGAATATAAATACCGCAATCAGCATTACCGCTTTTACGGCTTTATTTGAAGGTATACAACCGAGGGTATTTACAACGGTAGCTATTACGCCGGTACAAAGCCCGAGCGCAAGAAGCCTCGAATATGAGAGAATATCGCTCAGCCAGCCCGACGCCGTATTATACAGACCGTAAAGCCCGAGCCCGAGCTTGCCGACAATATTTTTTGAATCTCTGCCCGCGGTCAACACCACCGAAACGGCGCCGGCGATCGCGAGATATTTACCTGCCGTAACGAGAACGGGCGGTACGGTGACATTGAGAATGCCCGCCCCTATCGGGACGATGCCGAGGATCAGAAGAAATACGGGCACGCAGTCAAACACGGCGCCGGTTTTATTCCCCTGCTTCCACATTTTGACAAATGCGCATCCCAAGCCGAAAAACAGGTGGATGATTCCGAAAAGGAATGAATAACACAGCAGCTTCATGGGATCCTTGACCGGCTCAAACCACAGGGCTATGGAGCCCGGCTCCTTTGCCCACGGGACCGTCAGCACCTTGCCGAAGAACTGCTCGGATACTCTCGGGATTATATCTCCGAAAAAGCTGCCGAAAAGCGCTCCCCAGAAGACGGTCGAAAGACCGCACCAGAAATACATATCAACGGTCTTTTTGAGCTTGCCGGTCACCTTATATTTGAATTTGGCTATTCCGCACCCTATCGCCATCAGCAGACCGTAGCCCGCATCCGACAGCATAAGCCCGAAAAATACATAATAGAATATGCTCATGACGGGATTTGGGTCGAGATCGGTACGATCGGGCAGAGCGTACATCTCCGTTATCGGCTCTACCGCCGCGGCAAACGGCTTGTTGCGGAGCAAAACGGGTACATCCTCATCGGGCGGATCCGCCGCCTCAAGAGCCGCGGAGAATTTTTCATAAAGCTCCTCTTTGAGAGCCTCTGTCTTTTCCGCGGGGAGATAACCCCCGAACGCCACCACCGTATCGCCGGCGGATGTATTTTGAAGCGCTTTGTATCTGTCGCGCTTGATCGTGAACCAGTCACAGGCAAATTTGATATTATCCCGCTCAGCGGCGAGCTCCTTTATGAGAGCGGTATCATTCCCGATCTCTTCTTTTGCCGCTTCGATTTTTGCCTTCATACGCTCATAGCGCACCTTGGGCGGATGCTTTGTGGGATCCGAAGGAAAGGCAAAATCCAATCTGCGAAGGGCGGAGAGAACATTCTCATAAGCCTCATTGTGAACGAGGACAAAAATGCAGGATCTGCCGGCAGATTTGCTGACAACTTCGCACTCATATCTTTCTTCGCCTTCAAGAAATTGAGCGAGAGCGATCCTGAGACTGTCAGCCGTATATTCGTCGGGCAGAGTGCCTATGACAGCCTTTGAGCTTTCCGTTCCCTTAAACTGCATGGGAACATCGAGGCTGAGCCAGGGCTCTACGCCGTCCATAGCGGCACGCGCACGCGAGATGAGGGCTTTGTTTTCGGTTATATTTTTTTCAGCAGCGCAGATCTTGAGGCATACGCCGAGTATCTCATCTGCTTCATCGGATTTTTTGATATATTCGCTTTCGCTCAATACGGGAATGCCCTTCAGCGCGCTGAGCAGGCTCGATTTTTCGGGAGCGTATCTGTCCGCGATCTCGAGCGCGGTCGAAGCGGTATCGAGGTATTTTTCGATCGAAGTGACGACCGGACCTGTTTCAAAATAATCCAGCCCATCTGTTTCATCCAGCTTTTTGATCTCCATAACGGAGCGGACCTGAAGAAAATCAAACAGATCCTTCGCCGAATCTATCGGAGCGACGACTTCGATATATTGCATATCAACCTTTGCCAAATCAACACCTCCTTATCATAGAATATTATCGGTCATAATTATCCGGTAATCTCACTTATCAGTTTTGAAACGGCCTCGCCGCTTTTTGACAGAGCGTCGGCTTTGATTTTTTCTGCCCGCACAGCCGTTTCATCCGCGGCTTTGCGGGTTATCTGCTCCGCATCTGCGTGTGCCTTTTGAAGTATGGCTTCGGTTTTTTCGGCCGCCTGCGCACGGTATCTTTCAAGCGTTTCGGCTGCGGTGCTTTTTGCGCTTTCAACCATATCGCGCGCGTTTTTTTCCGCTTGAGCGGTTTTTTCGGCTCCCGCTTTTTCTGCGGCAATTACCGAATTGATGATTTCGGACGCCATATACTACCTCCTTATGTCGATCTCAGGCAAACAAATATATTTTATTATATTACTTTAATATGTTTTTTTCAATACAATTTAATAAGAATTATCAATTTTTGTTGTTTTGTATTGTCATCTTTACATCCGGGTGAATTTTTGACGGTACGGGGATTATTTCATAAAAAACATTGCCAAATTCACGCTCATATAGTAAAATGATAAGGCAATATAAATTCAAGAGGTCAAGCGATGGAAATTATAAAACTGGATTTTGCTCAGCTCATCAGGGACAGGGATTTTGAAGGGATCAAGGCGCTCACGATCTCGAAACTGCCGCTCATAATCGCGGTCGTTATCATCATAGCCGTGGGCTTTTTCATTTCAAATCTTATCGGAAAGATAGTAGTAAAAGGTCTTAAATTAAAGGGAGTGGATTCATCCGTCCACGGATTCGTAAAGACCATAGTCACATTCATACTGAAGCTGTTTTTCATTCTCACGGCTCTCGCGACTCTCGGAATCGACGTCAATTCCTTTATTGCGGCGCTGGCGGCAGGCGGTCTGACCGCCGGATTCGGATTGCAGCACAGCATAAGTCAATTCGCGAGCGGGCTCCAGATCCTTATAAATCACCCGTTCAGAAGCGGAGATTATATTGATATAGGGTCTGTCAGCGGAACGGTGAGAGAGATCAAGATAATGTACACCGTGCTCACCACCCTCGATAATCGCAGAGTGATAGTCCCGAATTCTCACATCACCGAAAGCAATATCATAAATTTCACCGCCGAGGGCAACCGCAGGATCGACCTGCAATATTCGGTATCATACAGCGACGATATCGACAAGGCGAAGAGCGCCGTTATTGCCGCCGCGGGCAGATGCGATAAGATTTTTGAATCCCCCGCCCCCGCAGTTTATGTCAGCGAACACGGCAGCAGCAGCATAAACCTCGTCGCCATGATCTGGTGTAACAGCAAAAACTACTGGGAAGTATTTTACTTTATGCAGGAGCAGGTCAAGCGTGAATTTGACAAAGCCGGCATCACGATACCCTTCAGCCAGATCGATATACATATCGACAATAATCAACCCTCCGAAAACGGCGAGGCAGATTCATAAAATATACCCCGCCGTCGGGTTTATGGATTTTACACAAATAAGGCTTGAATTTCCGTGAATATTTTTTCGCGGAAAATTTTTATTTTCCCTTTTAATTTCAAAGGCATTACTATATAATGTATATGGTTAGTTAATAACAACTGAATACATTCATCGGAGGTATGGGAAATGGCTGATCCGCAATTCATTACAGAGCCCGTAGGCAAGCTCGGCATCATCGCTCTCAAAGGCTGCGAGGAGATGGCTGACAAAATCAATTTCTATCTCAACAAATCGAGGGCGCTTCGCCCCAACGACCATTTTGAGGGCTACCACAAAGATTCTTACATCATTGAGACCGAATTTGTCAGATTCGGCTCAGGCGAGGGAAAATGCGTTATCAAGGAATCCGTCAGAGGCTATGATATTTTTATCCTGATAGATCCCTTCAACTACGGTGTTACATATAAAATGTACGGCGCCGATCAGCGCTACAGCCCCGACGATCACTATGCCGATCTCAAGCGCGCTCTGAGCGCGATAGAAGGCAAGGCCAAGAGGATCACCGTGCTTATGCCCATGCTCTATGAAGGCAGGCAGCATAAACGCACCCGCAGAGAATCGCTTGACTGCGCCGATATGCTCAGAGATCTCTGCTACAACTACGGTGTTGATAATGTGATCACATTTGACGCTCACGATCCCAGAGTTCAGAATGCCATTCCCGAAAAGGGCTTTGAAAGCGTTCAGCCTGCCTATCAGTTCATTAAGGCTCTCTGCGCCAATATCCCCGATCTTAAAATAGATAACGATCACATGATGATCGTATCGCCCGATGAAGGCGGTATGGGCCGCTGTATTTATCTCGCAACGGTGCTCGGGCTCGAGCTCGGCGCATTCTATAAGCTGCGCGATTATTCAAGAGTAGTTGACGGCTCAAACCCCATACTCAAGCATGAATTCCTCGGCGACAGTATCGGCGGCAAAGACGTTATCGTTATTGACGATATGATTTCATCCGGCAGCTCGATGATTGAGGTCGCCGAAAAGCTCAAATCAATCGGTGCCAAGAGAATATTCATCTATTCCTCATTCGGTCTTTTCTGCAACGGCTATGATAAATTTGACAAGGCTTTTGCCGACGGTCTGATCGACCGCGTATTCACCACAAATCTTGTTTACAACGCTCCCGAGCTTCTCGAAAAGCCCTGGTATGTGAATGTAAATATGTCAAAATACTGCGCTTATATAATCGACACTCTCAACCACGATGAATCTCTCAGCTCGCTCCTCAACCCCAGCGACAGAATAAACGCGAAGCTGAAAGAATATAACGAGAAAAACAATAAATAATTCCCGAAACTTAAAAGGACGGTTACTCAAACGGTAACCGTCCTGTTTTTTTATATAATTCGGTTTCAGGCGTCATTCTGAACTCTTATGAGCCTCAGAGTCTGCCTCTGCCTGCCGCTGTAAGTGCAGGTGAAAAGGGTCATATCCCAGCCGTCATCCTGCTTCATTCCCTCGCTGTCATATCCGTCAATTCTCGATGTCGAGATAACTTCAAAATAATAATTAAGGCCCATTACATCGGTGAAGATGACCTTGTCGCCGACCGATGCATATTTCAGATTCCCGAAATGGCTCTGATAATTATGGGCGCAGATTATCAGCGAGCCGTCGGTCAGATCACCGCTGTATCTGCAAGGCGAGGTTTTGAGCTTCTCAAGGCTCCATTCCGACTGGACGGGAAGCGAGATACCGAGCGACGGGATCGAAATAACTCCGATATATTTTTCGCCGTCTATCTCAGCGGTGCGCTCGCCGTTTTCTTCAACCTCAACAAGGGAATCATTATTTGAATCGGCGACCGCTTTGATTATCATATCCGCTTTTTCGCCTGCGATCCTGTCGTTTCTCGCATTGTAAGCAAAAAGACCTCCGGCCGCCGCAATAAGCAGCAGACCGAAAGTCATAAGTATTACGCCGATCCCGGCTTTAGTTCTCTTTTTTCCTGCTTTCTCCATAAACAACAAATCCTGTTATAAACATCAGCATTCCGGCAACGGCAAGAATGGGGATCGGATACTGAAGCATACCCGTCTGCGGGAGTTTCTCTCCCCTTGTCGTTTCTTCGGGCGCGGAGGTATTATCCGGATTTACCTGCGAATCCGCTCTTGTTACGGGGTTATGAGGCCTTGTCGGCACCGAAACACCGGGGACCGGTCCGGGAACCGGAGCGGGGACTACGGGAACGGTCACTATCGTAACCGTCTCACCCGAAGGGGTCGTGGGCTTGGTTTCATCCGGCTTGGTGGGCACGGTTTCGGGCGGGATGTCGATCTTGGGCTCTGCGGTCACATCAAACGCGATACCGTCATCACCGGCCATCGGAATAAACACGATAAAGGGATTGAAAAGCTTATCGGGTGAATATACAAGATAAGCTCCCAAAGCGCAGTTTTCAAATTTTGCGACGCCCTGCGAATCGGATTTGACTTCGGCTCCTGCCGATGAATTGGCGAGGACAATGTCATAGAGCTTGATCTCGGCGCCGGACTGCTTGAGATCGACGCCCGATGAAGCGAATTCACCCGAAAGAGTAAACTCGGGCTCCTTTCCGGGCGTATAGCTTGCCTCGGCAACCTTTACCGCCTTAACCGTCTTATTCGCGAGGGGATTTTTATCGGCTTTATTTATTAAATTCAGAGTGATACTGCCCGCAGAAGGAGCGGCAAACGCACAGGGACTGAACGATATCACGGTCAGGAGAACTGCCGCGATGACCGCTGTTATTCTTTTCAAGAGTTTTCCCTCCGTTTTTCTTTAAGTTTAAGCAGAAGCAGAATAATGAAGAATAAGAGCATTATTCCGCCTGCTATTATCAAAGCCATCGCCGTGGGTGAAACCAGACGGACGGGCTGCGCGGGTTGACGGGTAACGTTTATCGTGCTGTCATACGGGACCCTCGTGCCTCTGACGAGGAGACGGTGGGTATTGATGCCGTAAGGGGTACAGGTAACGAGCGTTACATGATCCTGACCTTTAATGATCTGAAGATCTTTTGTTTCGGTCGGCAGCACGGTCTTGATCTGATCTATTTTATACGCCAGAATATCATCCAGAACGTAGATATAAAAGACGTCGCCGACAACAAGCTTATCGAGATCCGTAAAAAGCTTTGCAGAGGGCAGGCCTCTGTGACCCGTAAGGACGGCGTGGGTGTTTATACCGCCGACGGGAAGCGAAGTGGTCGGCATGTGGCCGACTCCCTTCTGGAGCACGGATTCCTTTGTGGTATGATAAATCGGCATTTTCAGTTTGATGGCGTCGATTTTAAGATAGCCCATCATTCCGTTATCCGACGGATTCATCACATTATGATATTCGGCATTGCCCTCGAGGTCGCGTTCATCGCGGGGAAATTCATTGGTCGTAATTGTCCTGTTATACAAACGCGCATCCTCAAGAATATTATGAAAATCATCCTTTGACATACTCGCGATCTGTTTATCATAGGTATCTATGGCAACAGACTGGTGGGCATTATTGACAATATTACTCACGGTCGGGTACATCATCAGACCGAGCCCGACAAGGAAAACCGCTATCAAAATAATCGTAGATAATCGTTTTTTCATAAATCCTGCACTCAGTCTGATGATATGTCCGACCCCGCCCGTTACCGGGCGGGAGACATATCAAGCGTGGTTAAATCAGTTATTATAGGTAATTTATAATTATTTTACGGTTGACTTTCTCTTTTTGGAAAGGAGAATGGCAACTGCGGCGATCATGAGAACGGCACCGCCGATGGTGAAGATATAGGTACCGATTCCGCCGGTTGAGGGAAGAAGGCCGCCCGCTTTGTTGACGATGGTCTTTTCGTTGCCGGTAACTGCGGTAACTTCGCCGTCTGCATTATAAGTAGCTACTATCTCTATCTCAACGGGATCTTTGAGAAGGTTGTAGTTTGCGGGAGCTTCGATTTCGGTAAGGGTATATTTGCCTGCCGCAAGTCCGTCAACATAGATCTTGCCGTTTGCGTCTGAAACTACGGTTGCATTAGCATCGGTAGCCGCAAGGGTATCGGATACTTTGTATCTGCCGTCTGCCTGAGTGAGAGGAATGTAATTGCCGGCTTCATCCTGAAGGGTGAATTTTGCGCCGGGGAGCTTCTCATTCTTGGAGTTTACCTTGGTGATATCAAGAGAGAAGAGATAAACGTTAACGGTTGAGGAAGGAGTGGTTTCCTTTATTGTTTCATCGTTGTAGTTGTTTGAATACTCAAGAGTAGCTTCGTTGGAGTTGCCGTCGGTTGAGGGATAAACCTTTGCGTTTGCGTTAACTCTTGCGGAGTAAGTAACTTTAACGGGCGTATCTTTAGCATAGTTGCTGAGGATATCGAAGGGAACGGAAACCGTGGTAACCTGACCGTCATAAGTGATGTCACAATCGGAAGTAACATCGTCGCTGCCGATGGTAACTTTAACGTTCTGGTCGGGAGTAAGACCTACGGTCATGGTATCGGTGAACTTATAAACATAGTTGGTGTAATTGGTGAGGTCGGGAACGATAGAATCGATCTGGAAGCCTACATGCTGGTTGATCTTAGCGTCAACGCCGTCGGAACCTGTAGCGGAAGCAGCGTTTGTAGCTGTGTCGGAAACACCGGTGATCTTTTTGTCAACGGTGGGAACGGAAGCTTTGAGAACGATGGTTGCATCGGGAGCGGCTGTGGTGAGAGCGATATTTGCGATAGCCTTCTCTGCGTTGTCGGCTGCGCTTGCGTTACCCTCATCATATACGAGATAGTAACCGTTAGCAAGGCCGGTGATTACAGCGCTGTTTGCATTGGTTGCGGTAACTGAGCCTGCGGCGCTGCCTTTGGAGCCGTAGATGTCATTTGCAAATGCCTGGAGAGCGGCGTCGCCGGAGATAGCGGAAACATAGGAATATGCTCTCGCATCGAGATCTTCACCGAGGGTAGCGGGAAGATTGAGGCCTTCAAAATAAGAGGTGAAGGGCTCGGCGATCGTGTAATCATAGGTGGTCTTTTCGGCATCATAAGTTACATCAAAAATCTTATATGCCTTGTAGGTGTGGCCGTTCATGGAAACTGCTTCGTTGCTGTTTGTGATGGTGATGGTGCCGTTATCCTCTGCGAATGAGGGAAGCGCCATTGAGAAAAGGACGAACAGTGCAAGGACTGCCGCGGTGATAACTTTTGCTGTGTTTTTCATTTTAATACACCTTTCTGACTTACTTTTATGTTTGAAATTATTAAAACCTTATTAAAGCGTGCGTTTTCGCTTTTTGCGGTAACGCGGTACCAACTCGCTGAATATCAGCGCCGGCAAGGCTATCGCGACGAATGAAACGCCGATCAACGGGATATTCGTTTCGCCCTTGCCGCCCGTCTCGGGCAGAGGACCTATAGCCGAATTTGATTTATTCGTGACCGTAATCACGCCGCCGGTTACGCCCTCCGTATTATTTTCGCTGTATGAAGCGGTGAAACCGGGGACATCGGTCGTTTCCTCGATAAAATATTTGTAATTATAAATTATCTCGGGATTGACCGAATCCGGCTTTGATAAAATCAAGTCGCCGATGGTCTTTTGCCATTCATTATAGTAGCTCAGCGAGAATGATTCATACAGTTCATCTTCGCCCTGAGATACGGAATAATCGACAGCAGCAGGCTCAGTCTTTGACAGATCGAGTATCATATAAGGATATATCACATTACCGTTTCTGGTGTAGGGGAAATCTCTGGTGTTTATCGCCACGCTGCTGATATAGTTAAGGGTCAAATCATCCGTGACGGTAAATTGCTGCTCAACGGTTTCTCTGCACCACCTGTTGTTGTGGTTTACAGAGGCTCCGTAAACGAACGGATCATCCGTGTAGGCGTTGGCGTTTCTGACCTGACTATAATCCGAAGTGACCGTTACGGGATCGCCGCCGTTTTGACTCAGACTGATGGTCGCGGTACTGTAATTGCTGCGGATGTAAATTCTCGGTGTAAAGGTGATCACTGTTCCGTCCGGAACTATGAACTGCCTCTGATACTCGGTAAAGGATTTATTCGGATCGGAAACATAGATCGTAACCGTATGCTTCAGCGGTGTTAAAACTTCAACATGCCGCTTGAGTTTTATGTTAACGGCAGGCATGGATGAAGTGTCTGCGATCTCCGCTCCGATTTTATTGGTCCACTGCTTTTTGACGGATAATACACCTTCATCGGGTAATTCTCTGTTTGTGAGAGTCAGAGTGCCGTCATACGCGCGAAGCGGAGAAGAAATATCCGCTACATAATATCCATCCGGACAGTTTTCTTTAATGTAGTAGGTGTAGCGCTTATCATTCGGATCTCTGATCGGAAGGGTGTAGGTTTGCGAATAATTATTTGAATTGCTCAGACGAACTTCCTGCACGACTTCTTCATGATGACTGTCATCCGCCATACGGCAAAGATCGACTGTAATCACGGGCAAGCCCGAAGTATCAGTAATGAGCGTTCCTTCTTTATCCTCCCACTTCTTTTCAACGGTGATTTCGATATTCTCTTTCCTTGAAAGGAAGGTCGCCTTACCGTTGTTGCCGAGCAGGCCGTTGACCGTTGCGCTCGAATTCGCAGTGCCCTCATTCATAGCGGTGTAGGCGTATGAATGGGAATCGGGTGCGGTTGAAGTGGTGTTATCGGTCTTTGCCGTGTAGCCGTCGAGGCCGGGCTTTATAGTACTGCTGACAAAATTATGAAGCTCATCCTTGACAACATTGAAATAATAATCGTTATCGCCGGGGATCTCGTAAGTTACCGTAGTGAGCGGGACCATATTCTGATCGAAGGCGTTGGTGTAGGCAGGGCCTTCTTCTATATCGTTGGTGAAATCCACTCCGTAAGTCAACACGGTGGGGTCTGCGGCTATATATTCGCCGTTTGTCACATCTTCTCTGTTTGCGAAGGTGAACATTGCGACTTCTTTTGCGGGAAGCCTCCATACAAGAGTTTGCTGACCGCTGTCATCCTCGGTCAATGTTACGGTGGTATCATATCCGGTAAAAGTATAGGTGCCGTCGCCGTCTTCATCAACGCCCGTAACAGGAGGTTTGCCGTTTTGCTTCAGGGTTATATCGGTGACAAACATTCCTTCGCCGATAACATCGGTGAACTCCACATCGCTGCTCTGTTCGCCGGAGCCTTCGTGATTGACTATGGGAATCGTATATTCCATCGAGCCCATCTTGATGATATTTGCGAGTGTCACAAAGGCATTCATAAGAACCGAATAAGTATTTGCAAAGGTTACATAACCGTCGCCTTCATTGATATAGGTATAGTTGCCGTCCGCGGAATAATCTTTTTCCGTAACTTTGGGAGCCCAGTCGGGCTGACCCATATAATATTTGATTTTCTCCGGCGAGGTAGTGCCATATCCGTTTCTTCCTTCCACTCCGACCATATAATAAGGATTCAGAAGGCAGGCGGTATAGCTGGGGTCGTCGGGGTCAGTGGGCTCATCAACTCCGAGACCTATATTGAACCACTGAACATCGATTTCTTTACCGTCGTTGTTATATTCCTCATAAGCATCGGCAATACGGTCGCGCCATATAGCTGCCGAAAGTATTGCACCTGTTGCAAAGAGTTCGTTTCTGTCACCGCCGCTCGAGGTCGTTATCGTATTGTTTCTGAGATCCGAAAGAGTTTCCGAATTCCAGTTTTTACTCGCCAGTGTCGGCTCGCCGTCGGTAAGCATGATAACATAGGGCCTGCGTTCGATACTGTTATCCGTCTCGGCGTTTATGTCATCAACAAAACTTTTAGCTCCCGCCACTATACCGTATTGGGTGCAGGTTCCGCTTTGGGCCTGCTCGCTGAACGAAAACGTTTCGCCGTCTTTGAGCAGTGTACTGCTCGATGCCACACTTCTGCTGCCGGAGAGGCGGATATATTTATCTTTCGTATCCTCGGAAGTGCTGCTGCTGGTATAGTGAGCAAGCGGCATAAACTCTTTTGTGTAATTGACACAGCTCGTACCGCTGCCGCTGAAGCGGACCAGCTTTATTCTATTATTGGGATTTGTTTGCGTGATAATATCAATCGCTTCGTTGGCGGCATCAACCATCGCCGAAAGTCTTGTAACTCTGGTTCCGTCATCTTTCTCAACATCGCTGTTGTTATACATTGAAGTCGTGAAGTCGAGAATGAAGAGAACATCTGCGGCGATCGAGGTCGTCTCCGACGAGCCGTAAGAAGAGATATACTCCTGAGCAAGCACCTTGAGGTTTACATCAAAGTGATCGTCGTTGACAGATACGCTCTTATCGGTCCAGATCCTGCCGTTATTTGAAATCGTACCGAATCCGTCGGGCACCGTGCCGGTATCCGGATCGGATGACAGGGTATAGGTATATTCGCCCTTTTCCGCCGTGCCGGTATCGGCAGAGGACGAAATAAAGGGCAACGCCCCAGACACTATCAACGCTATAAGCAGAATTGAAATGATCCTTTTCCTCACGATTATTACTCCTTAACAGGTTTAACCTGACTTGCTTTATATTCTTAAAAAGAAAAAACGGCCACAGGAAAATCAAAGAATGATTTTAACTGCAGCCGGTCAATCATACATTATATAAATGCTTAGACACCTTGGCTTTGCGTCACCGGATTTCTCCGGCTTTGCCGAATATCAAATTATAAGAGATCTATCCGCGCCCGTCTCGCTTATCGGCATACATCATCACATCCGCTTTGCGGAAAAGCTCATCATAATCCCCTTCGGAAGAAACGGAGCCTTTGACCGAGCCGAAGCTGCAGGATATTTTTTCATCGATCCCTTCAACGCTCAGAATATCGAGCGTGGATTTTACGCGATCAATCTTTTTATCAAACTCATCTTTGCCTGACTCGCTGACGATAACGAACTCATCGCCTCCGTAGCGGTAAACGGCGTTTTCGCCGAAATTATCAACAAGCACATCGGCTACCGCTTTGATGACGCTGTCACCGGCATCGTGACCGTATCTGTCGTTAATGCGCTTAAAGCGGTCAATATCGCAAACGCACAGGATGATCTCTCTGCCTTCATAAGACGAAGCATCATCAACGAGAGCGTAGCGGTTTTTGACATCCGTGATTATATCGGTCCTCGCGGCTCTGTGCAGCTCTGCGTTGAGGGATTTGACCTCCAGCTTGCTCTTGATAAGGCTGAAGGAAACCCTGTATCTCGCCAGAGAGCCGTAAATGCAAAAGAGCATGAGCCCGATATAATTGAAAACATCGACCCCATGAGCGCCGTTGAATCTGTACATAATGAAAAAGAAAATTCCGAACGGCAGCGAAACCAGCAAGAAGCTGAATACGGGGCGAAGAACGATGGTGCAAATAAGACAAATAATAACTGCGTAAAGAGTGAGGATCTGCTCGCCCTGCCTGAAATGATTGTAAGAAACCATCATACCCCAGGCAGATATGATCCCGAAAAGCAAAAACACCTCAAGCTTGATGAGATTGTGTGACTGAACGCCTTTGGAAACGAAAAAGCGAAGAAGCAGATGAAACAGGGCGCAGCAAATAAAGCAAAAACTCATTGAGCCGAAGCTTATTGACGAAGTAATGGTGTCACGCTCAAAAATAAGAACGGCGCAAAGCCCTATCGCCTCAATCAGACAGCCGGCAAGCGAGATCATCAGCATACTTCCGGTGTTGATCCTCTCGACCTCAGCCCTGAGCTCGCCGTCAATCGCAGGCAGCAAAAAATTTTTGATCTTTTTTATTGACCCGTTCATAACATCACAGCTACAATTATTATTTTGACCGAACCTGACCTTGACTCGGTCAAGCGTTATTAAAGCGTTATTATTATATTCGAAGCGGAAAATTAAGTCAAGTGGCAATTTGACTAATTACAAAAATAAATGTCACTGTTTTTGTTGAAATTTACAATTCGGCGGCCGGCCGGAGCATTGAAACACTTGTATGCTGACGCTTTAACGCGAAGCAGTGATAAAGTGAAAGCGTTACGGCGGCAGGCGGATACACCCGTTTTTTTCATAAAACTTGACCTGATAAATTTATTGTGATATGATTCTCGAAAAAGAAAATACATAAACAAAAAACCGGAAACATACCGAATCGGGAAAGTTGGTGCTCAATGGCTGCTTTTAATCAGTTTTTTTCGCGTATGACAGGCACGCTCGCGGTCATACTCGTAGTCGCCGCCGTAATAGGCGGGACGGATATTCTCTCAAAGTTTTTTTATACCGACCGCAAGCTCAAATATTCTCTGATAATCGGCATTTTCGGCGGATTTTTCGGAGTTTACGGCAATATGTCGGGAGTTGACTTCAACGGCGCGGTCATATCCGTAAGAGATGTGGGTCCGATGCTCGCAGGCTTTGCCGGAGGCCCGATAGGAGGGCTGCTCGCCGGTCTGATAGCGGGGCTTCACCGCCTGACTCTCGGAGGGATCACCGCAACCGCCTGCATAACCGCCACCTGCATAATCGGAATAATCTGCGGCACGGTATCGATCCTGCTTCACCGCCTGATAGAAAAGCCGTGGTTTGCATTCATAATCGGCGTGCTGATGGAAACGCTTCATCTGGGCATAGTTCTCATAATGGTAAAGCCGTTTGAAACCGCCCTCGATATAGTTAAAAGCATATTTGTGCCGTTCATTCTCGTGAACGCGATAGGTTTCTCTCTGCTGATAGCTCTTATCGGATATATCGAGAGGCAGAGAAATCTCACTCTCGAAAGAAACCGTATGCATTCCGAGCTTGAAATCGCGACGGTAATTCAGCATTCGCTGTTACCGACAATTGACGAAACATATCCCGCGCGCAAAGAAATAGATGTATATGCCGGGATGGATACGGCAAAAGAGGTCGGCGGAGATTTTTACGATCTGTTTTTTATAGACAAAAACAGGGTGGCATTTATCATCGCGGATGTATCCGGCAAGGGAGTGCCCGCCGCGCTGTTTATGGCGACTTCAAAGACCACTCTGCAAAGCTGTGTGCGCGATATACCCGATCTCGGTCAGGCTCTTGCGACGGCAAACAACGCGCTGTGTAAAAACAACATAGCCAATATGTTTGTGACCGCCTGGGTCGGTATCCTTGATCTGACAGGCGGAAATCTGACCTTTGCGAGCGCCGGTCACAATCCACCCGTCCTCTTGAGCGAAGGCAAGGCTGAATATCTAAAGATCAAAAACGGATTTGTCCTCGCCGGTATGGAAGGCGTGAAATACAAAACACAGAGCATCACTCTCAAGAGCGGCGACAAGCTGTTCCTTTACACAGACGGCGTGACAGAAGCCGAAAACACCTCTCACGAATTATTCGGGGAAGACAGGCTGATAAACTGCATCGCGGAAACTCAGGGAATGACAAGCGGCGACACTTCGCAGAAAGTGAAATACGCCGTAAACGGATTCGCGGGCAAAGCCGAGCAGTTTGACGATATTACAATGCTTTGCGTCAGATTAACGGAAAGTGATAATAATGATACGGGAGAAGCAGTATGAGCAATAACGAAATGACATTGAGCCTAACCGGCAGGATCGACTCCGCAAACGCGGCAAGCACTGAGCAGGAGCTGATTTCAAAAATCGGCGATCACAAAGGCGATCTCACTCTTGACGCCCGGGAGCTTGAATATATCTCAAGCGCCGGGCTGAGGATAATTCTCAGGCTCAAAAAGTCGAATCCGTCGCTGAAAGTGATCAACTGCTCATCGGAAGTTTATGAGATATTCGATATGACGGGATTTACCGAAATGATGGATATTTCAAAGGCATACCGTGAGCTGAGCGTTGAGGGATGCGAGGTGGTCGGCGAAGGCGCCAACGGCAAGGTTTACAGGATAGACAGCGACACGATAGTAAAAGTATATAAAAATCATGACGCGCTCGAAGAGATCCACAATGAGCGGGAACTTGCCCGTAAGGCGTTTGTAATGGGAGTTCCGACCGCGATCCCCTATGATGTGGTCAAGGTAGGCGATCTTTACGGCTCCGTTTTTGAGCTGCTCAACGCGAAATCCTTCGCGAAGCTCATGATCGCAGACCCTTCTCAGACGGAGAAGCTTGCGCGCGAAAGCGTTGAAATTCTCAAGACCATACATTCAACGATCCTTAAACCCGGCGAGCTGCCCGATAAAAAGGAAGAGGCGCTTGAATGGGCGAGATTCTGCCTTGATTATCTGCCCTCGGATATCGGTGAAAAACTGGTAACGCTCATCAAAGAGATACCCGACACGCTCAATATGCTTCACGGCGATTATCACATCAAAAACATCATGCAGCAAAACGGCGAAAACCTGCTGATAGATATGGACACTCTCGCAATGGGGCATCCGGTATTTGAATTCAGCGGAATTTACGCCGCATACGCGGGATTCAGCTGCATAGACCACGAGAATGTAAAGCGTTTTCTCGAAATTCCTTACGATCAGGCAAATCTTTTCTGGAAAACAACGCTCAGGGAATACTTCGGGACCGACGATCCCGATAAGCTCGCCGAAATCGAAAATATGGCGGCGATCATATTCTACGCGAGGCTTCTCAGGCGGACTTATCGCAAATCAAAAGACGATGAAGATACAAAGAAGCGAATGATCGAATACTGTATCACGACGCTCTGCGAACGAGTTGCAACAACCGATAAACTTTATTTTGAGGTGAACTGAAATGACAATCGACTTAAATAAAAACGGGCAGGCGCTCACCGTAAAACTCACCGGAAGGCTTGACACCGCAACATCACCCGATCTTGACAAAATTATAAGCGAGGAGCTTGACGATATAACGGAGCTCACTTTTGACATCCACGCTCTCGAATACACTTCATCCGCAGGGCTGAGAGTTTTTCTCAAAGCCCAGAAGCTTATGAATTCCAAGGGCTCAATGAAAATCACGGGCGCGATACAGAGCGTCTATGAAATTTTTGAAATGACCGGCTTTGACGAAATAATGAACATAGAGCAGTAATACACCGGTATTCCGAAAGGAGGCTGCCGTATGCCGAACAGCCTTGTAATTGAGGCGACGCAGGGAAATCTGCACACCGTCATTGATTTTATCGACGAAGAGCTTGAAGCTCTTGACTGCCCCATGAAAGCTCAGACGCAGATCGACCTCTGCGCAGAAGAAATATTCATAAATATCGCAAGCTATGCCTACCCCGACGGAAACGGCATGGCGGAGATCGCCGTTGAGCCGGTTGACTCCGGAGTGGCAATTACATTCATTGATTCCGGAATGCCGTATAATCCCCTGGAAAAAGCCGACCCGGATATAACCCTTGACGCCGAATCGCGCGCGATAGGCGGTCTCGGGATCTTCATCGTAAAAAAGGTGATGGATAAGGCGGAATATGCTTACGAAGACGGAAAAAATAAGCTGAAACTGACGAAAATGTTTAAGTAAATATCAACCGTATTAAACCTGAAGAGAGCCGGGCATTCAAGCGAATGCCCGGCTGTTTGATTCAGAAAATTATGTCTTATTATTTCCAAGGAACCCATTCAACACTATGATTCTGCTTATTGTATGCCGAGTGTTCACCCCAATCATATCCCGCCATCATATCATCGTATTTTTCCTGCGAAGACTTTTGATTCGGTTTTGCAGTTGCACAAAAAACTATGAAAGAAACAACGCTGATTAAAGCTAAGATGACCATAGCAGTTTTCAGAAAAGATCTTAATTCACTTTTTTCTTCTTTAGGTTTATCGCTCAACCAAAAATAAAAGAAATAGAACACCCCTACTATCAAAAGTAAGAAAAAACAAAATGCAAACAAATACTCCATTTTATTCCTCCAAATTATTCGAGAGTTTTGAGATTATCTTATTTTATCCTACTTTATCGGATTTGTCAATATCAATTTGCTTTTCACTGTATAATTACGGCGAGGTGAATTACAATGAAACCGCTGAAAGAAAAAATAAGCATTACAATCGACGGTGATTTACTCGAAACTCTTAAGGCCCTCGCCGAAGAAGACGACCGTTCACTTTCTCAGTATATAAATATCACACTGCGGACACATATTAAGAAGCTTAATAAACCGGAGAAAAAAACCGATTCATACAAAAACGACAAAACTTAAACTGTTTTTAGTTCTTAGAGATTTTTTATCAGACAAATTTGCTGTTGAATTTTACTTAAAATTATGCTAAAATTTAATCAGCAAAGGAGTGGTGAATATGCCGAACATTATGCCTGTATCGGATTTGAGAAATTATAATGAGGTTTTACATCTTGTTTCCGAAAACGAGCCTGTTTTTCTTACCAAAAACGGGCGCGGCAAATATGCCATAGTAGATATTGATGAATATGAGAGGCTGATTCAAACCGTAAAGCTTCTTTCGGAGCTGAAAAAAGGAGAGCAAAGCGGAGTCGAAAAAGGCTGGCTCACAATGACCGACATTGAGAAGGAGTTAGGGCTCAATGAGTAAAAAAATCCTGTTTTCATACGAAGCGAAAGAGGATTTGATAAAAATAAAAAACTATATTGAAAGTGATTTGGAAAATCCGCTTGCGGCCGATAATGTGATAAGAGGAATACTCGATTGTGCAAAGCAGCTCGAGATTTTTCCGGAAAGCGGATCAAAACTTAATGAAAAAATAAAAGCAGAAACCGATTACCGTTACTTAATCAGCGGAAATTATATGATATTCTATACGATCGATTCTGACTTGATAAGGATTTCACGCATTATTTACGGTAAAAGAGATTATCCGCAACTGCTTTTGTAATCCGTATAAAACAACCTCCGGGTTTCAGGCCCGGAGGTTGTCTGCATTATTTACTGAATCTCACTTTATTTTTAATCTCGTCTTTGACCTTGGCGATAAATTCATCGAGGGTCATTTCGGTCGTTTCGCCGGTGTCACGGCTTCTCACGCTGATAATTCCGCTCTCCGCCTCTTTTGCGCCGATTATCAGCATATAGGGAGCGCGGTCGATCTGCTGAGCCTCGCGGATCTTATAGCCGATCTTTTCGTTTCTGTCATCGAGCTGAACTCTGATATCCGCTTTGTTGATCGCTTCATATACTTCCGAAGCATAGTCGAGAGTTTTTTCCGAAACGGGAAGCACCTTGACCTGGAGCGGAGCGAGCCATACGGGGAATTTACCCTTGGTCTCCTCGATGATATATGCCATAAATCTGTCGAGCGAGCCGAGGATCGCGCGGTGAAGCACAACGGGCGTTTTTTCGCTCTGATCCTTATCAATATATTTGAGATCGAACTTCATCGGAAGGCAGAAGTCGAGCTGGCAGGTAGAAAGAGTGTATTCCGCGCCTACGGCGGGGGTAACGTTTACATCGAGCTTCGGCCCGTAAAAAGCGGCTTCGCCTATCTCCTCGGTAAAATCAAGGCCGAGATCGGTCATAACCTCGCGAAGAGCGCTCTCCGCTTTATCCCACATCTCATCATCCTGATGATATTTGACCTTATCCTCGGGATCACGCAGAGAGAGAACACAGCGGTAATTCGTAATGCCGAAATCCTTATAAACATCGCGGATAAGGGCTACGACCTTGGCGACCTCATCCTTTATCTGATCGGGAGTAACAAAGAGATGAGCGTCATTCTGGCAGAAATGCCTGCCGCGCTCTATGCCTTTAAGAGTACCCGATGATTCAAATCTGAAATCGTGAGCGATCTCGCCGATACGGATGGGAAGTTCCTTATATGAATGGGGCTTATTTGCGTAGATCATCATGTGATGAGGGCAATTCATGGGGCGCAGCACGAAGCTTTCGCCCTCGACCTCCATAGGCGGGAACATATTCTCTTTATAATGATCCCAATGCCCCGAGGTCTTATAGAGCTGTACGGTACCTACGCAGGGGGTCATAACATGATGATAGCCGAGCTTGCGCTCTTTTTCTTTGATATAATTCTCAAGCTCCTGCCAGACGGTGTATCCTTTGGAAAGGAACATCGGCAGACCGCGTCCGACAAGCTCATCGGTCATAAACAGACCCATTTCTTTGCCTATCTTGCGGTGATCGCGCTGCTTTGCCTCCTCGACCTGCTTCTCATACTCGGCAAGTTCTTCCTGAGTGGCAAACGCCACGCCGTTGATACGGGTGAGCATTTTATTGCCCGAATCGTTTTTCCAATAAGCGCCGGACTGCTGAGTAATCTTGAAAGCCTTGAGAGCCTTGGTGTAGCAGACATGGGGGCCGACGCACATATCAATATAATCGCCCTGCTGATAGAAGGATATTACGGCATCCTCGTCAAGGTCGCCGATATGCTCCTCTTTGTATTTGGCGCCGCGGTCGTGCATAAGCTTGACCGCCTCATCTCTCGGGAGGATAAAGGGCTTGACCGGGATATTCTCTTTGACTATCTTTTTCATCTCTTTTTCGATAGCCGCAAGGTCTTCATCGGTCAGCTTTCTGTCGCCGAGATCGACATCATAATAAAAGCCTTTTTCCGTAGCCGGTCCGTAAGCGAAATCTGCCTCGGGCCAAAGGCGCTGGATGGCCTGAGCCATACAGTGAGCCGTTGAGTGACGCAATACATGCTGAACCTCTTCGGGCGGACATTCTGCGACGGTACCGTCTCTGTAAATGATTTTCATATAACTGACTCCTTATTCAGAGAATTGATTACTGCAACCGCTGTGAAAACTTAAAAATAAAAAGCGCCCCTGTATTACAAGGGTGCTTGGCACGGTTCCACCTTGATTTTAACTCGATGCCCTTAACGCGGGAAACGGCTCTGCTTGATTCGCAGGCGGCTCTGGAGCGGTCTCCCCCGCCGTAACACAACGCGCTTTCAGCCGAGGCGCGTCTCTCTGGGGTGTATCTGACGGATTCGTTCTCCTTCTCTGCCTTTAACGCAATATATTATATATCCGCTTTTATTAAAAGTCAAATATTTTATTCGGCAGCTTTACATTTTTCTGATAATTGCCGTTACCGGGATCAAAAATCGGGGATATTTTTGCAACTGAACGGCGAAAAAGAAATCCGCCCCGTCGGGCGGAAATCCGTAAAGAGCATATTATTTGTTTGCAAGCCATTCCTCGGCTTTTTTTGCGCTGACGCACTTGATATCTTCCTTGGTATAGGGGGATTCTTCGCCGCCGTTGACATAGAGGAAGTAATAACCCTTTTCTGTTTTGTAAAGGGTCTCTTCATAGCCTGCGGGATCGCCGAAGGTGCCGTATGCGCACTTTTTGATGAGCTCTGATTTTTCGGTATCGTACTCTCTCTTGGAAATAATCTTTTTCATACAAATCTCCTGTCCTTTTAATTTTTACAGTATATGTTTATACCGAAGTATAAGATACAACATAGTTGTTAACAAACTATGAATTTTGCCGCTGTCATCCTTAAAATAAGACGGACAATATTGTTAAAATGTCTAAAAGAGCTATGACCGCGTATGCAATTTAACCAATTTATCTGTTAACGGATGATATGTTTGACTTCATTTTACCGATTTGGTAAAATAGCGATGAAGGAGATGCTGCTATGAGCAACGAAACTTTGAGATATGATGTGTATGAATACATAAAAAAGAAATACAAAGCGAAGCCGGAATACCCGTGGATGAGCGCACCCGACTACGCCGTATTCAGGCATGATGACAACAAAAAATGGTTTGCCCTGATAATGGATATATCAAAAGATAAGCTCGGCTTAAAATCCCGCGATGTCACGGATATACTCAATATTAAGCTCGCAGACCCCCTGCTTATGGATTTGCTTTTGCGGGAGCCCGGCTTTTTCAGAGGCTATCACATGCATAAGGGAAACTGGCTTACCGTTTTGCTTGACGGCAGCGTGGATATTGAGAAGATAAGCTCTCTGCTTGATGAAAGCTTTACCGCCACAGCCTCAAAAGCAAAGAAGGCTGAAATCCGCGAAGCGAAGGAATGGATAATCCCCGCAAACCCGAAATATTATGATATAGCTCACGCATTTGATAATGAAGACACCATTGACTGGAAGCAGGGCAGCGGAATAAAAAAGGGCGACACGGTCTATATGTATGCCGGCGCGCCGATAAGCGCGATAATCTACGCCTGCAAGGTTACTCAGACAGATATTCCGTTTAATTTTTCAAACGGGAATCTCACGATCAACTCTCTCATGAGAATTAAGCTTCGCAAGCGCTTTGATCCAAAGAAATTCACCTTTGAAATTCTTAAAAAAGATTACGGCATTTTTGCTGTGAGAGGGCCGAGAGGAATACCCCATTCACTCAGCGAAAAGCTGAAGAAAACAAAAGGAATATGATATGAAAGAGGCAGGTGCAAATGCGCCTGCCTCAAAAAATTTTCACATATTTACGGTTTTATCATAGGATGCGCGGACCGCCTCTATGAGAGCCGCTCTGAATGATTTATTCTCAAGAGCGCGGACTCCCTCTATGGTAGTTCCTCCCGGGCTGCACACCGAATCCTTAAGCTCGGCGGGAATCTTTCCGCTTTTGAGCATCAGCTCAGCCGCTCCCGCCACCATCTGAGCGGTGTAAAGATAAGCTTTATCACGCGGCACTCCGATATCCACCTGACCGTCCGCAAGGGCCTCAATCATAAGATAGACCCAGGCGGGGCCGCACCCGGTAACCAGCGAATAGGCATCTATTTTTTCTTCTTCGACTCTGTCGAGCCTGCCGCTCGCGCCCATCACATCAATGAAATAATCATACTCCGCATTTGAAACGAGCTTGTTGGCGGCGCATAAAGTCATCGCCGCGCCGACACTTGCCGCGACATTCGGCATGATCCTTATCACGGGGCATCTCACCCCCGACAGGCGCTCTATTTTTTCTATTTTTGTACCTGCCGCCATACTCACGAGAATGAATCGGTCATCCCTTGCGGAAAGCATACCGGTGATCTCGGAAAACATACTTTCCAATGCCTGCGGTTTGACGGCGATAAAAATATATTTGCTTTCATCTGCAACCTTGTGTATATCTCCGCAGGCGCATCCGAGAGCCGAGGCGAGCTTTTCCGCCCTGCCGCTGTCGGCATCGCATACTATAACATTTTCGCTCCCTGCCGAAGAACAGACCGCTTTTGCGAGAGCCGAGCCCATATTGCCCGAGCCGATAAAACCGAATTTATACATTTATCTCACCTGCCCGTTTCCTTTGATAACATAGTGATAGGTCATAAGCTCCTCAAGACCCATAGGGCCTCTGGCGTGCATTTTTTGTGTGGATATGCCCATCTCGCATCCGAGCCCGAATTCGCCGCCGTCCGTAAAACGGGTCGAAGCATTCACATATACCGCGGCGCTGTCTGTATTTGAAACAAAATACTCCGCCGCGCAATCATCATTTGTGACAATGGATTCGGAGTGACCCGTTGAATGGGCGGCTATATGGGCAACCGCTTCTCTGACACCCGATACGACCTTGACGGCGAGCTTATAATCGAGAAACTCGGTATCAAAACCGCTCTCCCCCGCACTCTCTCCGTCAATAAATTTCGCGGCTTTTTCATCAACCACAAAGCTGACCGGATGCTCTCTGCCGGCGGTCAGGCGCTCATAAAGCGCCGGTAAAAACTGCGGCGCGATCTCTTCATCGACCACGCAGACTTCGCAGGCGTTGCATACGGAAGGCCTGGAGGTTTTGGCGTTATCGACTATTTTGAGCGCCGTTTGCAGATCGGCGGATTTTTCAACATAAATATGGCATATTCCCGTGCCCGTTTCTATACAGGGAACGGTGGCATTCTCGGTAATTGCCTTTATAAGCCCTCTGCCGCCGCGGGGAATCAACAGATCTATCAGCCCCTTGGCGCGCATCATCTCATTCGCGCTCTCTCTGGATGTATCATCAACAAGCTGAATGACATCGGGATCGACGCCGCATTTTTCGAGCCCTCCGCGAAGAGCCCGGGTGATCGCGGCTGAGGTATTATGAGCCTCTTTGCCGCACCTGAGCACACAGACATTTGAGCTTTTGAAGCAAAGCACTGCCGCGTCGCTCGTGACATTCGGGCGGCTTTCGTAAATTATCCCTATAACTCCCATCGGCACGGCTGTTTTTTGGATCAGCAGGCCGTTCGGGCGGCGGGTCTCGCTGATGATCCTGCCGTTCGGATCAGGCAGAGCGGCAACCTCTCTCATCCCCTGAGCCATAGCGGCGACCCTCCCGCTGTCAAGAGTGAGACGGTCGATCATAACATCGGAAATGCCGTCACGGTAAGCCGAAATATCCTTACTGTTTTCAGCCAAAATTTCATCGGTCGCTTCAACAAGGCATTGAGCCATAGTCTCAATGGCCTGATTTTTTTGCGCGGTGCTGAGCGGGCGCAGAGAATTCTTTGCGTCTGATGCTCTGCGGAGAATTTCAGAAGTAGTCATATTATCTTCCTTTTCCGAAAAATCTTGTGCCTGCGTTTTTACCTTCAACCACATCATAGAGCGATTCGGGTTTATTGCTGTTGAGAATAATCATATCTATTCCCTTTGAGGTAACGGTTTTGGCGGCGGTTATTTTGGTTTCCATGCCGCCGGTGCCCAAAGCCGTACCCTTGCCCTCAGCCATCTCTTCAATTTCGGGAGTGATCTCTCTGACCTCGTGAATGAGCCTTGCGTCCGGATGCTTTCTCGGATCGGAATCATAAAGCCCGTCTATATCGGAGAGGAGAATAAGCATATCCGCTCCGACGGAAACGGAGACGATGGCTCCGAGTGTATCATTATCGCCGATGGAAAACTCCTCGGTGGAAATGGTATCGTTTTCATTTATTATGGGGATCACGCCGTATTCAAGCAGACGGGTGAGGGTGTTTCGAAAGTTGTTATGATACTTCTCGTTTTCAATATCGGCGTAGGTAATGAGAAGCTGGGCGATATTGTGATTGAATTTTGAAAACTCCTGATCGTAAATATACATCAGTTCACACTGCCCGGTAGCCGCAGCAGCCTGCTTGTCGATTATCTCCTCGGGCTTTTCGCTCATATTCAGCTTGCCGACGCCCATTGCTATCGCGCCGCTTGAAACAAGAATGATTTCGTGACCCGCGTTTTTCAAATCTGAAAAAATCTTGCAGAGCTGCTCTACCCTTCTGATATTGATCCTGCCCGTTTCATAGGTCAGAGTCGAGGTGCCGATCTTGATTACGATTCGCATATAAAACCTCCGGGGCTATCCGTAAATAAATTTTATAAAAATTATTCCGCGTAATTGATCTCAAGAGCCGAATCCGAAGCGGTATCGGCGGTGAAGCTGCTCTCGCTGCAAACTACGTAAATATACTGACCTGCTTTGATATCAAGCTCTCCGTCGCCCGAAAGAGCGGGTTTCTCAGCCTGAACGAGATATCTTGCGCCGTCTTCAAACTTTTCGTCGAGAACGAATATCTGCCAGGTAGCATCGCCCGAAACAGCCTTGAAAGTATATTCCTCGGTAGCGTCACATTTCAGCTCGGTAACGCCCGCGTTATTGAAGCCGTCTTTTGCGGTAACGGTGTAAGGCTCGCTGTTGATCACAAGAGGAGCGGCATCAAGCTCCGAATCGTCTTCATCCTCAACGGCGCCTTTAAATTTGAGAGTTTCAGTCCTTGCGGGATCATCCCAGGTGATGGTGCATTCATCCTCGCCGCTGAAAACGACCTTTGCCTTTGTTACATTATCGACGGAGCCCATGTGGAAGATATAGGAATCGCCGCTGATCTCATAATCGAAGGGAACGCCGGATTTCTCGGATTCGTATAAGCACTGCTTCATATCATCCGTAAAGGTGTAATATCCGACCTCTTCGCCGTCATCGACAACTGCCCATACGCCGGCTTTGAATGCTTTGGCGCCTTTGTATTTAAGTGTTTCAGTCCTTGCGGGGTCATCCCAGGTGATCGTGCATTCATCTTCGCCGCTGAAAACGACCTTTGCCTTCGTTACATTATCAACGGAGCCCATGTGGAAGATATAGGAATCGCCGCTGATCTCATAATCAAAGGGAACGCCGGATTTCTCGGTTTCGTATGAGCACTGCTTCATATCGTCTGTGAAAGTGTAATATCCGATCTCTTCACCGTCTTTGACAACAGCCCATACGCCGGCTTTGAAAGCCTGAGCCTGAACGGTCACTTCGCTCTGAGTTTCGGTGGGGTCGGTAGCGTTATCATCAGCCTTGCCGCCGCATGATGCGAAAGCGAACACAACTGCCAAAATCATAATAATTGCTGTAATTTTTTTCATGATAGAGTCTCCTTTTTTTGCTCGGTTAAAGATTTGCTATTTCGATGGGCTGAGGCGCATCGTCGCCGGCGTTTCCGGATTCGGCTCTCCGTCTGTCTGCCGCGAGAAGGATCTCTCCGTCGCTGGTGACAAACACAAAGCAGATCTCTCCGGGTCTGATGTTTTCCTCATTGCCCGCTTTTCCCGTTTTTAAGCCGGGGAAAAAGGCGTCAATATACTGACCGCTCCTGAGCATTACGCTCGCTTTCATCCTGCCTGCATTTCCGTCTTTTCCCTTGATTACGGATAATTCCCCCGCTTTGCCGAGGGTCACCGCAACAGGGTCTTTGAGGAAAAACATTACGGCATAAAAAAGCATGACCGTTAGAAATACAGCCGCAGGAATAAGCGAAGCGATACACCGAGAATCAAAACTGTTTCTCCTCGATCTGATTATCACGGTAAAAATCAGCGAAACGATGAGCAATACAGCTACGACTGCCTCTCTTTTGAGGAATGTTATCCTTTTTGAACTCAGATAAATCGCAAAGCCGCGGGATTTCTTGAATCTCATACTCTCCTGTCCGGAACAGCGGAAGGCTCTGAGATCCGGATGCTTTTTAATATCCTTAAGCAATATGAAAGCCGTAATCGCGACGCATATTAAGAGCGCCGCTGCCGCGATCAGCTTATTTCCCATAAGATCACACCCTATTTTATTTTTTCGATAACTTCGCCGCTTGTAGGTTTGGTATTTGCGATGAATTCCTCTACCGCCTGTGCCGAAGGCATTGCCGCGGAGCAGGAATGAGCCGCTACAAGCATTGAAGCGGACGCGGTCGCAAATTCGAGAGCCTTATCTATCTCTTTGCCCTGAAGCAGAGAATAGATGAACGCGCTGGCATAGCCGTCGCCGCCGCCGAAGCCTTTGAGCATCTTGACGGGGAAGGGCTTGACCTTATAGGCTGAGCCGTCATTGACATAGGCGCAGGAGCCTTCTTTGCCGTGTTTGATAATGACTATCTTATTGCCGTATGAGAACCAGCGCTTCGCCGATTCTTCATCATCAGGGCAAACGCCCTCAAGAGCCTCGGTGAGATCGTATTCCTCTCTCGAGCCGAGGATGATGTCGCTGTTTTTGGCAGCGATGGAATAATAGAGGGAGATTTCGTCTTTATTCTTCCACGTATAAGCTCTGTAATCTATATCAAATATTACGACTACTCCGTTTTTCTTGGCGAGGAACAAGGTCTTTAACGCCGCTTCTCTCGAAGGGGAGGCGCAGAGCGCGGTGCCCGAAATAACGACCGCCTTTGCCTGCTTTATGTATTCCTCGTCAACATCGTCAACGCAGACCTTCAGATCTGCCACACCGTCACGATACATAAGGATGCTGCTCTGAGTGGGCGAAAGGATCTCGGTAAAGGTGAGGCCGAGATTTTCGCCGTTTTCGCATCTGAATATATGAGAGGTATCAATACCGTCATTTTTGAAATAATTCTCAACATAATCGCCGAACTGATCATCGGATACTCTCGCAATAAATCCGCATTTTGCTCCGAGGCGGGCAAGCCCGACAGCTATATTGGCGGGTGAGCCGCCGACATATTTATTGAAATTGGAGCTTTCGCTGAGCGGCTTATTCATATCCGTAGGATTGAAATCTATCGCCACTCTGCCGATTGGGATAACATCGAGAGGTTTTGTCTTGTCAAAATTAAAAATACTCATTTTTACCCTCCGTAAATATATGTTTCAGATTCAAGCTTTTCCGGCGCAGCCGAAAATCTCAATATGCTTCATCGCGTTGAGGTAAGCGCCATCGACCTCCGCCGCCTGTAAATCATAGTAGCCGGAGATATTCCCTTCGGAGTATGCGCTCCTGACAGAATTCTCAACGCTGTCAAAGGTCGCGGTCGCTATATTTATCTTGTGGATCCCGAGAGAGATACATCTGCGGAAATCATCCGGCTCAATGCCCGTACCGCCGTGAAGAACAAGCGGGACCGGAACGAGCGAAGCGGTCTTTTCGAGGATATCAAACCTTAGACGGGGCGCCTCTTTATAATTTCCGTGGGCATTGCCTATCGCCACGGCAAGGGCATCGACCTTCGTATTCTCATAGAAAGCAAGGGCCTGCTCGGGAGAGGTGCAGTTGACGGCTATATCCTCGCTTCCGTCTTCACTGCCGCCCACGCAGCCGATTTCGCCCTCGCAGGTCGCTCCGTATTTTTTTGCAAGAGCGTTGACCCGAGAGGTCTGCGCGCTGTTTTCTTCAAACGGCAGATGGGAGCCGTCAAACATCACGCTCGAAAAACCGATTTCAAGCGCCTGCGAGATTTTTTCAAAGGTCTTGCCGTGATCGAAGTGGACTGCGACGGGCATTTTTGAATTCTTTGCGGCGGCTACCATAAGCGGCCCGATGACCTCAAGCGGAGACTGCTTGAGCCTGACCTCGGCTATCTGGATTATAGCCGGGCTTTTTGTTTCTTCGACCGCTTTCAGCACTCCGAGCACCATCTCCATATTGGCTACGCTGAAGCTGCCGACCGCGTATTTGCCCGCTTTTGCCTTGACCAGCAGGTCATTCATTTTAACGAGAGGCATCGTTTTTTGCCCTCCTGTAGTAGAATAATGCGCATACCGCGCTTGTAAGCGGAAGAGTGAGAAGCATGCCGGTGCTTCCGGCAAGAGCCTGCAGGATCTCCGCAATGATTTTTTCTTTATTTATCACCTGAGCAAGATTTGCGTTATATGAAACATAGAGCAAAACGCAGGTGAGTGAACTGCCTATATAGGCGAGAATGAGCGTATTTGCCATTGTGCCCATCATATCGGAGCCTATGGTAAAGCCCGATTTCATAAGCTGAGAGGAAGTCAGCGAAGGGGATTTTACCCTGAGCTCATAGAGCGACGATGATATGGACATCGCAACATCCATTACGGCACCGAGAGCGCCGACCGTTATCATGGCAAAGATAATGCCCTTCATATCTATCGGGTTATCGGGATAAAGCTGATAGAGATATATGGATTCCTCTTCAAGCAATCCCGTCATATTGAGAAAAACATCCGACACAGCCGTGATTATCCCGGCGCATATCGTGCCGCCGAGGCACCCGATAACGGCGCAAGCCGTCTTTTTGCCGAAGCCCCCGATGATCGTGAGGGTCATGACCGTGATATAAAGGCAGACGAGTATGCTCCAGAGGTATATGTTTTTTCCGTTTAGTATCGCCGGCAGAAGCACTCCGAATACAGCTATGCAGGTAAGCCCGAGCGACACGAGGGTTTTGATCCCCTGAGTTTTTGAGAAGAGAAGGATCAGAATGCAGAATATCACACCGAGCCAGATGAGCGGAGTGATCCTCACATAATCGCCGAAATAATAATTTGTGGAGTTATTTTCGGTATATGCTTCGATAAGGACCGTATCGCCCTCACGCACAGCCCTCGGGCTGAACGCGTAGGATTTATCGATCTCCTGAATAACCTCAAGAGTTTTGCCGCGAAGCTCCGTGCTTAAAGCCTGAGCGGTGAATATGACTTTTTCTGTGACGGATTCACCCGTTGCGTTCAGATTTTCGGAGGAGGTGATACTCAGCACTTTTGCGCGGATCGTTTTACCCTCCATTTCGCCTTTGAATACCGTACCCGACCCGACAACATAAGCGTAGGCGACAAGCACGATTATCAGCGAAACGGCGGCTGCGATTATCTGCTGAACAGTTTGTTTTTTCATATTTTACAAATCAGTTGCCGAACATCAGAAGCAGGAATCCGGCGGCAACCGCCGAGCCGATAACTCCGGCAACATTCGGACCCATTGCGTGCATGAGCAGGAAGTTTTTGGGATTGTATTTCCTGCCCTCGGCCTGTGAAACACGGGCAGCCATAGGCACAGCCGAAACGCCGGCAGAGCCGATGAGCGGATTTATCTTGCCGCCCGTAATTATATAGAGCAGTTTGCCGAGAAGCAGACCGCCGACGGTGGAAAACGCAAAGGCGACCAGACCGAGGATAACGATTTTGATCGTTGACCACTGAAGGAATTTAATGCCCTCCGCAGTGGCTCCGACGGTAGTGCCGAGCATGATCGTAACTATATTGCAGAGCGAATTCTGCGCGGTTTCGCTGAGTCTTTCGGTAACGCCGCACTCCTTGAAAAGATTGCCGAGCATAAGGAATCCGATAAGCGGAGCGGCGTCGGGAAGAAGCAGAGAAACGATCACAAAAACCGCTATCGGGAAAATTATCTTTTCCGTTTTGGAAACGGTACGGAGCTGTTTCATTTCGACCTTGCGCTCTTTCTCGGTGGTCAAAAGTTTCATAATGGGCGGCTGAATCAGAGGGATGAGCGCCATATATGAATAGGCGGCAAGTGCGATCGGCGCGAGCAGATGGCTCGCGAGCCGCGAGGCAACAAGTATTGCAGTAGGCCCGTCAGCGCCTCCGATGATCGCTATTGAGGCTGCCTCGGCAGGAGTAAAGCCGAATAAAATCGCAATAACAAACGCAACATATATTCCGAGCTGCGCCGCCGCCCCGAGCAGAAGGCTGACGGGGTTGGCAAGCAGAGGGCCGAAATCGGTCATCGCACCGATTCCCATAAAGATAAGACACGGGAAGATCGAGCTTTTTACCCCCGCGTAAATAAGCATCAGCACACCGTCATTATACCAGTGGCTCCCCGCTTCAAACTGCTCCTGAAAAATGAGGCCGGCAGGGTCATCCATAAGCCCGGTTTTGGGCATATTCGCAAGGAGGATGCCGAAGGCGATGGGAACAAGCAGAAGCGGCTCGAATTTCTTTTTAATCGCAAGGAAAAGGAAGCCGAATGACACAAGCAGCATAAGGGCATTTTGCCAGGGCATGGCGGCAAAGCCCGAATTTTCCCATATTCCTTTTATTATCTCAAGAATGCTTTGTAAACTCATAACATCCTCCTCAGCCGATTACGGCGAGAACGGCATTGGTATCGACCGTTGAGCCCTTTTGGACAAGTATCTGGGCGACGGCTCCGTCACAGGGGGCAACGATCTCGTTTTCCATTTTCATGGCTTCTATTATCATGATCACATCGCCCGTTTTGACGGCCTGCCCCTGAGAAACGGCAACGGAAAGAATCGTACCGGGCATCGGAGCGAGAACTTTTTCGCCCTCTCCGGAGGGTACGGGAACAGGAGCCGCGGCCGCAGGAGCGGCAGGGGCGGCAGGGGCGGCAGGGGCGGCAGGGGCGGCAGGGGCGGCGGTGGACTGAGCCTGAGGAGCATCGGTCACGGACAAAACAGCCGCCGAATCCTCTTCCACTTCCACCTCGTAGTTTTTTCCGTTAAGATTGACTATATATTTCACTTATTTATCCTCCAGAAGCTTAATCGACTTGAAACGAAGTCTGTCAAGCGGTATTCCGCTCCGGCTGCTCACGATCGCCATAATGCAGGCGGCAGTAGGCTCGTCAACATTTATGAGATTTACGCTTCCCTGCGATCCGCCTGCGGGCGCAGGGCTGACGGAAGGAGCGGGAGCAACGGACTTCGCGGGTGAGGGATCAACGGTATCCGCATCTCCTCCGTGCGCTTTTTTCTTTGAAAACGCGCCGATGATCCCGGAGAGGATCTTGATAAAAACGGCAAGCAGACCGAGCTCCGCGAGCACGACGCTTATACCGACAGCCGCTACGCCGAGCGCCTGAGTCACTGTCATACCGGATTCTCCCCAAATTGCCAGAGTAATCATATAAAACTCACCTCAGTCTATCCTCGCGATTCTGTATTTGAAAGTATTGTTTTTGCGCATTTCTCTCTTTTCAAAAAAGGCTTCTGCCTGCTCGGGAAAAGCAATATAGGAGAGGACATCTTCGTCACAATGAGCCTTATCGCCGAGTTCTTTTTTCGCTTTTTCAAATGCAGGCTCAAGAGTGTCTGCAAATCTCCCCTGTATGGGTTTCTCATCGCCGAGCACTTTTTTGATAAGCTCTTCGCTGATTTTACCGGGCGCCTTACCGTATTCGCCTCTGATATAGTTTTTTATCTCGGTGGAAACGCTCTGATATCTCTCGCCGAGGATGACATTCACTGCCGCCTGGGCGCCGACCATCTGGCTCATCGGAGTAACAAGAGGAGGATAGCCGAGATCCTTACGCACTCTCGGAGTCTCCTCGAGGACTTCATCGAGCTTGTCGAGTTTATTCTGCGCCGTAAGCTGCGCCACAAGATTTGAGAGCATCCCGCCGGGGATCTGATAATGAAGCACATCGGTCTGCGTACCCATAACAACGGGATTCAGCGTGCCGTCGGAAAGGCACTCGTCTCTGTACTTCTTGAAATACTCATTTATCTCCATACAGAGTGCGGGATCCACACGGGTTTCATATCCGTATTCTTTGAGAGTATAGAGCATGGTTTCGGTCGCCGGCTGCGAGGTGCCTCCGGAGAAGCTCGAGAGAGCGGTATCTATCACATCCGCTCCGGCTTCAACGCATTTGAGCAGAGTCATATACCCGAGGCCGGTGGTGGAGTGGGTGTGAATCACTATGGGGACCTTGACGGTCTGTTTCAGAGCTCTGACAAGCTCTTCGCCCTCTTTGGGGCTGAGCAGACCCGCCATATCTTTAACGCAAATCGACTGCACTCCGAGGGCTTCCATCTCCTCGGCGAATCTTACAAAGCCTTCGAGGCTGTGTATGGGGCTGACTGTGTAACAGATCGCTCCCGACGCGTGAGCGCCGCATTTGAGGGTTTCATCCACGGCGACCTTCATATTTTCTATATCGTTGAGCGCGTCAAATATCCTGATAATATCTATGCCGTTTTCGACGCTTTTGCGAACAAACAACCTTACCACATCATCGGGATAATGGCGGTATCCGAGCAGATTCTGGCCGCGAAGAAGCATCTGAAGCTTCGTATCGGGGCACGCAGCCCTTATCTTACGCAGCCTCTCCCACGGATCCTCATCAAGATAACGAAGGCAGGAATCAAATGTGGCTCCGCCCCAGCATTCAAGAGAATAGTAACCTGCTTTGTTGAGCTTTGAGAGAACAGGCTCCATCTCGCTCAGCGGCATTCTCGTAGCTATGAGCGACTGATTGGCGTCTCGTAAAACGGTTTCGGTAAACTGAATCATAATTATTCCTTAAAATTCCTGTGTATGATCAAAATGTGATTTTATCCGCAAAATAATCCTCAAGAGAATCAATGGAGATCCTGACCTGCTCCATGGAATCCCTTTCTCTGACAGTAACGCAGTTATCCTCGAGAGAATCGAAATCATAGG
The DNA here is from genome assembly GCA_947166625.1 of uncultured Clostridia bacterium. Taxonomy (GTDB): domain Bacteria; phylum Bacillota; class Clostridia; order Oscillospirales; family Acutalibacteraceae; genus CAG-177. The sequence continues at coordinate 84,162 of CAMVEX010000007.1, forward strand.
TGATGCACCAGGGAGTGCCTATTTCGTCCTCTCTGCGGTAACGCTTGCCGATAGAGCCGGTCACATCGAAATCAACCATGAATTTTTTATTGAGCTTTTCGTAAACTTTCATCGCCTCGTCGCTGAGCTTCTTTGACAGCGGAAGCACAGCCGCCTTGAACGGCGCGATCGCGGGGCTGAGATGAAGCACTACTCTCGTATCATTCTTTTCGGCATCGACGATCTCTTCATCATAGGCCTCGCAGAGCAGGGCGAGAACGGTCCTGTCAAGTCCGTAGGTGGATTCGATGATATAGGGAATGAATTTTTCTCCCGTATCGGGGTCGAGATATTCCTGGGTCTTGCCGCTGTATTCCTGATGTCTCTTAAGGTCGAAATCGGTCCTGTTGTGGGTGCCGTTTATTTCGCCCCAGCCGAAGGGGAAAAGGAACTCTATATCGCAGGCGGCTTTTGCATAGTGGGCAAGCTTTTCGTGATCGTGATAGCGGAGATGCTCCGATGGAATGCCGAGATCTTCAAAATACTTTTTGCCGTATTCTTTGAAATATTCATAGAGCTCATTGTCGGAGCCCTCTTTGCAGAAGGTCTGGAACTCCATCTGCTCAAATTCAATGGTACGGAAGGTGAAATTGCCGGGGGTGATCTCGTTTCTGAACGCCTTGCCTATCTGACCGATGCTGAAGGGAAGCTTCGCCCTCATCGAGCGCTGAACATTCAGATAATTCACATATTCTCCCTGCGCATTTTCGGGGCGCAGATAAATAACGTTTTTGCTGTCGTTGGTGACGCCTCTGAAGGTCTGGAACATAAGATTGAATTCTCTTATATCCGTAAAATTATGCTTGCCGCAGTGGGGGCAGGGAATGGAATGAGCCTTGATATAATCAAACATCTCTTCTTTGGTCATCCCGTCGGCGTGAGCGTCGGGGTCAAATTCATCTATGAGATTATCCGCTCTGAAACGCATTTTGCATTCTTTGCAGTCGAGAAGAGGATCGCTGAAGCTCGCGACATGACCGCTTGCCTCCCACACTCTCGGATGCATGAGGATATCTGCATCGACCTCGTAGCTGTTGACCCGCTCCTGGATGAATCTCTTGCGCCAGGTATCCTTGACATTGTTTTTCATCCTTGAGCCGAGGGGGCCGTAATCCCAGGTGTTTGCGAGGCCGCCGTATATATCGCTGCCCGCGAAAATGAAGCCTCTGTTTTTACAGAGAGCTACGATTTTTTCCATGGATTTTTCTTCGTTTTTCATCATAAGACATTCTCCCGCATTATATAATTATTATCCCGTAAATAATACACTTTTCGGGTCTGATTGTCAACATCGGAAAGCCGTCTGAACGGCTCTGTGAAATATTTCGGTTAAATAGACAAATAAGGGTTGAAAAAAGGCGTTCCGATTTAAGCAAGTTATCCCTTGACTATCTCGTGATTTTCATTTATTATATTGACATTGTTGCGGGATGCTCCCGCTTTGGAGAGTCAATGAATAAAAAGGAGATAGATTTATGGCAAAGATTGATTTAACCAAATACGGCATCAACGACGTAACCGAAATCGTTTACAACCCCTCTTTTGAAGAGCTCTTCGCAGAAGAGACAAAGCCCGGTCTCACCGGTTTTGAGGTCGGTCAGGTCAGCGAGCTCGGCGCCGTTAATGTTATGACAGGCGTTTATACCGGCCGCTCGCCCAAGGATAAGTATATCGTCATGGACAAAAACTCCGAAAACACCGTATGGTGGACCACCGACGAATACAAAAACGACAACCATCCCATGAGCGAAGAGACTTTTGAATATGTCAAAGGACTTGCCAAAAAGCAGCTCTCCGGCAAGAGACTTTTTGTTATGGACGCTTTTTGCGGCGCCAACAAAGATACCCGCATGGCTATCCGCTTTATAATGGAAGTTGCCTGGCAGGCGCACTTCGTCAAGAATATGTTTATCCGCCCGACAGCCGAGGAGCTTGAAACTTTCGAGCCCGATTTCGTGGTATATACCGCTTCAAAGGCGAAGGTTGACAACTACAAGGAGCTCGGCCTCAATTCCGACACCTGCGTTGCTTTCAACATCTCAAGCCGTGAGCAGGTTATCCTCAACACATGGTACGGCGGCGAAATGAAGAAGGGTATGTTCTCAATGATGAACTACTATCTTCCCCTCAAGGGCATCGCTTCGATGCACTGCTCTGCCAACACCGATATGAACGGCGAAAACACCGCTATTTTCTTCGGCCTTTCCGGAACGGGCAAGACCACCCTTTCAACAGACCCCAAGCGCCTCCTTATCGGCGACGATGAGCACGGCTGGGATGACAAGGGCGTATTCAATTTCGAGGGCGGCTGCTATGCGAAGGTAATCAACCTCGACAAGGATTCTGAGCCCGACATCTACAACGCCATCAAACGCGATGCGCTTCTTGAAAACGTCACTCTCGACTCCGAGGGCAAAATCGATTTCGCAGACAAGAGCGTTACCGAAAACACCCGCGTTTCATACCCCATCGATCACATTCAGAATATAGTCCGCCCCGTTTCTTCGGCTCCCGAAGCAAAGCAGGTAATATTCCTCTCGGCTGACGCATTCGGAGTTCTTCCTCCCGTTTCGATCCTCACTCCCGAGCAGACCAAATATTACTTCCTCTCCGGATTCACGGCAAAGCTTGCAGGCACCGAGCGCGGAATCACCGAGCCCACCCCGACATTCTCCGCCTGCTTCGGCCAGGCTTTCCTCGAGCTTCATCCCACCAAGTATGCGGAAGAGCTTGTTAAGAGAATGGAAATGAGCGGCGCCAAGGCTTATCTTGTCAACACCGGCTGGAACGGCACCGGCAAGCGTATCTCGATCAAAGATACACGCGGAATTATCGACGCCATCCTCTCCGGAGCTATCAACAACGCTCCCACCAAGACTATCCCCTACTTCAATTTTGAGGTGCCCACCGAGCTTGAAGGCGTTGCCACCGATATACTCGATCCCAGAGACACATATTCCGACTGCGCCGAATGGGATACCAAGGCAAAGGATCTCGCTTCAAGATTTATCAACAACTTCAAGAAATACGAAGGCAACGAAGCCGGCAAGGCTCTCGTACCCGCAGGCCCTCAGCTTTAATAAAATCACCGCATAAAATATTACACCGTCAGGTATAACGCCTGACGGTGTTTTGCGATTATAGACTTTATCTGCCTTTTATGATTACTCCCGCTGCAGTGGCAAGGCCCGCAAGGGCGATAACGCCTCCGAAGGTGAGCTGAAGGGCCGCTCCGCCCTTTGACGCGCCCGTTACATTGGTGGGGTCCGAAGGATCGCAGAATACGGTGATCTCGTCCCCTTCTTTGTAGTTGGTTTTGGTGTTTTGAAGAGATTCGGTGTATTCTTTACCGTCCACGGTGTATGTGACATAAATGGTAATATCTTCCACATCACTTCCGTCGGAGTCGGTGGTCCATTCTCTTGCTATTTTAGTAACGACCGCCGGGACCTGATCAAATGTTTTCATCTGTCTTAAGGTAATGCATCCGAAAACGATAAATACGGCGCCTCCGGCGAGCAAAATGACAGCAGCGATAAGTTTTTTCATTCTGTTATTCATAGTACCAATCCTTTCCTGCTTTTTTCCAAAAGCGGATATATTTAACCACAAATCGGCTGAAAATGCAACCTCATATTGAAAAGATACGGAGAAATTGATATAATTTGTTTGCGAATTATTTCAGCCGGAGCAGGCGGTGATAAAATGAATTACGATGATATATATGAAGCGGTCAAAAAAATACCGAGGGGAAAGGTAGCAACCTACGGCCAGATAGCCTCGCTCGCGGGGAATCCCAAAGGGGCGCGGGCGGTCGGAAACGCCCTGCACCGCAATCCGTCGCCGGATACCGTCCCCTGTTACAGGGTGGTGAATTCCGCCGGGAAGCTCTCGGGCAGATTCGCATTCGGCGGCCCCGAAATTCAGGCGGAGCTGCTTGAAAATGACGGCATAGAGGTCATTGACCATACCGTTGATCTCAAAAAATATCTCGCAGATTTTGAAGGAGAGAACGAAAAAATGAAAAGAAGCCTTATAGTCGCGGGAGCGGACATAGGAGATTACGGCAGGATCAAAAGCCGTATTGAGCCGGATGATTTTATCATCTGCTGCGACAGCGGTCTGAAGCACTGCGCGCCGCTCGGCATAGAACCCGATCTTATTATCGGGGATTTCGATTCCTGGGAAAATCCGGGATCCGATACCGAGACCATCGTTTTGCCGGTGATAAAGGATGACACAGATTCGGCTTTTGCCGTAAAAGAAGCGCTGAAAAGGGGCTTTGAAGATTTTTTGCTCATCGGAGTTTTCGGCGGAAGGCTCGATCACACGCTCGGCAATATCGGCCTGCTTCTCGCCATTGACTCCGCAGGCAAAAAAGCGACGGCTCTCGATGATTTTTCCGAGGTAACGATAGCGGGCAGCGAGCCCTCATACATAACCGATGATTTCGGATTTTTCTCGCTGCTCAGCGTTGACGGCGTTGCCGGAGAAATAACCATAACAGGGGCAAAATATCCGCTTGAAAACGCCTCGATCGGCGCGGATTTCCCTCTCGGGGTCAGCAACGAGGTGCTTCCCGGTGAAACCGCCTGCGTGACGGTGGGGAAAGGCAGACTGGCGCTTTTCAGGATTTTTAAGTAAAAAGAGGATATGGAGTTTATTTTACTTCCTTATTCCTTATTTCGTTTATGATCCCGCGCATTTCATCGTCGATGATCTCGTCCTTATAAAAGAATTCATCATCACGCCCGCCGATTTCTCTCAGCACTCTGCACGGGTTTCCGACGGCAACCACATTCGCGGGAATATCCTTTGTGACGATGCTTCCGGCGCCTATCACGCTGTTGTCGCCTATTGTCACTCCGGGCACGATCACCGCGCCGGCGCCTATCCATACATTGTTGCCGATGCGGACATCTTTATTATACTGATACGCCCTTGTCCTGAGCTCCGGATTTATCGGATGATTCGCCGTGGCGACTGTAACATGAGGGCCGAACATCACACGGTCGCCGATAAAAATGTTGCCGTCATCCACAAGAGTCAAGCCGAAATTGGCATAGACATAATCACCGAAGCTGACATGATGCCCTCCCCAGTTTGCGTAAAAAGGCTGCTCAATGTAGCAATGCTCGCCGCAGCTCGCAAAAACCTCTTTCATATATTTCTCCTTGCCCTCATAATCATCCTGGGCAAGTTTATTGAATTCACGCAGCTTTATCTGAAAAGGAAGCTGACGGCTCATAATTTCATCGGCGCCCGAGTCATAGACCATTCCGGCGATCATTCTGTCATAATGATTCATATCAAACCCTTCTTTCTGCCGAGATTATAGCATACGCAATAATGCAATACAATACTACAAATTGTGAAATTCTGTTGAATTAAACACAAAATGTATTGTATTGTTATATTTTTATTAACAGTTTATTCAAATTTTAATATTATTATTTATACTGATTGTTTTTGTATATTTCTGACTATAAATATGTTATTTGACCGGAGATAAAAATGGAAGCATTTTACAGCGTAAAGAATTTCAACACCATTAGAGAGCTCATAGATATCAGCGCGGAAGAATTTGCAGACCGCCCTGCATTTGAAATAAAAAAGAATAATGAGCATTATAATATAACCTATACCGAATACCGCCGCGACCTCAATTCATTCTGCTCCGAGATAATCAATCTCGGCCTTGACGGCGGAAGCGTCGGGGTCTGCTCCGATAACCGCTATGAATACGCCGCGACCTATATCGGGACGATCCTCGCGGGCGGCGTTATCGTGCCCACCGATAAGGAGCTTCACGAGGATGATATAGTCGGTATTTTTGAAACCTCAAATATCAAATTTTTCTTTTGCGACGCGAAGTTTTTATCAAAATTCAATACAGACCGCATTCCCGGCGTCAAAATAATCTGTTTTGATTCCGATGCCGCCGATTCCGAAAGGATAACGGCTTGGGATGATTTCATCGCCGAAGGAAGACAGCTCAATAAAAGCGGAAACAGGCTTTATAATACCGTAAAGCATGATCCCGAAAAGCTTTGCACCCTTCTCTTTACATCCGGCACAATGGGAGTGCAGAAGGGCGTTATGCTCTGCCAGCGCAACTTTGTTTTTGAGGTAAAAGCGGCAATGGGAGTGATCAAGATCTTCCCCGAGGATTGCGGAATTTCGCTCCTGCCGATCCATCACACCTTCGAGAGCTCGATCATCCTTTTCTTTGCTCCCTACTGCGGAGCAAAGGTCACATTCTGCGACGGATTCAAATATGTCCTGAGCAATATGAAAGAATTCAATCCGTCGATATTTGTCGCCGTTCCGATGGTGCTTGAGATCGTTCATAAGCGGATCCTCAAGCAGATAAAAGCAAAGAAAAACGGCGAGAGAATGTTCAAAATCGGCACTGCGCTCTGCAAAGCCGCCTCAAAGGTGCATATTGACCTCAAAAGAGTATTTTTCAAAGAGATACAAGACGCTTTCGGCGGCCGTATGAGGATGATAATCTGCGGCGGAGCGCCGATAGATCCCCAGATAATCAAGGATTTTGACGCATTCGGAATTCAGGTGATTTACGGCTACGGCCTTACCGAATGCGCGCCGCTCGCCATAATAAACCACGACAGATGCAGGACCACCGACTCCATCGGCGAGCCTCTGCCGGGAGTTGACGTAAAAATCATAAATCCCGACGAAAACGGAACGGGCGAGCTGTGCGTTCGCGGCGGAATGGTGATGCTCGGATATTATAAAGATGAAGAGGCAACGCGCGCCGTTATAGACAGCGAAGGCTTCCTTCACACAGGCGATGTGGGCTATTGCGACGGCAAAGGCAGATATCACATCACCGGCAGGATAAAGAGCGTGATCGTCACCTCAAACGGCAAAAACATCTTCCCCGAGGAGCTTGAATATCTGCTCGATAAAGATAATTTTATCAGCGCAAGCATGGTAGAGGGTCTCGGAGAGCAGGATGACCTGACGGTAACGGCTCAGATATTCCCCGATTTTGCCGAAATAAAAGAATTTCTCGACAAAGAGCCGAATGACGAAGAGGTCAAGGCGCTGATAAAGACGGCTGTTGACGCCGTAAACGCAAGAGTTCCCGACTATAAAAAAATCAGAAAATATACCATACGTAAAACTGATTTTGAAAGGACTACCGCTCAGAAGATAAAGCGCTCCGAAAACTCACTTAACAAATCTTCGGCCAAACCGGATAAAGCCAAAAAGCCTCAGCCCAAAAAAGGCAAAAAAGCAAAATAACAAATCTGCCCGCAGACTGAACGTCTGCGGGCTTTCGGTTTATTCATCGCCTGTAAAACATACATCTGACGGCATTCAGCACCGCTATCACCATCACTCCGACATCTGCGAAAACCGCCGACCACATCCCCGCGATCCCGAGCGCTCCGAGAACCAGGCAAAGGAGCTTTACGCCTATGGCAAAATAAATATTTTCTTTGACTGTTTTCAGGCATTTTTTTGATATACCGACCGCGATCGGAATTTTAAGAGGATCGTCATCCATCAGTACTATATCCGCCGCCTCAACAGCGGCGTCCGAGCCGAGCGCTCCCATCGCGATCCCTATATCCGCGCGAGCAAGGACCGGAGCATCATTTATCCCGTCGCCGGCAAAGGCGATGACCCCTCGGGAGCCGTTTTTTTCGTCGGCAAGCTTTTCCATTTCGGCTACCTTATCCTGCGGAAGAAGCCCGCTTTTATATTCGTCAATACCGAGCTCTTTTGCTACGGCAGAGGCGACCTGCTCGGTGTCGCCGGTGAGCATTACCGTTTTTGCCGGCAGCTTTTTGATTTTTGATATGGCTTCGGCGGAATTCTCTTTGACGGTATCGGAGATAACGATATGCCCCGCGTATTTCCCGTCTATCGCAACATGAAGCACGGTCCCCGTCAGAGAACATTCGTGATAATCCGCGCCGACTTTTTCCATAAGCTTTGAATTGCCGACGGCAACGGTTTTTCCGTTAACTTTTGCGGTCACCCCGAGCCCGGCGAAATTCTCGGATTCATCTATGATACATTCGTCATTTTCGGACGGATAAGCTCTTTTTACCGAATCGGATATGGGGTGATCCGAATACCTCTCCGCGTGAGCCGCAAGATGAAGCAGAGTTTTTTCATCTATCCCCTCGGGATGCACCGCGCTCACATCAAAGCTGCCCTTAGTCAGAGTTCCGGTTTTATCAAATACAACGGTCTTTGACTTTGAGAGAATTTCAAGATAATTTGAGCCCTTGATAAGGATTCCTTGCTTGCCCGCGGAGCCTATGCCCGCGAAGAAAGAGAGCGGGATCGAAATCACCAGAGCGCACGGGCAGGATATGACGAGAAACGTGAGCGCCCTGTAGATCCATTTGCTCCATTCGGCGCTGCCGCCCGATATGATAGAAACGACCGGCGGGATCACAGCCAGAGCTATCGCCGCCGCAACCACGGCAGGGGTATATATTCTTGAAAATTTCGTAATGAATTTTTCCGATTTTGATTTGCGTGAGCTTGCGTCTTCGATCAGCTCAAGGATTTTTGACGCGGTGGATTCTCCGAATTCACGGCTTGTTTTTATTTTGATAAGTCCGTTCAGGTTTATACAGCCGCTCATCACCTCATCCCCCACTTTTGCATCGCGCGGAACGGATTCGCCGGTAAGCGCGGAAGTATCTATCACGGTGGCGCCGCTGATTATCACTCCGTCAATGGGGATTCTCTCACCCGGCTTTACGGCTATAATGCTTCCGGGCTCAACCTCTTCGGGATCGACCTTTGTAAGCTGACCGTCTTCGCCCTCAACATTTGCGTAATCCGGGCAGATATCCATAAGATCGGTTATGCTCTTTCTGCTTTTGCCGACGGCAAAATGCTCAAACCACTCCCCCGTTTTGTAAAAGAGCATTACGGCGACAGCCTCGGTATATTCTCCGCTTCCGGAAAAGAGCGCAAGGCAGAATGCGCCGACTGTCGCTATGGTCATAAGCAGATTTTCATCAAAAGGCTGACCGTTTTTGATGCCTTTGAATGCTTTTAACACCACATCGCCGCCGATAAAAATATAGACGGCGAAATATAGGGCAAACAAAATATATCCGTTTATATCAAAAAACTTCTGTATCAGGATCAACGCCGCTGTCAATGCCGCGGCGGCAATTATTTTAATCAAATTTTTCTTTTGCTTCGGAGTCATAATATCACATCCGCTCAGAAATAAATCTCACAATCGCTTTCTATCTTTTTGCAGCGCTTAAGTATATCTGCCATGACCGCCTGAGGATCGGCTGAATCCTTGAAATCGACCTTTATCTTTTGGGTCATAAAATTAACTGTCGCTTCATTGACGCCGTCCGCCTTATTTGCCGCTTCTTCCATTTTTGCCGCACAGTTTGCGCAATCAACATCTATTTTATAGGATTTTTTCATATCTGAACCTCCATTTTGATTAAATGATTGTTTAATCGTTGAATTTATTATATTCCCTCTTTCGGCATTTGTCAAGACAATTATCAAGATACTTGAAATTTTTACGCCGAAGTTTTATAATATGGTAAACGATCAAACGGAGATGTCAGCGATGGCGGATAAAAAAAATAATTTGCCCCACAACCACGGCAAGATAAATTTTATAATTGAAGAAGCCCTGCCGGATGATACCGCGATAATCGGCGTTTCAAACGCCATGAAGCAGCTCGGCGACCCCACGCGTCTGCGTATTTTCTGGTATCTCTGCCACACGGAGGAATGCGTACTCGATATTGCGGCGGCGGTAAATATGACGAGCCCCGCCGTATCTCATCATCTGCGTCTGCTCAAATCTGCCGGGCTGATAATATCGCGCAGAGACGGCAAAGAAATGCTTTATAGGGCCGCCGACACTCCTCTGGCGCAGGCTCTGCACAGAATAATAGAAAATATCGCGGAGATCACCTGCCCCGATTAAATAGAAAAAAATAATAAAACGATAAAACTCACAGGATACGGTACCCTGTGAGTTTTTTGCTGAAATATTATGACTTCCTCAATTAACCAGATGAACAATGCCCGTTACTGTGAGGGCGATTATACCGCCGATGAGCGCAAGGAGCAGAAGGACCGCAAGAATGAGCAATATGAGGATAAGCGAACCTTTTTTGCTTTCTTTTACGGTATCGGTGCGTTCTTTTGTTTCAAACATTTCGGCGGGCGCGGGGTTGCTTTCATCATAAATCGGGTAAAGGGGAAGAACAGCCCGGGCGTCGCAGTAGCCGTCATTCCAAAGCAGAGGCTCAACGAGCGAACGGACGCTCTCGGCGCCCTTGAGAAATTTGCCGACAGGCATACGGACAGTATTCAAAAAGCTGTCGATCACGCTGAGAAAGGCGCAAGTCAGTTTATATTCCCGGGTATCGGGTGAATACGGAGGATCTCCGCAATAGAGATTTTTAACGAGACCGACTATGAAATCAACGACTCTATTATCCGCTATATCGGCTATATCCGCCTTTGAGAGCCCGCTCTCTTTTTTACATACCCGCCAAATCTTTTTGAAGGTAAGCTTATTCAGGAATTTACCTATCGGCTTTATGATATGGCGAAGCTTTTTGACCTTTTCGCCGGGTATTGAAAATGCGGGGGTCATTTCGGCGAGCTTATCAATATCGTAACCTGCCGCCCAAACAACCTTGGATATCATACCGAAGAAGAAATCTTCCATATATTCATCAAAAGGCTTTCCGCCCGTTTCAACTCCGGGGACCTCGGTGAGAGTAACGGTTTCCACTTCGATTTTTGCGTTTTTGGGGTCAAATGTGACATTCCTGTAATTCGGAGGGCAGCCGATGAGAGCCGAGCAGGAAATATCGTAAAAACGGTTGCCTTTACCGGTGGTCACATAACTTATATCGTGAATATGGGTGTGGCCGGTGAGCATGCAGTGAAGACCTGCGTCAGCAAAGATCTCACGGGTCTTTTCGTGATTTCGCTGCATATCGCCTTTGCCGATGATCGAATAAAAAGGCGAAGGTGAAACCATGGGATGATGGGTCATGGCGATCACATACTGATCGTTTTTCTTCGCGTCCTCAAGCTGCTCGAGTATCCATTCCATGCATGAATCGGAATATCCCGAGCCGCCCTGCCCGTCTCCTTTATAATTCGTATCGTCATTGAGCGCAAAAAGGCGGTAGCCGGGCGCAAGCTGAACAACATAGCACATTGATTCTTTGTGATAAGAAATCGCCTCATTCGGGCCGAATTCATAATACATATCCCACAAATCGTGCCTGTCTTTGACTGCGGGCACTCCGACGACCTCTTCGCCGCTGAATCCCCTGCCCTTGCCGTCGCCCCTGTAATCGTGGGTGGCGGTGATAACATATACTCTTTTACCCTTGTTTTTTAATTCTCTGAGCAGAGAAATTATGCCTTCGTGAGAGATAAGTTCGCCGTTTCGGGTGGTATCTCCCGCAACCACGACGATATCGGTGGAATCATCCTTGCACAGCATATCAAAGCCTTTTTTAATTACAAGATCGCTGTCTTTGATGACCTGCTGGCTCTTAGCCTCTTCTCTTTCGTATGCGGGGCCTTCAATGCCGTTTTCGCGGGCATAATAGTGAACATCCGTCACAAATTGGATCTTTAGCGGGGCATTATCCGCGCCGTAAATTCTGTTTTTCATAGCTGCCTCCTGAAAATCTGAACAAATTTATTATAACTTAGAACAAAAACGATTTCAACAGGAATTATTTTGCAGGATATGCGAAATGAAAAACCGCCGTGCATCTGCACGGCGGGAGAGTAATCTGAGATCCAAAGCAAACGCTTCGGTATATTAAATCAACCTTTCGGCTGATGTTTTTTAGGGTCGGAGATTATCTGCTAAGCAGATTCTCAAGCGCGAGGATTTTGAAAAACTTGCTCCAGGAGAAAAATCTCTTGTCTGCTTCGATTTCTTCGATTAACTCTAATTGAAGTTCCTTTTCGTACTTATTCATTTTAAGAACCTTCCTTTCGTCTTTCGTTGTCTGTATTATAGCACTTTCAGACGAAAAGTCAAGTTATTTTGCACAAAGGACAAATATTCAATTTATGCAAACTATACAAATTTTGAGCGTTCCCGGTTTTTGCACAGTTCATTAAATAATTCGGAAATCGCCGAATTTTTTAGTCAAATTGACATCAACAAATCACATTGACCGCATTTTGTGAATAAACTGTTACGCTTTTAATGATTCGGAAAAATAAAATTTGTCGGAAAGCACAATATAATGAACGGGATACGGTAAGGGCGGGTATTCATAAAACAGTAATGCCTCAAAAAGCGATCTTTGCACATCTTGTGCAGGCATTCCTCCTCGAAATACAGCAAGTATTCCTCGTCGTCAAGGCCTGCAAATCTGCACAAATCTCATCTTTTTGAGGTGCAAAGCAGTTTTCTCGTGAAAAATAAGCCGCAGAACAAGGAAGGCTTGCGAAAGCATACTTTGTGTATGGTAAGCAAATCTGACGATGTTCCGCGGCTTTAGTTTTCCGTGAAAACCAATACTGTTTTACGAATACCCGCCCAATAAGACGAGTGATTTTTCAGTTCTTGCCCATTCAGTGATTGACGGCGGGCGTATGGGTATGATAAAATTATTCTGTTAATCCCTTTTGAGGAGGCAGAGCATGCAGAATATAGAATTAAAATTCAATAACGGCAGATTCCGTATAATGCAGTTTGCCGATATTCAGGAGCAATACCGCATAAATCCCAACACGCTCCGTCTGATGAATGCCGCTCTCGACAGGGGCAAGCCCGATCTGGCGATACTTACCGGAGATCAGGTAAAGGGCTATGCTCTCGATCTGATGACGGATAACCGCAGAAGGGTCGAGGCGCTGATCAACGGCTTTTGCTCACCTTTTGCGCAGCGCGGTATCCCCTTCACCGCGACCTTCGGCAATCACGATGATCAATGCGGAATAAGCAACTCGGAGCAGTTTGAAATATATAAAAAAATATCCGGCTTCGTTTATGACGAGGGTCCCGGTCCGGGGGATGAAGGGACTTTTTGCCTGAGCGTTGAGGATAAAATACTGATTTATCTTTTTGATACTCACGCCAAAGACGGCTCGGGCGGATTCGGCGCCGTTCATCCGAATCAGGTGGAGTGGTACAGACAGACGCGTGATTCTTACATTGAAAAAACGGGCAGAGCAGTTCCGTCATTCGCATTCCAGCATATCCCGACCCCCGAATTCTTTGAGGTGCTGCAAAGAGCGGGCAGATTTTCAAGCAAGGCTGTGAGGGCATACGGAAATTATAAAAACAAATGGTTTACCCTTGCGGCGCATAACCGCAGCACCGTGCGCGATTTTATGGGCGAATGCCCTGCGACCTCAAATATCAACAGCGGCGAGGTTGACGCCTTCCTCGAAAAAGGAGATATAAAAGCGCTCTTTGTCGGGCATAATCATAATGACAGCTTTGCCGCAGACTATAAGGGGATAACTCTCGGATTCACCCAGAGCTGCGGATTCAGCGCATACGGCCCCGGGCTTGACCGCGGAGTGAGATATTTTGATATTTATCCCGACGGCAGTTTTGAAACCGGCACCTATACATTCAGAGAGCTTTGCGGAGATATTACAGATAAAAAACTGACCTACGCCCTTTATCAGATAGCTCCCGTGAGCATTGAGGGCACCAAGACATTCTTTAAGGAAGCGGGAATCGCGATCGGCGCTGTCGGCACGGCAGCCGGAGCAGCCGCGCTTCTCAAGAGCAAGAAGAAGTAAAGCGGGGTTTATATGGGTAAAATAATCGGGCTCGGCGGCGGAAAATTCGATAACGGAGAAATGCAGAATGCGGCGGAGTATATATTCTCTCTCGCGGGCAAGGCAAACCCCGTTTTTACATTTTTGCCTACAGCCGCTTTTGACAACTGCGACGAAAATGACGCGACGGTCACGGTATTCAAAAAGCTCGGATGCGATTGCAAAATTCTGAAGCTGACGGATAAATCGCTGACTCGCGGCGAAATCGAGGCGATAATACTCGGCTCGGATATAATCTATGCCGACGGCGGAAATCTCGAATTTCTCATGAAAACTTTCAGGGAGACGGGCGCCGATGAAGCGCTGAAAAAGGCGTATGACAAAGGGATAATCCTCTCGGGATTCAGTTCGGGCATGATGTGCTGGTTTGCAGAAGGATATGATGACTGCGCGCCCGGCGGCGAATTTATGTGGATAGACTGTATCGGAATTTTACCATACGCCGCCTGCCCTCATTTTGAGGGAGGAAACTGGGGCTCTTTCGCAGACGCGGTAAAGGGCAGAAGATATTCCGCATTCGCCATGGAAAACGGCGCCGCTCTCGTTTATCTTGACGGGGAATATTCCGTGATCTGCGGCAACGAAGGCGGCAGAGTTTATTATTTTGATAAAGATAAAGGTCACGAAAAATCCATTTTCGGCGGTGAAGAACAGAGATAATGAAATACAATCCCGATATCATAAAGAGCAAGAGAAAGACCGTATCTATCGAAGTCAGACCCGACGGCAAGCTGACGGTACGCGCCCCGGAGAGGATGAGTTACCGCGAGATAGAGGCGTTTGTAAACTCAAAATCTGAATGGATCGAGAGAGCTCTTGAAAGAAACAAATCCATGCAGGGCGAAGCCCTCACCCCTTATACGCAGGAGGAAATTGAGAAATTCACCTCTCTTGCAAAGGCGATAATCCCTCAGCGGGTAGCTTACTACGCGAATATGCTCGGGGTAACATATAATAAGGTATCTATAAAACATCCGAAAACACGGTGGGGAAGCTGCTCATCAAAAGGAAATCTGAATTTCAGCTGTCTTTTGACGCAGATGCCGCTTGAGATCCTTGACAGCGTTGTGGTCCACGAACTGTGCCACAGAAAGCAGATGAATCATTCAAAGCAGTTTTACGCCGAAATTCTCAGAATTATGCCGGATTATTTCGCGAGGGAAAAATGGCTCAAAGAAAACGGCAAAAAATATTCGGGGAGGCTGCCGTAATGAGTGACGCGCGCATATCAAGGCTGCATAAAAGCAAAGTGTTCGGGGCTTTTTTGATGATGATCGGAATATTCGGAATTCTGATAATCCTTCACAGGCTCTCATACTATGTATATGAATTTGACGCGGAATACTACCCCGTTGATTACGGCAGATTCAACGTCCTTTCATTCTTTACGGTGCAGTCAAATATATTTACATCCGTTTATCTTATAGTGAAAGCGGCAGCGGTTTTCGGCAGCGGGCGGGCCCGTAAATTTGCTTTTGATCCGACGGTCACTCTGTTTGTGACCACATATATCCTGCTCACGGGCATCGTATATTGCAGCGGGATAGCGCTCGGAATGACTCCGCCTTTTAAGTGGGATAATCCTAATCACTTTATGCTCAGCTTCATTCAGGTGTTTCATCATATGATAATCCCGCCGCTGATGCTCATTCTTTTCCTCTTTCCCGCTTCTGACAGAGCTGTTGAAAAGCGCTCCGTTATCCTCTCGGGAATTTATCCGCTGGTCTATTCGCTTTTTTCGATAGCGAGAGGCGCTTTCGGGAAAATGCATTTTTACCCGTATCCGTTTTACAGGCCTGAATTCTTTTATGAAATGATTTTTAAGGGCAGAGAAATGAATACGGCGGCAGCCTATATTCTCATGATTCCGGCTCTCGCGGCGGGAGTCGGCGTATTCATAGGGGTTGCGGCTCTGCTCAGATTGGTATATAATAAACGCATAAAGTCTGCGGAATTTGAATAAAAAGGGGCGATAATATGTCAAAAATCGAAAAAAGAAACATTGAATATCTCTGGAAAGACCGCAAGAGACTGCTCGGGATGCCGCTCTCTTTCACAAAATACCGTTTATCAAAAGACAGATTATTTATCGAAACGGGCGCGCTGAATGTAAATCAGGATGAGATCCAGCTTTACAGAGTCCGCGATATTTCAATGAAAAAATCACTGCTTCAGCGGATTTTCGGAGTCGGCACCGTAACGATAAGCAGCAGCGACAAAACCACCCCGGAAATCGTTCTGAAAAATGTCAAAAGCCCGTTTGAAATCAAAGAGCTGATAAACGAGCAGGTGGAAAAGGTTAAGGTACAGAGAAATGTAAGAATAGGGGAAATCATAGACAACACCCACGGCGGCTTTCCCGACGCCGACGGCGACGGCATCCCCGATGATATCGACGATCACATAGAGTGAATAAATAACAGTAAACGACCCGCGGCAGATCCGCGGGTCGCAGTGTTTATTATGCTTGATCTTACTGTCTTCCTTCGTAGCCTACGAAGCTGTCCTGATAAATGGTTGACCAGAGCACCCATACATCGGCGCCGCTCATATAGTATGAATCGTCAACGAGCTGATCTGCGCCTGCCGCTCTGCGGAATCCGCCGAGTTTAAGGCCCTGAACGAAGAGATTTGCCTGATCTGCCGATTTGAAGGTGATGCGGTTCTTGGTCTTGATCTCGGTTCTGGGAGCGGTGTATTTTGTAACCTGACCCTGAACGAAGCCGGTCGCCCACCAATATGTATCATAAGGCCTTGTAAATACCTTCTTGTATGTACCGTTGCCGCCCTTGCAATAGTAGCAGTCAAGCTGCATCTTGAGCCAGTCTGATTTATCGGCAACATTAAAGTGATTAACATCGCCGGTACCGCCTGAATACTTATCAAGATCGCAGGTGTAAACGCCGATCTCGGCGCCGATAAGAAGGTAACCGTACTGACCCTTCCAAAGCTGGATCATCCAGTTTTTGCCTTCATACTGGAAGCGGATACGGACCTGATCGATATACATCGCGGCATAGGGAGCCCACTTATCATAGACCTCATTGTAGCCGGTATCCTTCTGCCAGTTATCCTTATCATCACAGTAATAATAACCGTCGCTTGAATATCTGTAGCCGAGGAATGACTGCTTGGCGTCATCGCCTATGAGCTTTTTGACATCGAGCTTGGTATTGCTGTTATCGGACTGAGTGGTTGATTTTTTGGCTGTAGTGGTTGTTGTTGCGGAATTCTTGCCGCCGTTCTTTGCGGTAGTTGTTTTACTGTTTGCCGCGGCTCTTGTGACCGCATTTCTCGCCGTGGTAACAACGTTGTTTATCTTGCCTGCCACGGTTGAAGCGGGAGTGCCGGAAACGGCGGGAGTCTCTTCACCGGGAATTTCTTCTGCGGTAACATCAACGTCGCTCTCGATCTGAGAATCGGTGTAGTCATCATAATCGGTCGTCTGAGACTCGCTGACAGGGTTTGCCTTGGTGTTGTTTTCGGCAGTCGCGGGTTTTCTGAGAATTGCGACAGCCGCTCCGCATCCGCCTATAACAAGCGCCGCGCAGATAGCAATGATAATAGCAGTTTTTTTCATAATAAACTCTCCTCTTTGATTATCTTACATCTTGCCAAAGATAGATAACATCTTTGCCGTATCTCTTACATGTATCTTTAACGGTGGGGTTGAAGGTTTCGACGCTTCTGAATCCCGCCTTTACAAGAGCCGATTCAAACAACTGAGCCTGAGTTTCATCCTTGAAGGTGATCCTCTGGAGAATTCTCAGGGGAGATGAATCCTTGCGGTTTTTAAGCTGGCCGTCAACATATCCCGTCTCCCACCAATGCTTCGCATATTTCCTGGTGAGCTGAGGAAGATAGTTGCCGTCGGAATTCTCATCCCAGAATATCGTTAGCTCACACCAGAGCCAATCATCCTCGGCGGCGCAATCGTAATGGCCGATCGCCGAAGCCTTGCCGAGAGGCCTTGTGTAAATACCTACCTCGCCGCCGACGGTGCCGATATCGCCCGAAATATACTGACCCTTCCAGAGCTGGATCATATATTCCTTATTATCATAGTTGAATTTGATCCTTGAAGTTTCAATGCTGAAATCTATGAGCTTTGCGCCTGCGTCATAAAGGACGTTGTAGCCGAATTTGCGCTGAGTGCAGTTAGGCGAAGTATCGTCATTGTAAATAAATGTCTTGGGGCCGATAACGCTGTATCCCGATCTCTGAAGGCCGGTGAAATACATATCGTTTGGCAGAGACGAATCAACGCTCGATGACGCCGCGGGAGCCGAAGCCTTCTTGGTATCCTGATCGTTGAGCACGGGCATGGTTACATCTTTTTCGACAACCACATCGACCTTAGTCCCGCTGATCGCCACCTGAGTGGTCTTAGCAATGGTCGATGCTATCGCGGAAGCCGCTTTTTTTGCCGTGGTCGCCTTTGATGATGCCGCCTTGGGAGCGGCGGTCGCGGCAGTCGATGACTGCTCCTGAGTCTGCGAGGGCAAGGTCGTGCTGCTTTCGTAGGTGTAATCAAACAGCGTTGTCGAATCTTCTTCCCGGGTTATGGTATTGAAGTCACCGCCCGTCTGGGTGGCATTCTCCGCACGGCTCGCCGAAATGCCCTTTGACATCCGGACACCGAGCACGGAAACGGTAGCCACGAGGCATACGCCCGTGACGCCCGCGACAATACCGGCCGATTTTAATCCTTTCTTCATTTTCATTCCTCCGTGAGCAATAGTTCAGAGTATTGGTGGAGATGGCGGTAATCGAAACCGCGTCCGAAAAATCTTTGCAGGGACTTTCTACGAGTGTATTTTACCTTTTGACATTCCCTCCTTCTCACGCCGATAAACGGGCTTGAGAATTCAGTAGGCGGATTATGCGTGACCGGCTATCCGTCGTTACCGATGCACGTGCACTGCTGTGTGACGCCTCTTATGCGGCCGCAGTCCTCCGCACAGAGACGGCTGCTTAGTTAAGCAGCAAGAGCAACTGTATTGTTGTCGTTTAAATTTAAGTTTGCGGATTATAAAGCGGTCCCGCCCCGCTACTCGCTTATCCGGGCTCGGATTCCCCGTCGAAATCCTTTCATCCCCGTATATCATTGACGCATTGTGCGCTCAATTTTTCTTTCGGCTTCTTTCCTTGCCGCCGCTTCGCGCTTATCATAGAGCTTTTTGCCCTTGCAGAGCCCGATCTCAAGCTTGGCTCTGCCTTTTTTGAAATAAAGCGACAGCGGAATAAGCGTAAGCCCCTCCTGCTTGACCTTAGCATAGAGATTCCTTATCTCTTTTTTATGCATGAGAAGCCTTTTGACCCTGAGAGGGTCTCTGTTAAAAATATTGCCCTGCTCATAGGGGCTGATATGCATTCCGCATACGAAAATCTCGTTATTTTTTATCTGGCACCATGAATCCTTCAGATTCACCTTGCCGTTTCTGATGGATTTGACTTCGGTGCCGAAAAGCTCGATGCCCGCTTCGTATTTTTCAAGGATAAAATACTCATGATATGCTTTTTTGTTTTGGGCAACGGGCTTGATCACATCTTTTTTATCCATAATTTCCTTTCGGCTACCCGTATATCAGTGGTAAAAAATCGTCTTTTTGTTGCAGTATTTAATGAAAATTTAATAAATTATTTTTTATAGGCGCCGCCGCCGCTTTTATCGCGCCTTCTGACCTTTGCGTAAAAATCGCGCTTGGCGTTTTTTCTCTCGGCTTCGCGTTTCTCGGCCGCCGCTCTTTTAGCCTTGACATTTGACAGAGGCTTTGATTTTTTCGGCTTCGCCGCGCTCTTCTTTTTGATTTTGTTCCCGTCTTCGTCAAGATCGGGATTTTCCTTAAAGAGCACTATCACTCCGCCGATGACCTGGATCACTTCGCTTCCGACGGCCTCGGCAAGCTTATCGGCAAATTCTCTCGGCGTTTCGGGAGCCGAATCGAGAAGCACTTTTATTTTTATAAGTTCTTTGGTGCGGAAGGTGTCAAGCGTCTGCTCGATAACGCCATCCGTCAGACCGCCCTTGCCTATCTGAAACTCCGGCTCAAGCGAATTTGCTTTTGCCCTGTAGGCGGCTCTTTCTTTTCCGGTCATATCATTCTCCGATTTCGGCGGCAAGCTGCCTCAAAGCGGCGCCTCTGTGGCTGATAGCGTCCTTCTGCTCTGCGGTGAGCTGTGCCGTGCTTAATTTGTAATCATATTTTTCCGCCATAAAAAGCGGGTCATAGCCGAATCCGCCGTCGCCGACTTCTTCAAAGCCTATCCTGCCCCTGCATTCGCCCTTGGCTCTGAGGACCCTGCCGTCGGGATAAACGCAGCAAACCGCGCTTATGAATGAGGCTCCTCTCTCTTCAAAAGGCACTCCTTCGAGAGCGGCAAGGAGCTTCTGATTATTCTTTTCATCGTTTCCGTGCTCACCGGCATATCTTGCCGAATAAACGCCGGGCGCGCCGTCAAGATAATCGACCGAAAGACCCGAATCATCCGCTATGCAGGGATAACCGCTCTCACGGCATCCGCTCTCTGCTTTGATATATGCGTTCTCTTCAAAAGTGGTGCCGGTCTCCTCGGCGTCGGTGAGTTCGATCCCCAGCTCCTCCGCGAGCAAGACTCTTATCCCGAGCGGAGAAAGTATGCGGTGAAGCTCATCGCGTTTTTTGAGATTATGAGTTGCGAGAATATAATCCATGATCAATCTTCGTCCTTCTGCTTCTCGGCAAAGAGACTCTCGGCGAAATCAGCCGGTTTGAACGGCCTCATATCGTCGATTCCCTCGCCTACGCCGATGAATTTAACGGGAACTTTAAGATCGTTTTTGATAGCGAGGACAACGCCTCCCTTTGCGGTCCCGTCAAGCTTTGTAAGGATTATGCCGGTGATCTCGGCAACCTCCATGAATTCTTTTGCCTGCGAGATCGCGTTCTGGCCGGTGGTGGCGTCAAGCACAAGAAGTATCTCACGGTCTGCATAGGGGAGCTGACGATCCATAATGCGGTAGATCTTGCTGAGCTCCTCCATAAGATTTTTCTTATTGTGAAGCCTGCCTGCTGTGTCGCAGATAATGATATCCGCATTTCTCGCCTTGCCCGCCTCGATGGTATCGTAAACTACGGCGGCGGGGTCAGCGCCCTCTTTGTGTTTGACTATATCGACTCCGGCTCTGTCTGCCCAGATCTCGAGCTGATCTATGGCGGCCGCTCTGAAAGTATCGGCGGCGCCCAGAATGACCTTTTTACCCTCCGATTTGAACATGGCGGCAAGTTTGCCTATCGAGGTGGTCTTGCCCACTCCGTTGACTCCGATTACGAGGATAACGGACGGTATGGTAATCATATCGACCTCTTCGCCGCCCGAAAGGATATCGGAAACTATATTTTTGATTTCTTCCTGAACATCCTTCGCTTTGTGGAGATTCTTTTTGAACACGGCGTCTCTCAGACGCGAAACGACCTCCTCGGCGGTATTGACGCCGACATCTGCCATTATGAGTATCTCTTCAAGGTCGTCATAAAACTCATCGTCTATCTCGTTCTTGCCGTAGAGGGCGGAATTGATAGCTCCGGACATACTGTCACGGGTTTTTTTGAGCCCCTTGTTGAGTTTGTTGAAAAATCCCATTGGTCAATGCTCCTTGGCGTTTTTGATAATGCTGTCTACACTGCGGCGCAGCGAAGGATCTTTTTCGACCATCACGGCGGTCTTATTGAGAGCGTAATGGATCGTGGTCCTGTCTCTGCCGCCGAAGAATTCGCAGATCTCCTGCTGGGTGAGCTCCGTCGCCTCCCTGATGGAATAAATCGCTATCTGCCTCGCTTTGGCGGTCTTACTGTCTTTTTTCTTTGAAATAATGTCGTTTACCGGAAGCCCGAAGGTCCTCGCGGTTTCGGATATGATCTTATTCACAAGCTCATTTACGGGCATTCCCTCGCTCGCGAGATCGCTGATGGCGTTTTGAGCCATGGCTATATTTACGCTCGTTCCTTCGAGAGTGACAAGCGCGTGGATCTTTTTGACCGTACCCTCAAGCTGGCGGATATTCGTCTTTACCTTCTCGGCTATAAAATCGGCGACATCATGGGGAAGATCGAGACCGATCGCCTCTGATTTGCTGCTGATGATCGCAAGCCTCGTTTCAAAATCGGGCGGCTGGATATCAGCCATAAGCCCCTGCTCAAATCTCGTCGCAAGTCTTTCTTCAAGAAGGGGAATATTTTT
Organism: uncultured Clostridia bacterium; assembly: GCA_947166625.1. Taxonomy (GTDB): domain Bacteria; phylum Bacillota; class Clostridia; order Oscillospirales; family Acutalibacteraceae; genus CAG-177. The sequence continues at coordinate 106,242 of CAMVEX010000007.1, forward strand.
GGGGGGCGTGTCGCTGGTGAGGACCACCTGCTTGTTGCCGGCAGTGAGCACATTGAAGGTGTGGAAGAACTCCTCTTCCGTCGAATCCTTACCGGCGATGAACTGGATATCGTCAACAAGCATTACATCGCAGTTGCGAAGCTTGTCGTGGACAGCGCCCATAGTGCCGTTTCTGATACCGCCGACGATGAGATTTACGAGATCCTCACCGCGGGTGTATATGATTCTTTTATCGGGATCATTCTCCAGAATGGCGTTTTTGATGGCGCTGAGCAGGTGTGTCTTTCCGAGCCCCGACGAGCCCCAGATATAGAGCGGATTATATACGCTTCCGGGTTTATCCGCAACCGCCTTGGCGGCGTTGTAGGCAAATCTGTTTGATGAGCCGACAACAAATGAATCAAAGGTGTTGCTGTCGGTGATCTGCGAGGGCTGCTCCTTATCCGCACTCTGTGAGACGGGCTGAGCTTTGTCGGGATCGATGATGATGATCCTCACATCAAATCCGAGCACTGTTTTGAACGCGTCGCTGAGCTCGCCGAAAAACTGCTTCTCAACGGTCTGCTTGATGAAGTCGCTCGCTGAGAGAGTGACCGTCGCGCCGTCAAAATCAACTATATCAAGTCTGGTAAACCAAATGCTGTAGATTATCTCGTTTGAACGCCTTAATTCCTGATTGACGAGACTCCACATTTCTTTTAATGAATCCATATCACAACTCCTGACAGAGGATTTTACTACGCAATAAGGCATTATTGTGTATAATATATCACAGAAAATAAGGAATTTCAAGCCCCGTGCGATCCAATTTGAGGAGTTTCGCAAAAAAATCCCGTCAATATCAAAAAATGATTGACTTTTTACGGCACTTTGCTTTATAATGTATAATCCGAGGGCTATGGGTGTATTATACCCTGTTGCCCGGAGTATGACAATTGAGCCGTATCGGCAGGGGTAAATGCCGTCATAGGTTTGATTCTATAACTCAACAGTGAATGGAGGTTAAAGGTATGTTCAGAACTTATCAGCCCAAAAAGCGTCATCGTAAAAAGGAACACGGATTCCGCAAAAGAATGTCCGACAGAAACGGCCGCAAGGTTCTTGCCCGCCGCAGAGCAAAGGGCAGGAAGCAGCTCACTTACTGATCTGCCCGCGTATGCCACGCATCAACGCCTTAAAACAAAATCATGAATTCCACCGTGTGTATGCCCGCGGAAAATCAGCGGCAGGCCCCGAGCTTGTCACCTATGCGCTCAAAAGCAGGCGCCGCGGCTCGGGTTGCAGGGTCGGAATCACCACATCCAAAAAAATCGGAGGCGCGGTGGAAAGAAACAGATGCCGCCGCATTATTCGCGCGGCTTACGATTCCCTCTGCGCAGATGTTTCCGGTGACTGGGACATCGTATTTGTTGCAAGGCACAAAACCACAATTCTGAAAACTCCCGCCGTGGCAAATGCCATGTCGAAACAACTTACACTTCTCGGAGTTATACGGAAAACCTGATGAGGGGGCGGAGCAGGTGAAAAAAATTATGCTCGCGATGATCGGATTTTATCAGAGGCGTATTTCTCCTCTTTTCCCCCCAATGTGCAGGTATTACCCTACCTGTTCCAACTACGCAGTGCAGGCGATCGAGATCCACGGCCCGTTCAAGGGCGCTCTGCTTGCAATACTGCGGCTTATGAGATGCAATATTCTCTTCCCCGGCGGCTATGATCCGGTGCCGCCGAAGAAACACAGACACTCGGAGGATAAGAAATGATAGGCTTATATAAGATTTTGGGCGTTCCTTTCGGATTTTTGCTCAAGCTTATCTATGAAACGATCGGCTTCGGCAATTTTGCCGTTTCCATCGTTTTGCTGACCCTGATAGCGAGGCTAATAGTCGTTCCCTCTTCGATCCATCAGCAAAAGGGCATGGCAAAGACCCAGCGTATTCAGGCAAAGGTCCGTAAAATTCAGGAAAAATATGCCGGCGATCAGCGCAAGATCCAGGAGGAGACCCAGGCTCTGTATCAGCGTGAAGGCTATAATCCCATGAATTCGGGCTGCACATCAATGTTGATCCCGTTTCTTATCCTTTTCGGACTCATCGGAGCGATCTATTACCCCTTGAGCAATTTCCTCAGAGGTATTCCCGACACCGAAATCACCGTGCTCACTTCGCTCATCACATCATTCAAGCCGGCAAATATGGAAAAAAGCACCATCATGGACGAGCTTCTCGTAGTTCAGCATATCAAGGATATTGCCGCGTCCGCGCTTGAAAAAGGAGTGTCTCAGGCTACCATAGACAAAATAGGCGCCATAAACTTCTCATTCTTCGGTTTATTCGATCTCGGTGATATCCCGAAAGAAAAAAAGTTTCCGGATATCATCTGGATAATCCCTGTTCTCTCCACCCTTTCGACCCTTGCTTCCTCGATTTATTCCTACATAAAGCAGAAGCAGACTCAGACGAATGCGGCAGCAGCGAGATCAATGGGATGCATGACTATCGGTATGGCAGGCTTATCTCTCTGGTTTGTCGTTTCTTACCCCGCCGGCATAGGCATTTACTGGATCGCATCGGGACTGTTCGGATTCATACAGAGCGTGGTTATCGGTCATTTCTACAGCCCCAAAAAGACTCTTGCCAAGCTGATGGTGGATGAAACGGTCGAGCGCCGTTCAAAAGAAAACAACATCAAGTTTGCGGCAAAGATGAAAAACGAAAAGTAACTCAGGTGGTGAAACAGTTGATTAAAGAAGCAATCGGTAAAGGTGCAACAGCCGATGAAGCTTATAACGCCGCGCTGGCTCTGCTCAACGCACCCGAAGGCGCGGAAATTAAGCATGAAGTAATTACACAGGCTAAGCCGAAAATACTCGGTATATTCGGCGGCTCAGACTGCGAAGTCAGAGCTTATTATGAAGCAGAAGAAGATAAGTTTGCCTCTATCAAGGCATATATCAATAGAATTCTCTCCGCTCTCGGCGCGGAGGATCCCGAGATCAACATCCATGTTGAAAACGGCGAAGATGTTAAAATAGACATCAACTGCGGCGAGGATTACGGCTCGGTGATCGGCAGAAGGGGCGAAACTCTTGACGCCATCCAGTATCTAACCCGCCTTGTTCTCAACAGAGAAACAGACGAATACAAGCGCGTATCCATCAATGTAGGCAACTATCGCGAAAAGAGAGAAGCGACCCTCAGATCGCTTGCCAAAAAGAATGCGGCAAGGGTCAGAAAATACGGCAGAAACGTCGTTCTTGACCCGATGAACCCCTATGAACGCAGGATCATCCACACTACCATTCAGGAGATAGAGGGAGTGACCTCACACTCCGTGGGCAGCGACGATGAGCGCAAGGTCGTCATCACTCTCGAAGAAGGCGTCAAGCCCCTTAACGGCGGCGGCAACTACAACAGAGGCCGCGGCGGCTACAATAAGGGCGGCTATAACAGGAACCGCGGCGGCAGAAGCTACGAAAAGAGCGCTCCCTCCGCTCCCTCAAGAGAGCCCAGAAGCGACACCGCCGGCACCCTTTACGGCAAAATAGAAATCAACAAATAAAGCTTTTCCGCTCGGGGCGTTGTCCCGGGCGGATTTTTTATGCCGATCCCGCCGCGTGAGCCGGGGCAATTTTCCCTGCGGTATTTATACTTGAATAAAACGCTTGTTTAGTATATAATTACTGTGATTAAGTGAAACCTAAAGGGGAAACCGATATATGATACAGCTAATTGACCTGAATAAAACCTTCAAGACAGCCGACGGCAATGTTGAGGCTCTGAAGGATATCAATCTCACAATAGAAGACGGAGATATTTTCGGAATAATCGGTATGAGCGGAGCCGGCAAAAGCACGCTCGTGCGCTGTATAAATATGCTTGAGCGCCCTTCCTCCGGCAAAGTGATCGTCGGAAGCGATGATATGGCGGCGCTTTCGCCTGCCGAGCTCAGGCGCAAAAGACGCAGCATCACAATGATATTCCAGCAGTTTAATCTGCTCATGCAGAGAAACTGCCTTAAAAATGTCTGCTTCCCGATGGAACTTGAAGGAATCCCGAAAAAAGAGGCGAGGCGCAAAGCCGCCGAGCTGCTTGAGCTTGTCGGGTTGCCGGACAAGGCGCTCTCCTACCCCGCTCAGCTTTCGGGCGGGCAGCAGCAGAGGATCGCCATAGCCAGAGCCCTTGCGACAAACCCGGAGGTATTGCTCTGCGATGAAGCCACAAGCGCACTCGATCCGAATACTACTCATTCCATCCTTGAGCTCATAAAAGATATCAACAAAAAACTGGGTATCACCGTAGTGGTGATCACTCATCAGATGTCGGTGGTTGAGGATATATGCAAAAATGTCGCCATACTTGACGAGGGCAGAGTGGTCGAGAGCGGAAAAGTGGCGGATATATTCGGAAATCCCCGATCCGACGCCGCCAAAAGGCTGGTTTTCCCGGACGGAGAAGAGACGATTTTGCCTCCCGGCGAGGGTGAAACAAGGCTGAAGATCCTCTTCAACGGCTCAGCGACTGCGGATAAGCCGCTGATCGCCTCAATGGCGGCGACTCAGGGAGTAATGGCAAAAATTCTCGGCGCTTCCACCCGCTCATTCAACGAGCAGGCCTTCGGAGAAATGCTGATCTCCGTGCCGGATGATCAGGCCCAAACCGCTCTCGGATATCTGCGAAGCGAAAAAGGCATAATTGTCGAGGAGGTAAAAAACGATGCCCGGTAATATGTTCACCCCCGAGGCGGTAAAAGAAGCTCTCGAAATATTCAAGACGCAGATCCCGCTCGCTATCTGGGAAACCTTCTATGTCACGGTCCTTTCCACCGCGTTTGCGATAATTCTCGGTCTGCCGCTCGGAGTTTTGCTCGTGGTCGGCGAGAAGGGAGGCGTTTTGCCTCTGCCGAAGGGAGCAATGCACGCATTGAATGTGATAATCAACCTGCTTCGCTCCATTCCTTTCCTGATATTGATGATAATGGTATTCCCGCTCACAAGGGTCATAGTAGGCACAACGGTAGGAACGGTCGCTTCCATAGTACCGCTTGTGATTGCGGCGTTTCCGTTTGTGGCGCGCCTTGTCGAGAGCAGCCTGCGCGAGGTAAACCCGAATATAATCGAGGCGGCTCAGAGCATGGGAGCGAGCCCCCTTAAGATAATCTGCAAGGTGATGATCCCGGAGAGCATACCTTCGCTTATCTCAAATGCGACAATAGCGATAACAACGATACTCGGTTACTCCGCAATGAGCGGAATTATCGGCGGAGGCGGGCTCGGTAAAATAGCCATAAACTACGGCTACTACCGCTACAAATTCCTTGTAATGCTCATCGCCGTGATCCTTCTTATCATCATGGTGCAGGTATTCCAGAGTATAGGCACAAAGGCCGCCGTAAAAAGCGACAAGAGGCTTAAATAATCAAGAGGTTATAACGCTATGAATGAAAATCTTGCCGATCTGATGAGATATTCGCTGCCCGTCCTCGCCATAGTCATACTCGCTCTCTGCGTTATGGCTCTGCTCAGGCGCAGAAGCCAATCGCTCGGGAATGTTCAGCTTATCAATACCATCAACGGGGATTCATACTCGATCACGAGCCGGGAAACATCTATAGGCAGTTTCAAAGACTGCGATATCATTCTCAATTATCCCACCGTTTCAAAGCATCACGCCGTTATCACCTGCGGCAGAGACGCGTGGTATATAACGCCCGTGACAAAGGACAACACTGTATCGGTCAACGGAACGGCAATAGGAAAACACACCATCATCACGGCGGGCGATAAAATTACCGTAGGCAAAATCGACCTGCTGTTTGTAAGATAACCGGAGGGAAACTCAATGGCAAAGAAGAGAAGAAAAAACAGAGCGGCGCTGCCCGTCGGGATAATTATAATCATTTTGGCTGTTATAGGGCTTGTATCGTGCATAAGCGCCGTGATCGGATTCGTTAAAAACAGAGCCGGAGATTCAGCCGAAAAGGCGCGCTATGAAGCCATGCTCAAGCCCGTGGTGATGTTTGACCCCGATCCGTTTGACGATCTGACCCGCGCCAACAAATCCCAGCTTCTTTACAGCGCGATATGGTCGCTTCTCGAGGACGAGGCGGGAATGAGCAAATATTCATACAGCCAGGGCGAGACTATAGGTATCGTTGTTCCGCAAGCAGATATCGAGAAGGCTTTCACCGGCCTTTACGGCAACGAAATAGACATTGCTTCGCTCCATTCCGAAATCGATATGAGCGGATATGATATTACTTATGATGCGGCTCAAAAGAGCTATATCCTGCCGATCACCGGCGTTGAAGCGGCTTACACCCCTCAGGTCATAAGCATTGACAGGCAGGGAACGAGCGTTTTGCTCAATGTGGGCTATATCAGCAACAGAGCGTGGGCGGATATCAACAACGGAGAATACGTTTCGCCGGAGCCCGACAAATATATGAAAATAACGCTTCGTGAGAGAAACGGAGACACTTACATCTCTTCAATCCAGGCGGCAGACAATCAGGAGATCGCAAAGCAGCTCAAAACGACCGCGGGCACGGTAACTCAGCCCGTGACGCAGGAGAATACTCTGCCCGAACAGGATGATATCACAGACCCGATCACGCAGGAGGAGCCGACCGACGAAGCCGAAATCCCGACCGATGAAAACGGCGAAACACAAACGGGAGAAGCTGATGAAAGCGAATCGGTTTCCGGCAGCGAAACTCAGCCTGAGATCACCTCATCATTTTACGGATAACACCGAAGAGGAAAAATATGGATTATTTTGAAAAAAATTCACGGGCGCTGGAATTTGACAAGGTGCTTGAACGCCTCGCTCAGTTCACCGGATGTGAAGATGCGAGATACGAAGCGCTTCATCTGAAGCCCGAAACAGATATAAATATGGCAAAGGCTCTGCTTGCCGAAACTTTGGATGCTCACGCCTTGCTCGCCAAATTCGGAGGGCCGTCATTCGGAGGGCTTAAAAATGTGAATAATGCCCTTGCGCGCGCAGCGGCAGGCAGCGTATTGAATACGAGAGAGCTGCTTGATATCGGAGAGGTGCTGCGGGTGATCCGCTCGCTTTCCCAATGGAGGGCTTCAAATTCAGGCTCGGCAGATTCGCTCGATCCCCTCTTTAACGCTCTGACTCCGAATAATTATCTTGAAAGCTCCATTTTTAACGCCATAACCGCCGAGGATGAAATAGCGGACAAGGCCTCGCCCGCCCTCGCAGATATCAGACGGCAGATAAGGATAAAAGAGGCGAGCGTCAGAGAAAAGCTCGATAAATACACCAAATCATCGACCATGTCGAAATTTTTACAGGAAAACATCGTGACCCAGCGTAACGGGAGGTATGTTATTCCCGTAAAGAATGAATACAGAAGCGAGGTGCCGGGGCTTGTCCACGACACTTCTTCAAGCGGCGCCACCGTTTTCATAGAGCCTATGGCGGTGGTAGAGGCAAATAACGAGGTCAAGGTGCTTAAATCCAAAGAGCGAGAAGAAATCGACAGAATTCTTGCCGAGCTTTCATCGCAGGCGGGCGATTTTGCTCAGAGCATAAAAAACAGCTATGAATGCGCGGTGGAGATCAATCTGATATTCGCCAAGGCGCAATATGCCTATTCTCTCAAGGCGAGCCCTGCTGTCATAAACGATAAGGGCATTATCAATCTCAAATCCGCAATGCATCCCCTGCTCGATCCCAAAAAGGCGGTGCCGGTCGATATATCGCTGGGCAGGGATTTTGACACCCTCGTGATCACGGGACCCAATACCGGCGGCAAAACCGTTTCGATCAAAACTCTCGGTCTGCTCACAATGATGAGCATGTGCGGGCTGATGATACCCGCCGCAGATCAGAGCGAAATCTCGGTATTCAACGAGATACTTGTGGATATAGGCGACGAGCAGTCGATCGAGCAGTCTCTTTCCACATTCTCGGCTCACATGAAAACGATAGTGGAAATTCTTTCCGCCGCAGACGGCAAATCGCTCGTTCTGATAGATGAACTCGGCGCGGGAACCGACCCGGTCGAAGGCGCCGCTCTCGCGATGGCAGTGCTTGAACAGCTTCACACGCAGGGGGCAAAAATCGCCGCGACCACTCACTACGCCGAGTTGAAGGCTTACGCGCTCGATACTCCGAGAGTCGAAAACGGATGCTGTGAATTTGACATAAGGACCCTCAGACCGACTTACCGCCTGCTTATCGGCGTGCCGGGCAAATCAAATGCTCTTGCCATCAGCAAGCGGCTCGGGCTCGGCGAAAATGTAATAGCAAGAGCCGAGGAGCTCGTTTCATCCGAAAACAAGGAATTTGAAAATGTCGTTGACCGTCTTGAGGAGACAAGGCTCAGGATGGAGGGCGAATATGAGAGCGCGAAGGAGCTCTCCGAAAAGGCAAAAAAAGACAGCGAAGAAGCGGAAAAACGCAAGAGAGAAATAGCCGATCTTCGCGAAAAAGAAATAGAGAAAGCGAGAGGCCAGGCTCTCAGGATCGTGGAGCAGGCGAAGCGTGAGGCTTATTCTCTGCTCCAGGAGCTTGATAAACTCAAAAAAGAGCAGGCAAAAACAAAAGACGCCGCCGAGCTTGCGCGCAGAGCAAAATCGACCGTAAAGCGCGGCCTCGGAGCGATTGACGCCGCTACGGATCCCATCCTCGAAACAGATGATGATAAAGATTATGTGCTTCCCCGTCATGTTGTCGCCGGAGACAGCGTTATTATCAGGTCACTCGGCAAAAGCGCGAAGGTGCTTTCCCCCGCCGACAGAAGCGGAAATGTTGAAGTACTTGCGGGCTCGATAAAGACAAGGGTAAAAGAGACCGATCTGAAGCTGACCGCCGCCGCTCCCGAAAACAAGAAGCAGTCCACGGCAAAGCTTCAGGGTGAAAGCAGGCTGAATATCGCCCCGGAGACCCGCCTCGACTTGAGAGGGATGAGCGTTGATGATTGCCTTATTGAGCTTGACAGATTCATTGACCATTCGCTGCGCACCGGTCTGAGTGAATTTACGGTCGTCCACGGAAAAGGGACCGGAGCGCTCAGAAGCGCGGTGACCCGCTATCTCAAATCCTCGCCCTATGTCAAGACGAGCCGCCTGGGCGTTTACGGCGAAGGCGAGGACGGCGTAACGATAGTTACCCTGAAATAAAGCAGCGTGTAAAGTGCATCGGCTTTACTCAGACAAAAATCCGGCGCTTGAAATTTTGTTTTCACATCAAAAAAGTGAATAAGCGGACACATTTTGAGTGGATTGTGGCCGGAAAACACAAAATATAGTGTTTTCACGCTGTTTCACGCGTTTTTCAACAAAAAATTGTGAAAATCCCGCAGAAAATTTCCGCATTTTTCGCTTGACATTCCTTTAAGTTTAATGTATAATGCCAACCTGTAAAGCCTGAACACTTTACAGGTTTTATTTTTTGACAATTTTTTCGGAAGGAGGGTTATTGTGGCAAAGAATTACGATATGGCTGTTCTTATTGATTTCTACGGCGAAATGCTCACCGAGAAGCAGCGTTCATTCCTTGAATACTACTACAATGATGACCTCTCCCTTTCCGAGATAGCCGAAAATGAAGGGATCACAAGGCAGGGCGTCAGAGACGCTATCAAGCGCGCCGAAGGGCAGATGCTCGAAATGGAAGCGCGGCTCGGAGTTGCAAAAAGATTTCGTGAGATGCGCGAGAGCCTCAATCAGATCATAGAATATTCGGATAAGATCACCGAATATAATCTTCATCACGGTCTTTCAAAAGAAATCAACGATTACAGCGTGTTTATCAAATCAGCCGCGATGACCATGCTTGAAAGCTGATAATTCAGTTTGCAGTTAACATTACATTATAACATTGTGAGGTGACGGTTTTGGCATTTGAAGGTCTTTCAGACAGACTTGAAGCCACTTTCAAAAATTTAAGAAGCAAGGGCAGTCTTACCGAGGCGGATGTCCGCTCGGCTATGCGTGAAGTAAGAATGGCGCTGCTTGAGGCGGATGTCAACTATAAAGTAGCCAAGGATTTCACCAACACCGTCACAGAAAAAGCCATCGGCGAAAAGGTAATGGAAAGCCTCACTCCCTCGCAGATGGTGATCAAAATCGTCCACGAAGAGCTTGTTTCTCTCATGGGCGGCACCAACGCAAGGCTTGCTTATGCCTCGCACCCGCCGACAATAATCCTTATGTGCGGTTTGCAGGGCTCAGGTAAAACGACCCACTGCGCAAAGCTTGCGCTCAAACTTAAAAAAGAGAATCACAGACCTCTGCTCGTTGCCTGCGACGTTTACAGACCCGCGGCTATCAAACAGCTTCAGGTCGTCGGCGAACAGGCGGGAGTCCCCGTGTTTGAAATGGGTCAGGGAAATCCCGTTGAGATCTCAAAAGCCGCGATAGACGAAGCGAAGCTTCACGGATATGATTATGTTATCATAGATACCGCCGGCCGCCTTCATGTGGATGAAGAGCTGATGAATGAGCTCAAGGATATCAAGGCTGAGGTCAAGCCTCACGAAATACTCCTTGTGGTTGACGCGATGACCGGTCAGGACGCCGTTAATGTCGCCACCTCATTTGACGATGCGCTCGGCATAGACGGGCTTATCCTCACCAAGCTTGACGGCGATACGAGAGGCGGCGCCGCGCTCTCGGCGAGAGCGGTAACGGGAAAGCCGATCAAATTTGTCGGTACGGGCGAAAAGCTTGACAATCTCGATGTTTTCCATCCCGACAGGATGGCAAACAGGATCCTCGGCATGGGCGATGTTCTCTCGCTTATCGAGAGAGCGGAGCAGATGATAGACGAAAAAGAAGCGGAAAAGCTTGAGAAGAAGCTGATGCAGAATAAATTCGACCTGAACGATCTGCTCGATCAGTTCCGCCAGCTCCGCAAAATGGGCTCTATCAAAGATATGCTCGCCATGCTGCCCGGAATAGGCAATAAGGCAAAGGATATCGAGGTTGACGAGCGCAAATTCGACCGCATGCAGGCGATCATACTCTCGATGACGGAGAAGGAGAGGACAAACCCCGCTATCATCAATCCGTCACGCAAAAAGAGGATAGCAGACGGCTGCGGGCAGACCGTTGAAGATGTAAACAGGCTTCTTTCGCAATATAAACAGATGCAAAAGATGTTTAAGCAGATCAACGGCAAAAAGGGCGGCAAGCGCCGCAAAATGAAGGGCATGAGACTCCCCGCGGGTTTTGACCCTTCGCAATTCGGGATGTAATACGGTAAACCGTAACATTATAAACATTTAATTTTTGTTATTCGGAGGAAACAATCATGGCAGTAAAAATCAGACTTCGCCGCATGGGCGCAAAGAAGAATCCCTTCTATCGTATCGTTGTAGCAGATTCAAGATATCCGCGCGACGGCAGATTCATCGAAGAAATCGGCACTTACAATCCTCTTGCCACTCCTTCAGAGGTAAAGGTTGACGCCGACAAGGCAAAGCAGTGGCTCACCAACGGCGCACAGCCCACAGATACCGTTAAGGCGCTCCTCAAGAAGGAAGGTATCCTTTGATGGAAGAATTACTCGTCAGCATAGCGCAGGGGCTTGTTGAGGATCCTTCACAGGTCACTGTTACCAAAGAAGACGGCGAGAACGATTCCGTAGTTTACCATCTTCATGTCGCAGAGGGCGATATGGGCAGAGTTATAGGTAAACAGGGCAGGATCGCAAAAGCCATCCGCACCGTAATGCGCGCGGTCGCGACCCGTAACAACATCAGAGTTACGGTAGAAATTGATTAAGCAGTATCTTGAAATCGGCGAAATCACCGGCACTCACGGAGTCCGCGGAGAAGTCCGGGTCAACCCCTGGTGCGATTCTCCCGATTTCATCAAAAAATTCAAAACTCTCTATTTTGATCGGGAGGGCACCCGTGCCGTCAAGGTATCTTCACGGTCACACGGAAATATGGCCCTGGTCAAAATAGACGGAGTTGATACCGTAGAAGAAGCACGAAAACTCAGAGGCAGAATTCTGTGGATGAAGCGAAGCGACGCTCATTTGCCCGAGGGCAGATATTTCATAGCGGAGCTTATCGGATGCAGGGTATTCGACGCGGATGATCCCGAAAAATGTTACGGCGAGCTTACCGATGTAAGCCAAACCGGCGCCAACGATGTGTGGCATATAACAAACGGCGGGAGAGAGTATCTGATACCTTCCATACCCGATGTGGTTATCGACACGGATGTTGCCCGGGACAGAATAATTATCAGACCCCTGAAAGGTATATTTGACGATGAGGATTGACATTCTTACCTTATTCCCCGAAATGTGCCTTAATGTGCTTAACGAGAGCGTTATCGGCAGAGCGCGCGAAAACGGCTTTGTCACCATCGAATGCAGGAATATCCGCGACTACACTCTCGATAAGCATAACAGAGTTGATGACGCGCCTTACGGCGGCGGCACCGGTATGATAATGCAGACTCAGCCGATATATGATTGTTTTGAGTCGCTTTGCGAAGAATTGGGCGAAAGGCCTCACCTGGTCTATATGAGCCCGAAGGGCAAAGTGCTCACTCAGGCGAAAGCTGTTGAACTGAGCAGGCTGAAAAACATTGCAATTCTCTGCGGTCATTATGAAGGCGTTGACGAAAGAGTGATAGAAGAAATCGTTGATGAGGAGATCTCGATCGGCGATTATGTCATCACGGGAGGAGAGCTGCCCGCTCTTATTCTTGCCGATTGCATCGCAAGGATGATCCCCGGGGTCCTTCCGAATGAAGACGCCTACACGCTCGAAAGCCATTATTCGGGCCTGCTTGAATATCCGCAATATACCAGACCGTATGAGTGGCACGGCAAAAAGGTGCCCGAGGTGCTTATTTCGGGGCATCACGCCAATATCGCCGGGTGGCAGAGACAAAAATCTCTCGAAATCACGCTGGCAAGGCGGCCGGACCTGCTTGAAACAGCCGAGCTTTCAAAAGAAGACAGGGCATACCTCGCTTCTGTTGAAACTGATAACAAATAAACTTATATTATTCAGCAAAGTCTTTGCTTAAAAAATACTTGCATTTTGATTTATTATATGATAAAATGCAATTCGTTATGTATCGTATTCCGAAAGAGGTGAACAAAATGAAGGAAGGAATCCATCCCAACTACCATCAGACAGAGGTTCGCTGCGCTTGCGGCGCCGTCTATCAGACAGGCTCGACCAAAGACGGTCTCAAGGTAGATATCTGCTCAAAATGCCATCCGTTTTTCACCGGCAAGCAGAAGCTGGTTGATACCGGCGGACGCGTTGACCGTTTCAACAAGCGCTTCGGTCTCAACAATCAGGAAAGCAAATAATCAAAGCAAAGAGGCGGTGCATATAATTTGCACCGCTTTGCTTATGTTGGGTATGATTATGGAAAGTTATAAAACCGTCAGAAAAGAAGCGAGCGAAGAATACACCGTAAAAAAATCAAGATTTATCGGCTATATCCGCCCTGTTAAGACTAAACAGGAAGCGCTTGATTTTATCGCTTTGATTTCCAAAAAGCATTGGGACGCCACCCATAATGTTTACGCTTATATCATACGCGATGAGGGCGTCAAAAAGTTTTCTGATGACGGCGAGCCTCAGGGTACGGCGGGGATGCCCGCTCTTGATGTGCTTGAAAAAAACGGGCTCACCGATGTATGCGTCGTCATCACGCGCTATTTCGGCGGAATCATGCTGGGCGCAGGCGGTCTTGTGAGAGCGTATTCACACTCTGCGGCTGTTGCCGTTGAGGCGGCGGGTACGGTGACAAGGGCGAAATGCGCAAGGTTAAAGGCGGAATGCGACTATACTTTCTGCGGAAAGCTTGCGTCTCTCATACCCGAATGCGGCGGCATAATAGAAGATACCGTCTATGAGGATAATGTCAAGGTGATCTTCCGGCTGCCTCTGACAGATTGCGATTCTTTTGCCGCAAAACTGACGGATTCATCAAACGGCAGATATTCCGCCATAAAAACAGACGAATTTTACGCCGACATTGATTGATAATAATATCGGCGAAATGTGTATGAGTCATCCCGATCTGAAAATACGGATCGGGCGCGCATGAAGGCTGAAATCACATGCGGAATTTTTAAGGGGTAAAATATGGAAAACAGAAACACTTTTTCAGGCAAACTCGGTTTCATTCTCGCCGCGGCAGGCTCTGCCGTAGGCCTCGGAAATCTTTGGAGATTTCCTTATCTCGCCGCGAAATACGGCGGCGGAATCTTTATTTTCGTATATATCATTCTTGCGCTTACATTCGGCACCGTGCTGATGATCACGGAAATAGCGATCGGCAGAAAAACTCAGCTCAGCCCGCTTGCAGCTTTCGGCAAGCTCAATAAAAAATGGGGCTGGCTCGGCAAGCTCGCCACATTCGTGCCCATCCTCATCTTCCCTTACTATTGCCTTATCGGCGGCTGGGTAACAAAATATACGGTCGCGATGATCACGGAGAATGTCGCCACGGCAAACGATTCATATTTCGGCAACTATGTTTCCGCAACAAAGGATCCTCTTATCTGGTTCGGAGTATTCCTCATCGCGACGACTCTCGTGGTTATTTTCGGGGTCAACAAGGGCATAGAAAAAATCAGCAAGATACTTATGCCCGCTCTCCTTGTCATAACGATAGGTCTTTCGATTTATGTGATCACAAGACCGGGCTCGCTCCCCGGCATAAAATATTATCTGATGCCCAATTTCAAAGAGCTCAGCTTCAAGACCTTCCTCGCGGCTCTCGGCCAGTTATTCTACTCAATGTCGCTGGCGATGGGCATAATGATCACTTACGGCTCTTACCTCTCAAAAGAGGAAAAAATAAACTCCGTCACCCATCATATTGAGATTTTTGATACAGCCATAGCGCTGCTCGCGGGGCTTATGATAATACCCGCCGTATTTGAATTCTCGGGTGGCGACAAAGCCGCTTTAAGCACGGGTCCGTCACTTATGTTTGTGACCCTTCCGAAAGTATTCAACGCGATGCCGGCCGGCAGAATCATCGGAGCGCTCTTCTTCTTCCTCGTTCTCTTCGCCGCTCTTACAAGCTCCGTATCAATTCTCGAAGCGATAGTTTCGGGAATAATCGACACCTTTAAAATCAAGAGAATTACCGCCACGGTCATCGTTACGGTTTACGGCGCGATACTCGGCACCGTATGCTCATTCGGATTCGGGATCTGGAGCAATATCACCATACTCGGATTTGACATTCTCGATTTCCTCGATTTCATCTCAAACAGCGTATTCCTGCCTCTCGTAGGTATGCTCACCTGCTTTGTGGTCGGCTTCATAATCAAGCCCGACGCCATCATCAGCGAGGTGGAGCTTAACGGCCCGTTTAAGATGAAGGGATTTTACAGAGTTATGGTAAAATGGATTGCCCCGATATTTATCCTCGCCATCCTGATTTCGGGAATCCTCCAGAGCTTCGGAATACTCAAGATATGATCCCTTTATCTCAGTATTTTTGAGCAAACCTGACGGTGAGGACATAATCCGCTCCGGAGGGAACAAAATCATCAAGCCCGCCCTCAATTATTTCGCGCTTCGCCCTGTCGGCGGCTTTGAGAAGTATGGGTGAATTTTCCGGCGGGATGGAAAACAGCAGAGTTTCAAGATAGGCTCCCCTCTCCTCCCCGGTGAGATTTTCCTCCCATTCATAAACATCGCTTTTTTCTCCGTTACTGAAGGTCATATAGTATTCAAGCGGCAGATAAGAATAATTGTCTTTCATTTGATTTGCCCCCTTTCATTTGGCTTCATCTGTATTATAGCCGAAACAGTGGTACGATAAAACGGATTTTTATAATAAGCGCAAAGCGAAACGGTTCCTTCAATGAAGGAACCGTTTCTCCTCTATTCAACCGCCGTGCCCAAACAGGAATCGCTGCCGACTCCCGTTACCAAAACCTTTGTAAGCTTTCCGAATTCACATTTCCCGACCACGGTGACGGGAGTGTAATTCGCCGTATATCCTTTTATCTCCCCTCCGTGATTCTCCTCGGGGATGATCTCAAGAGTTTTTCCTATCTGAGAGCGAAGATAATCGAGCCTTATT
Source organism: uncultured Clostridia bacterium (assembly GCA_947166625.1). Classification (GTDB taxonomy): domain Bacteria; phylum Bacillota; class Clostridia; order Oscillospirales; family Acutalibacteraceae; genus CAG-177. The sequence continues at coordinate 122,305 of CAMVEX010000007.1, forward strand.
TTTTCGCATTCGGTCATCACGATCTCGGCTCTGCGCTGCTTCTCGGCGTTTTCGACCTGCTCCGGCATATTGGCGGCAGGTGTGCCGGGTCTGCGCGAGTATGGAAATACATGGACTTTTTCAAATTTCATACGTTTCACGAAATCTAGCGAAATGCGAAAATCGCTGTCTGTCTCTCCGGGAAAGCCGACCATAACATCGGTGGTGAGATTCACATCGGGAAATACTTCTCTGAGCCTGCCGCATAAATCCTCATATTCCACGCTGCTGTAGTGTCTGTTCATCCTTTTCAGGATCCTGTCACACCCGCTTTGAAGCGAAATATGAAACTGAGGGCAGAATTCTTTGATTTGAGCAAGACCCGATATTACCTCGGGAGTGATATGATCAGGCTCAAGGGAGCCGAGGCGCACCCTCTCTATCCCTTCGACCGACGCTATCGTGTGAACGGCATTCACAAGATTCTCACCGATATCCGAGCCGTAAGCTGAAAGGTTTATGCCAACCGCAACGATCTCACTGAAACCGTTTGCGGCAAGAGCCCTTGTTTCGGAAACTATGTCGGCAACGGGCTTTGAGCGCACCCTGCCCCTTGCATAAGGTATGATGCAATATGAGCAAAATCTGTTGCAGCCGTCTTCTATCTTGATGACGGCGCGGGTTTTATCGCGGTAATCCGTCACGGGCAGAGTATTGAATTTATCGCCTATTTTATGGGGCTCGATCGCAACTGCCCTGCTGTGATTGCCGATAAACTGCATTATCATCCCGTAGAGCGAATTATTTGTCTTGTTTCCCAAAACGATGTCGGCCTCGGGCAGATTATCTGCCGCCCCCGGGGATGCCTGCACCATACAGCCGGTCAAAACGATTATGCTGTCGGGGTGATTCGCGCGGAATCTGCGCACCGCCTGCCTTGTCTTGCGGTCGCTCTCGGCGGTCACCGTGCAGGAATTGATGACATAAACATCCGCTTCTTCGCCGGGCGAAACGCGGGTAAAACCGTGACGCTCAAGCTCCTGCGCCATAGCGCCCGTCTCATATTGATTCACTTTGCAGCCGAGAGTATAAAATGCACACTTCATTCGTTTACCTTATAATTAAAGCCTGTTGTAGAGTTTGAGCCAGTATGCGTATGCGTTTTGCGAATACTCGCGCGGCAGGGCGGATTTGACCGCTTCCGCCGTCCTGAGCTTGAGGAGCGCCCTGGTAATCCCGGGCAAAAGACGGCTCTTCGGCAAAAACGCCGCCGCTTTTTGAAAGAATTCCGCAGGCGATGAAAACGATACGCCTCCCGAGCCGAGCTCCTTCTCTGTCAGGAGCCTGTGCTCAAAGAAATAGTCAAGATCTTCGGGGCTGAGACCCGAAAGAAATTCGCGCAGGATAGCATCCGAATATGAATTCTCGCCTGTCTTTTTGAGATAATCATATTCATACCGCCAGAGATTTTCAACGGAAAGATCTTCATCCCCGGTGTTCATCACCGTTTCGGCGAGTATGCTGCCGGCGGTAAGGGCGCGGTTTATCCCCGAGCCGCTCATAGGCTCCGCCATGGAGCAACTGTCACCGACAGCCGCGTAACCGTTCCATACAAATTTCGGAATGGCCTTGCCTATGGGGATTTTGTTGACGGTACCTCCACGAAGGATCCTTTCACCCGTATGAGAATAGATACGGCGGAAATCCTCAAGCGCGCTGTCTATGATCTCATCGGTGATCGGCACAAACGAGCCGACAAGCACATCGACAAAATCACGCTCCGTTATTATCCAATCCATCCCGGGATTACCGCAATGGAAGAAATATATATTCTGCGATTCGGGCGCGGGCTTATTGAATTTATTTTCAAAATACGCTCTGTAGGTCCAGATGATCTTATCCTGCGATATTTCTCTCTGAATTCCCGAAATTTCGGGAAGGGTCTTTCTGACGGGCGAATCTATGCCGGCAGCGTCGATCACGAGGTCGGCTCTGTATTCTTTCTTTGCGGTATGCACTCCGGCGACTCTGTTGTCTTCAACGATCGCTCCGGTGATTTTTTTACCGAATTCAAATTTGACGCCGCATTTTTTGCATTTATCAATGAGAATATCAAGCAGATAGCGTCTGTCTGCCATTCTGAGGTTTGATATATCGTTTGAGGTGACGGTAAAGGCGGCGGTCTGCGCGGGGTTATGATATGTATAATGAAAAAACGGCATCACATATCCGGGATCATCCGCCCGGAGACCGAGCCGCTCAAATTCGGGCAGCCAGACGCAGTCATGCCAATCGTGACCGAGTTCACTGCGTTTTTTTGCCTCGATGACCGTTACATCATATCCGCTCCCTGCAAGCAAAAAGGCTGCAGTAAGACCGCCGTGACCCGCTCCCGCGCATATAATCTTTTTCATTTTATCATTCCCCGTCAAATAATTATATTTAATTATAGCAGTATGATACGCTTTTTTCAAGATGAAACAAATTAAACAAATAAAATTTCGTTCAGA
>CAMVEX010000008.1 GCA_947166625.1 uncultured Clostridia bacterium
TTATTAGATTTGTAACTGTGATTCCGCGGTTGCAAGGTCGCGTGCAGCGGCTGTTTCTTCATAACCTGAATATGCTCAATTTGGATGTATGTTCGGGCTATTTTTATTTTTATCCGAAAAATTTTGAGTTCAGGGGCGGGGAAACTTATCGGGTGAGGTGATAATTTGATAAGGCGGCAAAAGATGACCGAAATATTTTTACTATGGTAGATAAAAGCATAAAATATAAAAAATCAAAAAAATAATTAAAAAATTTGAACCTTTTTGTATTTTAATGCATCTTATTAGCAGAGGGATAATTTAAGATAACTTTTATGGGATGTTGTTTGCTGTTAAAAGAGACATTTTATGATAAAGTGTTTTATCAGGTTATCCCAATGGTTCGTTATATATGCTTCTGATAATACAGAAGCTGATACATAATGAAAATTATAGGAGGTTTTTATCAATGCCAAAGTATTGTACTAAATGCGGAACTGAAATCGAGGGCAAATTTTGCCCTAATTGCGGCGACTTGGTTTTGAGCGCAGAGGAAAAAACTGTCACAGATATTTCTGACGAAGCCAATAATGCCGTCAATGCTGAGACGGAGAAGGCAGAATCGAAAGCGGAGCAATATAATCCAGAAATCAATAATGCAGTATCCGAAGATCATTCACGGGATGAAAAAAATAAAGAAAAGCAGTCAAATAATCCTTCGCAGAATAATACAGAAAATGCCGTTGTTCAGCAGGAAAACAGCGCTTCACCGGTTCCGGAGAAAAAGAGGGGGCTGAAAGCAATTATGGCTGTGGCAGCAATACTGGTTGTTGCATGCATAATTGCGGGAGTAATTTTTGTACCCAAGCTTTCCGCGAATAAAAAAAAGGGGGAAAAAAGGTATTATTCATTATATACAGCAGAAAACAATCTCTACTATTATATCCCGGGCAAAAAAGAGCCGATTTTAATTACAGATAAGCTTTATGATGAATATGATGAAGATGATGCGGGATTGCTGACCTTAAACTGTGCTTATTTTATGAGTAACGGCAAGCAGATTATCTATCCGCAAAAAATTGATGTTGACGGCTCAACATTTTCTTTATATCTGAAACATATCAAAAAACCGATCGACGAAAATGTCAAATTGTGCGATAACGTCACCAAATACAGTTTACTTGAAAAAGAAAAAGGGATTGTCTATCTCGATGATGATGGCATACTGTATAAACATGATTTTAAGGAAAGAAATAAGATTAAATCGGATGTAGAAAATTATTATATTTCGGATGATGCAAAGAATCTTGTTTTTCTCCTTGAAAACGGAGGTCTTTATTCATATGACCTGAAAGAAGGAAAAGAGGAAAAACTCGATTCTTCCGTCAGTGAAATAGAAAATATAAGCGATGATCTTCAGTCAATCGTTTACACAAAGGATAATGGTGCTCTTTATGTAAAAAACGCCGGTAAAGAAAAAACGAAGATAGATTCTGATATTGATGAATTATTGCTTGTAAATGATGAAGGAGGCATATATTACATCAAAGAAAACGATGATGAAGAAAAAACTCTGATGGATTATATAACTTATTCTCCGGAACAGAGAAAAAATGATGAAAAACTGGTTGATTCACTTCACACTGATGAAAATGACGATGCCTGGTCCGAAGCATGGTGGAGAATCAATGCAGCTGAAGAACTCGAGGATCGCAAAATAAGCGTCACAACTTATACGCTCTACTACTATGACGGAGAGAAAGCAGAATCTGTCAATAAAAAATTTATATCTTCTTTCGAATCAGACGATAACAGCCTTGTTTTTAAAAGCTATGATGATGTTAAATTAAAAACTACATCCATTGAAGAGTTTATTAACGATATGGATAAAGAAGAGCATTTCAGGGCTTTGAGGGAAAGAGAAACCATTTACCGTTATGAATTTCAGAGTTATGACTATTATGATGAGTTTGAAAAAATGATCAAAGGATTGTATCAATCCGATGCCAGCGCTTATTACATTATCGGAAATAAAGCAGAAAAAATAGAGGTTTCTGCATTTGATGACTTTGAGGTTGATTCGGAGAAGAAAGTAATCTGGTGCTATGATGAAACAAGCGAAGACAGCAAAACCGGCACTTTATACAAAATAGATATTAAAAACGGAATTCCTCAAAAAGTAGTGGAATTTGATACGGATGTTGATACCGACTCAATAAGCTTATATGATTCCGGATTGTTTTATTCAAAGAATAAAAAAGACGAGCAATACGATCTTTATCTTGAAAAGAATCTCATAGAATATGATGTTGGTGAATTCATTGTTCTTGATGACGGCAGAGTGCTCTACTATACAGATTTTGATTCCGATGAGAATATGGGTACACTGAATTGTTATTCCAAAGGTAAAAAAGAAAAGATTGCAGATGACGCGTCATACAGCTACAGAGTTATAAGCAATTCCAATGATTCCGAAGGGAATATCATCTATTTTAAAGATTATGATGAAACGGGAGATCTCTTTATCTTTAAAAACGGCAAAAGTAATAATATCGCCTACGATGTTAATCAGTTTTTCAATGTGGACTCGTCTTTTAAATACAGATCTACATTATCCGAAAATGATTTATATAGCATGATGTTTTCATTTTAGAACATAAAAACAAAATATAGATGAGGTAAAAATATGAAAAAGATTCTTGCCGTAATTCTCTGTGTTATCATTGTGGCGGGCGCTTTGACCGGAGGATTTTTTATCGGAAGAAAAACAGATGTTCTGAAAAAATCAAATGAGAGCCGCGTTAAAGCGACACAGGAAGAATTTTTGAAATCCATGGCTTCCGGCATTAAAAAACGCATTGATAATGGCGATGATGACGAAAGTGAAATGGATGATAAACAGCTTGCCGAATATTACAAAGAATTGGTAAACTATGAGCTTGAGGAAATCGAAAAATACTCTGGTGTGAGGTTTGATGATGACAATTTTAATGACCTTGCTCACAGATACATCGAATCATTAAAATTTCAACTTTCCGCAACAGAAAACTATAAGCATGAGTATTTATATACCGGATTTTGGTGGGGCGGTCGATTAGCCCGATGCGGAATAATAACTGAGATGTATGAAAAATTTGACCTTGATATTTCTTCCGATGATTTGGAGAATTATAAAAAGTCTTTAAATGACTATATCAAGCCTTCTTACTCAATTTCTTTTGACACAGCCGGGGCTGATGATTCGGATGAATTTGACTCAGAATCTGCGGCAAAGAAGGTCAAATCGGAAGACCTTGGAGCGTATTATGATTACTTTAATCACTATAAAGTAGTTTATTTGCTCGAAAATAAATCCAAATATAACCTTAATGTCAGTGTAAATGTTAACGCTTATGATGAAAACAACGAGATAATTGATACAAATTCAAGCGAGATTTACTGCCTTGGACCCGGGGATAAATATCCGGTCGCGGTAGAGCTTGATGACTCACTTACTAAATATGACTGCAGCATAACGGTTGATAAATCATATTATACATCGGCAGTAAAAGATTTATCCTATAAAAAGAATATTGCGGGTGAAAATACAATAGTCACTGTTACAAATGACGGCAAACAGTCAGTCCGCTCGGTCAAAGTTTTTGCTATATTTACAAAAGACGGAAAGGTTGTAGGATCAGATACTGAACACATAGAAACAGCAGACGGCAACCTGAAATCAGGAACTACCGGAACCGTTAAGCTTTCACAATACAAAGCTGATTATGATGATGTGGATATTTATATTACAAATATGTAAAAGCCTATTTTATTATTTTGAGGTGATCATCCACAGGCGTTCCAGCCGGATAAAGTGGTTACATTTTATGATAGTAACGCAAAGATTGCCACAGGTGATAACACAAAGGAAAGTCACAATGTTGGCAACATGACCTCGGGCAAAACCTTCACCGTCAAGGTCATTGACGGGAATAATGCCGTTCAGAAAAACTCTGCCGGCGCAGATCTCAGCGCAAACTGCGAGGTCAAAGTCAAGACCGGTTTCTTTGATAAAATCATCGCATTTTTCCGCGGTCTTTTCGGCCGTCTTCCCTCGGTAGAAGTTAAGCCCTGAAATAAATTAACCGGAGGCCAATATAATGGTGATCGATATCGAAAGAATTATAAAGGATTCATTTATGATGCAGGAATCCGTCTGCGAATTATCCTCTGATGAGAGGAAGGATCTTCTTATCAGAATTCTGACGATGTATCTGAAATCAAAGCTTACATCTGCCGATATAAAATAGCCCATAAGGTTGAATTTTCTTTTTCGGTATGATATAAAATAAATGGATATTTGCATTTGCGAATAATCTGATTTGAGGTTTGTAAATGGATATTGACAAAAAAGAGATTATCCGTTGCGTCCGCGATCTGAAACTCGGAGACGGAGAGGCATTTGAAAGGCTGTATAATCTGACCAACCGGTCGGCTTATTTCACCGCGCTCAAAATCGTGAGAAACGAGCACGATGCCCAGGATGTTCTCCAGGAAAGCTATATGACGGTGCTTGATAATATATCCGGGCTCAAAAATCCCGAATCATTTATGAGCTGGTTTAATATGATAGTGGCAAACAAAGCCAGGCAGATGCTGAGGGATAATAACAAATATTCACTTGCCAAATCAGAAAACACTGCCGCATTGAGTGAAAGATCGCAGGAGAATTCAGGCTCCGATATCTCTGATCCCGAGGCGGAAACCGAGAAAAACGATCTGAACAGTCAGATATCCTCTCTGATCGACAAGCTCGATGACGATAAAAGAATTGCGATACTTTTATATTACTATAACGAACTGACGATAAAGCAAATTTCCGAATTGACAGATGTCAGCCCGGGGACGGTCAAAAGCCGTCTCCATTACGCGAAGAAGGAGCTGACAGCGGGTATCAGAGAAATCGAAAAGAGAAACGGCAAGTTCTTCGGCAGCGCGCCGATACCGCTGTTTATTCTGGCTCTCAAGGCCTCCTCCGCTGCCGCATCCTCCTCGTTTGTTTCGGGAGGAGCGGCCGCCGCAACCTATTCGGCGATAACAGCAGGCTCCGCCGCGGGAACTGCCGCGGGCACCGCAAGCGCCGCCGCTGCAGCGGCAGCGGCTTCAGCTGCAACTTCGAGCGCTTCGGCGGTTGCCGCCACGGGAGCGGGTCTGGTCGCAAAGGCGGTCGGATTTACGGTAACTCAAAAGGTCATTGCAGGAGTCGCCGCCGCCGCTGTGATCGGAGGCACCGCAGCAGGCGCAAAAAAAGCGGCGGATAACAGGATCCGATATGAAGAGACCGCATATTCCGTTTCCGAAAGCGTTACCGAGCCGGATCCTTCGACCCGCGCCCCAAAGACAAGTTATGTGAGAGCTGCAAGAAAAAGCGAAGCTAAATCTCAGGCGGATATATCTCAAATCGGCGGGATCACCGAAAAAACCGCGGCTCTGCCGGAATCCGAAACTGTCAGACAGCTTGATAATGTAAGCTATACGACGAAAAACGTGACGACCGCCCGCACCCGCTCATCGCGCACGGCGGCCACCGGCGCATCCGCCGCCCCGACCTCAACTGCCCACGCCCAATCCACTACGGCAGTCAGATCCGCTACCGTATCGGGTGCAACGACCACGCATTATTCGCCCTCGGTTTCATCTGAAAACGGGACCAAATCCGCTCAGATAAAGCAGACGACGGTGACCGTGAAGCATACACAGCAATCCTCCAAAGAGGAAACGACTGAAAAAACAACTGCTTCAACCAAAGCGACAACATCTCAGAAGCAGACCTCGTCTCTGACGATCACGGTGACAAAAAACGGCGTATATGCCGAAACGGTCCATGTTACCTTGAATGAGGGCGAAACTTATACATTTTCAGATGCGAAGGCGGCGGTCGCCGCAAAGGGCTATGATACATCATTCGCCGAGTATTCAGGCGTTTCTCTTCCGCTTACAGCCGGAGCAAACCGTAATTATTCCCTGACGATCGATGTGGAATAATTTATTATATAAGACTATTTCCCGGAGGTTTCTGATTGTGAAAAAAACAGCCATCAAATCTTTATCCGTATTGCTTTGTTTTCTGATAATAGGCTCCGCGTTTTCCGGATTATTTGCCTATGCCGCCGAAGGCGATCATGTAAGCGGCTCATTCACTTATACCCTGGATGAAAGCAATATGGCTACGATCAAAAAGCTTGACAGCGCCGTTACCGGGAGCGTGATAATTCCGCAAACGATAGACGGCTATCCGGTCATTGCTATCGGAGAGTCTGCTTTCAAAAACTGCACTTTGATCACTCAGCTCACATTCTATCCGTCAATAAAAAGCGTCAAGGCTTCATTCAAGGATCTCACGGCGTTGGAAAGATGCTATTTTGTGGGAGAACTTGCTCAATGGTGTTCCGTAGATTTCAGCGGAGCAGACTGCAACCCATATTCTGTCACGGACAAAGTCTATATTGACGGCAGAATCATTACGGGCATAAATCCTTCCGATATAGCCGGAGCGGAAAGAATAGGAAGATATGCCTTTGCCGGCTGTTCGGGTCTGAATTATGTTGAGCTTCCGGGCAGTGTTAAGACCTTGGATACCGGCTGCTTTTATAATTGCGAAAATCTGACATACATTTTGCTTGAAGGAGTTGAAACGATCAATTCAAGTGCTTTCGGCAATTGCAATGGAATTAAAGAGATTCAATTACCTGCGAGTGTCAGCTCTGTTGCTGACGGTGCGTTCTCTCACTGTAAGAACATCGAGCATATCGGCGTAGATGAACATAATCCGGTAATTAAAGCCTGCGGAGATTGTCTTATCAAAGATGATACTCTTATCCTCGGCTGCAAAAACAGTGTTATCCCCGCGGATATGGGTATCAAAACCATTGCTTCGCTGGCGTTTTCCGATTGTGTGGGGCTTGAGAGAATAGATATACCCGAAGGTGTAGTTTCCATAGGAACATACAGTTTTTGGTATGAAACTACCACCATTGAGCTTTATAGATTATCAAAAGACAGAGGCGCATTTTTAAATTGTGTTAATCTCAGAGAGGTAAATCTTCCGGAGAGTCTTACATATATTTGCGGCGGATCCTTCAGAGGATGTTCCTCTCTTAAAGAGATAACACTTCCGAAAAATCTTAAGCATATCGGATATGCGGCGTTCGCAAATTGCACCTCACTTGAAACATTTATCTATAATGCCGAAAGTGTCGAAAGGGTCAACACATCGTCTTCAGGTTTTTTTGATTCTGTTTTTGAAAATGATTCATTACTTAAAAACCTCGTTTTCGGAAAAGCGGTAAGGGTTATCCCGAAAACTTTATTCAATGATCTTGCTTCGGTTGATACCATAACACTGTATAATACCGTTGAAACCATAGATGACAAATCATTTGACGGCACCGATAAATATTCAAAAATCAATTTTTACGGAACTCCCGAGGAATGGCTGGAAAAATATAACAAGTATTTTGACAGCACCTCTTATGTCCGCGATATCTATTATCTTGCGGGAACCTGCGAAAAAACAGATGACCCTACCGATGTGACCGTGCGCTATGAATACGGCACCTTCGGCACTCCGAATGACAGTGAGCTCAATCTCGTGGTAGAGGATATAAACGCCAATGACAGCCGCTTCAGCTCATTCAAGGCCATAATCGACGGCAATCAGTATGCGCTTTACGCGATCCACATGACTGATAATGACAACAATGATATGCAGCCGGTCGAAGAAAATCAGGTGAATATCAAGATCCCCGTTCCCGCCGGTGTTTCGATAAATGCATACAGCAGCGTATATATCCATCACAGAAAGGCGGACGGCACCACAGAGAGAAAGAAATACTCCACCGGAGATCTTTTGATCGAAGACGGTTATTTCATTTTTGATGTAGGCTCATTCAGCGAATTCGCTATCTGCGTTGATGACGGAGGAGAGCATGTTGACTCCGACGGCGATCATATCTGCGATATCTGCTCAGAGAGTCTGACCTATTCCGCAAAGCTGATTATCGACGGAAAGACCTATGATATAATTTATCATTACGGCGATACCGTGATCGAAAATCTGCCCGAGGTCCCTGAAAAAGCCGGATATACCGGTGAATGGGAATATACCGTCAACGGCAGCGACCTTGATATAAAACCCGTTTACACACCGATAACCTATTACGCAACGTTTGTTGCCGACGGCATACAGGTCGGAGATAAAATCCCCTTTACCGTTGAGGATAAATCTATAACCGAACCGGCGGTGCCCGAAAAAGAAGGACACTCCGGAAAATGGAGCGCCTACACTCTTGCCGCCTGCGATATTACCGTGACCGCAGTCTATGAAGAAAGCCATTCTCACACGTATTCATCGCAGATAACCAAAAAGCCCTCCTGCACGGAAAAGGGAGAGAGGACTTTCACCTGCTCCTGCGGTGACAGCTATAAGGAAGAGATCTCCGCGCTCGGACACAGCTTCACAAATTATAAATATAACAATGACGCCACAACAGAAAAAGACGGCACCGAGACCGCGAAATGCGACCGCTGCGACGCAACGGATACAAGGACGGCTGCCGGCACGAGGCTGAAGCCCGACAGCCCTGTCAATCCCACCGCAGGCGCAAAAATAAATGTGGCCGGAACAGCGACCCTCAGTTACAGAACGAAGGTTACGGTGAGGGCGACCGCAAGCAACCTTGACCGCGGATACAGCCTTGTTCTCGTTGTCAACGGCAAAGAATACCGCGGAAACAATGTTGAGGTTTCTTCCGATGAATTTGAGCTTAAGAGCGATGTGAACTATTATGTTAAAATCGTTGATTCGGGCGATCAGATTCAAAAGGACGCAAGCGGAAACGAGCTCAGAAAAGTCGGCACGATTAAGTGCAACGCCGGCTTCTTCCAAAAGATCATCGCCTTCTTCCAGGGCCTGTTTAATGCGCTTCCCGAGAAAAAAGTCCAGCCGTAATATACCAATCGCGTGAATTCACCCGCAGATGAGCCTTTCATCTGCGGGTTATGATTTTTATGCCGGGCGATTGCAGTATATAGCACACATTTCATTTTTATTGTTGTAAAGTGATATTTACGCCATTGGCGTAGGTGATGCAGTTTGCTTTGCAAACACAGTGATGTGCTTAACTCACTTGCCGAAGCACGCATCATTTGCCCGAAAGGGTAAACATCATTGAAAAAAGCATCCCGAAGGATGCTTTTTTCTGGCCCGCCGGAAGGGATTTGAACCCCCGGTCTTCGGAATCGGAATCCGATGCATTATCCAGCTATGCTACCGGCGGATATGGACGGTGGCAGGGAACAGATGTTCCTGCGTAGCCGCCGTTTAAGTTTACTGTGTGATGTAGATTTTGCTGCTTTCAGTCTCTTGCTTAGGTTGCCGTCGTTTTTTTGCGATGTAAATTCAGACTTTACGGAATGCCGAATGTGTTATTTGAAGGGCGCGGGTGGGCTGCGTAAATCGGGTAGTGCTGCGAAGGGATCGGGGCACGGTTATCGGCAGTTGCGTTTAAGTTCGGTGCGTGGATTACAGTAAGGTCAATTTCAGTATGCTCAGCACATCGCGCAAGCGCGTGAATTGTGTTTATATCTCATCCGCATCGAGCTCGATCCTTATCGAATCAAGCAGCATACTGGTCGCCTGCTCTTTATCGGCATTGATGGTGCAAGCTGCGGCTCCTGCGTGGCCGCCTCCGCTCAGACGCCCTGCGATATTTGAAGCGTCGATATCGCCGTGAGTTCGGATCGAGCATTTGAAACCGCCGTCTTTGAGTTCGCGCATCATCACGCCCACCTTGACCCCCTCGATCTGCCTTGGCAGATTTGAAAGTTTCGCGGTTTCGGTTTCGTCCGAACCCGTTTTTTCATACATCCGGCGGGTGACGGTGATAACTGCGCAGCGATCGTCAAAAAAGAATTTCATTCCCTCGAGCGCGAGCCTCTCAAGCGCCGCGTAGGTCTTGGTCTTTGTTTCAAAAAATGCCTGATTTATATTGTAATAATCGGCGCCCGCCGCTGCGAGTTCCGCCGCTATCTGAAAGGTGCGAACGGTCGTATTGGAAAATCTGAAGCAGCCGGTATCGGTGGAAACCCCCGTATAAAGGCAGCTCGCGATGATCGGGGTGATTTTGATATTCATTTGCCTGAGGATGAGATACACGACCTCTGCCGCAGACGCCGAATCGGGCTCAAGGCATACCTTCCGGGCATAAAGATCGTTTGTGGAATGGTGATCTATGCAAAGCTCGACCCTGTCGCCGTAGAGAGCGCAGTATTCCTCGCCGAGAAGCTTCGGCACCGCTACATCGACGGCAACGATATGCTCGGGCTCAAAATCGCTCATTTCAAGCCCTTCAAACATAAAATCATATTCTTTTGTGAATTTGTCGCCGCAGATTATCCTTACCTTTTTGCCTATGGAGATCAGCCCTCGCGCGAGCGCCGCCGCGCTGCCTACCGTATCGCCGTCGGGCGAAACGTGGCAGAGGAGAAGAAATCCGTCATTATTCAGCAGGAAATCGGCGGTCTGTCGAATATCAATCCTCATCCGCTTTTTCCTCGGTCTCGGTCACGATATCATTGAGCATACGCGTTATCTGCATACCTCTCTCTATTGAATCATCGGCGATGAATTTGAGTTCGGGAGTTTTGCGCAGATGAAGGCGTTTGCCTATCTCGCGGCGAATGTAGCCGGTGGCGCTGGTGAGCCCTTTGACGGCGGTCTTTGCCGTTTCGATGCCCTCCATCGCGCTGACATATACCTTTGCGAAAGAAGCATCCGAGCTTACCTCGACATTGACTATCGTGAGCATTCCTTTGATCCTAGGATCTTTCAGCTCGCGCACCATTGCCGCGATTTCTCTTTTGATATCTTCTGAAACACGGTCTGTTTTATAGCCTGCCATGATCTACCTCTTAATCTTTGTATTCCTCGGTCACATAGCATTCAAATACGTCGCCCTCTTTGATATCGTTGAATTTTTCAAGACCGATACCGCAGTCAAATCCTGAGGCGACCTCCTTGACGTCGTCCTTGAATCTCTTGAGGGACGCCATAGCGTCCTCCGCGACGATGATGCCGTCTCTGACGACTCTGACCTTCGCATTTCTCGTAATTTTGCCGCTTGTGACATGGCAGCCCGCAACATTGCCGACAGATGAGATCTTGACGACCTGGCGAACCTCCGCCTTGCCGATATCGACATCTCTGAATTTCGGCGCAAGCATACCTTTGATAGCTGCCTCGATTTCATTGATACAATCATAAATGACTCTGTAGCATTTGATTTCGACTCCGTCGCGCTCGGCGTTTTCGGAAGCGACATTATCGGGCCTCACATTGAAGCCGACAACTATGGCATTGGAGGCGCTCGCAAGCATGACATCGCTCTCGCGGATAGCGCCGACGCCCGTATGGATGACCTTTACGCGGACTTCATCATTTGAAAGCTTGACAAGCGACTGCTTGACAGCCTCCGCCGAGCCCTGAACATCCGCTTTGATGATGATATTGAGCTCTTTGAGTTCGCCTTCTTTGATCGAATCAAAGAGATTTTCGAGAGTGACCTTCTGGAATTCTTTGAACTGCTCTTCTTTTGCTTTATTCTTTCTCTGTTCGACGAGCTCTCTCGCGAGCTTTTCATCGGCAACGGCGTCGAATCCGTCGCCTGCCTGCGGCACTTCGTCAAGACCCATTATCTCAACGGGAACGGACGGACCCGCGGAATTGACCTTGCGGCCCTTATCATCGGTCATTACTCTGACCCTGCCTACTGCCGAGCCTGCGACTATGATATCGCCGGCTTTCAGAGTGCCGTTCTGAACGAGAAGCGTGGAAACGGGGCCTCTGCCCTTATCAAGACGCGCCTCGATGACGATACCCTTTGCCTTACGGTTGGGATTCGCCTTGAGCTCGAGCATTTCGGCAACGAGCAGAACGCTTTCAAGCAGATTGTCAATGCCTTCTTTGGTAACGGCGGAGCAGGGGACGCATATAGTATCGCCGCCCCATTCTTCGGGAACGAGCTCATACTCCGTGAGCTGCTGAAGCACTCTGTCGGGATTTGCGGTGGGCTTATCCATCTTGTTGATGGCAACGATTATCTGAACTCCCGCAGCCTTCGCGTGGTTGATCGCTTCGATCGTCTGAGGCATAATGCCGTCATCCGCGGCTACGACAAGGATCGCTATATCGGTAGCCATAGCGCCTCTCAGACGCATTGAGGTGAATGCCTCGTGGCCGGGGGTGTCGAGGAAGGTAATCTGCTGACCGTTTGCCGTAACTCTCGACGCGCCGATATGCTGGGTGATGCCGCCCGCCTCGCCTGCGGTGACTGAAGTGTGTCTGATGGCGTCAAGGATCGAGGTCTTGCCGTGGTCAACATGGCCCATAACGACAACAACGGGATCTCTCTTGACAAGATCTTTTTCATCATCTTCGCTGTCGTCTATGATCCTGTCTTCAATGGTGACTACGACGAGCTTCTCCGCCTTCGCGCCGAGCTCTTCGGTAACGATCGCGGCGGTCTCATAATCGAGCACATCGTTTATCGAAGCCATCTGGCCGAGCGTAAAGAGCTTCTTTATAACCTCGGCGGCGGTCATCTTAAGCATTGAAGCAAGCTCGCCGACCGTGATTTCTTCGGGTATGCGGATATGCATCTGGGGTTTCTTCGCTCTTTCGGCGGCGATCCTCGCAAGACGCTCTTTTTCGGTCTCGCGCCTTGTCGGTCTGCCGCCCTGCTTTCTGTATTGCTTGCTCTTTTGATTTATCTTTTGCTTTGCGGGCGCACTCTCATAAGCCCTCTTGCTGTTGGCGGGGCCGAGATTTTCATATTTTTCATTGTATTTTTCGAGATCGACGTTGTTTGACCTGAGGTCAACGGTCGTCTGCTCGCCCTTGGTCCTGCGCTGAAGGGGCTTATCCTCTTTCTTTTTATCCTGCTTTGCGCTTCTCTGAGGCATAGCGGGCATTTTGGGACCTTTATCCTTCGCGGGTTTCTTTTCGGGAGCGGGAGTTTCGGGCTTTGCCGCCTTCTGCTCTGCCTGAGCGGCGGGAGCGGGCTTCTCTTTTTCGCCCTTATCCTGCTTCGCGGCTTTTTCGGGTTTCTCGGCTTTTTCCGCTTTAGCAGGTTTTTCTGCCTTGGCGGGTTTCTTCTCTTCTTTCTCTGCGGCGGGCTTTTCGCTCTCTGCCTTTTCGGGCTTCTTTTCTTCGGCTTTTTCGGCTTTCTTTGCCTTCTTTTCGGGTTTATCACCCTCTGCCGAGGGAGAAGTCATGGCAAAATAATCATCGAGAGAATCCGTCTCAAAATTCTTTGTGAAGGTCTCAAAAATGATATCGAGCTCCTCAAGCTCGGGCACGGTGTTTGCGTTTCTCTTCGCACCCTCAAAGAATTTGCCGAGAAGCGAAGTGATATCCGCCGTTTTAACGCCGAGATCGGCCGCTATATCTTTAACTCTGTATTTATTTTCCATCAATCGTTAACCTCCTCTTCGGTTTCAAGAAGTTTAAGCATTGCCTTTGCAAAGCCTTCGTCGTTGACCGTGAGCACCGCGGATTTGAGCCCTGCTGTGCGGCCTATTTCATACATATCGGAGCAGAGAAGCCTGACGGGCATATTTTTGCCGCTCATTTCCGTCTCTCTGCTGATTTCGTTTCTCAGCCTTTCGGAAGAATCGCTGCTGAGCAGACACAGCTTTGCGCTTTTGCTTCTGATCGAACCGACAGCGCCGTCATGACCGCAGCTCAGTTTATTTGCCCGACGGCAAATTCCGAGAAGGGAGAGAAATGCGGGATTATCCATCTTTAAGCTCTTCCTCCATTCTCTCATAAACGTCATCCGGTATTTCGCAGGAAAACGCTTTTTCGAGCCTGCGGGCTTTGCGCGCCTTTGCGAGGCATGAAGCATCGCGGCATACATAGGCTCCTCTGCCCGGCTTTTTGCCGGTGAGGTCCAGCGATACCTCTCCCTCGGGGCTTCTCACTACCCTTACAAGCTCTTTTTTGGGCTTCATTTCGTTGCAGCCCGTGCATTTTCTCATCGGAATACTGCGGTGTGTCGGCATACGGTTTAACTCCTGTTATTCTTCGTCAAAATTGATTACCGGCTCTTCAAACTCCGGCTTGATATCTATATTCCAGCCGGTCAGATGGACCGCGAGGCGGGCGTTCTGACCCTTGTTGCCGATGGCAAGCGAAAGCTGGGTGTTGGGTACGGTGACGCGGCAGGTCTTGTTTTCTTCATCGAGAATCTCAACGCTGATGACCTCTGCCGGAGCGAGGGACGCCGCGATAAATTCGGCGGGGTCGCTGCTGTATCTGACAACATCGAGCTTCTCGCCGCCCAGAGCGTCAACGATATGATTGATCCTCGCGCCCTTCTGGCCTATGCACGCGCCGACGGGATCGACATTCTCATCGGTGGAGAATACGGCGATCTTGCTTCTCGAGCCCGCTTCGCGGGAGATCTGTTTGATCTCAACGGTGCCGTCAACTATCTCGGGCACCTCGATCTCAAGCAGCCTGCGGACAAGGCCCTTGTCCGTCCTCGAAACCATCGCCTTGGGGCCCTTTGTGCCCTCTCTGACATCGGTGATGAATACCTTTGTGTAATCTCCCTCACGGAAATCGTCGGTCGGGAGCTGTTCGCTTCTGGGAAGGCGCTCGACGACCTTGCCGATTTCGATGAGAGCGTCGCCCGTTTCGGGATCGACTCTGATGATCTTGGCGGTGGCAAGCTCCTGATTCTTATCCTGAAGCTCGATCCTCTTGCGCTCCTGCTCGGCTTCGCCGACATTCTGGCGGATAAGGTGTTTGCCCTTGACCGCGTTGATACGGCTGATTTCTTTTGTATTTACTTCCTTATCAATGAAATCGCCGACCTTGATCCTCTTTTTGAAATTGCGCGCCTCTTCGAGGGAAATCTCTGAAATCGGGTCTGTGACCTCCTCGACTACAACCCTGCGGATGAGGGTGCGGAGGGTCTGCTTTTCGGGATTTATATCAACTACGATGACATCTTCTCTGTCGCCGTAATCCTTTTTGATCGAAGTGACTATTGATTTTTGAATTGCCGTGTAGAGAGCCTCGACGGGGACTCCTTTTTCGTGAGCCATCGCCGCGACAGCCTCAAAGAACTCTGCATTTTTCATTTTTTGAATCATCCTTTCTTATTCGAAATCATCAAGCTTTATATATGAAGTTTCTTTTTTATCAAGATCCATCGCACCGCCGTTTTCGAGGCGGAGAGTGATCCTGTTTTTATCGCATTCTTCAAGGATCCCCTTGAAATCCCTCGCGCCGTCAACCGGGCGGATGAGGCGGACCTTTACGGGCGAGCCCTTGAATCTTTCAAAATGCTCGGGCCTTGTGAGCTCTCTCTCGAGCCCGGGAGAACTGACCTCAAGGCAATAGCTCTGCTCGATGGGATCGAGCTCGTCGAGCGGCTTATCTATCGCCCTGCTGAATGCCTCGCAATCGTCTATGCCCACGCCGCCTTCTTTATCGAGGATTATCCTCAGAAACCAGTCGGCGCCTTCTTTGAGGAAGCGGATATCCCACAGCGAGACCCCGAGCTCCGAGGCGATAGGCTCGGCTATCTGCCACACAGCGGCGGAAACGTTGCCGCCTTTACCCTTTGACATAATTGACCTCCGTCCAAAAGTAAAAGAGCGGGACGCCCCACTCCTTTACTCTACTCTTATATTCTAACCTTACTGATGATAACACAGTATTTAACAAAAATCAAGTGTTTTTTATAAAACAAGCGGATCATTACGGAGTAAGCAGACCGTTTGAGATAAAAACGGTGGCGATCCCGAAATAAATAAGCAGGGTGATGGCGTCCACGATCGTGGTGATCATAGGCCCTGCCATAAGCGCCGGGTCAAGATGCAGGAGCTTCGCGAGGATCGGAAGGGAGCAGCCTATCGTCTTTGCGACTATGACCGCGCCCACCATCGCCAGGCAGACCACAAAGAATACCGGGAGATTGGTTTCCGTCTTGAAAAACGGGATCTGACTGAGCAAATACATTCTCACGAAGTTTGCGGCGGCGAGTATCACACCGCACAGCACCGCGACGCGTATCTCTTTCCACAGGATCTTGAAATAATCCTTCGGCTTTATGCTTCCGAGCGCGAGACCGCGGATGACAAGGGTGGATACCTGGTTGCCGGCGTTACCGCCCGTATCCATCAGCATGGGAATACATGCCGTGAGAGCGGTGTAGATCGCGAGCTTATCTTCAAAACTTGTGATGATCCTGCCGGTAAATGTGGCGGAGACCATGAGTATGAGCAGCCACACAATTCTGTTTTTGGTGAGCTTGAATACGCCTGTTTTGAGGTAGTCATCCTCAGAGGGAAGAAGCAAAGCCATCTTTTCAAAGTCTTCGGTATTTTCTTCCTGGATAACATCGACGATATCGTCGATGGTGATGATGCCCACAAGCCTGTGTTCATTATCGACTACGGGCACCGAAAGCAGGTCGTATTTACGCACTATCTCGGCGACCGTTTCCTGGTCATCGAGAGTGTTTACGCTGATGAGCTGATCGTCATCATACATGATGTCGCGAAGCACCTTATCGGGGCGCGCGACTATGAGCTTGCGCAGCGGGAGAGAGCCGACCAGCTTGCGGCGGCTGTCAATGCAGTAGCAGGTTTCGATGGATTCTTTATCCTGCGCGGTGCGGCGAAGCTCGTCGATCGCCTCATCCACCGTGGAATCCTCCTGAAACGCCGCCATCTCGACGGTCATAATGCTCCCCGCGGAATCCTCGGGATATCTGAGAAATTTATTTATCGTATCTCTCGTTTCCCTGCTCGTCTGGGCGAGAACTCTGGTGACTACATTTGCGGGGACTTCTTCGAGGAAATCGACCGCGTCGTCTATAAACATATCCTCAACGAGGTTGTGGACCTCAACATTCGTTATTGAATTTATGACGGTCTCCTGAGTATCGGAATCGAGATAAGAGAATACCTCTGCGGATGAATCCTTCGGAAGCAGGCGGAAAATCTTGACCTGATTTTCCGGATCCGCCTCGGATATCGTCTGGGCGATATCGACAGTATTCATCTCACGGAGAATATCCTTGATGGTCGAGAATTTATTCTCTGACAGCATCTTGAGAAGGATCGTGAGCAATACTTCGTTTTCCAATAATAAAACACCCTTTCCGCAAAAGCGCAAGGGTGTTGCCGAAACGATAACATTACCGTTAGGTTATGAGAAAACCCGAACAGCCGACGCACTTTTGCATATTGATTTTTTTGACGGACATAATCGATAGTGACTACTGTCGCTGCTCAAGGAATCTCACCACCTTGTAATCAGAATATTTTTTCAGCTTTGTTATTTTGCGCTTGCCGCCTTTTTCTTTTTCATCTTGGTTTTATAGCCGAGAAGCGCTTTTATGCTTGCCTCCGGGGCGCCTATATCGCCCACGCAGAGGGGATTTTTGGAATACATTCCTTTGAATTCCGTGCCGCCGACGGTGAGCAGGCCGTGTTTCTTTGCAATTTTAAGCAGAGCCGCCTGCTGCTCCTCGGTGTTTTCAGGATGCCATACCTCGACTCCGTCAAGCCCGGCTTCGATCAGCTCATCGAGCAGATCAAAACTGTCTCTCGAGCCGGGATGAGCCAAAACGGCGATACCGCCCGCTTCGTGGATCGCTTCGAGTATCTCGACGGGCTCGGGGTATTTTGCCGTAACGAGTACGTTATTCTCGCTCTCGCGCGAGAAAAGGGACTCATAAAGCTCGCCGTAAATCTTATCAGT
The DNA here is from genome assembly GCA_947166625.1 of uncultured Clostridia bacterium. Lineage (GTDB taxonomy): Bacteria > Bacillota > Clostridia > Oscillospirales > Acutalibacteraceae > CAG-177. The sequence continues at coordinate 17,798 of CAMVEX010000008.1, forward strand.
AAAGCCGCATTCCGCCAGAGCGTGCATAATGTGTGATTCAAAAACGGCTGTGGAGCCTGTGGCGCATTTTGTGACAAGATCGGGAGAGATCGGATATTGACGGGCAACCTTGAGAGTCATCATCTGGCTGGCGCGTTTGCGGGTGGCTATGTTTCGGTGACACAGCCCCTCGAGGCGGTCGGGAGAATCCGCAAGATAACAAATTATCTCGGCGTAGGCGTCTCTTTTTGAATCATAGCATGATAACTCGACGCCCGGGATAACGTTAATGCCCTTACGCTCGCCGATGATCTTTGCTCTTGTGTTGCCTGCCTGGCAGTCGCGATCCGTAACGGCGATAGTGGTCAGCCCTCTTTTTTGCGCAAGAAGGATGAGATCGTCGATACCCATCGAACTGTCGGAAAGCTTAGTGTGGCAATGTAAATCTCCAACCATTTGCAGTAAAACCTCTTTCAAAAAATCGCATATACCCGCAATATATACCTCATTATATATTAAAATTTTTTCGGTTTCAAGTAATTTTTTACATTTTTTTACCTGTTTTTTCCTAAAATCAATAATCGGACTATAAAAATTCACATTTATGTGTTATTATTACTAATCGGCACAAGGTAAATTCATTCATAAATACAAAATTTTTGTGACAGGGGTGAACGGATTGACAAGAGAAAAAAAGAAGCAGCCTGAATTCCGCCAGATCACGGTCATGGTGCTTATCAGCCTGTTTCAGCTCATCTGCGCCGCATTTGTCATCACCCGCGAAAAAGAGATAAACGAAAACTACATATTCATCTTTTTCGGCTACATCGCTTTTGAGTGGCTCTATATGATGTTTAACGTGATAATAACCGGCAACGATTATTTTGAGCTTGAGGCGATAGCCTTTTTCCTATCCGGGATAGGGCTCACCGTCTGCGCCACCTTCAGCGAGGCATACGCGATAAAGCAGCTCGTTGCCATAGGGCTGGGGCTCATCGCCTATCTCGCGATAACCCTGCTCATAAGAGATGTCCGCTTTGCGGGGATGCTCAGATACCCGGCGGCGATAGGTTCGCTGATCCTGCTCGCGATAAACATCGCGCTCGCAAAGGTCACAAACGGCGCGCTGAACTGGATAGATTTCGGCTTATTTTCGATTCAGCCCTCCGAAATAGTCAAGGTCGCCTTCGTCCTTGTGGGCGCCGCCTCGCTCGACAGGCTGCTTTCAAACACATCGCTCACGAAATACATCCTTTTTTCACTCGCTTGCGTTGGCTTCCTGTTTCTCATGCGCGATTTCGGCACCGCGCTCATCTTTTTCTTTACATTCATCCTGATAGCTTATATGCGCTCGGGTGATATAAAAACGATAGCGATAATCTGCGCGGGCGCGCTGCTCGGAGCGGCGCTGATAGTGGCGTTCAAGCCCTATGTCGCAAACAGATTCGCCGCCTACCGCCATATTTGGGAAAATATGGATACCATAGGCTATCAGCAGACGAGGGTGCTTATCTATTCGTCCTCGGGCGGGCTTTTCGGCCTGGGGATCGGCGAGGGCAAGCTGAGAAATGTATTTGCCGCCTCGACCGATCTGGTATTCGGCGTTATCTGCGAAGAGATGGGTATGATCACGGGCATAGCGGTATTGATCGCTTTTGCCTGCATAGGGATTTTTGCCGTAAAAGCCGCCAAAAGCTCCGCTTCGTCATTTTACGCCATTGCGGCGGTCGCCTCGGCGGGCATGCTTATCTTCCAGCTCTCGCTCAATGTATTCGGCATAACGGATCTGCTCCCGCTCACGGGCGTCACTCTGCCGTTCATAAGCAGGGGCGGCTCAAGCATGATATGCTCCTGGGGGCTTCTCGCCTATATCCGCGCGGCAGGCGCGCCGTTTAAGATGCCCGCTCCCGATGTCGTGATTTCTTCAAAGAGAAAGAGAGGGGGAAGGGCGGCATGAAAAAGACGGTCAAGCGCGCCGCGGTCGTTTATGTGCTGATAGCATTCTTCCTCGCGGGCACGGCAATACTTGTCGCTCAGTTTTTCCTTCACGGAGCGGATTGGGCGGCAAACAAGGTGAATTCTCACATCTATTCAAACGGAACGGTGGTAAACGCCGGCACGATATATGACAGAAACGGCAAGGTGCTGGCCCAGAGCGTAAACAACAAAAGAGTTTTCATAAACACCTCGTCAAATATGCGCAAGGCGATATTGCATATAGTGGGCGACACATCGGGAGTTATCTCCACCGGCACACACAATCTTTACCGCAGCAATCTCTCGGGCTACAACTATTTTGACGGGATCCTGAATCTCAAAAAGAAGGGCACCGGCTCGGAGCTGAAGCTGAATATCGACTGCGAGGCGAACCGTATCGCCTACGAGGCGCTCGGCAATTATAACGGCACCCTGATAGTATGCAACTATAAGACGGGCGAGCTTCTGTGCAGCGTTTCAAAGCCTTCTTATGATGTGAATTATGTGCCTTCCGACCTTCGCACAAATCCGATATACGAAGGAGTTTTCCTCGATAAAGCCGTTTCGGGGCAATATACCCCCGGCTCGATAATGAAAATAATAACCGCCGCCTGCGCGATAGAGAATATACCCGATATAGATTCTCGCACCTTTGAATGTGACGGCGAATTCAACACCGCGGACGGCAAGGTCATCTGCAACGGAGTCCACGGAAAGATAAATTTCAGGCAGGCTCTCAATCAATCCTGCAACTGCGCGTTTGCGGAGATCTCTCTTGAACTCGGAGCGGATAAACTGCTTGCGACGGCGAAATCTCTCGGATTCAACAAACGCCTGAGCGCCAAAGAGGTGCCGCTCACAATGAGCCGCTTCAATCCCTCAAAAGAGAGCAAAAGAGAACTCGGCTGGGCGGGTATCGGCCAATCCACAACAAGAATAAACCCCACTCACTTCCTCGCGATCATTAACGCGATTGCAAACGGCGGGACGGGCTACGCTCCGGACAGGATCCTCTCAATGGGAGCGCTCGGCGATGTGGTGGGCAGAATGCCCGCGGTGCTTGTCAAAATGAATCCCGAAACCGCGTTGAAGCTCAAGGATATGATGCGCTCAAATGTGACCGATAAATACGGGGATTGGAATTTCCCGGGGCTTGAAATGTGCGGCAAAACGGGCACGGCGGAGATTGACGGCAAAAAAAGCACCTCGGTATTCGCGGGCTTCTCTCAGAAGAGCGGGCTTCCGCTCTCCGTTATCTGCATCGCGGAGGAAGCGGGCTGGGGCTCGGGAGTCGCCATGAAGGCCTCAAATACAGTCCTTCAGTATTTCCTGAAAAACTATGAATAATGATGCTTCCGGGCATAAAAAACGGGTCTGTCAAAAGGCAGACCCGTTTTGAGTTATTTCAGTTTGTTTTCTTTTCGGGCACGATCGTTATGGCGCATATCATATCCGAATTGATGATCCTCGTTTTTTTCTTTTCCTCGATCATTATCCAGTTATCCTCGACCGAGATAACGGTGCCCTGCGAGCCCAGAGATTCATTGAAAAGATTGACGGTGACGGTCTTTCCGATAAGGTTTTTTATCATTTCAACTGACATTTTCCTTTGTCTTCCTTTCCGTTTTTTGATTTTTTGAAGTTTTATGAAATTGTTTGAGGAGCGAATGAGGATTATCGCAATCAAAATGCACATCAGAGAAGGAAAAATATAAGGCATGGTTTAATGATCATCTCCTCTGTATCGCGCATTGTATTCACCGGGAGTGTAGAGAAGGTCCTCGACATTAGTGTAATCTATGGCGCAGTAATAAATGCCCTTTCTCGCTCCGCTTGAGAGCACCTCAAAGGGGTAGAGGAAAACGATATCAAAATCCGTGATGCAGAAACTATCCCTGCTGAAAAGCTGATCGAGTATCTCTCTCTGCTCATCGGAGATAGGCACATTCGCCCTTGTGGCATAGGTGCGATCCGCTTCCTCGGCTATCAGCGCCTTCATTGCGCCGTCGGATTTTTCATCCGCGCTGCGGTAAAGGGAATCAAGGGTCATCCTCTTGCCGGTTTCGAGAGAAAAGGTGCATCCGAAAACCCCGCCTTCATCCTTTTCGGGGTCTGTGCCTCGCTTTTCCGTGACGGTGTATGATACCGTGAAATCCGTTTCGGAATATTTTTTACAGGTGATCTTTGTGACGGTCGGCTTATCAATTCCGAATCTGTCCTGCGTTTCGATAAGCGAAGGCAGACCGTCCGTAATTGATTTTACCTGCTCCTCGCGGTAGTCAACAAACCATTTCGCGATGGATTCGGCGACCTCGGGGCGCTCCTTGCTCTCGATAAGCGGATAGGTCATATCGAGCTTTGCGCGGATCCTGCCGCTGTCATCCTTGAAATCATAAGTAATATTCTCGTCTTTTTCGGTCATATAAGCGACGGTTGTTTCGGTTTTGCTCTCCGTATCATCCTTCTTGCCGCAGGAGCAGAGCGAAAAAATGATAAGGATCGCCATTGAAAAAGCAAGCAGTCTTTTCACGGTCTCACCTCCGGGCCGCCCTACAGGGCGCAATATACACTTTTATTATACTGCAACGCCGCGGCGTTGTCAATCGGCATAAAAATAACATTGAGTCCGCCGGCTTTTTATGTTATTATAAGTCCACACACAGTGCGAAGGAGAATCTGAAAATGTTCAGAAAAATGAGAAGGATCAAACAGCAGGTCAGCGAAGAAAAATGCTCGGAGATTTTGCGCAGCGAATGGCGCGGAGTGCTCGCAGTACACGGCGAGGACGGCTATCCCTACGCCTTCCCGATGGATTTTTATTATGATGAGGCAAACAAAAAGATATATTTTCACTGCGCGAAGGCCGGGCATAAAACAGACGCGCTAAAAGCCGATAACAGGGTATCTTTTTGCGTCTATGACGAGGGTTTTCGCAAAGAGGGCGAGTGGGCGCTCAATATAACGAGCGTCGTGATTTTCGGCAGGATCAGATTTATGACGGATCCCGCCGAGATATTTGAAACCGCCAAGACTTTCGGCGGCAAGTTTTTCCCTACAAAAGAGGAACTCGATCACGAGCTTGAAACCGCTCTGGCAAGAGTTCAGATGCTTGAGCTGACGATAGATCACATGACGGGAAAGCTCGTAAATGAGAGCTGAAAAGAGCGAAAAAAACAAAAATACCCGCCTTGAAGCGGGTATATGACGATCAGGCGGTGATGCCCGCTTTGACGAGATAATCTCTCGCGTGGCGCAGCATATTTTTGTCATTGGCGAATTTGAGGGTGTCGATGGCGCGGTCATAATCGAGCCAGATATAATCCTCTATCTCTTCCCTTTGAATTATGGTCTGGGTGTCATCCGTCTTAGCGAGGTAGATGGTGACGGATTTTTCAATATTGCCGTGGATGGTGTATTCCGCCTTGTAGGAGAATGAGGGGAGGATCTTGATATGGATCCCCGTTTCTTCAAGGACTTCGCGCACGGCGGTCTGCTCATTCGTTTCTCCGCGCTCAACGTGCCCCTTGGGAAATCCCCAGTTGGATGAGCGCTTGTTTTTTATCAGCAGATAACGGATGCCGTCATTGATAAATCTGTAAACTATCGCTCCGCAGGAGCGCTCATAGAGGCAGCTCAGACGGTATTCTCCGCCCGCGATCGCGAAAGAGACTGCGTCCTCTACCTGATTCAATATAAATCTTGTGCTTTTGGGGGCGACCACATAGACGGGGCGGCTCTCGCCCTCCTTCTCTATGCTTGCTATCACCCTGCCGTCAAATGTTCTCACGGGATGGTCGATTCCCATGATATACGCTCCGTATTGAATATTATCGAATCTTTTTTTACCCTCGATAACGCCGTAATTGAGCCCGTAGGTAAATCCCGATTGATTGTTTACGGAGTGGATGGGGTTGGTTACCCTGACTCTGACATACTTGCCGAGCATTATACCACACCTTTCAGAATGGCCGTAACAGCCACGGTATAGAGCAAATCCGTAAACTTAAGGCAAGGAACGGCGCCCCTTTAACTGAAGATTTGCTCACACAATGGAAATATTATACTAAATGAAAGCGGGCAACACAATACTTTTTTTGATATTTTTAAGAGAAAAAACCGATTTTTTTGCCGGGTCAGGGCAAATTTTTTGAAATTTCTTCGTTTTTTTCAAAAATTTCTGCAACAAAAGCGAAAAAATTCCACACTGATATTTGAAAGTGAAAGCGGGGAGAAAATTTTGAGCGACGAAATACGTAAATATGTCATTGCCGCTCAAAACGGCGATGCCGACGCCTTCGGCGAATTATATTCCATATATAAGAATGAAATGTATCGCTACGCCTGCATTGTGGTAGGCGACGCGGACGGCGCCATGGACGCGGTCTCGGACGCTGTGCTTGAAGCTTTTTCGGGCATAGGAAATCTCCGCAACGCTGACTCTTTCAAAGGATGGCTTTTTAAGATATTGAATGCGGCCTGCCGCCGACAGTATAACTCCGGAAACAGCGCTCTCCCCCTGCTGACGGATTCCGGAGAAACCGATTCGGGCGGCATAGATACCGCCGAGCTTTCGATCGATCTCGAGCGCGCGCTCTCCTCGCTTGCGCCCGAAGACAGGCAGATCGTTATGATGCGGGCGGTCACGGGCCTGGGCAGCCGCGAAATAAGCGAATCGCTCGGTATGAGCGACACGGCGGTGCGCTCAAGATATTCAAGGGCTATAGCAAAGCTCGGAAAAATTCTGAAGGAAGGAGGCGAAGACGATGGATAATGAGAAAGAGATCCTCGACCTCATAGGCAAAAAGTTTGAAGAAGAGGCGAAGCGCACTCAGGTGCCCGATGCCCTCTCCGTAGAAAATACAGTTGCCATGCTCAAAGCCAAAGCGGCACGGCCCGCGGCGGTCAAAGAGCCGGTCAGCATCCGCTCGGCTGCGGCAGAAGCCGAAAAATACCGCAGACAGATCGCTTATCTCAAGCGGATCATCGCCGTTGCGGCGTCGCTTCTCGTTGTAGTCGTCACAGCCCTCATCCTCAACACCAGGAATAATATTTCCATAACGGGCAAGAAGAATAATTCGGGAGCGGACGATATTACTCCCGAAAAAATTGCCGAATATATTTACGGAGCGGTCAAAAAGACCGATAAAAAATCCTCATCGCAGAGCACCACAAAGAAGTCAGGAGTATTCAAATCATCCGCGGATGATGAAGAAGCCGTTTCGGAGCCGACCACCTTGCTCGCTCAGCAGAAGGTGCCGGAGGCCGTGATCTCAGGCTCGGGCAAAATCAACGCCAAGGTCAATTTCATCCGCTGTGACGGCAAGTATATTTACAGATATGTTACCGCGACAAGCTCGGAGGAAACGAAATCATATATCGACATCGTTTCGCTCTCTTCTCTCGAAAGAGCGGGCGAAAAGACGATAATTCCCGGCGGGAAATGCTTTGATATCATCGTCAGCGGCAACACTCTCGCGGCGCTCATGAAGAGCGACAGGAGCGTAAAGGTCGAATATTACGATATTACGGACAGATCCTCACCGGTAAAGAGCGGCGAATACACCCAGAGCGGTGAGTTTTCTCTGGCGGCCGAAAAGGGCGGCAAACTTTTTATCATCACAAACTGCGAGACCGACACACCCGCAAATTCCGTAAACGGAAACCAGGCGGAGCTCACGCAGGAGGATTCTATCAAAAATGAAAATCCCCTCGGCGGCTACACCTTCATCACCGCGACGGATATAAACAATCTCAATTCCGAGATAGTCAAGGGCACCGTCAGCGGCAGATATTCCGATATAATCGCCGACGGATCGGGCGTTTACCTCGCCTACGAAAGCACCGACGGCGAGAGCGGAGCGAAAAGCGTCGAAATAGACAGGCTCACCCTCTACGGCAACAATTTCAAAGCGGCGGCTTCCGCAAGCGTAAAAGGAGCCATGGCGGGCAGTCCGGCGGCCGTTCAGGGCGGTATCGCCGTAGTGACGGAAAATAACAAAAGCGTGGATCTCACGGTCCTCAGCGCTTATCTCGAGCCGGTCGCCTCGGCGGAGAATATTTATTCGGGCAAGGTGTCCGGAGTTTATTCAAACGGCGGCAGTGTATGTATCAGCGGCAGCGACGGGGTCGTTACCGCAGGCGTATCGGATGACGGAAAGATAACCGTTTATCAGCCCTCCGGCTCAGGCAGCCGCACGGCCAGCGCCGGCGAAGTATCCGGGCGCGGCATCACCGTGATCCAGGGCAAGCCCGATTCCGAAGGCAATTCCGAATGGACCATGATAAATTCCTCGGGCGAGACGGTCAGCTTCACTCTTGACAGCCGCTCGATCTCGATCGATCCCGCAAGAGAATCGGTCGGCACCGAATCCGGCGATAAGGTCGGGATCCCCGTTAAAATAAACAAGAGCAGAGGCTACCTCTTCTTTTCAACGGATGTGAAGGGCAGGCTCACCGCTTATCCCAAGCCCTATATATTCAAGGCGGCGGATAATGACATCTGCTTTGTTTCGGGAGACAGCTTTTACATTGTTTCAAATGACAGCATAACCTCGGTCTCGCTTTCGGAGATAATCTGAAATATGATCGGGTTTCGGGAATTACCTCTTATTTTTCCTGTAAGTCGGGGGACTTAAGGAGCAGTTGAGAGCAGGGCAAGGTGGCACCGGATTTTATCCGCTTGCTCTGCTCCTCATTCCGCTTTTTTGTTAAAATCGCATATTTTTGCTCTTTTCGCCCCTGTAACCATTATATATAAATATACTTGACAAAACAAAAAATTGACATTACAATATAGGTGTCTTTTAAGAATATTCGAAAGGATGGTCATTTTATGAAAAAGACAGCAACAGTTATTATATCCGCTATTCTTGCTCTTATGATGGTATGCACGATTTCCGTTATCGGCTTTGCGAAGGTCGTTGATGAATCCACCACCGCTCCCACCACCAAGGCTGCGGATACCACCAAAGCGGCAGATACCACCAAGGCGACCCCCACTACCGATCCCCAGAACGCAAAGAACTCCACCACCAAAAAGGCTGAGGAATCCACCACCAAAAAGAGCGCCGAAGATCTTCTCAAGGATCTCAGCAGCGCGGTCGATAAGCTCGGCAGCACCACTCTTCCCAACTCCGTTACCGAGGATAATGCCGATGTAGTTACCAATCCCAGCGGCGTTACCGCAGTTCAGGATGATGACGCTACCTCAAAGGCAGCCGTTTCCTCAACCAGAAAAGCAGCGGCAGTCAGCAGCAGAGTCCCCAACACCGGCAGCAGCGTTGTTGCTCCCGTAGTTGCTCTCCTTGCTCTCGCGGCAGGCACAGTCGCCGTCGTTAAGACAAAGAAGAACGAAGACTGATTTAACCGTATAAAAGATTAACACGGGCAGAAAACTGCCCGTGTTTTTTTATCGTTTTTATGTGTCAGACCGTGATATCGGCAAAATCCGCGGAAATATATTCCGCAAGAGAGGCGGGGTTTAAGCCGAGCATCAGGCCTCTGCGCCCGCCGCTGACAAAGATTTTATCAAAGAGGATTGCTGTTTCGTCTATAACTGTCGGAAACTGTTTTTTCATCCCGACGGGGGAGCAGCCTCCCCGTATATATCCCGTAACGGGGAGCAGATCTTTTACATGGAGCATTTCGGCTTTTTTATCGCCGAAATGCTTTGCCGCTTTTTGAGGTCAAGCTCATCGCAGACGGGTATGCAGCAGACTCCGAAACCGTTTTTATCGCCGGTTATCACAAGGGTCTTGAACACGCTGTCTTTATCCCTGCCCGTTTTCTTTGCGACAGATGCGCCCGAGAGATCGCTCTCATCCACTTCATATTCGAGTATCTCATAATCTATGCCGGCGCTTTCGAGCAACCTCATCACATTGCTTTTATTCATGCCTTGCTTATCCTGAAACTGAATGAATACTTTTTGAAACTGCCCAGCTTATAGGGCTTATGAAGATAGGCGGCTCCGGGCATATCTCCGCCGACCCCTCTCTGCGCTCCGTCAATGCAGAGGGTGAAGAAATCATCCTCCTCAAGCTCAAAGAGATGCTTTGCCTTATCGAGCTTTTCGGGGGTGTATTTGCCGAGATTGAAGCCGAAGGGAATATCCATGGCGTCTATCCTGATGCCGTTTCCGTCATCATCGGTGACGGTCAGATTCCTTACATCGGTGCGGTGCCCGTTTTCCTGCGGGCGCATATATCTGTGTTCAAGCTCATCGACATCTGCGCTGTGGATGGCTATCCTTGCCCCCGTTTTGCGGTCGATATAAGTTTCCTGCGGGCCTCTGCCGTACCATTTTGCGTTTTTGAGATCCTTAATGATCCCGAGACGGACGCCTACCTTGAGCATCGGCAGGAACAGACCCGCGGCGGAGTGTGAAACGGTTATATCGCCGTCGGGAGAGAAGAGATAGACCGTCTCTACTCCCGAAACGAACGGAGCGGACCACTTGACTCTGACCTCAACACCCGAGGGAGTGGAAGCCGCTTTGACCGAGAGCGCCTTTGTGAGAGCGGTGGTGCGTTTCCATTGATAGAGCGGATGGATTCCCGAAATGACGGGCACAAAATTCAGATACTCCCTGTCATTATCGGTGAGCGCGCGGAAGAAATCGGGCTTCATCGGGGCGAGGATATATTCTCTGCCGTCATATTTGAGGGAGGAAAGCGCTCCGCCGGTTATCTCTGCCGAGAATGAATCGCCCTTGATGCTGACCGACCTGCCGCTCTGCCTGTATTTGAGGCTGCCGTTTGCGGGCTTTGCATCCGCGGCGGCTTTTTCTCTGAGAATGATCTGCGAAAAGCTCGTTTCATAGCCTTTCTCAGCCCACGGCTTATCGGATTTGAGCAGGAATGACACCGTGAGGATAAGCTCGCCGTCCGGATATTTTGAAGCCTTGTAGGGCAGGACGACCGTCTCCTCCGACATCGGGGGAATGACAAGATCCGTAAGCTCGCCCTTCTCGACCTCGGCTCCGTCAACCGCGAGCGACCAGCCGAAGCTCCAATCCGAGGTATCGACAAAATAATTCTTATTCTTTATCGTTATCTTTCCGTTTATCGCGCCCGCATCGACCGCCTCAAGGTTTGAATAGACCTTTTTTACCTCCCAATAAGAGGGCTGGGGCTGCCTGTCGGCGGTGATGATTCCGTTAGCGCAGAAATAATAGCTTGTGTTTCCTTCGTCAAAATCGCCGCCGTAGAGCCATTTTTCTTCGCCGTTTTCGATTTTCCTTATGCTCTGATCGACATAATCCCAGATGAATCCGCCCGCCATGTGATCGTATTTTTCAAAATCGTCAACATATTCCTTGAAATTGCCCAGGCTGTTTTCCATGGCGTGGGCGTATTCGCAGTAAATTACGGGGTGATCCGCATAAACCCCGGCGGGCACAGGCTTGTTATCCGCCGCGAGGGTGTTGGCGACATTGTCATAGAGAGAGGTCTTTATCTCCTGCTGATTCCTGAGCTTTTCGACTATCGGCTCGGTGGGGTACATCCTTGAAATGAAATCGGATTTTGTGAAGTCAAAATCGCCTTCGTAATGGATCGGTCTGCTTTTATCGAGGGCGAGGATCGCCTCTTTTTCGTAAGCGAAATCAATGCCGTCGCCCGCCTCGTTGCCGAGCGACCAGAAGCATACACAGGCATGGCTTCTGTCACGAAGTACCATTCTCTGAGCCCTGTCGATAACCGCCTCTTTGAAATCGGGATTGTCGCCGGGGCAGTTTTTGCGGCGCACTCCGTGGGATTCCACATCCGCCTCATCCATCACATAGAAGCCCAGCTCATCCGCCATATCGTAGAGGATCTCTTTATTGGGGTAGTGGCTGGTGCGTATGGCGTTGATATTTGCCCTTTTCATCAGATAAAGATCCTCGGCATATCTTGAGAGCGGAGTAGCCCAGCCGCAGTCGGGATCGAAATCGTGTCTGTTGACGCCCTTTATTATGACCTTCTCGCCGTTGATATAGAGGACATTGCCTTTGATCTCGACCTTTTTGAAGCCGATTTTTATCGACTTCGCGGAGAGGATCTTCCTGCCGCTTCTCAAAACGATGACGAGCTGATAGAGTTCGGGAGTTTCCGCGCTCCACTTTCTGACATCCTTCTGCGTATATGTGTAATGAAAAACATTTTTGCCGCTTTTGACAACGGGCTTATCCGCCGCCGCTTTTTCGGGCTTTCCGCCGCTGATGACCGCAATCTCTATCGAGCAGGGCGCTTCCTCGCCGTAATTTTCGACCGTCACCTCGAGATTGAGGATCCCGTCTTTGTAATCATCCGAGAGGGTGGCGTCCGCAAAGAAATCTCTCACGCAGATCTTTTCTTCCGCGTAGATATACACATCTCTGTAAATTCCGCTGAGGAACCACATATCCTGATCTTCGAGATAGGTGCCGTCCGTATAGCGGTAAACCTCGACGGTGAGCTGATTGAGACCGCTCACGACATAGTCGGTTATGTCAAATTCCGCGGGGGTCATCGAGCCCTGAGAATAGCCGACCCTCCTGCCGTTGAGATAGAGGAAGAAGCCTGCCTTGACAGCGCCGAAATTTATGAATATTTCTTTGCCCTCAAAGCTTTCGGGCAGGGTAAAGGTGCGGCGGTAAACACCGAGCTCATTGAGCGAATGGCTTATCTTGGGTATCTCGGATTTTACGGTGGATATCGCCTTGGGGAAGAAGGCACAGAGATAAATCGGCTTGCCGTAGCCCTTGAGCTGCCAGAGCGAAGGGACCTCTATATCATCCCAGCCGCTGTCGTCAAAGCCGTCTGCGTAATAATCGGTGTTTATATCATCGACCCCGGTCTGCCAGCGGAATTTCCAGATCCCGTTGAGCGAGAGATAATCGGGAGCGGGAGCGCCCGAAACGGCGTCTTTGACCGTCTTGCGGGGCAGGGCGTTATTATGCCCGTCCTCCTTGTTTTCTTTTATGATATACGGATTTTCCCAGTATTTGAGTTCGTTCATGGGTTATCTCCTTCCGTTTATTTTCAATCTATATAATATCATAATTTATCCGCGATGTAAAGCAAATGAAAACAGCGCCCTCAGGACGCTGCTTGCCCGGCTCGCGCTTATTCCGCCTGCGGCGGTTTTTCGGCCGGTTTCCATTCTTTCACGAGCTTTTTGAAATGCTTGCCCTTATGCTCATAATCTTTATACACATTATAACTTGAAGCCGCAGGGCTCATAAGGCAGGTGGTGCCCGGCTTGGTCACGGCAAACGCCGCCGACACCGCGCCCTCCATATCCTCTGCGAGGACTATATTGCCGTCATATCCTCTGTTGGCGAGCTTGATGCAGATCTGCCTGCCCGTATCGGGAAGCCCGATGAGATTCGGGATCTTTTTCTTGAACAGATAATCTTCAAAATCGTCAAACGCCACGCCGACGGACATTCCTCCGAAAATAAGGGTGTTTACATCGCCGAGCCCCTCGATCGCGGCGGTCGTCGCCTGGGGGATGGTCGCTATGGCGTCGTTGCAGAATTTGATGCCGTTATATGCTCCGAATGGTTCAAGGCGGTGTTCAATGCCCTTGAAGGAATCTATTGCCGCGCAAATATTTTCATCGGATATGCCGAGCCTTCGCGCCGCGGCGGCGGCAAGGAATACATTTTGCATATAGTGGTTGCCGATGATGAATTCATTCTGCTCCGCTGATTCGTAAATTCGCTCATATCCGCTGATATCGGACGCAACCTTGATAACGGTCGAGGGAACGGTCGAAAAATCAAAATAGCTGTCATAGCTCTGCGAAGCGTTGCAGATAAAGAAATCCTCCGCCGTCTGATGGCGGACTATATTCAGCTTTGCGGTCACATAGCCGGTGAAACCGTTGTGATGGCCGATATGTTCTCTGTAGATATTGGTTATTATCGCTATATGGGGCGAGGCGGTGGTGAATTCGAGCTGCCTTGATGACATCTCGACTATCGCGATCTCGGGCTCTTTATCTTCAAGAGTATCGAGCGCGGGCAGCCTCACATTGCCGACGAGCGCGGCGTCTTTGCCCGCCTTGACGCACATATCGTAGATCAGGGTGGCGACGGTGGTCTTGCCCTTTGTGCCCGTAACGCCCACACAGCAGCAATCCGAATATTTGAGAAACAGGTCGGTCTGGCAGGTGATTATCACATTTTTGGGTATGATGTGATCCGTGAGCGGTATGCCGGGAGTTTTGATGATCACCTCATAATCCGCGAGGCAATCCGTATATCCCTTGCCGGTATGCAGGGTTACATGCTCATCCTCAAGCTCAATCTGTTTTATATCGCTTATGCCGATCTCTTTATCGGGCAGATGGCGGCGGATGATGTCGTAGGTTGACCGGCCCTCTCTGCCGAAGCCGAGGATCAGCACCTTGTGATTTTTGATGAATTCAATAAAATCGGAAAACATAATAAAATCCTGTCTCTCTTTTAAATCCGCGCGCCGCCGGCGGTCAGTAAATTTGCGCCCGTCATCGCTTTCTTAATTTTAATACATCCCATGTCAAAAGTCAAGTTAAGGCGGCTTAAACGAATTGTGAACGCGGGCGGCAATAATTTATGTTCCGATATGAATTATTTATTGAAAACAGCGTGATAATGTAGTAAAATAATTCCGTTATAAAAAATTTTACAGATACCGGAGGGACAGAGTATGTCAGACATCAGAAGACCCGATAATATGGAGCGCATCACCACCCCAGAGCTTGCTCAGGCATTTATCGACGAGCAGATAAAGCTCCTTCGCGAGCAGATAGGCTCCGATAAAGTTCTCCTCGCTCTCTCGGGCGGCGTTGATTCATCCGTAGTCGCCGCGCTGCTCATCAAGGCGGTTGGCGATCAGCTCGTTGCCGTTCATGTAAATCACGGCCTGCTTCGCAAGGGCGAGCCCGAGCAGGTACAGCAGGTTTTCCGCGACGAAATGAAGGCTAATCTCATCTATGTTGACGCTTCGGACAGATTCCTTGACAAGCTCGCGGGCGTTGACGATCCCGAGCAAAAGAGGATGATCATCGGCGGCGAATTCATCGAAGTATTCGCAGAAGAGGCGCGCAAGCTCGACGGCGTCAAATTCCTCGCTCAGGGGACGATCTGGCCCGACATACTCGAGAGCGAAAAGGGTATCAAGGCTCATCATAACGCGGGCGGTCTGCCCGAGGATCTCAAATTTGAGCTCGTTGAGCCCGTAAAGATCCTCTTTAAGGATGAGGTCAGAGCGGTCGGCTCGGCTCTCGGCCTGCCCGACAGCATGGTTTACCGTCAGCCGTTCCCCGGCCCCGGTCTCGGAGTCCGCTGCCCCGGCGCCATCACCAGAGACAGGCTCGAGGCTGTAAGAGAATCAGACGCGATAGTTCGCGAGGAATTCGCCAAAAACGGCCTTCAGGGCAAGGTGTGGCAGTATTTCACCGTAGTCCCCGATTTCAAATCGACCGGTATCAAAAACGGCGAGAGATGCTTTGAATGGCCGGTCATCGTCCGCGCCGTCAACACCAAGGACGCCATGACCGCGACCGTTGAAAATCTTCCCTTTGAGCTTATGCAGCATATAACCGAAAGGATAATCAGCGAGGTCAAAGGCGTAAACAGAGTTCTCTATGACTTCACCCCCAAACCCACCGCAACCATAGAATACGAATAATAAATAATATCATTATTCAAAATCAATTACTCTGAAAATCTAAAATAAAATTATCGTCTTTTTCGGACTTGTGTTATCAGACACAAGTCCGTTTATTTTTTTGTTCAAAGCCCGGTCTCAAAAAAACAAACTCAAATAAATCCAATTGATTTATTTGGAAAAAGACTCATTAAAAGGAATATTAAAAAGAAAAAATAAAAAGCAAAAAATTAATTTAATTATCTTTTTAAAATCCTTGAAAAATAAGCGATTTAATAATCTGTTTAATAAAAATTTTATCAAAAAAATAATCCGAATAATTATCAATTTAATTATCTCAAAATAATCATTTTAATTAATCATTTTTTAATTTATCTTTTTAATTCTTTATCATTTTTTAAACCCCTTTTTTATTCTCTTTTTTTATCTTTTTTCTTTATCTTTTTTCGCGAGAGAGAATAATTGAAATTTAGATATTGAGAATAAATGAGGTTGTACAAGAACAAATAAACCGTAAAAACGGTCAAAATCAACCGGGCTGCCCTTTGACAGCCCGGTTTTATGGTTTTATGGTTTTATTTCTGCCCGTAATAGGCGTTGGCGCCGTGTTTTCGGAGGTAATGTTTTTTGCGGATGGCTTTGTTTGCTTCTCCGGCTCCGAGCTGATCGCTGAGATATGCCATTTTTGCCACCTCTTCGAGGATAGCGCTGTTTTTGGCGGCGGCGTCGGCATTTTTGCCCCAGGTAAAGGGCCCGTGGGAATGGACGAGCACCGCGGGCACGGCGTTATGATCTATCGCTCTGTTTTCAAAGCATTCGACGATAACCTTGCCCGTATTCAGCTCATATTCTCCCTCTATCTCGGCGGCGGTAAGGTCCCTTGTGCAGGGAACGGCGCCGAAGGCAAAATCAGCGTGGGTGGTGCCGTAAGGGGGAATATCCCTGCCCGCCTGCGCGTATGCGACGGCAAAGGTCGAATGGGTATGCGCCACTCCGCCGATTTCGGGAAAACGGCGATAGAGCTCAAGATGGGTCGGCGTATCGGATGAGGGATTCATATCGCCCTCGATCTTTTTGCCGTCAAGCGACATCACGACCATATCGGCGGGGGTCAGCTTATCATAGTCAACTCCCGACGGCTTTATCACCATAAGTCCGCTGTCGCGGTCTATGCCCGAGACATTTCCCCAGGTGAATAAAACGAGCTTATATTTCACGAGGTCGAGGTTTGCTTTGTAAACCTCTTCTTTTAATTTTTCAAGCATTTACACATCACCTCAATAAAGAGCCGAAATCACGGAGCCGTAAACCCCCGCGGGATCATCGTCAAATGAATTCCTGATTTTATCCGCCTGCTCATAATCGACGGCGTAGAGAGTGATTTCCATAAGCACCTTGTCTTTATGAAAAACTTTGCAGATAACTTTGTAGCCGTCATCGGCGGGCTCGATTTTTGAATCGGTCGCGCCCTGTATCCTCCTGCGCATCTGCATGGCGGCGGCGTCCGTGACAGCCCTCTCCCTTACGGTGGCGGGCAGCTCGTCGTCAAGCTCCGACAGGGTAAGCCTGCCCTTTTCAGTGATGAAAAGACAGCCGCTTTCATCCTTTGTGAGGCTGCCGTTTTTTACAAGCTCATCGACCGCCTGAGCCGCCTCAAAATAATTCGCGAGCATGTGCTTGGTCAGCGCCTCAACTGCCATTTCGGCGGTGAGCGGCTCTTCGAGAGCGGAGACGAGATACTCGATAAGGAGCTTTATCTGAGCCGAATTTCTCAGCCCGCCGGGCGTTACGCCCTGTGTGAATACATTGGAATCATAATCCATTATTTGTTTCTCTTTCTGCCTTTGATATTTTTTCTCTTGTTATAATTCGGATTTATCGGCCTGCCGTAGCGGCCTCTTTCGATACATTCCTTCGTGACGAATTTCTCTTTTGTGCCGTAAAGGCCGCAGAGATTTGCCCATCCCTCGCAGTAAAGCCAGTAATATGAGATGTTTTTCTCTCTTCTGAGCTTGACAAGGGCGGGGAGCCCGCACCAAATCACGGAGGGAAGCGCGATCACGAGCAGCCATACGGGGCCGAGGATCAGAGTCTGGACGGTGTGGCCGTATTCGTGTATCTTCATATCATGGCGCCTGTCTCCGGTAACATCCTTATTGATAAAGATAAACATACCGAGGCTCACGCCGCCGAAATTCTTTCTCTCGATATAGGTGACGAGGGCGTTGTGAAACCATTCGCTTTCGCTGCCCTTCGCCTTATAAAACGCAAGCATACCGAGCCCGATGAGATTCTGAAGGAGCCCGTAAGTAAACTGCCAGAAATAAAAAAGTATTTTCCTGATAATTTTCATTTTTATCACCCGAAATATATGTTAGCATAACGGCGATTTTTTTTCAAGGGAAACAGAGGCAAAAAATAATTGATATATCGGAATTATGATGATATAATAAATCATTAAATAAAAAACCCGGAAAGCAAAATGAAAGATCATCTCAAGCCCTTAAAAAACGGAGAGAAGCTCGGCGTAGGCTCGATGCTCTCCGTGATAATAAAAATGAGTATCCCCGCCATACTCGCGCAGATCTCGTCGATAATAATGCAATATATCGACGCCGCCATGGTGGGCAGGCTCGGCACCTCGGCAGCCGCCGCCATAGGCCTGGTATCCACAACGACCTGGCTCATAGGCGGAGTGATAAATGCGCTCGCGATCGGCTTCAACGTTCAGATAGCGCATAAAACAGGCGCGGGAGACTGCCGCGGCGCGCGTTCGCTCGTCAGGCACGGCCTGCTGACGGTTACGGCGGTGAGCCTCGCGGTTTCGGCAATTTGTCTGTCTGTCGGCAGATTTTTACCCGCCTGGCTCGGCGGAAACCCTTCGATACGCCGCGACGCATTTTTGTATTTTGCCGTTTACGCCGCGTCTATACCGATAATGGGCGCCGATTATGCGGCGGTCGGAATGCTGCAATGCAGCGGAAATATGAAAATCCCCGGCGCGCTCAATATAATGAAATGCGTGCTCGATGTAATATTCAACTTTTTCTTTATCTTCCCCTCAAGGGGATATACTCTGTTCGGCAGAGAGATAACCGTTCCCGGTCTCGGTCTCGGAGTCCTCGGCGCCGCTCTCGGCACCGCCGCTTCGCTGACGGTCTGCGCGGCGTTTATGCTGTGGTTTCTGCTTGTCCGGAGCGAGAGCCTTTCTCTCCGCCGCGAAAAGCCCTCCGGCGTTTATTCCGATGAGCTTCGCAGGGCGATCAAAATAGCGATACCGGTCGGGATAGAATCCGCGGCGATGGGGCTCGCCTATGTTGCTTCCACAAAAATCGTCGCTCCGCTCGGCACGGTTTCGATAACCGCCCATTCATTCTCGATCACGGTCGAAAGCCTCTGCTATATGCCGGGCTACGGGATCGGCGTTGCGATGACGGCGATAATCGGTCAGGTGATGGGTGCGGGGCAATTCAAAGCCGCCAAAAAACTCAGCTGGTTATCCGTATTTTTCGGAATGGCGGTAATGACGGCATCGGGCGCTGTTATGTATATCCTCGCGCCTCAGATGATAGGCCTTCTGTCATCGGACCCTGAGGTGACCGCCCTGGGCACGCTCATACTCAGGATAGAGGCCTTTGCCGAGCCGCTCTATGCCGCTTCGATCGCGGTTTCGGGCGTATTCAGAGGCGTCGGCGACACACTCGGCCCGAGCCTCATAAACCTGCTGAGCATGTGGGTATTCAGGATCCCGCTCTCCGCCTTCCTCTCTCATTCCATGGGCTTAAAAGGCGTTTGGATAGCGATGGCGGTCGAGCTTTCGATACGCGGGCTCGCCCTTTTGATCAGGCTCGCGGTAAAAACATACGGAAAGGAGATGACTCTGAATGACAGAAAGAGTGGCGCGGATTCTTATTGAATCCTTCCCGAAGATACTGCTTCCCGGTCTTAAAATGACCGTTCCGCTGACTGTCCTCGCGTTTTCGCTCGGGCTTGTGATAGCGGTCATCACGGCGCTCATACAATATGTCAAAATCCCCGTGATAAAAGAGATCTCGCGATTTTATATCTGGGTCGTCAGGGGCACTCCGCTTCTCGTGCAGCTCTTTGTGGTGTTTTACGGGCTGCCGAGCATAGGCATAATCACACAGCCGTTTCCCACGGCGGTATTGGTATTTGCAATAAATGAGGGGGCTTATGCCGCGGAAACTATCAGGGCGGCTCTCGAATCCATCCCTCACGGTCAGCTTGAAGCGGGGCTCTGCGTCGGCATGACAAGGGCGCAGACAATGCGCAGGATAATCTTGCCGCAGGCGTTCCGTACAGCCGTGCCCACCCTCGGAAACGAGCTTATCAGCATGGTGAAGGATACTTCTCTCGCCGCGAATATCACGGTAATGGAAATGTTTATGACCACTCAGCGCATAAACTCCGTCTATTACGAGCCGCTTGCCCTTTATATGGAGGTCGGATTGATCTATCTGATATTCTCCACGGTGCTCACGAAGCTCCAGAGGCTTGCGGAAAAGAAACTCGCCTCTTACGGAAGAAGGTGACGCGATGATACTCGAAGTAAAAAATATGAAAAAATCCTTCCCCGAGGCGGGTGAGGTGCTCAAAAATATAAATCTCTCGGTCGATAAGGGTGATGTTATCGCCGTGATCGGTCCCTCCGGCGGAGGGAAAACGACAATGCTGCGCTGCCTCAATTTCCTTGAAACTCCCGATTCGGGCACGATGATATTTGACGGCGCAGAGTATGATCTGAGGAATATAAGCAAATCGGATATTTACTCGATTAGAAAACATACGGGTTTCGTCTTTCAGAATTACAATCTTTTTCTTAATAAGACGGCGATACAGAATGTTGCCGAAGGGCTTGTCACCGCAAGAAAGATGAATAAAAAAGAAGCCCGCGCAAAAGCGGAGCTTGCCCTGACGAATGTGGGGCTCGCCGACAGGCTCGATTATTATCCCAACCGGCTTTCGGGCGGCCAGCAACAGAGGGTCGCCATAGCCAGAGCGATGGCGACGGACCCCGAAATAATCTATTTTGACGAGCCTACATCGGCGCTCGACCCCGAGCTTACCCGCGAGGTGCTCGATGTGATAAGAAGGCTCGCCGGCGAGGGCAGGACCATGGTCGTGGTCACTCACGAGCTTGAATTCGCCCGCAATATCGCTACCCGTATAGCCTTTATGGAAGACGGCGAGATCGTGACCTCTTCCGACCCCGAAACATTCTTTTCATCCGTAAACAATGAGAGGATCGAGCAGTTTCTCTCAAATATTAAAATCAAATAGGAAAGGAAAACAAAATGAAAGCATTAAAGAAAATCATTGCCGTTATTCTTGTCGGCATAATGGCTCTTACCCTTCTTGCAGGCTGCGGAGCCAAATCACCCGAAACTCCCTCCGAAGGAAGCAGTCAGCCGTCTGCCGACCGTCTTGCGGCTATCCGTGAGGCAGGCAAGATCATCGTAGCCCTTGAGGGCAACTGGGCTCCCTGGTCATATCACGATCCCGAAACCGACGCCGTTGTGGGCTTTGACGCGGATGTAGGCAGAGCTATCGCCGAAAAACTCGGAGTTGAGATCGAGATAATCGAAGCCCCGTGGGAATCTCTCTTTGCCGGCCTTGACAGCGGCAGATACGATCTTGTTATCAACGGCGTTGAGATCACCGACGAGAGAAGCGAAAAATACGAATTCTCCGTGCCTTACGGCTATATTCACACCGCGCTTATCGTGCGCTCCGATAATGAAGAAATCAAGACCTTTGACGATCTCAAGGGCAAATCGACCGTAAATTCGCTGGGCAGCACCTATATGGAGCTCGCTGAAAGCTACGGCGCGAGCGCGGCCGGCGTTTCGACCCTTGCGGAGACACTCACCCAGGTGGTCCAGGGCAGAGTTGACGCCACTCTCAACGCCGATGTTTCATTCTATGACTATATGAATCAGCAGCCCGACGCTCCCCTTAAAATTGCGGCTCTCACCGAAGACGCTTCCTCGGTTGCCATCCCGATGAGAATGGGCGACGAATACGCCTCGCTCAGAGAAGCGGTAAATCAGGCGATCAGCGAACTGCTTGCAGACGGAACCATAGCGAAGCTCTCAAATCAGTATTTCGGCTCGGATATAAGCGTAAAATAATTTCAAAATACAATAGCATAAACAAAAAGTGATCATAAACAAAAAATGATCATAAACAAAAAATGCACCCATCTGAGGTGATATATTAGGGATACTTAAAAATCAAGTATTTTAATGGCATCTTCAAGCGGGTGTCACAAGAAAAACGATTGTGTTAGAGCGAAAGCTCCTGCATGGTCGTTTTTGCTTTTTAATATTAAAAACTACGCCCCACCGGGATTACCGATGAGGCGCTTTTGTTTTATGTGTTATTTCCTTTTTGATATCAATTCTTGAACTCGCTGTTTCCGTTTGATGAGATCTTCAGAAGGACCGTCATTCCATTTTATGTTTTGGATTTCTTTTTCAATTACTCTTAATTCTTCTTCATACATTTTGTATTTTCTAAGTATAATACAGGCATCACGATATACCGCTGGCATATCCGCGTGCTTATTAATAGCAATATAGAAATATACAAGAGCTTCTTTTAATTTGTTTTGTTCTTTCAAATCATAGCCCTTAGATGCCCATTTGAATGCGTCTCCGGGCTTTTTTGACTCGGATTCAATGAATTCTTTTTTCTTGTTTATAAAATCAATTACATCTTCAGCAGAATCATTATTTGCTTCATTCAGGTTTTTTGTTTTATCTTCATTAGCGGAATCAACGCCAAACCTTCTTTTTTCTATACCGCCAACAACCGATTTCCAATTTGTGCCGTCGCCCTTCAACAACTTGTTAATATACCAAACATTAAACTGCTCACCGAAAGTATCATCCTCGGTTGTTTTGTGAGGGCTTCTAGCCATATAAGGTATATATGAGTTTATGCTTAATTCATCTTGTCCAAGTTCAGTTAATTCATATTTGGGAACATATGAATCTATTATTATTCTTTCTTCTGGTATTTGCTGCTTGATTCGTTCAATTAACTCTTCTTTTTTTCCTGAACTATCTAAGCCATTAGCAGAAAGAATTTTTTTCAGTTCATCAGCCTTAAGCGAATTCAAATATGAAGATTTGGGTGCCCATCTTAAAAAGCCGCGTTGTTCCAGTGATTTGAGAGCATTTCCAACATCTCTTATTCCATATTCAAACCACCATAATCCAGGATAGCCTGTTTTTGGCTTCGGATATTTACCTTTATTACAATAATCAAGTAGCATTACCTCAGCTACATAAAGTCCACGGGGAGTAGGATATGAAATCTTTTTTCGTTCATCAAAAGTGATGACTTTTCGCGCCATTTCAGTTCCAGGATATGAATAGAAAGTATAATAATTATCCGGCTGATAGAACTCCCTTTCATCAGGGGAGATCGTGCTTGAATCGGCATATCTAAATTGACTAGAAGATGCGACCGCTTTGTTTTTAAATAAATCAAATAGTTTCATTTTACCCTCCTGCATTATGTGTCATATTTGTTATAGATGCCATCTTTGTTTGCAGATACAATTTCTGGGTATTTTGAAATCAGTTTGCTGTCAAAGTTTCTTTTACCATAACTGTATTCGGTATGGAGCGACCATCCCAATTCCCCGGAAACACTAGTAATATCAAAGTGAGCAGCAATTTCCTCTATTCGTAAAGGAACGCTTTTCGGATATTGCTGGTTATGATATTTTATCATTTCAAAAGATGTCATTATCAAACTCCAAATGTGTTTAGCGTCCCTATTTCTTTTCTATTTTAGGAAAGTCAATATCAGAATCGCCGCCGAGAATAGTTGCGAATACACCTATAACAGTAACAGCGGCGGCTGCACCTATGGCGGCCATCGTAGCAATGAACTTTTTATTTTCAGAATCTTTCATGCCCATACGGTCATGTACTTCAAGCATCTCGCCTATTATTATCTGTTTTTCATCAAATGATAAATCGTCTTTTTCTAATTCATTTTGCAGGGTTGTTATGATGCTATTGCACACATCATAATACTTCATAACAACCTCTGCATTATCATTTAACGCTTTGTCGAGAGTTTCCTTGTATGCTGTAATGATTTCCTTTGATTCATTTGAGAAATTTGGAAATTGTTCAAGTGCTTTTTTGGCAACTTCCGGATCCATCTTATCTAACATCGTTGCTAGTTTTATTACGTGTTCTTTTTTTAGATGCCGAAAATCAGGTATTTCAAGTTTCTTGAGCGCTTTTTCCTCTGACAAAGGTTTAGCCATTTATGAACCCTCCCTATCAAAAACGAGCTTTTATTTCTAATAAATTTTATCACACTAAACGATATATTACAATATTATCTTTTTATTGATTGTCTTCCTTTTTTATGGTAAAATACCGTTGATAAAAAACACCGGAGACGTTACAATGAATTACATCGGATCAAAATTTTCGCTTTTAGATTTTCTGCAAAATACTATAGATGAAGTTACGGGTATTACCGATTATTCTGCTACTGTTTTTGCAGACTTGTTTGCCGGCACAGGTGTAGTAGGTGCAACATATAGGAAAAAAGGTTGTAAAGTAATTTCCAATGATATTCAATATTATAGTTTCATTATAAACAAATACCTTATAGAAAATGAGCATAGTCCGGATTTGAGCTTGTTTGATTATTTGAATGAGCTAAAAGGTATAGAAGGTTTTGTATATAAGAATTATTGTGAAGGCTCTGGTAGTGGAAGAAATTATTTTACAAATAGCAATGGCAAGCGTTGTGATGCTATCCGAACAGAAATTGAAAAACTATTTATAGAAAAAAAGATAAACGAAGAAACATATTATTGCTGTTTAGCCGGACTCATTAATTCAATTGATAAATACGCAAATACCGCTTCAGTATATGGAGCTTTCCTTAAACACATAAAAAAATCTGCTCAAAAAGATTTTATCTTGGAACCTATTCCAGAGATTAAAGGTACAAAGGGAATCGTATATAATAAAGATATAAACGAACTCGTAAAATCCATATCTGGTGATATTCTTTACTTGGACCCGCCATATAACGCAAGACAATATTGCACCAATTACCACGTTTTAGAAACAATTGCAAAGTATGACAATCCGATTTTAAATGGTGTAACCGGGTTGCGTGATTATAAAGAACAGAAAAGCGAGTATTGCTCCCGCCGAACAGTAAAGCAGGTATTTGATGATCTGATTAAAAATGCTGATTTCAAATACGTTTTCTTAAGCTATAATAATGAAGGATTAATGTCGTTTAGTGATATTCAAGAAATAATGTCAAAATACGGCTATTACAAACAGTTCAGTCAGGAATATAAACGTTTTAAAGCAGATAAAGATGAGAACCGAAATATAGCGGCTAATTCGACAACGGAATATTTGCATTGCTTAATTAAGGAGAAATAATAGATGTCAAGATACAACGACATTGATTTATCAAAATGGCAAGAATATACAGATATTAATACCGACTCACTTTGGATTATTAACAGGCGTGATAACTCGGGAGCTCATTCTGGAAGCTATCACGGAAATTTTGTGCCTCAAATTCCACATCAGCTTTTCTCAAGATATACTAAAAAAGGCGATTGGATACTTGATCCCTTTGCCGGAAGCGGAACCTCATTAATTGAGGCACAAAGAATGGGAAGAAATTCTATCGGTATTGATATTCAAGATTCAGTTGTTAAAGAAGCACAAGAAAGAATTGTTGCTGAAAAAAACCGGAATGTCGGACCGAATTATATATTGGCGACAGTTCAAAAGTTGATATTGATTTATTATTAGCTGACAACGGCATTAAAAAAATTCAGTTTTTAATTCTTCATCCTCCATACTGGGATATAATTAAATTTTCAGATAACCCCGATGATTTGTCAAACACCGACTCGCTTCAGGAGTTTCTTGATGGTTTTGGAAAAGTGATTGACAACACAATAAAGGTCCTTGAAAAAAACAGATATTGTGCTGTTGTTATCGGTGATAAATATGCTAACAGTCAAGTCGTTCCTCTTGGCTTTCATTGTATGAACACAATGCTTCAAAGGGGTCTTTTATTAAAAGCAATTTTAGTTAAAAACTTTGGCGATACAAAAGGAAAATCAAATCAGCAAGCAATATGGAGATACCGGGCACTTGCAAGTGATTTTTATATTTTCAAACACGAATACATTTTTGTGTTCAAAAAAGTAAAGTGACGAGATAATCGCCACTTTATTTTTTATATATATTTTTCAAATAAAATGTTTTGGGCCGTTGTATTGAAACCGATATACTCTAAAGGACTGACTGTAGCACCGGAAATATTAAAACTAAAATTTTTATACAAATTGGTAATATCGGCTGGTATATTCCCTTTTGCTATTACAGTCGGAATAACGCGAATGTTTTTTAATTTATAATTTGGAATCACATAATCACTTAACCACTCTAAATACCAAACAATTTGAGAGGTTACTATGCTTTCATAAGGCGCCTCATCTTTGAGTTCCACTAATCGAATAATAACATCGTTTTTTGTCTCTTGTTTTATCATAATATCAATTCTTTGCATGCCGACACCACAAGAGACCTCGTTGCCAATCCAATAATTTTTAATGCTTTGATTAATCAAGAGCTTAGCTAATTGGCCTTTATCAAAATTTTGAGTGATAAACGCTTGAAGATGTGTCTCAAAGGCCTTATTATTATTTGCTTTAAATAAAAGCCGTGGCAGAATATTCAATGATTCTTTTCTTCCATTATATATTTGATTTTCAGAACTTTTAACTATTTTATTTAATGAACTATCAAAGGTAAGACTGTTTGAAGTCATTGTTACCCTATTGTTTTTTATTCTTAATTTTTCTAATAAATCTTCATATTCATAGTCCATTATCATTGTGCAGCCGCGGTTACCTTTTAGTTTTCGATATATTAAACTCCAGCACAAATCGCTTGCCTTAGATTTCCCTTTTAAAGAATCTAAATACTCGTGTTCGGTGACTCCGTTGGGATAAACCTCATATGGTTTTATACATATTCTATAAGAAAGGCCTTTGCCAGTTTGTAATTTTAAATAGTTGTCGCCGTCATTTTCATCAAAAAAAGGCAATGAAGCTACTTTAAACACACCAAAAAACTGGCCTTGATTGCCTCCTGATGCTTGTAAATAAAAAATCACATTATCATCAATGCGAATTCTTGATATGTCGGCTATCATACCGACTAAGTTCCTTTCGGTAGTTGAATTAACCGATGCTGTTGAATTTGATAGAAACTCTGATTTTTTATCTTTTGCGCCGGTCCCAGCAAACATATATTCAAGATGATACTTAAAAGTGGTTGAATCAACAATAAAAACATGTGTCATATTATTTCTCCTTTAAGTGTCTTCTGAATTCAATCGGGTCATACCAAAAGCACCCAACGCACGCGTCCTCTTCATTATTGTGATGTGCGCCACCTTTGTAGTATGACATCGGATATCCTAATTTTTTTGCGTCGTACCTAATTCCTGTTCTGCGACATTCTTTACAGAATTGCCTTTTTGCATCGTTGGCAGCTTTACTCAATGGTTGAAAATCTGAAAGACGCTGGTCTTCGTTTTTCATTACCCGGTCTTCGTTTTTCATGCCGTTCTTATGGTCAACCTCCGGGTTTGACGTGCCTAATACAACACAGCGTTGCGCTGATATTTCTCTTTTAATTGCCGGACTTATATGTTGTGAATAATCGCCCTGATTCAGACCATTTAACCTAATGCGATCAATGCCATTTCCAGGCGTGATACTTTTATCAAACTCAATAATGTATTTTTTTGCAAGTGTGGATTCTTTTCGTGCCCAAGAAGCCCCGTTCCCAAATTTTAAGTCGGCATATTCCCCAACAAACTCATTTGTGCTTATCCATCTGCTAATACCATTACTGTCGGGTTGAGCTAATTTTAAGAATAATTCTGTCTTTGTCATAATATCCCTCCTGCTCAAATAATATCACACTCAAATAGAAAGCACAACATAAAGTGTAAAAATCGGCACAAAATGTTTGTGTATTATATACCCTATATTTTACTTGCTATCCGGGGCAGACAGAGTTAATATCACACTACCAAATTTAAAGGAGGTCATGTGATATGACAATCAAATTCAATGTTTCCGGCAGCAGAAGAACTGCGCTGGCGAAGGCCGTAGCCGAGTTTACGGGTGAAAAATCCAATTATCAGGGTCCGCCCTCATTCGCCTACACAGTCGGCAATTACACCATCAGCAGAAGCGGTGAGCTTGAGAAAGCAGACGGGATTGCCCCGGAAATACTCGATTATCTTGCAGACCGCGGCTTTGAAGCGGAACCAGCCGAACCCACGAAACTGGAAATCGGTGTTTCGGAGAAAACGGCAGACATCGAAACCCTGAAGGCGATTATCGCTTCAAAGGAAAATCTGCTGAAGCACGCATTCGCGACAGACGATGTTTCGCTTACGCTTGAAGACGGGAAGATATTATTGCAAACACAAAAACGGAAAACGCAGAGAGGTTCCTGAAACTTGTGCGCGGCAGGACGGAAATAGAAAAACTTGATGCGAGAATAATCCGTGAATTCGTAGATAGGGTTTATGTCCATAAGGCTGAGGTGTTTAACGGGCATAAAATCCAGCGTATTGATATCGCATGGAACTTTATCGGCATATTTGACCCGCCTTCACCGGAAACCGAATACCTAAAAGAAATATCGGCATAGCCGGTAAAATACCAAACTATGCCGATGTTTTTTTTAGGAATATGCAATCCCTAATGCACGACCATTTCGGGTGCATTTTTTATCTTCCGTGAGAATTATACGCTGAGAAGACCCGCATCAACCGCGTACTGGCCGCCGGTGCAGTATCTCGCCTTGTCGCTCGCGAGGAAGAGAACGAGATTTGCCGAATCCTCGGGCTCGATCCAGGGGACGGGCTGAAGGTTGCCGGCAGACGCTTCGGCTATCTCCATGGGAGTTTTGCCCTCCATTGCGGCAAGCCCGTCATTCATCGGCGTATTCACTCCTGTGGGGTGGATGCTGACCACTCTGATATTGTAGGGCGCGAGCTCGATCGCCCACGCTTTGGTGAGACCGGTCAGCCCCCATTTTGAGGCGGTGTAGTGAGAGAGCCTCCTGCCGCCGCGCAGACCCATTACGGAGGAATTGTTTATTATCACTCCGCTCATCTTTTCTTTCATATAGGGAACGACCCTTCTTGTGACATTGAAGGGACCCTTGAGATTTATATCTATCATCGCGTCCCATTCCTCATCGGTCATCTTATCGACCTCGGCGTAGGCGCAGATACCGGCGTTGTTAAAGAGAATATCTATCTTGCCGAATTCCTCTATCGTCTTTTTGACCGCTGCCGTGACCGCTTCGTCATCACGCACATCGCCTGCGCATATCACGCATTTTGAACCGAGCGCCTCGACCTCATCTTTAAGGCTTTTGAGCTCGTCGCTCGTGCCGAATTCATAGGCGGGGTATTCTATCTTTTTGGCTACATCAAAGGCCGCTATCAAAGCGCCCTCTTTTGCGAATGCGAGAGCGGTCGCCCTGCCCTGACCGTGGGCGGCTCCGGTAATAAAAGCAACTTTTCCTTCAAATTCCTTCATATCATTCAGCCTCCGTCTTTTTATCGTTTATATAATTGTAGAGCACTTCGTCGAGCGGCACCTTCGCCACGGTATTAAACAGATTCGTGGCATACATTATGCCCGCGAAGGCTATCAGGGTGACTATCTGCTTATCCGTATAATTCTCTTTGAGCTTGTCATAGATCTCATCGGGTATGTTATGCGGATTTTTTGTGATCCCGGCTCCGAAATCAAGGAGCAGTTTTTCCGTATCGTTGAGGATGAGATTATCGGGGTCTTCGCCCGCGTCAATAAGGATCTTTCTGAAAAAAGTGCCGCAGATGAGGCAGGTGTTGCCGGTGGAGATCGCGTAGGAAAAAATCGTCATCGCCCTCTCGCCGAATACGGGCACGAGCTCATCATAAAGGGTGTACCATTCCATATAAGCCTTGAATGAAGGAACATCCTGCAAAAGGGTGCGCTTCATGTTTGTGATCCTGCCGTGCTTCGCGATCTGATCATCATATTCCGCCCTCACCTCGGGGGAAGAAGTCTCATATTCCGTCATGGGTAAATATGCCATAATTCATGCCTCCTTATACGCGAATATTCTATAATAATCCGTTTTCGTTGTCAATATTCCGCTATGATTTTTGCGCCCCGCGAGTTGCAAAATCTGTTGATTTTGACGGGGCTTATGTTATAATGAAAATGAAAAAATACGATTAACGGAGGCGCCTGTGAATAAGATAAAAAGAATTTTGTATAACGCCGTCGGCAAAATTATCGCCGCCATGCCCAATGATACGAGCCAGACCTCCGTATCCGCCGGGAGCGGGGAGAAATACGATAACCCCGAAATGTCCGCTCTGTGCCGCTCGGCGGCGGCGCAGGGATGCGTGCTGCTCAAAAACAACGGCGGGATCCTGCCGCTAAAAAAGGATGAAAAAATCAGCGTATTCTCCCGCCTTCAGAATGATTGGTTTTATACCGGCTACGGCTCCGGCGGAGATGTAAACGCGCCCTATTGCGTGAGCCTTATCGACGGCTTAAAAAACGCGGGCGCGAGGCTTGACGGGGAGCTTGCCGGGAAATACCGCAGATTCAGCGAAAAAAATCCGCCCGATAAGGGATTCTGGGCTCACTGGCCGTCAAATCAGGAGGAAATGCGCCTGACGGAATCCGAAATAAGAGCCGCGGCGGAGCGCAGCGGCACGGCGATAGTCATTATCGGCAGGGCTTCGGGCGAGGATATGGAAAACCGTCTCGAAAGGGGAAGCTGGCTGCTCACAAAGCAGGAGAAGCGCCTGCTTGACGGCGTTACGGGTGCATTCGGCAGGGTCATTCTCATTCTCAACTGCTCAAATATAACAGATATGTCCGAAATCGCTCAATACGGCGATAAGATCGGCGCGGTGCTTCTCGCCTGGCAGGGCGGTATGGAGAGCGGGAACGCGGTTGCGGATGTCCTTTATGGTATCTGCCCGCCCTGCGGCAAGCTCACCGACACCGTTGCCGAAAACTACGCCGCCTACCCCTCATCAGCCGATTTCGGAAAGAGGGCTTATAACAACTACACCGAGGATATTTATGTAGGCTACCGCTATTTTGAAACCTTCGCTCCCGAAAAGGTGATATATCCCTTCGGCTTCGGGCTCGGTTACACGGAATTCAACATAGAAAATATCAGGTTCAAAAAGCTCAAAAGCAAAGTCAAAATTACATTCAGCGTAAAAAACACAGGTTCATTCAAGGGCAGGGAAACGCCTCAGATATATGTCAAAGCGCCCTGCGGAAGGCTCGGCAAGCCTGACAGAGAGCTTGTTTATTTTACAAAAACGCGGATGCTTGAGAGCGGAGAATCCGAGGATTTCACCGCCGAGATTCCCATTGAAAGTCTCGCGTCTTACGATGATAAAGAGAGTTATTCATACATCCTCGAAGCGGGGGCTTACGCCTTTTATCTCGGCAGCGATGTGCGCTCCGCCTCAAAATGCGGCGAATTCACTCTTGATGAAGAGGTCACCGTGTTGCGCCTCACGCAGTGCGCCGCCGCGCAGACGGATTTTGAGCGGCTCACCAATAAAGACGGCTCGCCGGTATTTGAGAAAGCGCCCGTCAGAAAGACGGGGCTGAAAGAAAGAATAATCGCATCTCTGCCCGGAGCGCCCGGTGTTTCATACATCAAAAAATGCACTCTGAAAGATGTAAAGGACGGCAGAGCGACCCTTGATGAATTTATTATGGCCCTCACACCCGATGAGCTTGAAGCGCTCAGCCGCGGGGATTATACCATGAATTCTCCGCTCGGCGCATCCGGCAACGCGGGCGTATATTGCGGAGTTACGCAGTCGCTCAGGGATAAGGGAGTGCCCGCCCTGACATTTACGGACGGTCCATCCGGGATCAGGCTAAATAAAACCGCTTCTCTTTTGCCTATAGGCACCTGCCTCGCCTGCACTTTTGACACGCAGCTTGTAGAAAAACTTTATTCTCTTGTCGGCGCAGAAATGAAAAAACTCGGCTCTCAGGTGATCGCAGGCCCGGGCATGAATATCCACAGAAATCCGCTCTGCGGAAGGAATTTTGAGTATTATTCAGAGGATCCGCTGCTGACGGGTAAAATCGGAGCCGCCGCCGTAAGAGGAATTCAATCAAACGGAGTGGGTGCCTGCCCGAAGCATTTTGCCTGCAACAATCAGGAAACCAACCGCACCCGCAACGATTCAAGGCTCTCAGAAAGAGCGCTTCGCGAAATATATCTCAAGGGCTTTGAGATCTGTGTGAAGGAATCGGCTCCGCTCAATATCATGACATCCTATAACAAGATAAATTCTGTCTGGGCTCATTATCACTATGAGCTGGTGAGGTGTATTTTAAGGGGCGAATGGGGCTATGAGGGCTGCGTTATCACGGATTGGTGGATGCGCCCGTCATATTCTCCCGAATTCCCCATCATCAGAGATCAGGCTTACAGAGTCAGAGCGGGGGTAAATATCCTTATGCCCGGCGGCGAGCGGACGGGGAAGCGCGAGAGCGACGGCACTCTGCTTGAAACCCTCGGCAAGAGCGGCGGGATAACGCTCACGGAGATAAGAGAAAACGCGAAATATATTTTGAATTTCGCCTTGAATTTCGTTGATTGAGAGGAAATAAATATGGAAAACATCACATTCAGATATGCCTGCGAAGAGGATTGCGGATTGATCCTCTCTTTGATAAAGGAGCTTGCGGAATATGAAAATCTCTCGGATGAAGTGATTGCCGATGAGAGCCTTCTGAGGAATTCGATATTCAGAGAGGGGAGCGCCGAGGTGATTTTTCCCTGCGTAAACGGCAGAGAGATCGGCTTCGCCCTGTTTTTCCATAATTATTCAACATTTCTCGGCAGAAAAGGGCTTTATCTTGAGGATCTGTATATAAAGCAGGAATTCAGAGGGAGAGGATACGGCAAAGCAACTTTGAAAAAGCTCGCGCAGATTGCCTGCGAAAGAGGATGCGGAAGGCTTGAATGGTCGTGCCTTGACAGCAACAGACCCGCCGTGGATTTTTACCTCTCGCTCGGCGCGAGGCCGATGGATGAATGGACGGTTTACCGCCTGACCGGCGATACTCTTAAAAATCTTGCAGAATAACGGGATGACCCGTAACAGGCGGTCAAATAACATTATATATGATTTACCCGACAGTAAATTCTGTCGGGTATTTTTTACAAATATACTTGACAAACACAAAACAACTGTATATAGTGTATATATACACTGATGCGCGGCGGTGAGGTATGATATGAATATTTTGATCAGCAATTTATCCGGAGTGCCGATTTACGAGCAGATCGAGGAGCAGATAAAAGCGCAGATAATGTCAGGCGCGCTCTGTGCGGGAGACGCTCTGCCTTCTATGAGGATGCTCGCAAAGGAACTTAAAATCAGCGTAATAACCACAAAACGGGCTTATGAGGACCTTGAACGCGACGGATATATATCCAATGTTCAGGGCAAGGGCTGCTTTGTAAAAGCGATGAATGCCGAACTCATAAAAGAAAATATGCTCTTTGCGATAGGTGAGCTTTTTGAATCAGCCGCCGATAAGGCGATTATAGGCAAAATCACTCTCGATGAGCTTTGCGACACTCTTAAAATCATCTACGAGGAGAAGAACAATGGCAGAAATTAAAAATGTGATAGAATTTCGCAACGCCGTCAAGGATTACGGCGATTTTAAGCTTGACAATATAAGCTTTGCCGTGCCGGAGGGGAGCGTCTGCGGTTTTATAGGTCAAAACGGCGCGGGTAAAACCACCGCGATCTCGCTGCTGCTGGATTTGATAAAACGCGATTCCGGTGAGGTTTATCTTTTCGGTGAGCCTGTGGACGGCAGGCATTCTTACCTGAGAGAAAATGTGGGCGTGGTTTTTGATGAAATGGGCTTTCACGAATTCCTCACCGCGAAGCAGATAAACGTGATCCTCAAAAATTCGTATAAAAACTGGGATGAAAAGGTATTTTTTGAAAATCTCAAAAAATTTTCTCTGCCGTCAAATAAACCCTGCGGGGCTTTTTCGCGCGGTATGAGAATGAAATTGCAGATAGCGGCGGCTCTGTCTCACAATGCGAAGCTTCTGGTAATGGATGAGCCTACAAGCGGCCTTGATCCGGTGGTCAGGAATGAGATAATACAGATTTTCAGAGAATATGAGATGCGGGAAGATCACACCATTTTGCTCTCATCCCACATAACCGGCGATCTTGAAAAAATCGCGGATGAAGTCGTATTCATAGACGGCGGCAAAATCGTGCTCGCGGGCAACAAGGATGAAATTCTTGAAAAGCACGCCCTGCTCAAATGCTCAAATGATGAAGCGGGTAATATAAGCGGGTCGCTCATCGTATTTTCTCAGCCCGGTAAATACGGCACCGAGATGCTCGTAAATGACGCGGCTGCATGCAAAAGATTTTATCCGAATGCGATCATAGAGAGCGCGACCCTTGAGGAAATAATGATCTATTATGTAAATAAATCAAAAGCAGACGGGATAGGCTGACGGAGGTAATATGAAAGGCTTGATAATTAAAGATCTTTACTGCCTCAAAAAGCAGTTTGTCACCTTCGCTTTTATAATTTCGGGCGTTGTCGCGGTCGCGATCATGTTTGTGTTAAGCGAGAGATTCGGAAATCTCAGATTTGCGGTCTCCGATATGGAAGCCGCCGGATTTGATATAGCTTCCGTTATCAAAACCGCCGTGATGTTTTTTATGCTTCTTCCCCTCGTATGCACCGGAAATATCGCCGATTCATTTGCCTATGACAAAGCGGCTTCATTCTATAAAACAGGGGCTTCATTGCCCGTCTCAACGGGGAAAAGAGTGCTCTCAAAATTCGTGACGGCAATGCTTTTTATCGCTGTAGGGCTTGCGGTCGATATCGCGATGGCGGCGGTTATATCATCGGTATCGGATGTCATTATTCTTGTAAGATGCGCCGGAGCCCTCATCTCTCTCGCCTCATGTATGATGATATATACTTCGCTCGTAATCACACTCAGCTACGCGGGTGTATCATCTGTTTATTCAACCTTTTTGCCTCTTGCTGCGGCGGCAGTCATCATTCTCGCATTCAAAGCGAAGGATATTATAACAGCGCTGATAAACGATGATTTCGGCAGTATGGGAAGAATTGCCCGGGCGGTTATAAATTTAACGGAAACGCGCCCGTATTATTTCTTGCTCGCCGCAGCAGTAACAGCCGCCGTATGCTTTGCCGTATCAATACGGCTGGCTGAGAGAAAGAGAGGTGTCGCCTGATGGGCGGAATGCTCTATAAAGATTTTACGGCCGTAAAAGGCAAAAGGATTCTGATAATCCTGTCAGCCGCAACGCTGGTTTTCCTGATTTTGCGCTTTGCGTTTCCGGGCTCGGATTTGAGTGAAACAGCGAAAGGCACAGCATCATTTGAATTCAGCGGAGATTTCTTCCTGTGGGCGCTTCCGCTTTTGGAAGCGACGGTGTTTTTCGGCCTTCCGTCGGTATTGATCAAGGGGCTCATCGCTCAGGATGAGAAAAACAAAATAATGGCTTTCACAAAATCACTTCCGTTCGGAAAAAGCAGTTATATCGCCTCCAAATATGTCTTTTTGGGTGTTACGGTTTATGCGGCGCTGTCTGTTTCGATAATCTGGTGTGAAATTTATTTTTCGCGCTCGGGAGACAACGGTTTTTCGGATATTGTGGAAACTCTACGCTCATTTTTGATTATCCTTGCAAGCGCATCGCTTCTTATCTCCGGAATCGAACTGCCGTTTTTCCTCTCCCTCGGGAGCAGAAGGGCGGTCGGTGTGAAAACCGCCGTGCTTGAATTGCTTTTTCTCTTTGTAATAGGTTGGTTCTTTTTCGGAAATCTCGATGTGTTTGAGAATTTAGATATTTTTAAGCTGACGGAGTGGGCACAAAATCATGAATTTGAGATAAATATTATGGTCGTTCTCTGCCCTGTCATCGCTTTGACTCTGTATTTTCTCTCTTACAAGCTGACCTGCTTGATAAACAGAAACAGGGAGGCGGATATTGATGGATAACAATCAAAGAAAAGCCGAAATAAAGAGTCTGCTGATCTATCTCGGGATCACCTTTGCCGTTTCATGGGCGATGTTTTTCCTGTTCCTTATCTCCGGAAACAGATTATTCGATGAGAGCGGCGGAATGAGCGGAGTAGGCAATCTTATCTGCACTTTCGGTATGCTCTGCCCTGCGGCAGGCGCAATCATTACAAGATCCATAACA
The DNA here is from genome assembly GCA_947166625.1 of uncultured Clostridia bacterium. Lineage (GTDB taxonomy): Bacteria > Bacillota > Clostridia > Oscillospirales > Acutalibacteraceae > CAG-177. Next base: position 53,785 of record CAMVEX010000008.1, read on the forward strand.
AAAGAGGGTCACAGCCTCAGCGGTGAAAACTCGCTGATGCTCGGCATAGACCTGAAAAACGGGAAAATCGTCTTTTATTTAATTGCCGTTTTTCTGCCGTGGATTTATACAGAGCTCGGGAATCTCCTTAAAATTATCATTCAGCCGGGCTGCTTTGACAGAGAATTTTTCAAAACTGCCGTTTCCGATATCCGCGGCGCGTATATGTTCCCGCTGATGGCATTCGTCTCCGGAGTGTTTTTCTCCATTGGCGGGCTCGGCGAGGAACTCGGCTGGCGAGGCTATATGATGCCGAAGCTTACAGACCTCTTTGGCTTTACAAAATCTGCGATTATCGGCGGGATCATTTGGGGAATATGGCACTGGCCTCTTACTTATGCGGGGCATAATTTCGGGACGGACTATAAAGGATACCCCTGGGCGGGCTTTGCGGGGATGGTGTTTCTCTGTGTGATCATGGGGATTATGCTGAGTTTTGTGACCCTGAAAACCGGCTCAGTCTGGCCCGCGGCAATAATGCACGCGGTAAACAACGCCTCCCCCTCGATTTTGCAGTTTTTCATCAATCCCGAAAAAGTCAAAGGGATGATGAGCAACAGCGCGGTGTCATTTTTTATTCACTTCATTCCTCTTATGATAATATCCGTTTTTGTTTGCATTGCCCAAAACCGCAAAATAAAATCACCGAAAAAGCGCAAGTGAAAACCGGATATGTTTTCATATAAACAATTTTCCGATCAAAAACACTAACCCGGACCGATTTAACAAATCGGTCCGGGTTCATATATTGATATTTGCTTACGGGAATTTTATTCCTCTGTTTCCTCCTGCTCAAACACGGCGGAAATATCTTTGATGATCACCTGATCGCCTGTTAAAAGATATGTTTCCGGGCTGCCGCAGTGGGGGCATTTTTTGCCGTATTCGGTCGTGCGGTAGGTTTCGCCGCAGGCGCGGCAATAGGTCCTGCCCTCGATTATTATCATTTCAAGCTCGGCTTCACGGAGATATTCCGTCTTTTTTTTAGCCCAGTTGAAAGCGTCGAGAAACAGCTCCGGCACGATGGTGCTCACTTCGCCTATTTCCATCGTGATCCCGGCGACCGATTGAGCTTTGTTTTCGGCGGCGATTTTATCCACCTGCTCAACGACATTCATTACTATACCGAGTTCGTGCATAATTCTCAGCCCTTTTGAGCTCTTTTCCACTCTTTGCGCTTCTCACGCATGATCTTTGCCTCTTCGGAGCCGGAATTTGCGATGATCTTACCGAGCCTTGAAATCTCATATTTCATAAGGCCCGTGACCTTATCCTCGGCTACGCGCATATCGGAGCATTTGGGATTGTCTCTGACAAGGTGGATGGCGTCAAACTGACATTTTGTGGTACACAGACCGCAGCCGATACACAGATTCGGGTCAACATAAGAGGCGCCGCACGAGAGACATCTTGCGGTTTCGGTCTTGACCTGCTCCTCGGTGAGGGTGAGGTGAAGATCCTTATATGACATTCTGTGGTCTTCGGAATCATCCATACCCGCTTCCTGCCTGCCGGCTTTGTCATAATCGGGGAAGGATATATCGTCTTTATCGAGAGGAGTGTAGGCGCGCCTGTTTCTGCCGATAGTCATATCGGCTTTGGGTCTTACGAAGCGGTGAAGGCTTTCCGCCGCCTCGTGGCCTGCCGCAATGGCGTCTATAACGAATTTGGGGCCCGTGTAAACATCGCCGCCCACAAATATATCTTCCTCAGCGGTCTGATAGGTGAATTTATCGGCTACGGGATAGTTGCCGTGCCAGAATTCGACCTTTGTTCCTTCGAGAAGCTTGCCCCATTCAATGGTCTGACCTATGGCGAATACTATCTTATCCGCCTTGACCTCGATAGTATCGTTTTCATCATATTCGGGGGCAAATTTACCGTTTGCGTCATAGACGGAGACACAGCGCTTGAATACGATCCCGGTTACCTTGCCCGAATCATCGGTGAGCACCTCTTTGGGACCCCAGCCGTTGCAGATCTCGATATCCTCCTCAAGGGTCTCGGCTATCTCCTGCTTGGTGGCGGGCATAATATCGCGGGATTCGAGAGAAAACATTTTTACGCTTGAGGCTTTGAGACGGTGAGCGTTTCTCGCGCAGTCAACCGCGACATTGCCGCCGCCGACGACCACTACATCGCCGGTGAAGTCTTCTCTCTTCTCATAGCTCTTGCGCAGATAAGAAACGGCGATATCGGTGCCTTCGGCGTCATCATTCGCCACACCGGGGCGTCTGCCGCCCTGGCAGCCGATGGCGATATAAAATGCCTTGTAGCCCTGCTTGCGAAGCTCATCAATGGTGACGTCCTCGCCGACATTGACGCCGCATTTGATCTCGACGCCGAGCTTGCGTAAAACATCTATCTCAGCCTCGATAACATCCTTTTCGAGCTTGTAGCTCGGGATGCCGTAGGTGAGCATACCGCCGGGAGCGGGATTCTTTTCAAATACCGTGGGTGTATAGCCCATTTCCGCAAGATAATATGCGGCGGAAAGGCCTGCGGGGCCGCCGCCTATAATGGCTATCTTATCATCCCATTTGCCGTAAACGGACTGGACCGTCTTTTCGGGTACATAGCGGTCTTCGCTTCTGAGCTCGAGGTCGGCAACGAATTTTTTAACTGCGTCAATTGAAACGGGAGAATCCACAAGGCCTCTCGTGCAGGCGTCTTCGCATCTCTTGTTGCAGACGCGGCCGCAGACCGAGGGGAAGGGATTTTCCGTCTTTATCATAGCGAGAGCCTCGCGGTATTTACCGTCACGCGCGAGCTTGAGATAAGCCTGAATGGGCACATGTGCGGGGCAGGCAGCCTTACACGGAGCGCTTCCCTGAGAATATGTGTTTGACATCACCTTGGTGTCGCGGTAATTCTCATCCCAGGCGTATTCGCCCCAGCGCACCTTATCGGGAAGAATGGCGTGCTTATACTTAACGGGGGAGCCGTCTTTCTTACAGAGCTTCTGGCCGAGCTTGACAGCGCCTGCCGGGCAGATTTCGACACACTTGCCGCAGGCGACGCATTTTTCACGGTCAACCTTTGAAGTGTATGCGCTTCTTGAAAGATAGGGGGTATTAAAGAGCATCGAAGTCCTGAGCGCGTTGCAGATACGGACATTGCAGTTGCAAATATCGAAAATCTTGTTTTCGCCGTCGATATTCGTTATCTGATGGACATAGCCGTTCTTTTCCGCGAGCTCAAATATCTCGAGCGCACGCTCCTTGGTGATATAATGGGCGCGGTGAGTTTCAACGGCATAATCCGCCATATCGCCGAGCTGGACGCACCAATCGTTGCAGTCATCGGTACAGCCCTCGTCGAGCATCGCTCTCGATGCTCTGCACGAGCAGATACCGGCGGCGATGTGGCCGTCATATTTCTCGAGCCAGTATGAAATCTTTTCGAGAGAAATGGCTTCCTGCTGAGCGTTTATCGCCTGCTCAACGGGGATAACGTGCATGCCTATGCCCATACCGCCGGGGGCGACCATGTGGGTAATGCCGGCAAGAGGAATGTAGGTCATTCTCTCAAAAAAGCTTGTTACCGCGGGATTCTTTTCGATACGGTCAAGCGAGGAGTTGAAAAGCTCCGCCGAGCCGGGCACGAAGAAGGGCAGCCTGTATCTCTTGATTTTGGGAGCATCCTTTATCGGATGATCGTCTTTGAGATTATGAGTGTAGTTGTCGCCGTAATCATATTCGATGATACCGATGACGGACATCTGCTCGTAGATCTCTTCAAGATGCTTCGGATCAACGCCCTTGTGAAGCTTGATAAGATCATCAAGAGTGTAATGTTTGCGAAGTTTCATCTTGTTGCACAGATCCACCATTTCGGGGGTAAGGACCTCGCGAAGACCCCAGTATTCGGGATCGTCGGCGGTAACTCCGCCGATTTTATGGACCACGACGTCGGTGATTTTTTTACCGAGCTTTATGTAGTTTTTCTGAACGTCTTTTTCATTCTGATATTTGCTTTTTACGGCTTTGCTTTGTGGAAGCATATATTCACCTCACGGATAGTTTGCGGATAAACCAGTTTATCAGTTCATCCATATTTTCGCCGGTTTTTGCGGAAACAGCAATAACCGAGGCGCCGGCGTTCCTTGCTTTGATATATTCTCTGCATTCCGCCATATCGAATCTGAAATAGGGCAGAGCGTCGATCTTGCTGATAACGGCGAGCTCGCTCTTTTCAAAAACGAGCGGATATTTGAGCGGCTTGTCGTTGCCCTCCGGCACGGAGAGGATGACCATATCAACGGTCGCCCCCGTGTCATATTCGGCGGGGCAGACGAGGTTGCCCACATTCTCGAGGAATATGAGATCGAGCCCTTCGCCGAGCTCCGAGAGCCCCTGACGGGTCATATCCGCGTCAAGATGGCACATACCGCCGGTATGGAGCTGGACGGAGCGGACCCCCGTTTTTTCCGCAACGGTCACCGCGTCCTTATCGGAATCTATATCCGCCTCCATCACGCCTATGTTGAAGGAATCCTTCAGGGCGTTGATGAGAGCGACGAGAAGGGTCGTTTTCCCGCTGCCGGGCGACGACATGACGTTAACGAGGCAGGTGCCCTTTTTGCGAAGCTCATCACGGAGCATCGCGGCACGGGCGTCATTATCCTCAAATACGCTTTTTTGCAAAAGAATCGTTTTAACCTGCTGCATAGTCAATCAAAAGAATCTGCCGATGATATCTTTACTCGCGGCGCAGGTGTCTTCCATATCGCCGAAGGAGATTATCTCACCCGCGTAATAGGTGTTGAGGTTGCCCTGGAGGGCTTCAAGCCTGTCATACCAGCCGTCTGCATAATCCTTGGAGGAAACGTGCGGGCAGTAGTAAACTTCCTGAGCGAAGAGCTTCTCTTTGATGGGGAAGCCGACCTTCTTCATATCCTCATCCATGGTCTTCATCACGGTATCATAATCGACATCGGGTGTGCCGGTATGGTTTGCGAGGGCATAGACGGTCGCGGGGCAGTCTCTGTCAAGATGCTGCCATCTGTTGTAATAAACCATTGCGTGGCCGAGCCTTTCGGGCACCATATTATCGACCATATAGCCTGAGATGTTGGGGCTCTTGCCGGGCTCGAAGGTGGCGATATAATCGCAGTATCTTTCGTGAATGATCTTGCCGAAGAGCTCTTTTTCCTCTGCGGTGGCGTCGGCGTAATCCTTGAAATAATCGAGAGGAGTGGTGACGATGAGTTTATCGAAGGTCTCGGTGGATTCCTCGCCGTTTTTCCTTACGGTCACATTCACCTTGCCGTCGGGGCGCTCGACCTTGACTACCTCTGTTTCAAGCACTGCGGGGTGCTTGAGCTTCTTATTGACGCACTCATAGATCTCCTGAGTGCCGTCCTGCCAGGTCCAGAGCTTCATGTTGACGAATTCGAGAGCGGTGGTAACGTCGAGATATTTCATTACGAGCGCGGCGGGGATCTCATCAAAGAAGCCGTAGCCGAATGAGGTGAAGGGGGCGATCCAGATCCTCTGAACTTCCTCTACTCCGTTGAGCTTGCAAAATTCAGAGAAGGGCAGAGCAAGATCTTTGAGATTCGGGTTTGTGCCTTTGATATAGTTGGGGAACGAAGTCTCTTTTGTGGCGCCGCAGTAGCCGTCAACGCCCTTGGAAATTCCGTAATATTCGCCCTTCGCAACGCCGATATGGCCGTAGCAGTCATAGCCGGCATATTTGGTCTTCATAAGCTCGTTGAGCTTTTTCATCTGCTTTTTGAGTTTGAGCAGCTTGAGGGTCTTTTTTATTGAAAAATTGACTTTGGGCTCAAAGGGATGATCCACGGTTCCGTCAAGATTGCGGAATTCTCTTCTCATATTGGGCTCGCCCTTTTTGAAATCGGGGCCCTTGTGATAATAGCCGCCGAATTCTTCCATCTCGCTGACCGCGTGATAGGTGATGGCGCCCATGATAGCGCCGGTCTCGAAGCTTCTCTCTTCCTCAACGCCGTTGTGCTTGACCTTGAGTTTGGGTGACCAGCATTTGCCGCCGACTTTGTTGAGCTTCTCATAGATCACATAGTCGGAGTACCCCTTCTTTTCGAGATACATTGCGCAGGAAAGACCTGCGGGGCCCGCGCCGATGATACAGATTTTTTCGTTTTTGTCAGCCATTGTGACAATCTCCTCTCTATTTTAATCCTCACGGATTTTTTTGATTGCTTTATTTCTGATGAATTGCTCCAGAGCGTCGATGCCCTCCGAGCTCACGGCGGATGTAAAAAAGATTTCCGCCTTTTCATTGCGCTTTCTTATATTTTTTACGGCGTTTTCACGGCTGAAATCAAAGATTCCGGCAACGTCGAGCTTTGTGACGGCAACTGCATTTGCCACCTCAAACATAAGCGGATATTTGAGCGGCTTGTCGTCGCCCTCGGGCACGCTCAGCAGCACCAAATTCATATCTGCGCCCGTGTCGAATTCGGCGGGGCAGACGAGATTGCCCACATTCTCGAGGAATATGAGATCGAGCCCGTCGGTGCCGAGCGCCTCAAGCGCCTCAAGCGACATCTGGCAGGTTATGTGGCACGCGCCCGCGGTGTGGATCTGGATCACTTTCGCACCCGTCTCGCGCTCTATGGTGAGAGCGTCTTTATCCGAATCGAGATCGGCCTCGATAACGCCGATTTTGAAATCATCCGACAGGCGGGGGATCAGCTTTGAGAGAACGGTGGTCTTGCCCGCGCCGGGGGATGACATCAGATTGACATAAAAAATGCCCCCGTCATCAAGCAGAGCGCGAACTTCTTTTGCCCGTTCATTGTTTCGGGATATGATATCCTCTTTAATAGTAAAAATTTCCATAAGGTTATTATATAAAAATCTGAATAAAAAGTCAACATAATGCCGAAAAATAAAAAACGGGAATTTGCGGCAGGCGGCAGGATTTCTATTGATAATCGGATGAATTATTGGTATAATTTTATATATTCCGATCCCGCGTTTGTCGGGATGGATCCGCCCGCTGATCTTGAGCGAATGTACAGCGGCGCGAATGACAAGTATTGCAGGCAATGCGGAGCGAAACGGGAGAATAACGCGAAATTCTGCCCCGAATGCGGAGCAAAATTCGATCGGGACAAGCGGTGAATTGAATATTATCGCCGTAAACAAAAAAACGAAAGGGAAGCGTAACGGACTCTATGCACAAAAACGAAATTCACATGCTGAAATCGGTGACGGACACTATATGCGACAGCTTTATCATCACAACGGATGACGGCAGGGTCATCGTAATTGACGGCGGCCATAAAACCGAGACCGATCATTTCGTTGAATATCTGAAAAAAGTGACCAATGAGGAAAGACCGCATATTGACGCGTGGTTTCTCTCTCACGCTCACGATGACCACTGCGAGGTGTTTCTCGAAATAGCCGAAAACAGGAGCGATGAGGTTGAATTTGACCGGGTTTACGCGAATTTTCCCGATGCGTCATTCTATGAGGGATATGATGAATGGGCGGTAAAGATCACATCGGATTTCAGCCGCCTGCTTCCCGTTTTCAAAGATAAATTGCGCGAGCTCAGAGAGGGCGATGTATTCAGCATCGGCTCGGCAAAATTCACCGTTTTTTACACCTTTGACCCCGAGTGGAAAAACTGTAATGAAGGCTCGACGATAATGCGTATGGATCTCGGCGGCGCAAGCGTTATGTTTACCGGCGACGCGGCGGTAAACGCGGGGAACTATGTTGTTGAAAAATACGCAGACAGCGGCATACTCAAATGCGATATCTGCAAAATGGCACATCACGGGCAGGACGGCGTTGATAAAAAATTCTATGAGGCGGTTTCCCCCGAAATCTGCCTCTGGCCGACTCCCTCCTGGGTGTGGGATAACCGCAACGGAAACCTTAAGACCCTTGAGGTCCGCGCCTGGATAGAGGAACTCGGAGTGAAAGAAAATCATATTTCAAAAGACGGCTCGTATGTGTTGACTCTGCCTGTCGGCGGCTGAATACCGGTAATCCGGGTAACGAACGGGCAGCCGCGGTAAAAGCCGAAATGAGGCGAATACAAACCTTAAAGGTGTCATTATGAAAGTTAAAAATACAAAGACCGACGCTTTTGAAGCGGGGTTTTATCCGGGGGCAGATCCTTCCGAGAACGCCCGCGCCCTGCAAAACGCGGTGAATGAATATGAAACCGTCAATGTCACAGTGCCGGGAGTCTATGATATTTCGGGCTCGATACGGCTTGTATCAGACACGAACCTAATATTTTCCGAGGGCGTCATTTTGAGGCGATGCCCGCTGAAAGACAGGCTTTCCGAGGGATATTTATTTGTCAATGACGGAGCGTTTGACGGAGTTTTTAATGAGAATATCTCGATCGCCGGCGCGCATATCATCGTAAACGGAGTTGAAAGCGCCGCGATTTCATCGGACGGCACGGCGCAAACGATCCTCAGCGCTCCCAATATCATCACCGGATTGAGGGGCCATATTTCGTTTCTCTATATCAGGCATTTGCGCATAACCGGTACGGTCATCACCGATCTCCTTTCCAAGGATTACGGTATTCAGGTATCCGATTTTGAAGATGTCATCATAGAAAATGTGCATATCGAGGGCAAGAAGGATGGGGTGCATTTCGGACCGGGCAGGAATTTTATCCTTCGCGGCGGAAGATTTCGCACGGGCGATGACGCCATCGCGCTCAACTGCGCCGATTATTCGGTTTCAAACCCCAATTTCGGCAGCATTTCGGACGGGCTTATCGAGGATTGTACCGATCTTCCCGGCTCGGACAGTTCCCTGTTTATAAGGATCCTTGTGGGGACTGCGCGCGACTGGGTGAAGGGGATGACCGTCTGTCATTCGGATGCGATACGCACCGAAAACGGTATGTACCGGGTCGTGATGCGCCCGGACGATAAGAAATATATTTCAATGACCGAGCCGCTTTTTGAGGAAAACTGCAAGGAGCTTGACGGCATTTTCTGGGTAAAAACTCACAGAGGATATGATGCCGGGGATATTTCTCTTGAAGCCGGATGCAGCAATATCACATTTCGCGGCCTGCGGCTTGAACAGCCGAGAGAACGCGCCGTTCTTGTCTATATGAATGATGACGGGTACCTTCACAGCTTCTATTCCGGCAGCGCCCTGCCGACGGTTAAAAACCTGCGGTTTGAAGACATCCGGATCCTGAAACCGGTGAAGCGGTTTCTCAGCGTGGATATGCCCTCGGAAAATATCGTGATAGAACAGATCCGACATTACCCGGCGGAATAGTATAAAAACAAAAATCACAGTGACAAAGGAGATACAAAAATGGAACTGATACAGAGCTTTTCGGTGGATCATACAAGGATCATCCCCGGAATTTTTACAAGCAGGGTCGATACTCTGGGCGAACATTCGGTCACGACCTATGATATAAGGCTCAAAAAGCCCAACAGGGAGCCGGTGATCGATGTGTCGGCGATGCATTCGCTTGAGCATCTTATCGCTACATTCCTGCGAAATGACCCCGATTGGAAGGATGAGGTCATCTACTGGGGGCCTATGGGCTGCCTCACGGGATTTTATCTCATACTTAAGGGCAGCCGCGCTCCGCGCGAGATCTGCGGCCTGATGCTCAGAGCCTTCAGAGCGGTCGAGGAGGCTTCGGAGGTGCCGGGCGCCACAGCCGTAAACTGCGGGAATTACCTTATGCACAATCTCAATATGGCGAAGTATTACGCGAAGGAATTCGCAGATTATCTCGAGGCAAACGCCGAAAACGACGCCGTCTTTGAATACCCCGCTACAGAGCGCCTTGTGACCGGTGACGGCAGAGATTTTTATGATTCCTGATAATGCGGAGTAAAACGGCATTCAGGGCAATCAAAAGCGAAAATAACGCTTTCGCAGAGGCATATTTATAAAAATAAAAAAAGTCTTTACAAATCGGAATTTGTGTGTTATAATCCTACCTGCACGCCCGGATCACGGTTTGCGGAGTAAGCCCCGAAGGGGAGTTCACCTGCCGCCTACTGAGACCGAGGCAAATAATAAAATGAGGTGAAAATCATGACACAGGCAGAAAAACAGGCAATCATGCAGGAGTATGCAACTCACGAGGGCGACACCGGTTCACCCGAGGTTCAGATCGCAGTTCTTACCAAGAGAATCAACGATCTTAACGCACACCTTGCGATCCATAAAAAGGATCATCACAGCCGCAGAGGTCTTCTTATGATGGTAGGTCACAGAAGAAATCTCCTTGCTTACCTTCAGAAGGTTGATATCGAGCGTTACCGTTCAATCGTTTCAAGGCTCGGTCTGCGTAAATAATTCCACACAGAAGGGGGCTGTCGCATTGAGGCAGCCCCTGCAACACATTAAATCGGCATTTTATAAATCATCGGGCATTCCGCACGTTTTTCAGCAGGGAATCGAGAGCAAAGGCCACCGCTTTTATTTTTGCTTTGGATTTTTTGCTGAAAACAGGAGATGCCCGAAGAAATAAATATTTTTCAGAAAGGTATTTCAAAATGGTTTTTAACGAATTCCCAACATTCAAAAAGTATGAAACCGAGATCGCGGGCAGACCGTTTGTCGTAGAAGTCGGCAAGATGGCTCAGCTCGCAGGCGGAAGCTGCCTCGTTCGCTACGGCGAGACCAATGTGCTCTGCACCGCCACAATGGCTGACAAGCCCCGTGAGGGAGTGGATTTCTTCCCCCTCTCCGTAGATTATGAGGAGAAGCTCTATTCCGTAGGCAAGATCCCCGGCTCATTCCAGCGCCGTGAGGGCAAGGCAAGCGAAAAGGCTACCCTCGCCTCAAGAGTTATCGACAGACCCATCCGCCCTCTTTTCCCGAAGGATATGAGAAACGATGTGGGCGTTGTAGCTACCGTTATGTCCGTTGATCCCGATTGCGAGCCTCAGATAGCCGCCATGCTCGGCGTATCCATCGCGATTTCGATCTCGGAGATCCCCTGGGACGGCCCCATCGCGGGCGTAGTCGTCGGCCTTGTTGACGGCGAATATGTGATCAACCCCACCCTTGAGCAGAGGGCAAAGAGCGATATGTATGTCACCGTCGCATCCACAAGCGAGCTTGTGGCGATGATCGAGGCGGGCGCAAACGAAGTCTCGAATGACGATATGTATGACGGCATTATGTTCGCTCATCAGGAAAATCAGAAGATAGTTGAATTTATCAATATGATCAAAGCCGAGGTCGGCAAAGAGAAGGTCGAATTCCCCTCAAACGATCCCGATCCCGAGATGTATGAAGCGATCAAGGATTTTGCGATCGAGGATATCCGCGCCGCTCTCGATACCGATGATAAGAGGATCCGCGATGAGCGCCTCAGACCCGTATATGACAAGGTCCACGAGAAATTTGACGAAGTTTATCCCGAAATGGAAGTCAAGATCGACGAGTGCCTTTACAAGGTGCAGAAGTATGTCGTTCGCCGCTGGCTCCTTGATGACGGCAAGCGCGTTGACGGCAGAGGGATCGACGAGATCCGTCCTCTCAATGCCCAGATAGATCTGCTTGACAGAGTTCACGGCTCGGGTATGTTTACCAGAGGTCAGACTCAGGTGCTCTCCGTCGTTACCCTCGGCACGATGAGCGACGCTCAGATGCTCGACGGACTTGATGAAGAAGAATCCAAGCGTTACATCCACCATTATAATTTCCCCTCATACTCCGTAGGCGAAACAAAGCCTCCGAGAGGCCCGGGCAGGCGTGAGATAGGTCACGGCGCTCTTGCGGAGCGTTCGCTTATACCCGTTCTCCCCTCGGTTGAGGAATTCCCCTACACCATCAGAGTGGTTTCCGAAGTGCTTTCATCCAACGGCTCGACCTCACAGGGCTCGGTATGCGGATCGACCCTTTCGCTTATGGCGGCGGGCGTTCCCATCAAGGCTCCCGTAGCGGGTATCTCCTGCGGACTTATCACCGAGGGCGACCGCTTCATGACAATGGTCGATATCCAGGGTCTTGAAGATTTCTTCGGCGATATGGATTTCAAGGTTGCCGGCACCAAGAAGGGCATCACCTCCATCCAGATGGATCTCAAGGTCCACGGCCTTACTCCCGCCATCATCAGAGAAGCTCTCGATAAGACCTACAAGGCTCGCTGCTATATACTTGACGAAGTTATCGCTCCCGTGATAGCAGAGCCCAGAGCGGAGCTCTCCAAGTGGGCTCCCAAGATGCTCAGCACCAAGATCGATCCCGAAAAGATCGGCGATGTTATCGGCAAGCAGGGCAAGGTCATTCAGAAGATCTGCGCAGAATGCAACTGCAAGATCGATGTCGAAGAGGACGGCTCCGTATTCGTTTCCTCCACCGATCTCGATTGCTGCAAGAAGGCTGTTTCAATTGTTGAGACGATCGCGAACGGCCCCGAAACAGGCGCTATTTATAAGGGCGTCGTTACCCGCCTTATGAGTTTCGGCGCGTTTGTAGAGATCGTGCCCGGTATTGAAGGCATGGTGCATATCAGCCAGCTTGATGTCAAGAGAACGGAAAAGGTCGAAGATGTAGTGACCGTAGGCGATGAGATAATCGTCAAGGTGCTCGAAAAGGATGATCAGGGCAGGCTCAATTTCTCCCGCCGTGACGCTCTTATCGAGGTCGAAGGCCTTGTTCCCGAAAACAATGTTTCCGACGCTCCCCGTAAAAGCGGCAGCTTCAGAGGCAACAGAGGCAACAGAGCTCCCAGAAAATAATTGAATAAAATATAATATAACAGGGCTGACCGTTGAGGTCAGCCCTGCTTCGTTTTTAACTGAATTTTTATTTTTCTTTGCCGTTTTCATCCTGCTTTTGTGTTTCGGGAGCCTGCGCTTTATCTGCCTGAGCTTTTGCGCTCACGGCGAAAACACCGATAACTCCGAAGATGACGAGGGCGCATGCTGCGATAATTATCTTATACACGGTCGCTTTTGAGAGAGCGCCGCTCTGCGGCTGAGTGAGGGTTTCGGATGATGATTTGCCCGATGTTTCGGCGGTTGTCGCCGTTTGCTCCGATACTGAAACCGTTTCGGGAGCGGCAGCGGATCCTGCAATTCTCCTCGTTGCCGCAGGCGCTTCTTTGACCGTTTTCGGCGCCGCGGTCTTGACCGGCTTCACCGTCGCCGTATTCGCCGTCGAAGCCTGAGTTGTTTTCTTTTCGGCAAGTCTTTTTGCGGCGGTTGACGGTCTTGTTCTGTGGCTTATCTGAGCGGTCTGAGATGAAACTTGCGAAACCGCCGAGGATTTTTCCGATTTTGCGGTCGTTGATTTGCCCGCGGTCGATTTTGCTGAGGTTGTTTTATCCGCCTTTGAGGTGGTTGCCTTTGATGAATTTTTCTCGGGATTCCGCGTCTGAGCCGATGAGGCGACAGCCTGAGAGGGCTTGACGGAAATATTTATCGTATTTTTGCCGGGAAAATTCAGGCTTTCACCCTCGGCGGGAGGAGCCGCTCTGAATTCAAAGCCGATGTCGAATGAATCACCGAGCCCCTCGTGATCGGTTATCTCGATTTCGCAGGTGTATGAGCCGTTATCCTCATAGCTCTGAGCGGCGGTTATTTCGCAGATCTGGCTTTTTTCAAGTGTAATAAGTTTCTTTGTGTTACGGTCAAAATACTGACCCTGCGAAACGAAGATCTCGCCCCCGGAATTGCCTTTATAGCGAAAGATCAGACCCGGATTTTCGGGAGCGCCGCCCGATTTTTTGAATTCGCCGTAAATATGCAGTTTTACGGTGTTGCTGTTGACTTTTGCCGCCGAAATCATTCCCGTATTTATAACATTATCTTCATTGAATGTTTTGAGGACCGGATAGCCTCTCCATTCATTGCTGTCATTTCTTCCGTCTATTACAAGATTGTAGGGAGCCTTGACAGTGGAAGCTTCGACGGCGGAACCCGTTAAGCCCGCCGACGATAACTGAAAAATTATGAGAATGAATAATGCCGCAACAATTGATTTTTTCATACTCTGTTACTGCTGCTTTGTGACGCTGCCGCAGCATTTCTTATATTTTTTGCCGCTTCCGCAGGGGCAGGGGTCGTTGGGGCCGACCTTCTTTTCCGTGTTGCGGACGGGGCGCTTCTTATCGGAGCCGTCGCTTGAAGAGCTGGTCGCGGTTATGGTTGCAACCTGTTTGCGCTCGGTATCCTCCGCCTTTTTGATGACGACGGTGAGTATCTGCATGGCGGTATCCTCGCGGATCTCCTCATTCATCGCGTCAAACATATCGGAGCCCACTTCTCTGTAAGCGACTACGGGATCCGCCTGACCGTAAGCTCTCAGACCGATTCCGCGGCGGAGCTGATCCATGGCGTCTATGTGATCCATCCAATGCTTATCAACATTGCGAAGGAGTATCATCTTTTCGAGTGAGCGCATTATAGGCTCGCCGTTTTCATCATTGCCGAACTGCGCTTCTCTGTCTGCATAGAGGGCTTCGGCGCGCTGATAAAGGGTCTCTCTTATATCCTCTTTATCGGGGATACCGTCTTTGAAATCATCCTCGGTCATCAGCCAGCCCTTGAATTTTTCTCTGAGCGCCTCGATATTCCACTCGCTTCTTGAGGCGGCGTCGCTGCACGCGGAGTCAACGCTCGCATCTATCGAGGAATGGATCATCTTGAGAATAACCGGCTTGAGCTCTTCGCCGTCAAGCACCTGATCGCGCTGCTTATAGATAAGTTCACGCTGGCGGTTCATAACATCGTCATACTGAAGCACGTTCTTTCTGATGGCGAAGTTTTTGCCCTCGATCCTCTTCTGGGCGTTCTCAATGGTGTTTGAGATCATCTTTGCCTCAATGGGCATATCCTCATCCGCTTTGAGGGTATTCATTATCGTATTGATCCTTTCGCCGCCGAAAAGGCGCATAAGATCATCATCGAGAGAGAGGAAAAATCTGCTCTTGCCCGGGTCTCCCTGACGGCCGGAACGGCCTCTGAGCTGGTTGTCGATACGCCTTGATTCGTGGCGCTCGGTGCCTATGATAAATAGACCTCCCGCCTCGCGGACTCTGTCTGCCTCGGGCTTGATCTCATCGTCATATTTCTTTTCGAGCGAGGTGTAAGTGCGCCTTGCCTCAAGGATCTCTTCATTATCGGTCTCGGCGAAGCCCGTTGCCTCCTCGATAAGCTCCTCCGTGTAGCCCATCCTGCGCATTTCGGCTTTGGCAAGATATTCGGAGTTACCGCCGAGTTTGATATCGGTGCCGCGGCCCGCCATATTCGTGGCGATGGTAACGGCGCCCTCTTTGCCCGCCTGAGCGACTATCTCGGCTTCTTTATCGTGATATTTCGCATTGAGCACTTCATGCTTAATACCCCTCTTTTTGAGCAGGGATGAAAGCTCCTCGGATTTTTCTATTGATACCGTACCGACAAGCACGGGCTGACCCTTCTGATGAGCCTCGACTATAGTCTCGATCACGGCGTTGTATTTCGCTCTCTTGTTTTTATAGACCACATCGGGCAGATCCTCGCGGATCATCGGCATATTGGTCGGGATGGCTATGACATCGAGAGAATAGATCTGATTGAATTCTCCCTCCTCCGTCATCGCGGTACCGGTCATACCGGAGAGCTTCTTGTAAAGGCGGAAATAATTCTGGAAGGTGATCGTGGCGAGAGTCTTGCTCTCATGCTCTACATTCACGCCCTCTTTTGCCTCTATCGCCTGATGAAGGCCTTCGTTATAGCGCCTGCCGAGCATGATACGGCCGGTGAATTCATCGACTATGAGCACCTGATTATCTCTTACAACATAGTCAACATCGCGCTTCATAACGCCGATGGCCTTGATCGCCTGGTTTATATGATGCTGTATGGTCATATTTTCGCTGTCCATAAGGTTTTCGAGATTAAAGAATCTCTCCGCCTTCGCGACGCCGCTCTTAGTGAGGGTCGCCGTCTTTGCTTTTTCATCGACCACATAATCAACGCTGTCGTCAACGAGATCGTCAACATCCGTCTTGCTGTCAACCTCTTTGATCCTCATGCATTTGAGGGTCTGCGCGAAGGAATTCGCCATTTTATAGAGGTCGGTCGATTTTTCGCCTCTGCCCGAAATGATGAGCGGAGTCCTCGCCTCGTCGATAAGGATCGAGTCCACCTCATCGACTATCGCGAAATTGTGGCCTCTCTGCACCTTCTGCTCCTTATAGACCACCATATTATCTCTCAGATAATCGAAGCCCATTTCGTTATTGGTGCCGTAGGTTATATCGGCGGCGTAGGCGTCCTGCCTGTCTTTACCCTCTTTTTCGTGGATGATAAGGCCGACGGTGAGCCCCATGAATCTGTAAACCTTGCCCATCCATTCGGAGTCGCGGCGGGCGAGGTAATCATTGACCGTAACGATGTGAACTCCCTTGCCCTCAAGCGCATTCAGATAAGCGGGCAGGGTGGCGACGAGCGTTTTGCCTTCGCCGGTCTTCATCTCGGCGATCCTTCCCTGATGAAGGATGATACCGCCGATTATCTGCACCTTGAAATGCTTGAGACCGATCACTCGGTAAGACGCCTCGCGGCAGGCGGCAAAAGCCTCGGGGAGAATATCGTCAAGCGTTTCTCCGTTTGCAAGGCGCTCTTTGAATTCGGGAGTTTTTGCCTGGAGCTGTTCATCGCTGAGAGCCGCGTATTCTTCCTCAAGCGCCATTACCTTATCGGCTATCGGCATCACGCGCTTGACCTCTTTTGCCGAATAGTCACCGAAAATCTTTTTGAATAAACCCATTTTATTTCTCCTTAATCACACTTTGCCTGCGGCGCATCAATCCGCCTGTGTAAAAGAATAAATTACGCTTCCGGCGGTGTTTCCGCCGTCATCGAGAGCTCTCACGCTCATCACGCTGTTGCCGTCGCCCTCGAGCCAGATAAATCCCGTTCCCTCCTGATAAAGCATAGGCTCCGTGAAGGTTTCGGTCTTATGATCCTTATCAAATGAATAGTAAGTTATCTTTTGGTTGATATTGGCATTGTTCACATTTCTTTCCTGAGTGTTGAAAACGAATACGGCTCTGGAGGCGTCTTTGTTGATCGAGAATGACACGGCCTCGGTCAGATCTATGCCGCTGAGCTCTGTCTTTTCGCCCGTGAGCAGATTTGTCATGACCGCCGTTTTGGTATCCACCACATAGTTTCCGCTCCTGAGATACTGCTCCCACGGGGAATCAAATTTGACGGTTTTCTTCTCTTTATCGCCTTTTTTTGTGATCGAATTGAAGCTGTCGCCGCTCTTTCTGAGATAATGGAGGCCATCCGAATCGCTCACAAACCAGGTACCGATTATATCTTTTGCTATGATCTTGGGCCTGTATGCGGAGGACCATACCATTATATCGCTGCGCTTGCCCGTTTCATCATAGCTGTAATATCTCGATGAAATAAAATAATTCGATTTGCCGAGATTTTTTATGAATTCATCGGTGAGCATAGTCCAATCCTGACGGTAGGTGCCGTTTCTGTCTATCAGGCGGGTGTTTTGATTGACCGCCGTGTTCACCTTGCTGTCGCCGATTTTATAATTGTAAATTTCGCTGTAAGTTTTATCCGCTCTGTAGAAATTATTCTTGTCAAAATCCGCCAGCAGCCAGTAGCCTTCGCCGTAGCCCGCTGCCTTTTTTGCTATCTTGACAAAGGCATAATCATAGAGCTTCAGATCTTTATTCATATCCGCGGTCGTAACTCCGTAGCCCACGATAAGCCCGCCCGCGTCGATATAAGAGATCTCAACGGGTATCGAGATGTTTGAAGCGCCCAGGCTGACTTTGGTCTTTTTGACCTCGTATTTTGCCTTTTCAAATCCGCCGCCGGTATAGACGTAGAAATCTATTTTGTTATCGAGAGAGGCTGTGTAGTAAAGGCCTTCTCTGTCGGTCGGCAGATAAATTTCACCCTGAGCCCCGGCAACGCTTATGCGCGATGAATAGGCGCTCTGAGAGAGCAGGAATTCCGCCGTCTGAGGCTCGGTGATCTCGGGCTCTTTGGGCTTCTTTGTGATGAAATAAGCTGCGGCGCCCGCGGCGGCGACTATCGCCAGTATAACAGCAATTATTTTGGTTTTCAATTTGGAATCTCCTTATATTTCAATATCAAGCTCGACCGGGCAATGGTCTGAGCCGTAAATATCCGTGTGTATTTTTGCATCCTTTACAGCGCCGGAAAGGCGTTCGGAGGCGATGAAATAATCTATCCTCCAGCCTGCGTTCCTCTCCCTCGCCTGAAAGCGGTATGACCACCAGGAATAAATATCGCGCATATCGGGGTAAACATAGCGGAAGGTGTCGATAAATCCCGCTTCGAGCATTTCGGTCATCTTGCCGCGCTCCTCATCGGTAAATCCAGGATTGTGATGGTTTGAAGAGGGATTTTTGATATCTATCTCTTTGTGGGCCACATTCAGATCGCCGCAGTAGATAACGGGTTTATCTTTATCGAGCGATTTGATATATTCTCTGAAATCATCCTCCCACTTCATACGGTAATCGAGCCTTCGCAGACCGTCCTGTGAATTGGGGACATATACGGTAATGAAATAAAAATCTTTAAATTCGAGAGTTATCACCCTGCCCTCGGTATCGTGCTCCGGAATATCAAGCCCGTAAGCGACATCGAGAGGCTCCTCCCTGGTGAATATCGCGGTGCCGGAATAGCCCTTTTTTTCGGCGTAATTCCAGTATTGATGATATCCGGGCAGATCCAGCTCGACCTGACCCGCCTGCACCTTCGTCTCCTGAAGGCAGAGAATATCCGCGTCAAGCTTTTCAAAACTCTCCGAAAAGCCCTTATTGAGGCAGGCGCGTATTCCGTTGACATTCCATGATACGAATTTTTTCATAATACAGCTCCGGTGATCCTGATGTGAGTATATCGCAATTCATCAAGGTATTATATCATAACAGTTTTAATAAGTCACGCATTTTATTTTGATAATGTAATAATTAACAAATTATATACAATTATGGGCGTAAACACTTGACAAAATGCCCCTGATGTTGTATTTTAATAAATGCTATATCACTGTTTGCACATAAATTGTGTAAATGTGACAAACAAAAACAAAACTGTTCAGGAGGAAAAAACATGAAAAAATTACTGGCAATCCTTCTCACACTGGCTATGGTAGCTGCGTTTGCGGCTTGCGGCTCAAAGACAGAGGACGAAACTACCACCACAGAGCCCACCTCAGAGGATGTTGTAACCACCGAAGCTCCGACCGAGAGCACCGAAGCTCCCGAAGATGATACCACCGAAGCTCCCGAGGATGACACTACCGAAGCTGAGGAAAGCAAGAAAGACGACGAAAAGAAGGAAGACAAGACGAAAGAGGACGAAAAGAAAGAGAAAGAGAAAGAGACCGAATTCAATTCGACCGACATCGCTGAAGTTGTAAAATTCTACAACGCTGCCCGTAAAGCCACCAATCCCGCTCCCAAGGGTCATCAGACCATGGCTCTCTCCGGCGACATCACCGGTGACGGTTTCATCGGCGCACTCCTTCAGGTCCTTCAGCCCGCCGCAAAGAGCGCTCTTGAAAAGAACTCAAAAGATACTGACTGGATCCCCGGTCACGATCATGACGATATCCTTGTGTCAGACGTTAAGTCCGCAAAGGCTACAACCAAAAACGGCGTTACCACAGTCGAGATGACCTTCAAAGATCAGACTGACGGCCCCGACACCAGCAAGGGCCCCGTTGAGCGCGGTATCAGCACTCTCGGCAGCATCGACAGCGCTCTGAGCGAGCTCGGCGCAGAGATCACCGAAGGCAGAGACACTGTTAAGCTCACCTACACCGACGCTTATCTTAAAGCCACAATCAAAGACGGCAAGATCACCGGCGGTACATGGCACTATCTTGTAAAGATCTTCGTAGGCAATGCGAAGGGCAAACTCGGTATCAGCATCACTCTCAAGAACCTTAAGGCTGCTGTTGACTACAAGGTTGTTATCTGAGGATAATCTTACCGGATTTACTTATCAATAATCCCAAGGCGCGGTTCATCGAACCGCGCCTTTTGCTGTTTCGGCAAACCGTGATTTGCCCGTTTTATTCGGATTTTACGGCATTAAAGCTGTCCGCAAAGACAAGAGGATTTATGATAATGCCGTTTTCATTATGCGGCTTGAATTGCGGATTTTGCTCTGTGTAAATCAGAAACAATCCGTGAAAAACGACACTTTCGGCGGGAACATTTCAAAAAAATCGGAATGAGGGTCGTTTATCGTGATATTCGGATCATATTCCGCGCCCTCGATCCCGCATAAAAGAATTCTTGATGCGGTGCCGGGATCCGTTATCAGATCGGGTGTAAGCGAAGGATCTTTTTTTACCTCGACTGCGCCGCCCGAAACGCTTACCGCGAATGTATCGCCGCCAGCACGGAGCGTGAAGCTGCCGTCCCTCACAGGGTATTTATGTGATTTTAACACCTTTTCCATATTAAGTATTGCGGCGGAGCCGGTGTTATGGATTTTGATATCGCAGTTTTTCAGCTCGCGTATCACTTTTAAAATCGGCGTATTTTCGGGCAGTTTTCGGAAGCATATCGTTTTTTGATTGCTCTCGAAATTTCTCAGGAAGCCGAGAATTCCGAGCATTGATTCGCGCGAATCAAAATAAATTTCGTTGACCGAAACCCTGCTTTTTTCTCTGTCGATCTCTATTGTCGCGAAGGCTCCGTCTTTCCGGATATATGTATATTTCTGCGAAAAATACGGCTTATCGGAAAATGCTTCCGCGCTGTCTCTCACAAAGCACAGATTGTAATTCCGGGCGCATTTGTTGTAAACGGACAGCAGCTCATCCGTATTTTCTCCTTCATAAAGAGTGACGTCTGTGTTCCTATTTATATCCGACAATTCCGAAAACGGAATTTCAGCGCTCAGGCATCTGCCGACCCGCTCATAGCCGAGTTTTCTGTAATATTCTTCGGAAAACGGGTAAAGAATGCTGATATCATATTCCGCTTTTTGAAACAGATGCGAAAACAGGGCTTTTACTGCGCCCTTGCCCCTGTGCTCCGGCTTCGCGGCAACGCCGCCTATTGCAGCGCAGGTCAGAATTCCGCCGTCATAACAGCACTTTCTGTCTGTTAATTCAAAATCCGCAAACAGAGTTTTATTATCATCGTCAAAAGCCCCCAGCACCTTCTCGCAGGGCAGGGCAGAATCAGGATTTCCGATTTCGCAGGAGTAGGAAAACGCCTGCGAGGTGATTTTATCATGCTCCCTGACATCATCCTGCGTCAAATATCTTATGATCATTATGTTCCTCCGATTTATAAACGAATTTGTGAGAAATTGCTTATGGGGATAGCCGCGCATTTCATTATGAAATGATTTCTCCCCTCCGAAAGGAGAGATTTAATCGAAAACCCGATGCTTTTGCATCGGGTTTTCTGGTGGAAGAGGGTGGATTCGAACCACCGAAGTCGTTGACGGCAGATTTACAGTCTGCTCCCTTTGGCCGCTCGGGAACTCTTCCGTATTCAATTCGCGTTTGTGGAGCTGGTGGACGGATTCGAACCCCCGACCTGCTGATTACAAATCAGCTGCTCTACCGGCTGAGCTACACCAGCACAGAACGCTCATATAATATATCATAAGGTTTTCATTTAGTCAAGAGTTTTTTTGAGTTTTATTCAAAATTATCTGTCGTGATCATTGCTCGGTTAAATATGATACAGAGCCCGGCTGATTTGACGATATAATTCAATGAATATTTATCAATGAATTTTGACGGGTGGGCAAAAAAGGTACCTTACCGGTATCCGATCCGCTATTTTCCTATTGAACAAAATGGGCTTATCTGGTATAATAAACCAAAGAATTCTCACCGGATCAAAGGAGATCAATATGAAAAAACTTACAGCACTGATTATCGCGATGATAATGATCATGAGCCTTGCTCAGACCTCTTTTGCCGCGGACGGCAAGGTTATTGCGAGCGGCGAAGGCGGCGAAGGCATCAAATGGACCCTGACCGATGACGGAACTCTCACCGTGAGCGGAAACGGCCCCATTACCGACGAAATCGAAATCGAGACCGATGAAGACGGCGATGAATCATATTCCAAGCAAAACTGCATTTCGTGGCAGCTTGAGAAGCTGATTGAAGAAAAAGCAAACGGCGCGGGCGCGGCTGAATATGAGAGAGCAAGATTTGACCTTGTCAAGGCTCTCATTATCGAAGAGGGCATAACTGAAATACCCGATGACGAGTTTGATTCTGTGTTCCCTCGCAGCATCACCCTGCCTTCGACCCTCAAAAAAATGGGATACACCGCCGTCAGGGCTGATTTTGCCGATACGCTGACGATAAAGAACAAGGATCTCGAGGTCGGCGGAAGGTTTTCCATGTCGAGCTTCAATAAGGGCGAAACACCCTACGCTTCCGTTGATGAAGCCATCGCCGCGAAGATAAAGTATGCCGGCGAATCCGATAAGATTTCCACAGCGACAAGCGTGGTTTATGAGCTCAGCTATCTGCTCGAGGTCAAAAACGGCATTGTTGAGGATTGCACCGCCGAGGATTATGTTCAGGCATTCAATGAGTTTTACAAAGTTCAGCTTGCGGATATAGACGCCTGCGAGGCATATTGCCTTAAAGAAATAAACTCCGCTCTCTCAAAGGAATATAAAGATTCATCCGAGATATACACCCTCGTGGAGGATGAGGAATCTTCACATTATGAGAGAAACGAAGAGGTTGACGCGATCATCGACGGTATGTATGAGGCTGTTGATATATCGGCAAGGCTTGACAGCAAGGCGGTCAACGGAGAAGCTTATGAAGACTGCGAATTTTATGATTGGCTCACGATAAACGCCCCCAAGGGAAGCAACGCCGAAGAAATAGCTAAGCTGAACGGGATCGCCTTCAAAGCGGAAGGCGTAGCGGGGGCAGACGGCTTCCTCGGGATGATAAAGGAATTTTTCAATAAGATAATTGAATTTTTCAAGAGCATTTTTGCCCGCATTTCCGATTTGTTCGGCTCGATAGGCCGATAACCGATAAACAGAAAAAATCAAACAGACTGCCTACACCGAGGCAGTCTGTTGTTTAATAGATCATCCCTGTTTGATTTTGTGATTTCAAAGGATCCCGAGCTCTTTGAGAGTCTGCACGGTTTCATCGGAACTTTTGTGGAGGATCCCCGTACCGCCGCATTCGTTCCATGTTTTTATCGTCGGCTCCAGGTCGTCTATGAGGATGTAGCCTTCGCCCTTGCAAAAGAATTTTTTATCGGCCTTGCTGACCGTGTTGATCGCTATATCCTCCGAGAGCATACGGCGCATCCAGTTTATTTTATCCTCCGCGGCGCCGATTATGCCGCGCTTTGCCTTTGGCACGCCGGTAAGTATTTCGCATTTTTCCGCATATTTGCCGTAAACGGCGTCAAACATTTCTTTTGCGCCGGGCATCAGCTCCAGCCTATCGTAAAAATGAGGGATCTCTTTTACCCTTGCCCACATTATCGCTTCCTCTTCGGGATTTGTATCTTGCGGAAACCGGGGCTCGTAACCGCCGAGCTCCCTTACCCCTCTGTCAAAATCGGCAAGAACGCCGTCCATATCAAAGTAGATCTTATTTACTTCCATTCGTTTCTCCCTGTGCGTTTGATAACAGATAATATATCATATTACGCTCCGTCTTTCAACAAAATCGGACTTAAAATTTATTTTTTGTTAATATATGAGGGCGCGAAATAATGTATAATAACTTCAAGGAGTGAGTTGAATGAAAAAACTGATTGCCATAATAATTGCGGTAGTTGCGGCAGTATTCATTTACACCCGGCTTAATGACGGCGGAGTGTCAACCAAAAGCGTCGCAGGCCTGCCCGCACCGCAGCAGCACGCCGCGCAGGGCGAGGCTTATTTTGAAGAAGCCGAATACGAAGTGACCGTCAGATACAAGGCGTCTTATGACATCACCGCGCTTGTGGTGGGCACAAAAAAATACAGCGGCTCATCCCTTGCGGACAGGATCGCCCCCAAAGACCTTGCCCTTGCCTGGGGGACCGTCGCCGAATATAACGACAGGATAGATTTCCATTGGAGCCAGTCCGGAAGGTGGTACAGATGGTATGTTAACAGCGCAGCGGAGCTTTCGCCTGTCGGTGGTGAAAGAGAGGTTTCGAGGCAGTCCGCCAATAATCACCTTATCGCATCGACCGATTCGATCAAAAGCGATATAGCCAAAATAAAGGCGGGCGATGTGGTGAGGATCACCGGCTATCTCGTCGATCTCAAGGGCGAGAAAACAGACGGCACATATTATACCTGGAATTCGAGCACCTCGCGCGATGACACCGGAGACGGCGCCTGCGAGCTCATATATGTTACGGGCGTTGAATTCAAATAAATAAACCGCGCTCTCTGTCATAACGGAGGAGGAAAATCTCAACAGGGTATTTACAAATGCGCCCGGATGCTTTATAATCTGTATAAACCGACAACTGTTGTTTATTTCAGCGGAGGAGAATATGGATAAATTTGAAAAGAGATTTTACAATTCGTCTCTCAAAATGAACGAAGCGATGCTCGAAATGCTCGAAACAAAGAATTTTTCCGAGATCACCGTTTCTGATCTTTGCAGGAAATCCGGGGTAAACAGATCCACCTTCTATTCTCATTATTCCAATACATTCGATCTGCTTCAGGAGATAAAAGACCGTATGATAAGCGATTTTGTCAAGAGCTTTGACGGTCTAAGCGAAACGGATGATATTGCGACCTATATCGACAACGAGCATCTGAACATCTATCTGAATTTTATCAAAGACAATCTCAAGCTTTTCAGGACAGCGGCAATAAATATGAATGCCGAGATATTCAATAAGGTCTTTGAATTTATACGAAAAGGATATATAATCCACGGGATAACAGACGAGAATTACATATATTACAGTTCTCGGTTTTATCTCCAGGGGATCAACGCCATTGTCACGGAATGGGTCAAGAGAGGCTGTTCGGATACCATAGAATATGTGGCGTCCGTCATCAAAAAATGTATTTTGCCCTATCTCCCCATGGCAGATACCGCCCTGCAGAACGGGTAAAATCCGACAGTTGAAATAAAACCGTAAACCGCAATTAAACGATCAAACCCCTCCGCTCAGGCGGAGGGGCATTTCGATTTATTCCGTTGTCAGTCTATATCGGTTGAAAGCGCCTTGTCATAGAGCTCATATACTTCTTTTGAGGGCTCCTTGTCGATGAGCGAAACGATTATCGCCGCGACACAGCCTACGATGAAACCGGGGACTATCTCATAAACGCCGGTCTTGCCGCTGAGGAAGATGAGCCAGAGTATATCCGTGAGAGCGCCGCAGACAACGCCTGCGATGGCGCCCTTGTATGTGAGACGCTTCCAGAAGAGTGAGAGGATGATGACCGGTCCGAAGGATGCGCCGAAGCCGCCCCATGCGTTTTCGACCAGATCCATAATGCCGCTTGCCGCTTCGGATTTGCTGCTCGCGATGAAAAAGGCGATAACTGCGATGATAAGCACGACGATTCTGCCGACCCAAAGCGTCTCTTTATCGGAGGCATTCTTTCTGATAACGGGTCTGTAAATATCGCTCGTGAATGATGAGGAGGCGACGAGAAGCTGTGAATCCGCCGTGCTCATTGCCGCCGCTATTACAGCGGAGAGAAGTATGCCGGCGATAAAGGGCGGGAAGAGCTCGGTGCAGTAGATAAAGATCCTCTCCTGCATACCGTTTGCAAGAAGCTCCTCGGCGTAGAGCGCTCTGCCGAGAATGGCGATCGCTATAGCGGCGCCCAGCGAGAGAACGACCCATATAATGCCTATCGTTGCGGATTTCTTGATGGTCTTTGCATTTTTGGCAGACATGAATCTTACAAGGATGTGGGGCATACCGAAGTAGCCGAGACCCCAGCCGAGGCCCGAGATAATATCCTGCCAGCTCGCGGTGAAGGGGTTGGGGTTGAAGCCGCTCATGGTGCCGTCCTGCATTGCGTATTCGGCGGTGACCTTCGCAAAGCTGTAGCCGTCGTTATTGACTATGATAATGGGAACGGCAAGCAGAGCCACGAGCATCATAAGCCCCTGGAAAAAGTCGGTCCAGCAGACCGCCTTGAAGCCGCCCAGGAAGGTGTAAGCAATGAGAATAACAGCGAAGATTATGAGCGCCTTATCCTCGGGGATTGACGGGAGGACCTTGTGGAACACCTTTGCGCCCGCGGAAAAGCTCGACGCAACATAAACGGTGAAGCAAACGAGGAAGATTATCGCGCATATAATCTGAAGCGCCTTGCCCTCCTCAAGGAACCTGTTTTTGAAATACTGCGGGATGGTGATGGAATCATTTGCCGCTGCCGAGAATTTGCGGAGCCTCGATGCCACAAATATCCAGTTTGCGGCGGTGCCTATGGCGAGGCCGAGACCTATCCATACCTTGCCCATGCCGAAGGCGAGGATGCTGCCGGGGAAGCCCATGAGCAGCCAGCCGCTCATATCTGAGGCCTGCGCGCTCAGAGCGGTGACCCAGGGACCCATTGAGCGCCCGCCGAGGAAGTAATCCTTTTCGTTTCCGTTTTTACTTTTGATGAAGAAAATAATACCTATCACAAGTATCAACACAAAATACAGTATGAAGGCAAGTATCTGTGCGTTAATCATAAAAACCCTCCTTAAAGAACTAAAATACCCCGTCAGTATATCACTAAGCAAACAAGAATGAAACACAGAACGCAGTATAGAATAATATTGATATATTGATCGCATTATATTTGTAAACATCTTGAAAATAAAAGGAATTTGTATAAATAATAAACAAGAATGAAATCAAAATAAAAAGTAACCGTTTCAAAAAAATATTGCGTTTTATGCTGAAAAAAAGGCTTCGCTTCGGCAGGGTGAATTTCAAGGCTTTACATATTTGTAAAAATATGGTATTATATAAAAGAATATCGGCGGTTTCGTAAGATGTATTCAAGGAGATAAAGATATGAAAATCTGTAAAAAAATGATTGCGGTTTTTGCACTCATAATGATAATCGCGGGTGTGTTCGCTCCGGCGGCCTCTGCGGCGGGCGCAAAGAATTATGTGCTTCTCGGTGATTCCATAGCCTACGGGCAGGGCATAGCCAATTCGCAGGATGCCTGCTACGGCAGGATAGTCGCAAACACAAACGGATACAACTACGCCAATTATTCCGTGGACGGCTACACCTCGGGCGCCCTGCTCAAATATCTCGATGTGGATTTTGTGGCGGCGGGAGTGCGCAAGGCTAATATAATTCAGATTTCAATCGGCGGCAACGATTTTCTCACCTCAAATATGCTTGTCCTGCTCATTGCGGGCAAGCTCGGCATTGACGCCCCGTTTGATTCGATAGGAAGCAAATTCAGCGAAAATTTCAGCGCGATAATTTCAAAGATACGCTCTCTCAATTCCTCGGCAAAGATACTCGTTCAGACGGTCTATAATCCTGCCGACGGCATTTTTTCCGATGTTTATCAAAAGGGAGCAGATACGATAAATAATGCGATAAGAGGTTATCTCTCATCCCATAAGGGCGCGTTTTCCATAGTGGATGTGGCCTCCGCCTTCGCTGGTCACGCGGGCGAATATATCGCGGCGGATACCATCCACCCCAATTCAAAGGGAAACCTTGTGATAGCTCAGGTAACTCTCAAAAAGCTCAGGGATCTCGGGCTCGGCTCAAAAACCGTCCCCGTGATTAAGACCGAGGCTATCGACTGGACGGGCTCCGGCAGCTCAAAGGCCGGCATTTTCAGCTATTTTACAAAACTGTTTTCAAAATATATGGGCATTCTTTTCAGCTAAGGAGACATTTCCGAAATGGATTTCACAGATAAAAAAGTTCTTGTAATAGGCCTTGCCAGAAGCGGCATGGGCGCAATAAAAGTCCTTCACAAACTCGGCGCGAAGATAACTCTCTCCGAGTCAAAGCCGAGGAGCGAGATAAAAGAGGCGGACACTCTCGAAAAAATGGGCGTTGAGATAGCCGATCAAAGCATGGAGGTATTTGAGCGCGATTATTCTCTCGCGGTCAAAAATCCGGGAGTCCCCTACAGAGCTCCCATGATATTGAAGCTTGAGGAGAGAGGGATACCCGTTATCACGGAGATAGAGCTTGCTTATCAGGTGGCGAAGCCCCAGCATTTCGCGGCGATAACCGGCTCAAACGGCAAGACCACCACCAGCACCCTGCTCTATGAGATACTTCACAGGGCATACGGCGAAAAAGCGCATCTTTGCGGAAATATCGGCATCGCTCTGTGTGAAATAATCATGGAACATAATCTTATGGAGGAATCCGGCCATTATTTCGCGCTTGAGGTCTCAAACTTCCAGCTTGTGAATATTGATAAATTCAAGCCCGAGGTCGCGACCATCCTCAATCTCAGCCCTGACCATGTCGATTTTATGGGCTCGCTCGATAACTACTATAAATCCAAAACGGAAGTTTACCGCAATATGGATAAGGATGATGAATTCATCCTCAATACAGACGATGAGACGCTGCTTGAATATACCCGCCGCTATCCGATAGGCTGCCGCGTCAATTCATTCAGCCTTGACAGAGACGATACCGATTCATTCATCAAAGACGGTTTCATTTATGTCAAGGGCGAAAAGGTATTGCCCGTCTCCGCCGTCAAAATAGTCGGCAAGCATAATTTACAGAATGTGACGGCGGCGGTATGCGCCGCAAAGGCTCTCGGAGTTTCAAACGAGATCATCAACGAGGCTGTTTCGTCATTCAAGGGCGTTGAGCACAGGATCGAATTTGTCCGCGAGCTTGACGGAGTTAGATATTATAATGATTCAAAAGGCACCAATCCCGACGCGACGATAACCGCCGTCAAATCCTTTGATAAAGGCGTTATTCTGCTTGTGGGCGGATTTGAAAAAGGTCTGTCGATGGACGATCTTAAAAAGAATCTCGGCTCGGTCAAAAAGGTCATCGGTTACGGAGTATGCGGGCCGAGGCTTGTCAAAGAGCTTGTCGGCGACGACGGGATCCTTGTAACAAATCTTGAAGAAGCGACCGCCGAGGCTCGCAGGATCGCTAAGCCCGGCGATACGGTCCTTCTCTCACCCACAACGAGTTCATTCGATCAATACAGCGGATTTGAAGAGCGCGGAGATCATTTCAAAAAAATCGTCAACTCATTCTGAGGCCTGATCCAACTATTTTTACGGAGATGATAATATGCTTGTCCCGTTGATATTCACCTGCATAGGCGCGATCCTTCTCGGCGTATTCTGCTTCAAGAGGATAAAGGGCAGTTCTCCCACCGTGGCGATGATAAAGGCGCTTGTATCAATCTGCTTTATCGCTACGGCGCTCACCTCCATTGCGTTTACGGATTTTGATATGAAGCATATCAGATTCGGGCTTTGGGTAGTGATGGGCCTTATCTTCGGGATGCTCGGCGATATCGCTCTCGATCTCAAATACGCCCACCGCAAATCATCCGATCAATACACTTACGCGGGCTTTATCTCATTCCTGGCAGGGCACGTAATGTATGATATAGCGATGATAAGCGAAATGTATATCAGGGGCAACAAATGGCATCTGATAGTGCCGGCGATTATATGCGCCGTTATTACGGTATTCATCAGATTTTCCGAAAAGCCGCTCAAGGTCAATTACGGCAAATTCAGATGGATAGTGGTGCTTTACAGCCCGGTGCTGTTTTCGATCCTCGTGCTGTCGGGCTCGCTCGCGTGGCTCCATTCGTGGAAGAATATAGGGCTCGATATGATATTCGGCGGCTCGGTATTTTTCGCTCTCTCGGATCTCATCCTCAACGGCACCTATTTCGGCGAGGGCAAAAACAGACCGGTCGATATAGTGACAAACCATGTGACCTATTACATAGCGCAGTTTGCGATAGCGCTGTCGCTGTGTTTTATCGGTAAATAAAGGGAACGCAAAGGGCTTTTCAATTTCGCCCGTTCCCCTCAAACGGCTCCGGAAGAGTCCGCAATCCGGCGGAATTCGGAAGAAGCCACAGTAAGAAAGGATTTTTATGGAACAGATAATCTCAATTCTCATGACCTTGCTCATGGCGTTTATGAATCTCATATCGGCGTTTATGGGCAATATCGGAGGAGAAACCAAAAAGCTTGAATTCTCCTGGCCTGTCGGCACAGAAAGCAGAATTCAGACCGCCTATGAAGAGGGCAAACATGACGGAATAGATATTGTCCTCACCAAAGGCACCACCGAGGGCTCGCAGATCCTCGCGGCGGCGGACGGTACTGTCGCGGCGGCGGTAAAGGGAGATAAAACTCTCGGCAACTACCTCATCGTCGATCACACTTCCGTTCAGACCATCTATGCAAACTGCGCGGAGCTCAACTATGCGACGGGCACCCCGGTTTCAAAGGGTCAGGTCATCGGTACCATCGGCAAATCCGCAGGCACATCCTCGGCGTATCTCCATTTTGCCGTTCAGGAAAAACAGGCGGACGGCACTTATAAAAAGGCGGACCCCGCAAAATATGTCACCTGCCCGTATGCGAGCGAGGGGAGCAAGACCAGCGGCACCTTCACCTTTAAGGTTTACGGCTGGGGTCACGGCGTGGGAATGAGCCAGGAAGGCGCGATCGCCATGGCAAAGCAGGGCAAGACCTATAAAGAGATAATCACTCATTATTATCCCGGGGTGACCGTAGCGGCGGATCCCGACACTCCCGCAACGGTGAATAAGCCCGGCGTAGGCACCGTTGCGCTGCTTGAATTCATTTGCAGGACCGTCGCTCAGGAGATCGGCCCTTCATCGCCCACAGAGGCTCTCAAAGCGCAGGCGGTGGCGGCGTATTCATTCTCTCAGGCAAACAACACCTATGAGAATCAGTCTTATAACACATCCTATAAATATTCAGGCACAAATCTCGAAAAAGCGGTCATGTCCGTGCTCGGTATGAGCAAGACTACGGATAAGCCGAAGGCTCAGTGCGCCTATTACGGCGGCAAGCCCGCAAACACCGTTTATTTCGCCTCATCGGCAGGCAAGACCACCTCATCAAAGAGCGTTTGGGGCGGCGAAATAGCCTATCTCTGCGGCGGAGTATCAAGCCCGGAGGAGGTTCCCGTTCAGACCGTTACCTACACCTCCGCCGAGATGAGAAAACTTCTCGAGAATTATGCCACGACTCATAACAAGACCCTGAATCTCGGCTCAAACCCCATGACCTGGATCATCATCAAATCCCACGATTCGGCAAGGGGCAAAAACTGCGGATATGTTGAAAAAATCAGCTTCGGCGGTATTGAGCTTATGGGCGCGTCATTCCGCACGGCGGTAGTCAAATACGCCTTCAAATCCCATTGCTTTGAATTCACCTACACGCCCGACCCGGCGTAAAACACAGAATATTTTAAGCGCAGACGGTTTTCCGCCTGCGCTGTTTTTATATATTGCTTTTAAGTTATCAGGGCATTTTTCCGTTTATGAGAAGCTCAATGCCCTGCGCGATGAGATAGGGGAGCTCGAGCAGACCGAATATGAGCTGAACGAAACGCACGGCAGTCCATCCGATCTCTTTGAGATTGAGCAGGAATTCGTTTTCTTTCTCGGGCTCGGTCAGATTTTCGGGGACGGCTTCGCTGCCCGTTACGGTGTAATTGAATTCGGTGAGCATGGGGTTATGATCCGTGTATTTCTCGCCGTTTTCGCCGGTAAGAGGCGGCACGGTCTTTGAAACAGGCTCCAGGGTCATATAATCGCCGCTTCTGTAAAGAACTCTGTCGAGATCATCGCCCTCGACCTCGTGATCGAAATCGGGATCGTTGAAATCCGTGATGCCGTTATTATAAACCTCTGCCCACACATCTTTAAGCCCCGTGGGCTCCATAAGATTGGTCACGATATCGTCCTTGAGATTTCTCTTGAATTTGAAATTGAAATCTCCGAGAACTATCAGCGCCCTGCCGTCATTGAGGTTTTTATTTATATATTCGGCGAGTTGCTTGAAATTATCTCTCCTGCAAGCCACCGAGAGAGGCTCATAGCCCGCGTCGCAGTGAAGGGTGATCACATTGATATAAACGCCGGGCTCAAGCTCCATAAGGCAGTAGATAAAGCCTTTGTTTGAGAGGGCGTCGGTAGAGCCGGAAAGGTTGCCGAATTCTTTATTCCAATTAACTCTTTCAAAATTGTAGAGCTTGTGT
This sequence comes from uncultured Clostridia bacterium, assembly GCA_947166625.1. GTDB lineage: Bacteria > Bacillota > Clostridia > Oscillospirales > Acutalibacteraceae > CAG-177. Next base: position 85,994 of record CAMVEX010000008.1, read on the forward strand.
TTTGAGAATGCGTTGAGCCCCTGACCCTGAGCCAGACCGCCGCTGTTTGCCGAGCGGTAAGGGTAGTTTTCCATCTGAGCGGCAAGGTATTTGTGGCCGTTGAAATCCTCTTCAACGCCGATGAAATCCGCATCCACGCCGTTGAGAAGGGCGCCGATCTTTGCCGCGCGGTCATTGGTGGAGGTATAGACGCTGCCCTGGAAATTGCCGACGAGCGGTATCCCGGACACATTGTATGCGATCATCTTCAGAGTGCCGCTGCCGCCCTCTGCCGAGGATGTGACCGCCAGGGGGAGCATTATCAGAGCGGATAAAATAATACAAAGCACTTTTTTCATATAAACACTTCTTTCCCAAAAGAATGAATTTATTATAGCAACAAAAAAGCGCTTGTGCAAGATAAAACGCGCAACAAACAAAATATTTTCCTGCGGTATTGACCTGAAAGATTGTCAGGTGATAAAATAAAATACACGATACGATCAGCGTATATGGATTTGAGAAGGAGGTTTTGATGAAATGGCATCCTGCCCAAAATGCAACGGGCGCCTTCGCCTGACGGATTGGCGACAGACCTGCCCGCACTGCTCGGTAAATCTTGTCTATTACAAATCAAATGAGAAACTCCTTGATGACAGCGAGAGAGCCGAGATAGAGCATGCGCGCACCCAGCCTTCCATTGACAGAGGAAAAGCCGCTTATGCAGGCTCGCCCCTCGCGATAGTGAGGCTCATCCTGACTATACTGCCCTCGGTCACTCTGCTTATACCGTTCGCGCGATTAAACGGCGCCGGAGGAAGCAAGCTTGTCAATCTGATAACAGTGATAAATTATATAAGAGAGTCCGGCACCGATTCGCTTCTCGCCAATGTGACAAAGGATTATCTTGCGGCGGCTCTCGCTCTTGCGGCGGTCAGCGCGGCCATGTTTCTCATAAACGGAATTTTTCTCATAGCTTCGCTCGGTAAACACGGAAGGGGGAGGACCCTGGCTCTGTATTCATTCACCTTCCTGCTCGCTCTCGGAGCCGTATTCTGCCTGATAAAAGGCGGCGGCCCCGGGGTATTCACCTCATCATACACTTCCGTTTCGGTGATGCCGGGGGCGTTTGTTTACCTCGCGGCTGAGTTTGCGGCGCTGCTGATAAATATCGTTTATTACGCAAAAAAGATACCTGTCAAATACACTCCCTGCCTTATCGGAGGGCTGCCCAAAGAGAAATACTATGAGTATGTAAACGCGGGGATGTCGATAGAGCAGATAAGAAGAAAAATGCTTGTAGCTCTTGCCGAAATGCAGGAGGAATACGATAAAAAAATCGAAACCGAAGAAGCGAAAAAGGCGGCTGAAAGAGGGGTGAGAGCAGATGGCGGCTAATATCCCCAAAGAGAAAGCGATAGAAATCGCCCTTTACGGCACGGATGAGCAGGTCAATAAACAGCTCAGGCAATATACCGATGTTGACCGCAGAGTGGTTTCACGAAAAGAAACGGTAGGCTATATCCTTTTCACTTCGTTCAGAGATTTCAATATCAACGGGCATAAGGATATATTTGCCGAAACTATCCTCAAAATCAGCCTTAATCTGCAATCGGTGTATAACGCCTTTGCCGGTATATGGGATATTGTTGACGACATTATCATAGGCGGCGTGGTCGAAAAGACCCGCACCCGCTGGGGTAAATTCATACCCTATATGGCTATGTCGGGGATCCCGCTCGCGATAATGTCAATTCTCTACTGGACCCTGCCGTATATCATCGGGCAGGAAAACTGCAGCGATCTCAACTATATGCCCAAATTCTTTATCTGGGCGGCTCTCGAGCTTCTCAACGAAGTGGTCGAGAATTTCAGAAATGTCGCCGTCGGCGGATATATGTCCACCGTAACGCCTTATCCCACAGACAGGCGAAGGCTCATTTCCGTTTCGTCATACGCGAGCATAATCCTTTCAAGGCTGCCCGACATCGTAATAGAATTCGCGATGGATTTCATCACCAACGGGCTTGTAAAAACCGCGAAATCATCCGAGCAGGCGCTCAAAAAAGCATTTTCCATTCTCGGACCCGGTACTATGGTGGTCTCCGCCGTTGTCATTACCTGGTATTGCACTATAGCAAAAGAGAGAGTTCATCAGAAGATAGAAACGCCCAAGATAAAAGAGAGCCTCAAGATCGTATTTACAAACAGGCCCCTGATAGCAAAAATGATATCAAATGCCTTCGGCTCATTCGGTACGGGAGTCACCACAAACGATTATTACCGCTATGTGCTTTATATGACGACCTTTGAGACTATCGCCGGCATCCCGTCGGTATTTTTCCAGCCGATAGGCTTTGCCAAATATAATGCGCTCGCCTCAAAATTCTCAACAAAATCGCTCTATATGGTGAGCCAGGTGTTTGCGAAATCCTTCTATATCCCGCTCTGGTTTTACGGCAGATTCCTTAAGACAAAGAGCGGAAAACATTTCTTCCAGAGCAGGATCGCCATGCTCCCGGTTACGGCGATATGGGAGTGTATTTATGCCACATTCTGGGGCGTCAGAAGCATTTCGGGCGATGAGATCAATAATGAATGCAACGACTATATCGAATGGAAATACGGCCAGCGAAACGAAGCGACTCTTGCCGTCGCGGGCACTATCATCACCAAGATACCCGCAAGGCTCAACGGTATAATCCAGCCTCAGTTCAAGAGATGGATCGGCTACGATCAGACCGCCTACGCCGAATCGAGAGAGCAGACCTTCACCGCGCAGAAATGGCTGTTTGCATTTGCCACGGTCATCACGGCGTTTACCGTATTATTCAGCATGGTGCCGATGTTTTGGTATGATATTGATAAAGATACCCGCGACCGTATGTATCGCGAGCTGAATGAGCGGCGAATAAAAATCGCCGAAAAAATAAATGAGCTCGAAGGTAACGAGCCTGAAGAAGCGCAGGAATAATAAATCAAAAGCGGCGTGACATTTTGTCACGCCGCCGCTTTTTTTGCGGTGAGCCTGCCGGAGATATTCAGTTTATCAGAGCAGGTCCTTATATTGATAACATCTGATATAATCCACCTTGAATTCGGCGGGCCAGTTTTCCGCGGGAGTTTTGCCGATTTCTCCCGTTCCGTGACGGTCCGAATTCTGGATCCCGTTTTCGCCGGCGAATTCGACCGAGAGAAGGAAATATTCGGGATTTTTTGAAACGCCGCCGTCCGGAGTAAGGCGCCCTGTCTCTTTGCCGTTTATATAGAAGATATATTCATCCTTTGTCCATTCAAGCCCGTAGGTGTTATATTCATTATAAGGATCGTTTTCAAGATAGCATTTGCCGACGGTATCGCCCTTGTGATCATCGCCGTAGCCGTCATAATGAATGCCCGAGGATATGTAATCGCCGCCGAAGGCGTAATCCTTATAGTAGAAGGATTCAAACACATCTACCTCGGTGCCGTCTGCGCCGGAGCCGTCGATATTATATACGCCGTCGTCATTCATCAGCCAGAATGCGCTCCACAGACCCGTTGCCGCGGGCAGGATACACCTGACCTCAAAATAGCCGTAGGTCTGCTCATATTTGTCGCGGCTGACTACCTTGCCGGTGTACCATCCGGGCTTGTAAGGCTTCACCCAATCATATTCCGTGTAGCGATAGGGGAGAGCCTCGTCTTTATATTCGGCGGAGATGATGAGATTCCCGTCTTCAACGCGCACCATATCCTCATGCCAGTAACCGCCCTTTCGCTCGGTTATCCACCACGAAAATCCCCATTTTGAGCGGTCAAGAGAATCGCCGTCGAATTCATCGCTCCATACAAGCTCAAATTTGCTCATATCCACTTGAGTTCCTTTGGTATAAGGCTTCCCGGTTATCTGGCCGGTAAGCGAGCCGAAAAACGCGCTGACGCTGAGAAAAAATGAGATCACCGATTTGAAAAGCGGTCTGAACATATTTCTCCCTCCGTTATTTGTAAAGCAATTTTGCTTTACAAGGCTTTGAAAATATTATCTTACGCGCCTATATTATCATATTGTGAGTCCGATTTCAAGTTAAGCGTTGAGTATTTGAAAAATTCGTGATAATATGGATCATACGATAACCTGAGGAGGATATTATGAATAAGATCATATCATTCGTATTGGCTCTGCTCGGCGCGATCACCGCTTTCCTCGGGATCGACAGCCGTAAAATCACTATCGACGCCTCCTGCATATCCGAAAAGGTCATAGGCAACAAGGTAAGCAATGTAAATGTGTGGGAGATGGGCACTCAGTTTTATGATGCCCGTAATGAGGAAGAAAACGATATTTACGAATTTGTCGAGTATGTTCAGCTGATGCAGTGTACCGGCGGAAATGAGCAGAGAGATCTGTTTGCAGATCCGCTTGACAGAAGCGTTACCGATGATTACGATTTTTCGCGTCTGATCAAAAATTGCAGGGGGATCCTTTCGCTCGGGGCGAAGCCCTGCCTGAAGCTCGGCAATATTCCGCTTAAATACAGCACAGACCCGGAAATCGGCGCTTTTGAGGTCAATGTAAGACCGCCGTATGATTATGATATGTATTATAAATATATCTCTGCCGCCGCCCGCGCCCTCGTTGATGAATTCGGGGCGGATGAGGTGCTCAAATGGCATTTTACCGTATTTACCGAGTATGAAAATGCAGATTGGTTCAAATGCGATACTCCGCGGCAGACGGCGGAGGAATTCTTCAAAATCTATGATTACTCCGTGCAGGCGCTTAAGGATAATATCGGCGAGGATGTTTATGTGGGAGCGCACTCGATGACGACCACCGAAGGGCTGTGGGATGAGGCAAAATTCATACGGCATTGTGCTGAGGGCACAAACTATGCGACCGGGCAGAAGGGCACAAAAATCAACTGCTTATCCGCCTCTTATTATCATTCGGCGCCCGGCGAAATGGGTAAAAGAAAAGATGTGCCTCATACGATAGACTTCCTGAGAAAAACCGCCGAAAAATACGGCTTGACAAATCTCAATTACGGTATCGACGAGGGCTGGGTGCTCGTCTCTTCGCCGGGAAAGGTAACGGATGAGCTTCTGTCGAGGACTGTGGGATTTCAGTGGCAGGCGGCGTTTGACGCCCATATATTCGCCCAGTGTATTGAAAACGATATCGGCTATTTTTCAAGCTGGTCTCTCAAATCGGACGGGCTGAATTCCGGCAATCCGACCCTCAGTTTTCACATCGCGAAAAAATTATCGGAATGGAAGAATTCTCACCTTTTAAAGACGAAAAAAACGTCTTTCGGCATCAAACCGTTCGGCTCCGAGGTAAAGGCGCTCGCGGCTGTTGAAGGGAACACTCTGCGGGTCATGGCTTATAATTACAAGGATGATATCGACTACTCCAAAACCGCCGACGCCTGCGTTGCAATAAAAAATCTGCCGTTTGCCGACGGCAGGGTGAAGGCGGCGGTATATACCGTTGACGAAAACTGCAATTATTTTGACGAATGGCTTGAGGACAGAGAGAAATACGGCATCGGCGATGAGTGCTTTGACCGCTCTCCCGATGACGCGAATATAGGCGGCTCTCTTACCGACCCCGCCGCCCGCGAGATTTATTTCGGCGAGCTCAGAAGCGCCTATGCGGAAAAATCGCGGCTCATCCCCACAGAGGAGGAGTTTGAAATAAAAGACGGAACACTTACGATAAAAGCGGCTCTGAAGCCGAATACCGTCGTCTTTTATGAAATAGAAGGAATAACCGGATAAAAAATAACCGCCCCTGAGGGCGGTTTTTATATACTCGGATCAAAGAGCAAAGACGATATGCAAAACGATAAAGATTATCGCAAGCAGGAAATTTATGCAGTTCTTTTCGCAGAAAGCGCCGATCCTCGTCACAAGCGCGAGCGGGAATGAAATCACTTTCAGAATAAAGGACGGGCCTTTTTTGCCGTGGAAAGCTATATCCCAATATGTGAGGATATCCTCCGTCAGCGGGAAAAGGCTGCACATAAACGAAACTCCGAGATAGATGAGAACTGCATAAAAGATAAACATCGGCAGGGAGTCATAAGGGGTGATCCCCATATAAAAGATATTGAGAATTCCCGCATAGAGGAATGACATACCGGCATTGAACATCATAAAGCCGGGCCCCGTCGCCATAAGCCAGGCGGACCATCCCGTTGTCGCCAGAGCGTGCTCAACATGGCCGCAGGCTTCGTCCGCTCTGAGATAGCCCTCGCTCTCGACCGGCAGATGAAGTATCTTGCAGGTCAGATGCTCCCAAAATCCGCGGATGTATGTGCCGGGGAAGAGTATGAACTTAAAAATCACATATACAAGTCTCATATAAGGTCATACCCTCCTTTCGTGAGAACATCTTTGACATCGAGCTTGCCGCTGACGATCTGCTCCACATTATCGCCGCTGAATTTACGGGTTTTGAATGATTCGATGATTTCGGGGATATGCTCCGCATTTTCGCCGTTTTTCTCTCCGTATTTATCGCAGAGGACTGCGCTGACATAGAGGGTCGCATATATTTCCTCTGTCATCGCGGATGTATCATTATAATATGAAGCGCGGTAATATGCCTTTTCATCGGCGAGATAAGCCTGCTCATACGCGTCATCATATTTGCCTTCGATCAGATAAGCCAGAGCCTGCTGGCGGTTGTATTCGGGAATAAGGTCATATAACTGCTCCGCCGCGTTTCTGGTTTCGGCGAGCTCCTTGTAATCGCCCTTGATTCTCGCGAGCCAGATAAGCATCTGATAGCCGGAATCGGAAAATGTGCCGTCTTTGGTCAGGTTGTTGGCGCAGTAGGTGTTTACGATTTCTTCCGCCCTTTCCATATCACCTTTTTTGACATAGATCTTAGCCTGCTGGCTGAAGGGCTTTTCATTTGAAATATCTTTTTTTGCCAGCTCCTCGGTGAGGGCGAGAGCTTCGTCGTCTCTGTCACGCGCGATGAGCGAATCAATATACGGGTCATAGTAGAGGAAGCTCCAGTCAACATCGCTTTTGCCGCGCTCCTCATAGGTCTTATCGAGGCAGCCGTAGATTTTTTCATCGCCCATACCGCACATGCCTGCTATATCGTAGGCAAAGAGGTTGAGGATGACATCGTCCACGCCTTCCTGCCCGCGCAGGGCGTCTATCTCGGCAAGCGCCTTTTCGCCGTCTTTCACGCCGGGGTCTTCGCTGTTCAGAATTCCGTCATACACATTCTGAAGCTTGAGATAGGTATCCTCGTATTTTTTATAGATCCTCGTGTTTTCGGCGACCGCTTTGCTGTGCGCTTTATATTTCTCGGCGCCGGGGCTGTCAAAAATATACTGCTTATACTGCTCCGCCATAAGGGGATTGTAAAATTTGACGGTCGCTCTGAATAACTTGCCGTCAAGACCGGAGCCGGTGCGCAGGAATCGGTCTGTAAATGAATTCGCGCCGAGAGCCTCCTGAACGCTCGAAACCACTTCGTCGGTGCCTCTGTAGGATTCAACGGCGGAGTAAGCAATTTTGCCCTTTTCATAAATCAGTCCCTCAAAAACCTGAAGGGAGGGGAGGGCGGCAATGCTCACGAGCACAAAGGCAAAAAACGATCCGAAAAGAGCGACAGCGCCCGCGACATAGCGGAAAAATCCGATACGGGTCTTTACATATTTGCGCTCGCATTTGCGGCAGTATTGATGGCCGCTTGCAACGGGATTCGCATTGCAGCCGGGGCACATCTGCTCGGCTTCGTCCTCTTCGGAATCGGAGTCTGTCTGCCCGTTTTCTTCGTCGGTTTCTTCTCCGTCTTTATCCTCAGCCGTTTCTTCGGTAGTTTCCTCTTCGACTTCGGCGGGCTCGCTTACGGTTTCTTCCGCTTCGCTCTGCTCCGCTTCTTCCGCCGCGCTTTCGGCGGCTTCAACCGCTTCGGCAACCGCCGTTTCTTCGGCTTCGATTTCGGGTGTCTCTGTTTCGGGGATGTTATTTAAGTTTTCGTTATCCAAAAAATCGCCCCTTTCTTCGGGTCATATATTATCAAATATGGATCCATTATGCAAACAAAACCGCAAAAATTCAAAATAAGTTTACCGATTTTTAAGGTTGGGCGGGCTTTAAGGGTGGCATCTGCCGCAGGGAGAATATCCCAATGCAACGGCCTCATCGCGGCTGCCGTCAAACCTCTCTTTGTTTTTATCCTTCATTTCATCGACGGATCCGCAGGACGGGCGGTGAAATTTTTTCGTTCCCTTATTGAGGATATAATATTCCTCGCTTTGAGGCTGAGATGATTCTTCCGCGGATTCGCCGGTTTCTTCGGCCGATAATTCGGGAGAAGTTAATTCCTCGTAAACCGTTTCGGACGCCTGTATTTCCGCCGTTTCCGTTTCGCTTTCCGGACAGGATTCGGGAAGGTATTTTTCGATCGCCGTCTCAGTGGTGAGAGAGCTTCCCTGCGGAATCAGAAGGTCGATAGGCGATGTGGTCGCCGCCTCCTCCGAATTCAGCCTGCGAAGACCGGCGAGAGAAAATATCATCGCCGTTACCGCCGCGGCGGCGATCAGAATCAGAATGACATTCTTTTTCATAGCTTATTCCCGCCAGAATTTGCGATCTAAAGAGCGGAACTGCACCGCCTGGGCAATGTGTGATTCCTCGATTTTTTCACAGCCCTCAAGATCGGCTATCGTGCGCGATACGCGCAGTATCTTATCGTATGCTCTCGCGGAGAGATCGAGCTTATCAAACACCATTGCGAGCATTTTTACCGCCTCGGGAGTGGGCTCGCAGAATTTCTTTGTCATCGCGGGATCCATCTTTGCGTTGCAGGCTATGCCCGTGCCTTTGAGCCTCTCCTGCTGAATCTTGCGCGCGGCGTTTACCCTCGCCTTTATCTGCGCGGAGCTCTCTCCGGGAGTTTTGGATGAGAGCTTTTCAAAATCCACGGGCGGCACTTCTATATGAATATCTATCCTGTCGAGCATGGGGCCCGATATTTTTGCGAGATACCTTTTTGCCGCGCCGTCGGGGCAGGTGCATTTCCTCTTGGGATGCCCGTAAAATCCGCAGGGGCAGGGATTCATAGCGCAAACTATCATCGCCGAGCAGGGGTAGGTAACGGAGGCGTTTACGCGTGAAATCGTTATTTTGTTATCCTCTATCGGCTGGCGGAGCACTTCCATTGCCTGCCTTGAAAATTCTGGCAGCTCGTCGAGGAAAAGGACTCCGTTATGCGCGAGCGATATTTCGCCCGGTCTCGGTATTACACCGCCGCCGGATAATCCCGCGGGAGATACCGTATGATGAGGCGAGCGGAACGGTCTGTCACGGATTATGGAGATCCCCTTGGGCAGAGAGCCCGCTATCGAATAAAGCTCGGTGGTTTCTATGCTTTCGTCAAAGGTCATATCCGGCAGGATGGACGGCAGGCGCTTCGCGAGCATACTTTTGCCCGATCCGGGAGGCCCTACCATTAGTATATTATGGCCGCCCGCCGCGGCGATTTCGAGAGCGTACCTTGCCTCCTGCTGACCCATTACATCGCTGAAATCGGGCATTGCGGGGCGGTTGATCTTTTCGCTCTCTTCATCATAGACGGCGCGTGTGAGCTCCGTTTCGCCCTTGAGATGCTCAATAACTTCTCTTACCGTGTTTACCCCGTAAACCTCTATGCCCTCCACAACAGAGCTTTCTTTGGCGTTTGCCTGAGGAACATACACCCTCTCAAGCCCCGCTTTGCGGGCCCTGATGACCATAGGCAGAGCGCCGTTTACATGGCGCACCAGCCCGTCGAGAGAAAGCTCGCCGATAAAAGCAAATTTGTCGGTATTCACATTGAGATTATGCCCCGCCTTGAGCAGAGCGATGAGTATCGGCAGATCGTAGAGGGGGCCTTCTTTTCTTACATCGGCAGGCGAAAGATTTATCGTGACCCTGCTTTGAGGGAATTCATAGCCGCTGTTTTTCATTGCGGAGCGGACCCGGTTGCGCGATTCATTCACCGCCGTATCGGGCAGACCCACCAGATCAACGCGCGGGAGCCCCTGACCGTAATCGACCTCGACCCCGACCATATAGCTGTCTATTCCGAAAAGCCCCATGCTGTTAATTCGGGCAAACATGGAATCAACTCCTGTGACCGATTATCTCCCGATTCAGATATTTTTGAGAGTTTCGGTCAGATAATCATAAACTCTTTTTAATGATGAAATGCTCAGGCGCTCGCGCGGGGTATGTATATCATACATATCAGGCCCTATCGAAACGCAGTCAAGCCCCTCGATTTTGCCGCAGAAAAGCCCGCATTCGAGCCCCGCGTGGATAGCCGCGGTTTTAAGCTCTTTGCCGAAAAGCCTTTTGTATGCCCCGATCATCGTTTTGCGAAGGGAGGATTCGGGATTGAATTCCCACGCCGGGTAATTGCCCGAAACGCTTGTCGAAGCGCCGTATTTTGAGGCGATACCTCTCAGATCATCGAGCAGTTTTTCCTTCTCGGCGTTGACGCTGCTCCTCACGAGGAAGCTGAAGCTGACGCCCGTCATATCCGTTTTTGTGATCCCGAGATTCAGCGAGGTCTGAACGAGCCCTTCTATATCTTTGCTCATTGAGATCACGCCGCAGGGGAAGGAAGAAAGCATTGAAATAATGTTATCCGAGGATTCGCGGTCAAAGCAGACGGGCGAATTCACCCTGCGGGCATCGAGCGTCAATCCCGGGTCATTTACACATTCGTCGGCAAATATATCCGCGTATTTTTCAATGACGGGCGCTATATCGCCGCTTACGCATACGACCGCCGTGCATTCGCGGGTGATGGCGTTATCCATTGCCCCGCCGTCAACGCCGGAGATGAATATTTCGTATTTATCACTCAGCGCTTTGAGCAGCCTGCCCATAAGGACAGAGGCGTTTGCATAGCCCTTGTCTATCTCGGCTCCCGAGTGGCCGCCGTGAAGATTTGAGATTTTTATGATGTATGAATCAAATGGATTTGCGCGCGTAACGCAGGGCAATTCGATATCGGCTCTCGCGCCGCCGGCGCAGCTGACCCAAAGGACATCCTCGGCCTCAGAATCGAGATTTATCATTCGCTTTCCGCGAAGCCTGCCCGCGTCATAAGCGAAGGCGCCGACCATACCGATCTCTTCATCGGATGTAAAAACCACTTCAAGCGGAGGGTGAGAGATATCGCCGCTGTCAAGAAGGGCGAGGCAGATAGCCACCGCCGCGCCGTCATCGCCGCCGAGCGTTGTTCCGTGAGCGGAGATATAATCTCCCTCGATTTTCAGCCTGAGGGGGCTGTTTTCAAAATCAAAATCAGAGCCGGGCTCCTTCTCCCACACCATATCGGTATGACCCTGAAGGATCACGGGAGCTTCATTCTCCCTGCCGGGACTCCCGCCCTTAAAGACGGTCACATTGTATGATTCGTCACAAAAAGCGTCGAGAGCGCGGGCCGCGGCAAAATCCATGCAATACTGCGCGATCTTTTGCGTGTGACCCGAGCCTCTCGGTATCATTGATATTTCTTCAAAATATTTAAAAACTTTTTCGGGCTCAAGCCCGGATAATACGGACATTTCGTTCACCTTAAATCACATCGCTGTCTTTGAGAAGCGGTGCGTTTTTATCTTTTTCGCTGAGTATCGGCCCGGCAACGCCCCAGTCGATACCTATATCGGGATCGTCAAATTTTACGCTCCTGTCGTTTTCGGGAGAATAAAACTCATCCACCTTATATGAGAGCTCAACATCATCCGTAAGGGCGGCAAAGCCGTGAAGGCAGCCCTTCGGGATATAAAGCATCCTCTTGTTTTCGGCGGTGAGCAAAACCTTGACGTGCTTCATGAATGTAGGGGAATCCTTGCGTATATCCACCGCAACGTCGATTATCTCTCCCCGTGTGCAAGAAACGAGTTTGGCCTGAGCGGCGGGGGATTTTTGGCAATGCAGACCGCGCAGAGTGCCTTTTTTAGCCGAGTATGAGCGATTATCCTGCACAAAAACGGTGTCTATGCCCATATCGGCAAACGCTTTTGATGAATAGCTCTCGTAAAACCAGCCGCGGTTATCCCCGAATACCTTGGGCTCGATGATGAATACACCGTCTATTTCAGTCTCAATCCTGTTCATAGCCCACTCCGTTTTCCGTGCCCCAGCGGGGTCTTTCACCCGGCTTATCGGATGAATAGAGGATCTTGCTCTCCGCGACCGCCATAAGATGCTGACCGTATATGGAGTTGCCGTATTTTTTGGCGGCGGCAACGAGCTTCTTCTTTGAAATCCATCTCATATTATAAGCGATTTCTTCGGGAGCGGATATCTGGATACCCTGCAATTTCTCTATCTGCCTGATGAAATTCGCCGCGTCATTGAGCGAATCGACAGTACCCGTATCGAGCCAGGCGTATCCTCTGCCGAGGAGCTTGACGTCAAGGTCGCCCTTTTCGAGATAAATCTGGTTTATATCCGTTATCTCAAGCTCGCCTCTTGCGGAGGGAGTGAGCGATTTTGCGTATTCGACCACCCTGTTATCGTAGAAATAAAGGCCGGTCACGGCATAATTCGATTTCGGATTTTCGGGTTTTTCAACTATTGAAACTGGCTGGCCTTTTTTATCGAATTCAACCACTCCGAACTGCTGCGGATTATCCACATAGTAGCCGAAGATAGTGGCTCTGCCCTCATTTTTGGCTGCCATCCTCAGCATGTGGCCCAGACCGCTGCCGTAGAAAATATTATCTCCGAGTATCATCGCCACGCTGTCATTCCCGATAAAGCTTTCGCCGATGATGAATGCCTGGGCAAGGCCGTCGGGGCTGTTTTGAACGGCGTAGTTGAGATTCAGACCGAACTGCGAGCCGTTGCCGAGCAATTCAAGGAATTTGGGAGTGTCCGCAGGGGTGGAGATAATGAGAATATCCCTTATGCCCGCGAGCATAAGAGTAGAGAGCGGATAGTATATCATAGGCTTGTCGTAAACGGGCAGAAGCTGTTTACTTGTGACAAGAGTAAGAGGATACAATCTTGTTCCGGATCCTCCGGCAAGGATTATACCTTTCACGACATCACCTCATCGAGTAATTTTATTAAAGTATTTTATATATGTTATCATTATTTAATAAAAAAGTCAATTACAGCCTTGTAACCGGGGCAGGGGGTGAAAAGCGTTGACATTTTGCCGAATTGAATATATAATCAAGTTTACAGTTGTTCATTAGTTGTATGTTAGGATGATTGCCATGCATGAAGCTATATATCAGGAAATAAAAAAAGTCACCGGATTTCCGAATCCCGAGAGCGGTTACAGCCCGATGTTCAGCACTGTCGGGCTTTGCGTTTCCCCAAACAGAAACGGCATAGGAAATATGTGGCTCAGTTACAACGCCGCGGTAAGAAGCATTTTTAATGAGCTTATCTCTCTGCCCTATCCTCTCAATACGAAGGAATCGAGCATCTACCGCCTCGTATTCGGATATAACAAGGGCCGCCTCGCATTCTGGAAAAATGACGGCTTTGTGTTTGAATGCGAAGGCATTGATGAACTGAATATGCTCACCTCCGTCTCCGCCGGCACTGCGGATCTCTGGAGCGAATCGAATTCAGACAGCGAATATCTCATACTTCACGGCTATTCCGTAAACAGGGCTCAGGGCGATCCCGATGCGGTGGTCCCGTTTATATTCGGGATCAGGGCGATAAGCGGCGTGATAGACACCTCAAGCGGCTATAAAATCAAGGCGGTAAACGGCAAAATAGCCATCGCCTGCGATTTTGAGGCTCTGAAAGCGACCTCAAAATATGTCAAAAATATCCTCATGACCTCGCCCTTGGGGGTCGATGAGGCCGCCGTCCTCTGCCGGCGCTGGCTCAGAAACAATTCGCGCTCGTTTGAATACATAGCCAAAAATGATGATGAGATCAAAAAAACAGCGCTCGCAGTCAAAGGAATGATTTTTAACTACGCCAAGGCGCAGGGGAATCTTGAAAATTATGTGACTCCGTTCCCCTCAAGAGGGTCTAAGGCATACACTTCAATCTGGGATGTCTTTTTCGGCAACATCGGTTATTCTCTGCTCGGCACAAACGCCAGCAAGGATTTTATCAAACAGATAGCCGAAAGCAGCCGCCCCGACGGCAAGATCTCGGGCATGATCTGCTCCACCTTTGAGAGCAACGATTACCGGATGTATCCTCTGCTCGGCAGGGCGATATTGAACGAAATGGATTTTGATTTCGGATTCGGGTGGGATGTCATCCCCGCGCTTGAAGAAAATAACAAATGGTGGCTCACCTCCAGAATTTCGGATTGCGGGCTCGTATTTGAAGAGATCGACCGCAAGCCGCTGATAACCATTGATGTCAACGCCTTTTTCCTCGATCAGCTCAGGGCGACCGTTGAGCTCGCCACAAAGCTCGGACTTGACGAAAAGGTTGAGAAATGGAAGGAGGAGGCTGACAGGCTCGAGCGCAATATAATCGAGAATTTTTATGACCGCACCGCCTGCACCTTCAACACCGTATATTTCAACCGGGATAATACCACCCTGCTGAATGTTGGCACGATGGATATATTCTCATCTTTTATTCCCCTTTGGGCGGGCGTGGATATCGGCAGAGAAAATGCCGAAAATATGATAAAAAATGTCGTTATCCCCTACGAAACCGATACTCCCGAAAGGACTTATATCAAGCTCTGTATTCTGAAAAAATACGGCTTTTCGCAGGAATATGCCGCTCTTAAAGAAAAATATCTCAAATCCTGCGGCGCGCCCGGCATCCTTAACGGCAGCCTCGCCTGCGCCCTCTATCTGAAACTCGTCAGCGAAGAAGAGATCTGAGTTTTTACGGCGCCCTTACCGAAAAGGTGAGGGCGCTTTTTATATGCACCCGTTAGCGATTGCAGGAGGGGAAGTGTGCCGATCCCGTTTATTCACTCGCACCCCTTACTGACAGATTAAGGGTAATGTGCTGCATCCCGGGGATGAAATCTGAATTTTTACCATGTAATTTTGATTATTTACAAGTATTTGACACCGTAGGGGCGGATATCATCCGCCCGTTTTTTTATTGCCGCCCGTTGTTGGGAGGGTGAGATATGTGCGCCTCATCCCAAAGGTGAACAATTATTTCAAATGTGTCTTTTCAAGGATATGCGGAGCATAAAAAATCAGCAATCAGCAATGTGTAATCAACAGTTT
>CAMVEX010000009.1 GCA_947166625.1 uncultured Clostridia bacterium
GAGGAGTATACGAGTCTTCAGTATATGAGCCAAATGAAAAAGTGTATTTGGAGAGATACTGGATCAGTCTTTTCAAGTGACAAATTCCAGCTTATCGGGATAAATCACACAGAAAGAATAATACAAATCGAGATTTGCGGAGAAAAGTATTAAATATAAAAAACCGACTAATAAAACGATTATATAAAACAAGAGAAAGAAGGCAACATGGAATCTTTGAAATTGGAAATACCGAATAATACTCATCAACAAGAATACGAACGTATTATGGATAAGTGGGAGGCCTTGGAAGAAAACATCCAGCCCGAATTGATGCGAAGGGGTAAAACATCCTATGATAAATGGTTAGAATATTGTGAGGATGATCGAACAACAGCATCTATGCTATCAACGAAAATACCCGCCACCTTATATTTTCTGGTAAATGAGAGTCAAGAAATCATCGGCGGTATCGTAATCAACCACGCCGACACAAAACGAGGGCATCTCCATGCCGGAATTGTTCTCTGGCACAGAGGAAAAGGATATGGAACAACAATGCTGACTCTTGCGTTAAAAGAATGTAAAAAAATGGGGATCAGCAAAGTTCACATTTGTCCGAACAGTAGGGAGAATAAAGCTGCAATTCAAACGATACTGAACAATGGCGGAAAGTTACTGAATGAGTTCAAAGAGAACGAGGTTTGGTTTGAACGTTACGAAATATCCATATTATAATCCACATCAACAAGGAAAATAAAGGTCGAATCCGTTTTGGTAACAGAATTAAACAAATTCCGGTTTGTTACATCGATAACTGATAAATGCTGTGGTTGTACTTCAACGCAATACACACGGAAAAAGCATTTTTCGAGAGGCTTTACAATATTTTGTATTTCCGTCAACAGAGAATTATAACTCTCAGGAGCCTGTTATGAATAATAAAAACATAGACAGCGGCAGGAGCTTTGATTTCGGCAAAACGGCGCAGGCATATTCTCTTTACAGAGATATTTATCCCGATGAGCTTTACAATAAGCTAAGAGAGCGCGGAGTTGCCGCCGACGGCACTTCGTGGCTCGATCTCGGCACCGGCACCGGAGTTTTGCCCTCAAATCTCTATAATCCCAAAGCGAGAATCACCGGCGTTGATATTTCGCAGGAGCAGATTTCTTTCGCAAGGTCTGCCGCTTTGAAAAACAATATGAATATAAATTATTCGGTATCTCCTGCGGAAGAGACGGGGCTTCCCGATGATGCCTTTGATGTGATTACGGCAGCCCAGTGCTTTTGGTATTTCGACCGGGAAAAAATGCGCTTCGAAATCAGCAGGATGATAAAGCCGGGCGGTATGTTCATCAAGATTTTTATGAACTGGGATTTTGATGATCCCATCGCTTCAAAAAGCATTATGCTTGTCAAAAAACACAATCCGCTTTGGTCGAGCGGAAGAAATGCGGATGCCGATATGTATGATGATATTTTCCCGCACCGTCATACGGAAGTTTTTCGTGCGGAGATTCCGTTTACCCGTGAAAGCTGGCACGGCAGGATGTGCGCCTGCCGGGGTACTCTCGCCTCCATGGATGAAGCGGCATTCAATGCCTGGGAGGCGGAGCATATAAGCTTTGTGAATACCTGCCCCGATGAATTCAAGGTTTCTCACGATGTTTATATTTCATACTTCATCATTGAATAAACCGGTAAAAACAGCGGAGACTGTCACAACAGACAGCCTCCGCATATTAATTTTTTATCAGAAAAGTCCCGAAATCGCGCCGTTTTCGTCAACATCTATCTTTTCTGCGGCGGGTACTTTGGGAAGACCGGGCATGGTCATTATATCGCCCGTGAGCACCACTACGAATCCCGCGCCTGCCGAAACCTTAACATTTTTGATCGTAACGGTAAAATCTTCGGGAGCGCAGATCTTTGAGGGATCGTCAGAGAATGAATACTGAGTTTTTGCAATGCATATCGGGAGTTTGTCATAGCCCAGAGCGGTGAGCTGCGCGATTTGCTTCTCCGCCGCCGGAGTGATATTGATGGCGCTTCCGTGATACACATTTTTGACTACCGAGAGAATTTTATCGGCGATGGGATCATTCACATCATAGGAGAATGAAAAGCCCGAATTATCCTCTTCACAGAGCTTTACTATCTCTTCGGCGAGCTCTTTTCCGCCTTCTCCTCCGTCTGCCCAGACGGTAGAAAGGATCGTATTCACCCCGAGCTCTCTGCATTTGGCGATTATGAAATCTATTTCCGCGTCGGTATCCGTCGGGAATCTGTTTACCGCTACAACGCAGGGGAGCTTATACACATTTTTGATGTTTGAAACATGTCTGAGCAGGTTGGGGATCCCCTTTGCAAGTGCGTCAAGGTTTTCGCTTCCGAGCTCCGATTTGGCAAGTCCTCCGTGCATTTTTAGAGCGCGGATCGTCGCCACCATTACCACAGCATTGGGCTTGAGCCCCGTCATCCTGCATTTGATATCAAGGAATTTTTCCGCTCCGAGATCGGCGCCGAAGCCTGCCTCTGTCACCGCGTAATCGCCGAGCTTCATGGCGAGCTTTGTGGCCATTACGGAGTTACAGCCGTGAGCGATATTCGCGAAAGGTCCGCCGTGAACGAATGCGGGAGTTCCTTCGAGAGTCTGAACGAGATTCGGCTTGAGCGCGTCCTTGAGCAGAGCCGCCATCGCGCCGACCGCTTTGAGATCGCCCGCGGTTACGGGCTTGTCATCGTATGTATAGGCGACGACTATTCTCGAAAGCCTTTCTTTGAGATCGGTTATGGAAGAAGAAAGGCAAAATACAGCCATTATTTCGCTTGCGACGGTGATGTCAAATCCGTCTTCTCTCGGGGTGCCGTTGGGCTTGCCTCCGAGGCCGTCCACCACAAATCTGAGCTGCCTGTCATTCATATCGACACAGCGTTTCCAGGTGATTTTACGCGGATCTATTCCGAGTGAATTTCCCTGCTGAATATGATTGTCAAGCATTGCCGCGAGCAGATTGTTTGCCGCCCCTATCGCGTGAAAATCCCCGGTGAAATGGAGGTTTATATCCTCCATGGGGACTACCTGAGCGTAGCCTCCGCCTGCCGCGCCGCCCTTGATTCCGAATACGGGGCCGAGCGAAGGCTCACGAAGCGCCACAACGGAGTTTTTGCCGATTTTCCTGAGCCCGTCGGCAAGGCCGATCGTGGTCGTCGTTTTTCCTTCTCCGGCAGGTGTGGGGGTTATGGCGGTCACGAGAATGAGCTTTCCGTCTTTTCTGCCGCAGTCATTGAGGATCGCGGGATCTACCTTTGCCTTGTATTTTCCGTATTGTTCAAGGTATTTGTCGTCAATGCCGGCAAGCTCGGCGATGCTTGTGATTCTCTTCATTTCGCATCGGCGGGCGATTTCAATATCAGAAAGATATGCCATATTATTACCTCTTTATTTGAAATATTTGACTGCGGATTCAAACATCCTTATATCGTAATTGCCGGGTACGTTCTTATAAAGACCGCTGCCCCATCTCTCGGAGTGACCCATTTTTCCGAATACTCTGCCGTCGGGTGAGGTGATCCCCTCAATGGCGTAGTTGGAGTTGTTCGGATTGAATTGGATGTCGTTCGTGGCGTTACCGTCAAGATCGACATACTGCGTCGCTATCTGACCGTTCGCCGCCATTTCGGCTATAAGCTCATCACTTGCGATGAATTTGCCTTCGCCGTGCGAAATGGGAACGGAATATATATCGCCGACATTTGTGAATGAAAGCCAGGGAGATTTGTTGGATGCTATCCTCGTGCGTACTATCTTCGACTGGTGTCTGCCTATCGTGTTGAATGTGAGCGTCGGGCAGTTTTCGTCGGCGTCAATGATTTTTCCGTAAGGCACGAGCCCCAGTTTTACAAGAGCCTGGAATCCGTTGCAGATACCGCACATCAGACCGTCTCTCTCCGAGAGAAGCTCATTTACTTTTTCTTTGATTGAATCATTGCGGAAAAACGCCGTGATGAATTTGCCGCTGCCCTCCGGCTCGTCGCCGCCCGAAAAACCGCCGGGTATAAATACCATCTGTGTTTCGGAAAGAGCCTTTGCAAATTTTTCAACGCTTCTGCGAATGCCGTCAGCCGAAAGATTGTTGATTACGATTATTTCGGGCTCCGCGCCTGCGTCTCTCATGGCTTTTGCGCTGTCAAATTCACAGTTGGTGCCCGGGAAAGCGGGGATAAGCACTTTCGGCTTTGCCGTCTTTACAAGCGCCGATCTGTGCTGCGAAACGCTGTATTCAAAATTCTTTACGGGCGTATCGTTATTCTCTATGTTGCAGGAGAAAACGCCTTCAAGCCTGTTTTCATAAATATCGCAGAGCTCGGCGAGATTGACGCTTTCGCCGCCGCGGGTAATTTCGCATTTATCCGTGATTTCACCTATAACGGTGTGTTCTCCCGCGTCTGCAACCTCAAGCAGGAAGGAGCCGTAGCAGTAGGAGAATAAGTCCCCGGTATCGAGAGCGTCGGTGTAATCAAAGCCCAGGCCGTTACCCATACACATTTTCATTACCGCTTCCGCAATGCCGCCCTCTCCGGGTGTGTAGCAGGATACAGCGGATTTGCTCCTGATAAGTCCGGTAACTGTATCGAATACTTTAAGGAGCGATTCTGTTACGGGCAGACCGTTTTCATCATAATCGGGTTTGATGAAAATAAGCTTGTTGCCCGCTTTTTTGAATTCGGGTGAGATTATGTTTTCGGTCTTATCAACTGTTACCGCAAATGAAACGAGCGTCGGCGGTACATCGAGCTTTTCAAATGAGCCGCTCATTGAATCCTTGCCGCCTATCGAGCCAATGCCGAGCTGAGTCTGAGCCTTGAATGCTCCAAGCAGCGCGGCGAGGGGCTGACCCCAGCGCTTTCCGTCTCTGCCGGGCCTTGCAAAATATTCCTGGAAGGTCAGATATACCTCATTGAATGAAGCGCCGGTCGCGATCAGCTTCGATACGGATTCTGTTACGGCAAGATGTGCTCCGTGATACGGGCTCTTTTCCGTAATGAATGGGTTATATCCCCAGCTCATAAGCGAGCAGTCATCGGTATGCTTTTTCTCAACGGAGATTTTTTGTACCATCGCCTGGATTGGCGTGCGCTGATATTTTCCGCCGAAAGGCATAAGCACCGTTCCGGCTCCAATGGTGGAGTCAAATCTTTCGCTCAGGCCTCTCTTTGAGCAGATATTCAGATCATCTGCAAGCTTGCGATAATTATCTGCGAATGAGCCGCTGAATTCTTTTGCATATCCCGATATGGGAGCGGTCTCGATGTTGGTATGCTTTTCCGCGCCGTTGGAATTCAGGAATTCTCTGCTGATGTCAACTATTGTGGCGCCGTTCCATTTCATCACAAGGCGGGGATTTTCTTTTACCTCGGCAACCACCGTTGCGTTGAGATTCTCTTTATCCGCAAGGGCAAGGAAGGCGTCGATGTTTTCCTTTTCGATAACGACCGCCATTCTCTCCTGCGATTCGCTGATCGCAAGCTCCGTTCCGTCAAGTCCTTCATATTTTTTGGGTACGGCGTTGAGATTGATTTCAAGCCCGTCTGCAAGCTCTCCGATGGCTACCGAAACGCCGCCTGCGCCGAAGTCGTTGCAGCGCTTTATCATACGGCAGGCTTCACGGTTTCTGAAAAGCCTCTGAAGTTTTCTCTCCTCGGGGGCGTTACCTTTTTGAACTTCCGCTCCGCAGGTTTCAACCGAATGCATATTGTGGGCTTTGGATGAGCCGGTCGCTCCTCCTATGCCGTCTCTTCCCGTCGCTCCGCCGAGAAGTATGACCACATCGCCGGGGGCGGGGACCTCACGCCTTACATTTTCTGCGGGAGCCGCCGCGATAACCGCGCCGATCTCCATTCTTTTTGCGGCGTAGCCGGGATGATAGATTTCATCAACTATACCGGTCGCTAGACCGATCTGGTTGCCGTATGAAGAATAGCCCGCCGCGGCAGTGGTGACGATGCTTCTCTGGGGAAGTTTTCCCGGGATCGTCTCTGATATCGGCTTCGTCGGGTCTGCGGCGCCGGTGATTCGCATTGCCCCGTAAACGTATGATCTGCCTGAGAGCGGGTCGCGGATAGCGCCGCCTATGCAGGTAGCCGCTCCGCCGAAGGGCTCTATCTCAGTGGGATGATTGTGGGTCTCGTTTTTGAAGAGCAGCAGCCAGGGCTCTTTTACTCCGTCAACCTCTATCTCGATTTTGACGGTGCAGGCGTTGATTTCTTCGGATTCGTCAAGCTTATCGAGCTTGCCCTGCGTCTTGAGGTATTTTACCGCAACCGTCGCGAGATCCATCAGGCAAACGGGTTTTGTCCTGCCAAGCGATTTCCTGACCGCGATATATTCGTCATAAGCGTCATTCAGTAGCTTATCCTCGAATTTTACACTGTCTATCGTTGTTAAAAATGTGGT
Source organism: uncultured Clostridia bacterium (assembly GCA_947166625.1). Classification (GTDB taxonomy): domain Bacteria; phylum Bacillota; class Clostridia; order Oscillospirales; family Acutalibacteraceae; genus CAG-177. The sequence continues at coordinate 6,440 of CAMVEX010000009.1, forward strand.
GTGTCTGCAATGATCCGACCAGTAGGTGTCTATCATCCTGATTTCGGTGATGGTCGGGTCGCGCTTTTCTTCTCTGAAGTATTTCTGGCAGAATTCTATATCGTCAGCGTCCATCGCAAGGCCGTATTTCACTACGAACGCCTCAAGCTCTTCTCTTGATAAGCCGATAAAACCGTCAAGCGTTTCAACTGTTTCGGGAATATCGTATTTAGTGATTATCGTCTCGGGCTTTTCGAGAGACGCTTCTCTTGCCTCAACGGGGTTTATAACGTATTTCTTTATCTCCGAATACTGCTCGTCGGTAATATTACCGCTGAGGATATAGACCTTCGCCGAGCGGATAACGGGTCTGTCTCCCTGCGACATTATCTGAATACACTGCGCGGCTGAATCCGCCCTCTGATCGAATTGACCGGGAAGGTATTCCACGGCAAAGATCCTGTCGCCGTCCGATGGTAAATCATAATATACATTATCTACCTGGGGCTCCGAGAATACGGTCGGAACTGCTCTGTCAAAAATTTCTTTTGAGATCTGCTCGGCGTCATATCTGTTTATGAGCCTCACATTTTCAAGAGAAGTGATATTAAGCAAAATCCTGAAATCCGAAAGCAGCGTTTTTTCTTCATTATTAAAGCCGGATTTCTTTTCTGTATATACTCTGTAAACCATATTATTCCTTTCCGGCGCTTAAAGCTCTCGCTCCGATATCGTGCCTGAAATACGCATTTTCAAATTTGATTTTTTCCGCTTTGCCGTATGCGCCGTCTATTGCGTCCCTGAGATTATCGGCTGTCGCGGTAACTCCGAGCACTCTGCCGCCGTCTGTCACAAGGGTTCCGCCATCAAGCTTTGCCCCGGCAAAGAAAGTGTCTTTTTTGACTTCGCTGTCTATCTCTATCGGGTATCCCTTTTTGTATGAAACCGGGTATCCTTCGGATGCCATTATTACACAGCAGGCGCATTTATCCGCGAATTTAACTTCTGTGTTTTCAAGAGTACCTTCGGTCACCGAGAGCATTATTTCGAGCAGATCGCTCTCAAGCAGCGGAAGCACTACCTGTGTTTCCGGGTCGCCGAATCTGCAATTATATTCAACCACCTTGGGTCCGTTTGGTGTTATCATCAGTCCGAAATAAAGGCATCCCTTGAAAGTCCTGCCCTCCGCGTTCATGGCATTGATCGTTGGGATAAATATCTTATCCATGCATTCGCGGGCAACATCTTCGGTGTAAAACGGATTGGGAGCAACCGTTCCCATGCCGCCGGTGTTGAGGCCTTCGTCATTGTCAAGTGCGCGCTTGTGATCCATTGATGAAACCATCGGCTTGACGCATTTTCCGTCGGTGAATGCGAGCACCGAAACTTCGGGACCGGTCATGAATTCCTCAATGACGATATTGTTTCCGCTCTCTCCGAATTTTTTATCTTCCATTATGGATCTTACTGCTTCGCAAGCCTCGTCTCTGTTTTGAGCGATTATTACCCCTTTGCCCAGAGCGAGCCCGTCGGCTTTTATGACTATCGGAGTTTTGGCGCTTTCAAGATATTTCAGCGCTTCGCCGGCGTCGGAGAAAGTTTCGTATTCGGCGGTCGGAATATTGTATTTTTTCATAAGGTTTTTAGAGAATACCTTACTGCCCTCGATTATTGCGGCATTCGCTCTCGGTCCGAAACACGGGATGCCGATTTTTTCAAGAGCGTCAACGCAGCCGAGCACAAGCGGATCATCAGGAGTGACTACCGCATAATCTATATCGTTATTTGCCGCAAATTCCGCTATCGCCTGAATATCCGTTGCCTTTACGGGCACGCAGATCGCGTCATCCGCCATGCCGCCGTTTCCGGGCAGGGCATAGATCGTTCCGCATTTCGGGCTTTCCTTGAGCTTTTTGATAACGGCGTGCTCTCTGCCGCCGGAGCCGATTACTATGATGTTCATTATCTCACCTCAATGATGGAAGAGTCTCATTCCGGTAAACGCCATTACCATACCGTATTTGTCGCAGCATTCGATGACCGCGTCGTCTCTGATGGAGCCGCCGGGCTCTGCTATGTATTTTACGCCGCTGCGGTGTGCTCTCTCGATATTGTCAAAGAAGGGGAAGAATGCGTCCGATCCGAGTGCAACATCGTTTTTGCCTGCAAGATATTCGTCGATTTCGGCCTTCGTGAGTGGGGAGGGCTGCTCTGTGAAATATTTCTGCCAGATGCCGTCTGCGCACACATCCTCTTCGTTTTTGTTTATATATCCGTCAATGATATTGTCTCTGTCGGGTCTGCCTATATCAGGGCGGAAGGGGAGGTTGAGCACTTTTTCGTGCTGACGCAGGAACCAGGTGTCCGCCTTTGTCCCGGCGAGACGGGTGCAGTGGATTCTCGATTGCTGACCAGCGCCCACTCCGATTGCCTGGCCGTCATAAGCGTAGCATACGGAATTGGACTGAGTGTATTTGAGAGTGATAAGGCTGATGATAAGATCTCTTACGGCGCTTTCGGGAAGTTCTTTGTTTTCGGTCACGATGTTTTTGAGAAGTTCGCGGTTTATCTCAAAATTGTTTCTGCCCTGCTCAAAGGTGATTCCGAATACCTGCTTATGCTCAACGGGGGCGGGGATATAGTCTGGATCTATCTTGACTATATTATAGGTGCCCTTTCTTTTTGATTTGAGTATTTCGAGAGCCTCGGGTTCATAACCGGGGGCGATGATACCGTCCGATACTTCTCTTTTTATCATCGTGGCGGTCGTCACATCACACACATCCGAGAGGGCGACCCAGTCGCCGAATGAGCACATACGGTCCGTTCCTCTCGCTCTCGCGTAGGCGCAGGCGAGGGGAGAATCATCGAGACCGTCTATATCGTCAACGAAATATGCCTTTTTGAGCGTATCGGATAATTTGATGCCTACCGCTGCGGAAGTGGGGCTCACATGCTTAAAGGATGTTACCGCGGGCATACCGAGAGCCTCTTTCAGCTCTTTGACAAGCTGCCAGGAGTTGAAAGCGTCGAGGAAATTGATGAAGCCGGGTCTGCCGTTGAGTATTTCTATGGGCAGATCGGCGCCGTTTTCCATAAATATTTTGGAAGGCTTCTGATTCGGGTTGCAGCCGTATTTTAATTCAAATTCTTTCATTTCAAATCTCCTGACTTATTTATTTTTGTTGATGAGCCTGTTGATCTCTTCGCCTGTTTCGAGATCGGTGTATCTAACATAAAGAGAGATTTTGTTGTCCTCGTCAAGTGAGTTCCAGAGAGCGCAGGTGAATTCGTCAATGTCGTTTCCTATCTCAACTCTCTCGGGCTCTCCCTGAAAAGTCGGTATCGGATCACCGTCGGTTACATAGGTGTGGATAAAATGTCCGAGACCGGGCAGCGCGGTGTATGAGAAGGTGTATCTGTTGCAGGCAGTGCCGTCGGCGTCCGCGCTCTTGAGAATGCTCATTTCATAATCAAAATCGCCTTCGCAGAAGTTGAGAACAGCGCTGATCCTCGGAGTGAAATTCGGCTTGTCGGGCTCAAATTCTCTTGATTTAAGAGAATCGGAAAAGCCGATGCCCGCTTTCAGACCGTCATATATCGTATCCGTCTGATCGCCGTTGGTGACGATAAGGCTGTTGTTGAATTTTCTGATTGCCGCGTAGATTATAAGGCTCGGATCTTCCACCTTTGATTCGTCAAAGGGCTTGGTATATACTGCGCCGTTTTCTTCGGCAAAGATCCTGTTTCTGCTGTTTGCGCTTCTGCCCATAATGAAATAAGCCGAAACCGCTTTCTTTCCGTCGGCGCTCTTGCCGGCGATAATTCCTCTGCCTACATAGGGGTTGCCCTTGATGAGCCCGTCGATTTTATTGATTTTATAAATATCCATATTACTCTCCCAGTATTTCCTTGCTGATTTTTTCTATTGAGAGCGGAAGTATTTTCCACTCCGCTTCTTCCATAACTCTTTTTTGCAGTATTTCGGGCGTGTCTCCTTCGTGCACTTCGACCGCCTTCTGCATTATGATTTTGCCGCCGTCGGGTATTTCGTTCACAAAATGGACCGTGGCACCCGTGACCTTTACTCCCTTTTTGAGAGCCGCTTCATGGACCTTCAGCCCGTAAAAACCTTCTCCGCAGAATGAAGGGATCAATGCGGGATGAACATTTATTATCCTGTCTTTGAAACGGTCCGTGAAGTTTTTGCTGAGAATGCTCATAAATCCCGCAAGGACTATGAGGTCGATCCCCGCGTTTTCGAGCAATTCGATGATCCTTCTCTCAAATTCCTCGGGGCTTCCCGACTCTTTCTTTGTGATAACTGCGGTTTTGATCGAGTTTTTTTCAGCCCTTGTCAGCGCGTAAGCTCCCGGATTATTTGAGATCACAAGCTCTACCTTCGCCGATTTAATGATTCCGGAATTAACGGCATCAATGATGGCCTGTAAATTTGTGCCTCCGCCCGAGACAAGCACTCCGACCGATACTTTATCTTTCATACTCTGCCTCATACGAGTTTGATTTTTTCGTTTGATTCTTCGATCCTGCCGATGATATAGGCGTCTTCTCCGTTTGCCTTGAGGATCTCAAGGGCGCTGTCTGCGTCTTCGGGAGAAACTGTCACGCTCATGCCTACGCCCATATTGTAGGTGTTAAACATATCTCTTTCGCTTATATTGCCCTTTTCGGCAAGAAGCTTGAATATCGGCAGTATTCTGATATCCGATTTGTTGATAACGGCTCCGAGACCGTCGGGTATGCTTCTCGGAATATTTTCATAAAATCCGCCGCCTGTGATATGAGATAATCCCTTTACCTTGATTTCTGCAAGAAGGGCAAGGATGGGCTTCACATATATTTTGGTGGGTGTCAGCAGAGTTTCGCCGAGTGATTTGCCGCCGAGAGCTTCAATGGGGGATTTGATGTCAGCATTTTCCACATCAAAAACTTTTCTTACAAGTGAAAAACCGTTGGAGTGGACTCCGCTTGAGGGCAGGGCGATGATAATATCCCCGGCTTTCATCGTTTTGTTGTCGATGATCTTGTCTTTATCAACTATTCCCGTGCAGTAACCGGCGAGGTCATATTCATCCAATGGATAGAAGCCGGGCATTTCGGCTGTTTCTCCGCCGATAAGCGCCGCGCCCGACTGAATGCAGCCGTCACAGACGCCCTTGACAATATCCGCTATTTTTTCGGGGTAATTCTTACCGCAGGCGATGTAGTCAAGGAAATAGAGAGGCTTCGCGCCGCTGCATATTATATCGTTTACGCACATGGCTACGCAGTCGATGCCTACAGTATCGTGCTTATCCATGAGAAAAGCGATTTTGAGCTTTGTGCCTACTCCGTCCGTTCCGCTGACGAGAACGGGCTTTGAGATCCCCGTGAGATCGAGCTCAAACAATCCGCCGAATCCGCCTATATCGGTGTCGGCTCCGTTTATCTTCGTCTTTGCGATGTGCTTTTTCATCAGTTCGACCGATCTGTAGCCGGCTGTGATATCCACCCCGGCGCTTGCGTAACTGTCGGATTTAGATTGAGTATTCATATATTATTCCTTTCCGTTCCAGCAATATGTGCATAAGTCGCATTCATCTATTCCGATAGCGTCCACTATTCCTTTGAGCGATTGAAATTCAAGCGATGAAAAATTGAATTTTTCGCAGATGGCCTTGCGGAGGTTTTTGCCTCTTTCGGTGTTTGAATCGGAATATTCGTCGATGTATTTGAATCCTTCTTCGCCCTCAAGCTCGGCTATCACTCTCCTTGCGATAAGCTCCATGTCGCTTGTTGAGCGTGAAAAATTGAGATATTTGCAGCCGTACATTATGGGCGGGCAGGCAGAGCGCATATGGACCGATTTTGCGCCGTTGCCGTAGAGAAATTCGACCGTTTCTTTAAGCTGAGTGCCTCTGACTATCGAGTCATCCACAAACAGCAGATTTTTATCTTTGATGAGGTCAAGAACCGGCACCTGCTTCATCTTGGCGATCTTATTTCTCTCGGATTGTACCGAGGGCATAAAGCTTCTTGACCAGGTGGGAGTGTATTTAATAAATGCTCTGGCAAACGGGATGTGAGCGCAGTTTGAATATCCTATGGCGTGAGCCGTGCCCGAATCGGGTACTCCGCCCACATAATCTACTCCCTGACAGTTGTTGAGCTCAATATCATGCTGAGCCATTATCCAGCCGTTTCTGTTTCGCATTATCTCTACATTTACGCCTTCATAGGTAGATGTCGGGTAGCCGTAGTAACTCCAGAGGAATGCGCAGATCCTTTTCTTTTTGCCGGGAGGGGAGAGCTGAGTTATTCCCTCGGGCGTAATTTCAACTATTTCGCCGGGCCCGAGCTCTTTTTCGTCTGTATAGCCGAGCTTCTGATACGCGAATGATTCAAAGGTCACCGCGTATCCGTCTTCGCCCTTGCCTATCAACACCGGCAGCCTGCCGAGGCGGTCGCGGGCGGCAATGATGCTTCCGTTATCCCGAAGCACGAGTATGCTTGCGGTGCCGTCGATTGATTTCTGGGCGAATTTGATGCCCTCGGTAAAATCGCTTTTTTGATTTATCAGTGCGGCGACAAGCTCCGTGGAATTTATTTTGCTGCTCGTCATTGCGTTGAAATGCCCGCCACTGAAAGAGAGGAACTGATTTATCAGATCCTCCGAATTGTTGATTACGCCTACAATGCAGATAGCGTAATTACCCAGGTTTGATCTTATCAGCAGAGGCTGAGGGTCCGTATCGCTTATGCACCCGATAGCGGATGTGCCCTGCATCTCGTTGAATATTTTTTCAAATTTGGTCCTGAAAGGGGAGTTGCCGATATTGTGAATTTCCCTCTGAAGACCGATTTCTTTGTCATATACGGCAATGCCGCCGTTCTTTGTGCCGAGATGTGAATGGTAGTCTGTGCCGAAGAATACTTCGCTCAGACAGTTTTTCTTTGATGAAATTCCGAAAAATCCGCCCATATTATTTTCTCTTCTCCGTTAATCTTTAAGTTTATTCATTACGTCGGCGTCCTTTTTGAGGACCGCCTGCGCGTCCGCCTGCCTTTTTGCCGTCAGTTTATCTCTCAGCTCTTTATCCTCAACGGCAAGGATCTGAGAGCAAAGTAAAGCGGCATTAACTCCTCCGTTGATCGCAACAGTGGCTACAGGTATGCCTGAGGGCATCTGTACTGTTGACAAAAGGGCGTCAATGCCGTCTAAGGTATTTGATTTGCAGGGAATGCCGATTACGGGCAAAACCGTATTTGCGGCGATAGCTCCGGCGAGGTGTGCCGCCATGCCTGCGGCTGCAATTATTGCGCCGAATCCTTTTTCGGCGGCAGATACGGCAAAATCCCTTGCTTCTACCGGTGTACGGTGAGCGGAATAGATATGGACCTCGTAGGGTATTCCGAATGAGTCAAGGGTATCGGTCGCCTTTTTGATTACGGGAAGATCGCTGTCGCTGCCCATAACAATGCCGATTTTTTTCATCCTGTTTACCTCCTTAAATAATAAAAAGGTGCACTTGCTCCGTAAAAAAGTAAGTGCGCCCAGACGGTCGGCTTGATGATCCGCGGCTTCACAGTGGTGCTCCACTTATTCCGTCAGTCACCGCAGAACGCTATATCTATATCTAGTAATTAAAGTATACCAAAGCTACTATATAAAGTCAAGTGACTGAATAAATTTCACTATTTGCACAAAGTAATCGGAAATTGTTTTTAATTATTGATAAAAAATGATAAAACGGTACCGGCAACCTTGGTTACCGGTACCGACAGGATATTGTTAATCGAGCTTCGATTTGAGATAATTCTCGTAAAAATCATTTACTCCGGCGTAGAAATCTTCTATTGAGCCGTCGTTTTTCATCACATAGTCAGCCATCTGCTCGCTCACGCTTGTGTGAAAGATTTCTTCCTCGTGAATATCGTTTTCGCGCAGCTTTTCAATGCTTTTTCCGTCTCTTTCGCTGCCTCTGGCAAGCATTCTCTGATAGCGCACGTCATCATCGGAGATCACGACGTCAACAAGCACGAATTTGTCGCCGAATGCATTCTTGAAAACTTCGATATCCGAAGGCGGGCGGATGCCCGATACAAGGAAATTGGGGCTGTCCGATTCCTTGATCTTTTTCACTATCATTTCGGGGAAGAAGGTCTGACCGTTCGCGGTCATATATTTCTTTGAGGTCGCGTGAAGATTGTCTCTTGTGAGCTCAAGCCCGTCTTTCGCCGCGAGCTCTCTCACTACATCGCCTATGGAGATCATCGGGAAATTATATGTTTTTGCAACATATTCAAGGAAGAAATCCTTGCCTGTCCCGTTTTTGCCTACTGCTGCCAATACCATTTATGTTACCTCCGTCAAATCTCGGGAATTACTATCTCAATCTCTCTGCCGAGCTCGGCGGAGCGTGAGATACCGTCAATGATCGCCTGATTATAAAGAATTTCGCTGCTCGGTACCGGAGCGGCTCCGCCCTCTTTGACCGCGTCGCAGAATGAGCGGATCTTGATATCAAAGCAGTCTGCGTCATTTTCTTTTTCGGGGATTATCGTCTCGATCTGTTCGCCTGCTATCTCGTGATAGATTACAAGAGGTCCGCCGATAGAGCCGTTCCAGCATTCGGTCGAGGGAACTCTGACCGAGCCCTTTGTGCCCATGATTATAGTGTCGCCCGGGGTGTCGAGGTTCATTGCCCACGCGATCCTGAAGTCAAGGATTATATCGCCCTCAAGGCGGATGAATCCTGCCGCGAAATCGTCAACGCCGAATTTATCGTGATAGGGGAAATCTGGTGATTTGCCGAAGAAATCGGATTTGTAGCCGGTTACGGTGAGGGGCTTCGGGTAGCCTATTGAATTGAGCACCATATCGAGAGAATAGCATCCTATATCGCCCAGTGCGCCGATTCCCGCGGTTTCCTTCTCAATGAAGGATGTGCCGAACGGAGTGGGGATTCCTCTTCTTCTGCCGCCGCCGGTCTGGATATAATAAATCTTGCCGAGCTCGCCGGACTGGACTACTCTCTTGAGCATCTTCATATTTTCGTCAAAACGGGGCTGAAAACCTATCGAAAGCACAGCGTCGCTGTTTTTATCTGCTCTGCATATCTCGACCGCTTCGTCAAGAGTGACGCACATCGGCTTTTCGAGCAGTACGCTTACTCCGTGATTGAGAGCGTAGATCGCGCACTCGGCGTGAGTTGCATTATAAGTGCATACGCTTACTGCGTCGCACATTCCCGAATCAATGAGCTCTTTGTGGCTCGGGAAAAACGCGATGTTTTCGCCCACATTGTATCTCTCGCAAAATGCTTCGGCTTTGCCGGGGATAAGGTCCGCGAGCGCTACTATTTCAACATCGGGGCATTTCTGATATGCCTTGACGTGCGCCTCGGCAATCCAGCCGGTGCCGATGATACCGACCTTGAGCTTTTTGCTCATATCTATTTCTTTTTTTGCGCTGTGATCCTCTTTGAAAGCGTCAAGAATATTCTCTGACATAATTTATCCTCCTTTTACCAGCCGAGAGATCTGAGATAATCTCTGCTGAGTTTTACCGAATTCAATGATGTTTCGCCCTTGGCGGGATTATCCTGCTCTACGATCACCCATTCCGAGCCCGCTTTAAGCGAAGCGTCGAGTATCGCGGGCATATCCTGTACGCCGCTCCCTACGGGCATAAAGCTGAAAGAATCCTCTTCCTCCTGAGTATCATCCGCTTCGTCATCAATGCCGATAAGGTCGTAAAGCTTGCCCTTTGATTTGCCCTTCATCACAAAATCCTTCAGATGAACTACGGGAGATCTGCCCGAATATTTAAGGATATAGCCCGCGGGGTCTTCGCCGCCGACATTTACCCAGCAGGTGTCGATTTCGGTCTTGAGCAGATCTTCGCTCACGGTCGAGTAAAGAATATCGAGCGCATATTCGCCGTCTATTTTGACAAATTCAAAATCGTGATTGTGATAGAGAAGCTGTATGCCGAGCTTCTTTGCGGCGGCGCCGATTTTTTTGATTCCCTCTATTGTGGCGGCAAAGCCGTCGGTTCCGGGTCTGCATTCCTCGGTAAGGTAAGGCACTGCGGCGTATTTGCAGCCTATTTCGGCATAATCGGCCAATACCTTATCCGGGTTTTCGAGCATATCATAATACGGCACGTGAGCGGATATCGGGATTATTCCGATTTCATCGCAAAAGCTCTTGATTTCAGCGGGGCTTTTGCCGAAAAGGCCGGCAAATTCAACTCCGTCATAGCCGTATTCTTTCATCAGTTTTATCGTGCCGAAAAAATCCTTTTCCATCTCATCTCTTACCGAGTAGAGCTGGACGGCAACAGGCAGTTTCATAAAATCATCTCCTTTATCGGAAATAATATCATAAAAATTTTTTAGTTACAAGGTAAAATGCGAAAATAGGCTTTATTTTTTTCGCGGAATAATGTATAATTTTCACAAACATCTCAAGTAAACCGGGCAAAAATGAGATTTAACTTTAATCGGAGGGTAATTCATGGGCAGAGCTTCTCTTAAAGAAAACAAAAACATCTATCAGATTTGCCGCGAGGAATGCGGGCTGACGAGGGCGCAGGCGGCTGAAAAACTTGTCTGGATCTCGGATTCCAGGATCGAAAAAATCGAGAGCGACAAGAGCAGGGCCACTCCCGAGGAAGTCCTTGCCATGGCAAAGGTCTATAAAAAGCCGGAGCTCAGCAACTGGTTTTGCTCTCACGAATGTGAGATAGGCAAAAAATATGTTCCCGAAATCACCGAAAAATCACTTTCGGAGATCGTGCTTGAAACTCTTGCTCTCATAAACAAGCTCGAGAGAGAAAAAGACCGGCTCATCGAGATCACATCGGACGGTATTATTCACGATGATGAGATCAAAGATTTTGTTATGATAAACAATCAGCTCAAACATATATCAATGAATGTTGATTCTCTCAAGCTCTGGTTTGATGAAACCATAGAGGAGGGGAGAGTGAATAAAAAGATCCTCTCCGAAGTCCTCAATGAATTAGGGGAAAAAATATAACTTTGCAATAAGTGAACGACGAATTTATTATTTCACTTGCAATTTACCGGATAATACTATATACTGTATCCGTACCGCAGAATACTGCCGGATTCACACAAAATATATGTATTTATCCGGTGCGGGGCTGAATGGAGGAAAAATAATGAAACAAACGATCGTCAACCGGCTTCTTTCCCTGCTGCTGAGCCTGCTTGTTCCGCTCAATCTCTGGATGTCTTTTCATCCCGCCGCCAAAATTGATCCTCAGGTCAAGACCGTGCTTGAAAAGACCGGCGGATTTATGAAAGGTTGCTGTCACACTCATCAGGATTACAAGCTGCTCAAGGGCGCCAATATCGGCTGGACAAGAGGCGATATCCCGTTCCCTTTCAATAAGGACGGAAGCATCAGCAAGTATTATAAAAGCTGGAAGTCCGAGATGAAAGAGTATGTCAAAAACGGCGTCAAGGTCTTTGCGGTAACTCCCTATCCCGATGACTATATCGAATACGGGCTTGATCCGAGAAAGCCCGAGAATAAAGCGGCTATCCAAAAGATCGCAAAATTCTATGTTGAAGATCTCAAGGGTATCGTCGGTGCTTTCCAGATTACAAACGAAATGGGTATCGACCGTTTCACCCTTCCGCTGAATCTTGATGAGGCGGTTGATTTTATCGGGATGCACGCCGAGGCGATGTATCCTGCCACCCGTGATTCAAATGTGATAATCGGTTATAATATCGTCAATCCCACCGTCGCGCTCAAAATGCTTAAATATAATAAATTCCTTGATTATATCGGCTTTGACCTCTATATCGGATGCTTTGAGGAGTTTGTTCACGATATAAATCTTTATCAGGTGCTGCTCGGGCTTATCCGCGCCGTTTCTCAGAAGCCGCTGATCCTCTGTGAATTCGGTTATATCGGCTACGGCGAAGCCCTCAATAAATCCGAAAAGAAAGCCCTTCTTCAAGGCTACGGTTATTCGAGCGAGGAGCAGGCCGTCAATGATATGGATGATTTCCTTGATGAGTTGCCGCCCGATATGTCCGATGAGATACGCGAGCTTTATCCTAACGCCTCCGATGAGGAACTCGGCGAAATGATATTCAAGGGCGAATACGCGAATCACTTCTATAAATCCCTTCCTGCCCGCTGCAAGCTTTGGGGTTATGACCATACTCCCGAGGGTCAGGCAAAATTCTATTATGATCTTATCCCGAGACTTCGCAGGCTCGATTATCTCTGCGGCGCGTTTGTCTATTGCTGGGCAGACAGTTCCCATTGCTATGTCTGCGGCCAGGCAGAGTGCCCCGTTGAAACCGGTTGGGGTCTGATCGACGGCAAGGGAAATCCGAAACCTGCTTATTATGCCGTCAGAGACGGATTCTCCGATGTCAGGAAGCCTCTCACCGAGAGAATCGGCGAAAAACTCGATCGCTCGATTTCCGAGCTTAATGCCCGTAAAACCAAGGCGGTTGACGGTTTCAGACAGAGACTCGGCGAATTCTCGTTCAAAGGTATTTTCAACTGAAAAATATTAAAACAACAGCGGACGAAACCGTCCGCTGTTCTCTGTTTATCAGAATACTTTGCTCGTGTCCGTTTTGCTTTCGGGCGAAAGAGAATCTTCCCTCGTTAATGAGACCGCTCTGCCGTCTTTTATTTCGGCCTTATACACAACGCAGTTTTTTATAGGCGTCTGCCACACTCCGCCGTCTTCGCCTTTAAGATTTCTCATTATTGCCCTGAGAGCTATGCCGTGGGTCACCGCGAGTATATTTCCCGATAAATCGGATTCAATAATATCCCGTAAAAACTCGCCTGTTCTCGCGATGAGAGAATGAATGCTCTCGATGCCGGACGGCGGCTCGACTTTTTCAGGGTCGTGAATAAAGGCCCAGAGCGGCTCGTCGATATCCTTATACGCAAGCCCTTCATAGTCTCCGAATGAAAGCTCCTTGATCCTCGGCTCCGGTATGATTTCGCTGCCGGGGCATATTATTTTTGCCGTATCGATCGCTCTGCTCAGAGTGGAGGCGTAAACCGCCGAGAATTCGATTCCCGCTTTTTTCAGAGATTTCGCGGTTTCACGGGCTTCATTTATCCCGTTTTCATTGAGAATGCTGTTTACCTGCCCCTGAAGCATCTGACGGGCGTTCATATCGGTTTCGCCGTGTCTTATCAGATAAAGTGTTTTGTCCTTCAATTTATTTACCAATCAAGCCTTTTTATCCAGCCTGCTATATCCTTCAAAACCTCTTTTTTTACATTTCCTTCGTTTAGGATCTCGTGCTTCGCATTCTTATACAGAGTGACGGTGACGTTTTTAACTCCGCTTCGTCTCAGATCTTTGCCGACTCTTTTAGGACCTTTGCAATGGATCCCGAAAGGATCGTTTACACCCGAAATAACAAGCACCGGCGTATTGTCGGGCAGCCTGTTTGCCCAGCCCGGTTTGCAGGCTTCGGCAACGGTGAGATTTGCGCTTGCCTGAAAGCCCTTTGTTGTCGTGTGAGCCACAAGCGGATCCTGAGCATAAGCCTCTCTGTTTGATTTATCATAGCTGAGCCACGAGAGGGGAATGCTGTTTTTTACGGTCTCTCTGCTCGTCTGTTGTTTCTTGAATACGGGGACTGCGAGCCTCGCGATACCGGGCAGATGACCAGTTCCGCAGAGGATAAGAGCTTTAAGATCGAGATCGTATTGCTGAATCATTATCCTCGCTATGCAGGAGCCGAGCGAATGCCCGAAGAGTATTATCGGCAGTGACGGATATTCGCTTTTTACCTTATCATAGAGTTTTTTCGCGTCTTCAACAAAGTATTTATCGGCGTAAGCCGGGGTGTATCCGATCTCTCCCGATTTGCCGTGCCCGAGGTTATCGGCTCCGCAGCAGATATATCCTTCGCCGACCATCGTCTGAGCCAGCTCATTATATCTGTCGATATGCTCCTCCACACCGTGGATCATCATAAAAATGCCGCAGGGCTCGTCTTCGCCCTTCCATTCGTTATATCTGATATTTGTTTTATTATCCGCCGAAAGAAAATATTTTTCTGTTTTTGTCATATTTTACTCCGAGTATCAGTCAATTAAAGCAGCGCTTTGATACATTCCTCAACCTTGCCCATATCGGCAGTCGGCTCAAAACGGGCAACGACATTTCCGCTGCGGTCGATTATGAATTTTGTGAAATTCCATTTGATATCCGGCTTTTTATCCCAATCGGGATCGGCTTCGGAAAACATCTTTTCGAGCAGTTCTTTGTAAGGATGCTCCTCAAAGCCTTCAAATCCCTTTTGCGATTTGAGATAGGTGTAGAGGGGAAGCTCGTTTTCGCCGTTTACATCCGCTTTTTTCATCTGGGGGAATGTCGTGTTGAAATGCAGAGTGCAAAATTCGTGAATTTCTTCATCGGTACCGGGCGCCTGACCTCCGAACTGGTTGCAGGGAATGTCAAGTATCTCGAGCCCTTTGTCATGGTAATCTTTGTATAACTGCTCTATCGGAGCATATTGCGGAGTGAAGCCGCAGCCCGTTGCTGTGTTTACTGCCATAATGACCTTTCCCTTGAAATCGGCAAGGTCGATCGTTTCTCCGTTGCCCGATGTGATTTTGTAATCGTATATCATCTTTTTATCCTTCCTCAGTGAAATAATTCTTCAAAATATTATCACGAAAAGGTTTGATTGTCAATTACTCCCAATGAAGCACAGGGCATTTGTTGATTTTTTACAGTTTACAATTTCGGTTTTTGAGCGTATAATAATCGTATCAAAGGAGGTATATTTTATGTTAAAGAAATCGTTATCTGTTGTTTTAAGCGTTTTAATGATGCTCGGAGCAATGAGCTGCGCTTTTGCAGCCGAGGGGGATGCTCCTTCAAGCTTCGGATATTATAAGCATGTTTTCATTATCGGTGTTGACGGCGCAGGCGCGGCGTTTGATAAAGTCGAATCCCCGAATTTTGACAGGATCTTCGGCTCTAACGCATACAGACACAATGCCGTTACCGAGGATATTACCGTCAGCGCTCAGAACTGGGGTTCGATCCTTACCGGAGTCACATACGACACTCACGGCTTCACCAATGATTCGACCGGTAAAAACAAGCGTCAGGCAGGCTGCGAGAATCCTTCGATTTTCTATTACGCCCGTCAGAAATTCCCCGACGCAAAGCTCGTTTCATTCAATAACTGGTCCAATATCAATCACGGTATCATCGAATACGGACTCGGTGTCAATAAAATTAACAGAAAGTCCGATCCGCTTCTCACTCAGTCTATAGTCAGATATTTTGAATCCGGCAACAAGCCCGATCTTATGTTCGTTCAGCTTGACAGTGTCGATCATGCCGCTCACAGCCACGGCGGTTTCAGTGATGAATACTATGATGCTGTTAAGAAAATGGATGGTTATCTCGGTCAGATTTATGACGCAATAGCCGGTGCGGGCCTTATGGATGACGGTCTCTTTATTCTTGTAGCCGATCACGGCGAGACGACAAACGGCCACGGCGGCAACACTCCCGAAGAAATGGCTGCGGTTTTGGCGGTAGCCGGTAAGACCGTAAATCAGACAATCCTGCCCGAAACCGCTCATAACCGCGATGTTTCAGCCATTGCTCTTTATGCCCTCGGAATTGAGCAGCCCGAGCAGATGGTTTCATCCGTACCCGAAGGATTATTCGGAGCCGAAAAAGATAAGGTTGCCGATCTCGGCAGTGAGGAGCTTCCCGTCGCCGATAAACTCGGTAATTTCTTACTTAAAATGCTTGACGCGTTTGTAAGTCTTTTTGACTGGATAGCTTCAGTCTGATTCTCTTAATACATAATAAATCGACCCGGTCGGTATTCCGACCGGGTTTGCTGTTTAGGGACTGTATTTTTTCAAAGATTATTTGCAAATTCTTTTATTGCCGCGAGCTTTTCCTCGTTTTTATTATCCTCGCCGCCGAACGCAAAAGGCTGCCCGTAGAAGCCGTCTTTTCTGAATTTAATTGCTTTGATTATCATTTTTCCCAATCTCCTTCTAAAAGTTTATAAAGTAATTCTTTGAGAGTATTGAATTCTTCGTCAGTAAGCCGGTGCTCATCGGCAAGCGTTTTTGGCACTTCGACAGCTTTTTTTTAAGCTGCCTGCCCTCATCCGTCAGACTTATGACGATATTCCTCCGGTCCGTTTCATCTCTGCTTATTTCTATGTAACCTTTCTTTTTCAGCTTTCTGAGCAGATCGGTGAGCGTGTTTGCCTTCAGATAAAGAGCGTTTACAAGGTCTTTTTCGTTGACCTTTTCTTTTTCCCACATCACCATCATCGTTACATACTGTGTATAGGTCAGAATTTACCCGTAAACATTTAATTCTTGAATAACACGGGCTTTTATAGTATAATCGGCTCGGTGATTATATGAAACATTTTGATCTCGGTATCGTGGGCGCGGGCGCTTCGGGGCTCGCCGCGGCAATAGCCGCAAGCGAAAAATATCCCGGTTATAAAATTGCTCTGTTTGACCGTCTCCCGAGGGTAGGTAAAAAGATACTCGCCACCGGAAATGGCAGATGCAATCTCACAAATATCAACGCTTTGTCTCACGGTTACAGGAATAAATCATTTGCCTCGGCTGCGCTCAATAAATATCCGCCCGAATCCGTTATGGATTTTTTTAAGCGGATCGGCTTATATACTTTTATCGACGGTGAGGGCAGAGTATATCCCAGGAGCAACAGCGCAAATTCCGTTCTCGATTCGCTGAGATATGCGGCAGAAAAAGATAATATTTCCGTTTTTGCGGAAACGCGCGTCAGCGATATTATTCCCGGCGAAAATTCTTTCACCGTTAACGGCGAATACATTTGCGATAAAATCATATTGGCGGGCGGCGGAAAATCTTCGCCGTCTCAGGGAAGCGACGGAAGCGCTCTCAGTCTTGCACGCTCACTCGGTCACAGAGTTACTCAGACCGTTCCCGCCCTTGTCCCTCTGAATTCCCGCCCCGATAAAGTCAAATCGCTCAAGGGTATCAGAGCCTCCGGCGTCGCATTGACTCTTGAGGGAGAAAGAGAAGATCATGCTTCGTTTGGCGAAATCCTTTTTACCGATACGGGCGTTTCGGGTATTGCCGCGATGGAGCTTGCCGCCGCGGCCGAAAGAGAACTCAGAAACGCTTTTGATCCCGTTCTCCATATTGATTTCCTGCCCGAGGAGAATAATATTAAAGCGATAATTTCCGATATATTGTATTCCAGAAAAAATCAGCCGCTTGAAAATCTGCTCTCCGGCCTTCTTCCAAAGCAGCTCGGAATTCAGATTCTCAAAAACGCGGGCGTATTTGATCCTTCAGGGGTCATTTCTCCCGATTATTTCAGCGATAATATGATAGATATCATTGTCGGCGGGATAAAAGATTTCAAGCTCGAAATTCTCGGCACAAGAGGCTTTGCCAATTCTCAGGTGACAAGCGGCGGCGTCGATATAAACGAGATCGACCCCGAAACCCTTGAGTCGCTGATTGTTCCCGGGCTTTATTTCAGCGGCGAAATAATTGATGTTGACGGAGGCTGCGGAGGCTTTAACCTTCAATGGGCTTTCGCTTCCGGCTTGCTTGCAGGTGAATTGAATGATAAGAATAAATGAATTGAAACTGCCGCTTGATTCTGATGAATCGGAGCTCAGGCTGTATGCGGCAAAAGCTCTCAGATGCGATGAAAAGCTTATCGGGAATATTACAATTCTCAAAAAAGCCGTTGATTCGCGGCATAAGAATAATATCTGCTTCGTCTATAATGTAGCCGTAAATGTTGACGGGAATGAAAAAAGCATTTTGGATCATTCGCGTAATTCCAAAGCGGATTTTTATAATGCTCCCGTATATAAAAAGCCCGAAAACAGGCGCACAAGCTCTCTGAGACCCGTGATCGTCGGCTTCGGCCCGGCGGGGTTTACAGCCGGTCTTATCCTCGCGAGAGAAGGCTTGAGGCCGCTTATAATTGAGCGCGGAGCGGATGTTGACCAAAGGCATAAAGATGTCCTCGGCTTCTGGAATGATAAAAAGCTTAATACCGAAAGCAATATCCAGTTCGGAGAGGGCGGCGCGGGCACTTTTTCCGACGGTAAGCTGACCACCGGGATTAAAGATTCTCTCATAAGCAAGGTCATTGAGGAATTGATCCTTCACGGCGCTCCGGAAGAAATTGCCTATTCGGCCACTCCCCATATCGGCACCGACCGCCTCGGCTCGGTAGTCAAATCGATCAGAGAAGAGATTATTTCGCTCGGCGGCGAGGTCAGATTCAATACGAAGCTCACCGACATTATCATAGCGAATAATTCCGTTCAGGGGGTCACGTTCACTCAGCCTGGCGGCAGGAGCACCGATTTTGAAACCGATACCCTTCTTCTTTGCATAGGCCATTCGGCGAGGGATACGGTCGAAATGCTTCATAAAAAAGGCTTCAATATCATTCAGAAGCCTTTCAGCATCGGCGTTCGCATCGAGCATCCCCGCGAGCTTATAGATACTGCTCAATACGGCTCTCGCGCAGGTCATCCCAAACTCGGAGCGGCGGTCTATAAAATGGCTTGCCATCCCGATCACGGAAGGGGAGCATATACCTTCTGTATGTGCCCGGGAGGATCTGTCGTCTGCGCTTCAAGCGAAGAGAATAAAGTGGTCGTTAACGGTATGAGTGAATATGCGAGAGACGGTGAAAATTCAAATTCGGCTCTGCTTGTCGGCATCGAGCCCGAGAATTTCGGCAGCGATGATCCTCTTGCGGGTATAGAAATCCAGCGCAGGATCGAGTCCGCGGCATTTGAAGCGGCGGGAAGCGATTATTCCGCGCCCTGTCAGCTTGTCGGCGATTTTTTGAGCGGAGTCAAAAGCACTGCGCTTTCATACGTAAAGCCGACCTGCCCCACCGGTGTCACTCCCGGCGATATACGTAAGATCCTGCCTCAGAGGGTTACGGATACAATGGCTTCTGCGATAGTTAAAATGGACGGTATGCTTCACGGCTTCGCTTTGCCCGACGCCGTATTGACAGCCCCGGAAACAAGGTCGTCATCCCCGGTAAGAATCCTCAGGAATGATATATATCAATCCAATATCCGCGGTGTATATCCATGCGGAGAGGGGGCCGGTTATGCGGGCGGCATAGTTTCGGCGGCTGTTGACGGGATCCGCTGCGCCCACGCTGTATTGCTTGACGAAACAGACGATATGTAAATATATGAAAAATTGCAAAAGGCTCACATTGGGCGGGTATTCGTAAAACAGTATTGGTTTTCACGGAAAACTAAAGCCGCGGAACATCGTCAGATTTGCTTACCATACACAAAGTATGCTTTCGCAAACCTTCCTTGTTCTGCGGCTTATTTTTCACGAGAAAACTGCTTCGCACCTCAAAAAGATGAGATTTGTGCAGATTTGCAGGTTTTGACGACGAGGAATACTTGTCTGTATTCCGAGGAGGAATGCCTGCACAAGATGTGCAAAGATCGCTTTTTGAGGCATTACTGTTTTATGAACACCCGCCCTTGAGTGAGCCTTTTTACTTATGATCTTTAATTGTTCAGCTTTTGATTTTCTTTACCCAGTTGAGGCTTTTTGCCTTGAAATAGGCGACGGGGCATTTTAATACCTGATCCGCTTTAAGGCAGGCGAAGGTCACAACGACCGGGAATTTGAAAACGAATGCGCTCAATGCCGAAACGGGCAATACGATAAACCACATAAAGAGAATATCGTTTCTCAAAACGAACGAAGTCTCTCCTCCGCCCGAAACTATTCCGCAGAGTGTCGGAGCTTCGTATGAAGTGCCGATTATCGTCACGGCGAGCACCGCTGTAAACAGGTTTGTGTAATGGACGGTTTCTGCCGTCGCATCATAAAAGCCTATGATCAGATTTTTGCAAATTATGAGTATGATGCTTGAAATGATGCCGATAACAATAAATCTTATCTGAAGTCCGTTGCTTCTCTTTTTTATCGTTTCCATTGAGGAATCTTCGCCGATCGTTTTTGCTGTCAGCACACACGCCGCGTTACTGCTCGCGTATGTAAAAATCGTCGCGACCTGAAACAGAGTAGTCACTATGCTGTTTGCGGCGATCGCGCTTTCTACAAGCCTGCCGATTATGGCACCCTGTATATTCATCGCTATTCCCCAAGAGACCGAGCTCGCGAGCAGCGGGACGCCCGTCTTGAAATATGCCACGAACATTTCTTTTCCTGCGTTAAACAGCTCCGGTATTTTCATTTTCAGCTTTTTGTCGCCGAATAATGTGTAGATCAATACCACGGCGAATTCGACAAGCCTCGATATGAAAGTTGCCAGAGCGGCGCCCCTTATTCCGAGAGCGGGCAGCCCGAATTTGCCGAATATAAGGGCGTAGTTGAGCAGGATGTTTATTCCGAATGAAGAGAGTGAAACATAAAATCCGATGTTGACCGTTTCAACGCTTCTGAGGATCGCGAGAAGTATCTGAGTCGCTCCGTAAAGGAGGTATGTGTATTTAATTATCGCGAGGTATTCGACCGCCTGCGCCGCGACTGCGGGCTTATCCGTATAGAGAGCGATCAGCTTTTCGGGCATTACCGCCGAAAGAGTAAAGAGGACCGCCGAAAAAGCGAGCGCCAGAATATTCGCGACAGCAGATGCTTTTTTGACCGATTCAATATTTCTTTCGCCCCACGCTCTTGAAGAAATCACTGTCATCCCGTTTGCAACGCCCGTCACGCACATCATAAGCAGATATTGTATATTGTTGCAGATGCCCACTCCGCTCAGAGCGGTCTCGTTATATGCGCCGACCATTACGGAATCCGCAAGATTAACTCCGTAAACTATCAGATTCTGAAGCGCTACCGTGACGGTCATCGCGAGGAACGCTTTATAAAAATCTTTATCCGTCATTCTTTTTTCATCTGTTTTCATATCTCTCTCCCTGCTTTTGTTAGTGAATTATATCACCGTGAATATCCGTTTTCAACTCTTGATTTATGATTATTTTGTGTGATATTATTCCGTTGAGGTGAGATTTATGTTCAGAGGAAAAATGAAGGCGTTGACCTTCAGCTATGATGACGGAGTAACGCAGGACAGAAAGCTTGTTAAACTTCTTGATAAATACGGATTAAAAGCAACCTTCAATCTCAATTCCGATCTGCTCGGCACCGATTCGCATCTCATCATCAATGATATTACCGTTTCTCATGTGAAATCCCGGCTTTGTGAGATAAGATCGATCTATTCGGGTCACGAGATCGCCGCCCATACCCTCACTCATCCGAATCTTACTCAGTGCGACGAGGCGGAGATCATCAGGCAGGTAGAAGCAGACAGAAAAAATCTCTCCGAAGCCGCGGGATATGATGTTGTCGGATTCGCTTATCCAGGCGGGGGAGTGAATTATAACGGCGAAGTCTCGCGGATAATTAAAGATAAAACCGCCGTGAAATACGCCCGCACCACCGTATGCACCGGCGGCTTTGATCTTCAGGATGATCTTTTTAAGTTTAAGCCCACCGTAAAGCATACGGATTTTGACAGGATGTTTGCCCTTGCCGATGAATTTATAAATATGAGACCCGATACGCCGAAACTCTTTTATATCTGGGGCCACAGCTATGAGCTCGATTTGGGCGATAATTGGGAAAAACTCGAAGAATTCTGCAAAATTGTATCCGGCAAAGACGATATTTTCTACGGCACAAACAGTGAAATATTGTTGCAGAAAAACAAATAGTTTTTACTGCTTATGCTTATGATATTTACAGCGTATTTATAATTATCAGTTTTGTTTTTTAGAAATTCACATAAATACGCTTAATTAAGAGAAAAACAGAGGCCGATTTTTACCGACCTCTGTTAATTTTTTTATTACGGTGTGAATACCTTAAGCTGGCGCAATTTCTCTTATTTTCAACTGTCTGGAAACTGTAAAGCTGTTACAGGTGTGGGGATAACAATATTTTAATGATATTTTATTCTTGTGTTTTTAAATCTGCCGAATAATATGTCGATGATTCGTTGAATAAGCTGAGCAAGAGTTATTGTTTTTGATCCCTGAATTGTTTCCAGCTCGCTTTTAATTTCACCGCATTTTGAACAATATGTCCGGTAATATATTGTATTACCGTTGTTGTTTTCCGTGCTTTTTGTCACAAAATTGTGGCCGGTGGGGTTAATTCTGTATTGTTGCTTAATGATTTGATTGCATACTGTGCAGTGGCTGCCTTCTGTATATCCGTATTCTGTACATGTCGGCTCCGTTGCATAATCTGTTATCGGCTTATGTCCAAGTGCAGGTATTATCTCCATGTCGCTTATCATATCTCCGCAGGCAGCGCATGTATAAAATTGCGTCCCTGCTTTTGTGCAGGTTGGTTCATTTCTGATTAAAATCGGGTCATGTCCGTTTGCATATAATATTTCTTTTTGAGTATGACCGCAATTATAACAACAGTAAACATTATATCCGCCTTGAGTGCAGGTCGGCTCTTTGTATTCTTTTACATAGTAGTCATGCCCTGTAGCCTCATATGTTTCCGTGTAAGTGTCATTACAGTGTGTACATGTGTAAATACAGTAGCCGTCCGTTGTGCAGGTGCTTGGGTAATATTCTTCCGTATAGTCATGCCCTGTAGCCTCGTATGTTTCCGTGTAAGTGTCATTACAGTGTGTACATGTGTAAATACAGTAGCCGTCCGTTGTGCAGGTGCTTGGGTAATATTCTTCCGTATAGTCATGCCCTGTAGCCTCGTATGTTTCCGTGTAACTGTCATTACAGCGTGTACATGTGTAAATACTGTAACCGTCCGTTGTGCAGGCGCTTGGGTAATATTCTTCCGTATAGTTATGACCTAAAGCCGGATAAACAACAGGTTCCACTATATATTCAATCGGATCTGTGTCAGACCAGTAGACATATTCTGAAAAACCTGTTTCTGTGCAAGTGGGTTCCACCGAACTCGTTTCAATTGGATAATGCTTTTTTGCATCAATTATTGGTTCGTTTGATTTTGCAATTGTTATTTCACGCCACTCGTTCTCTGAGCCTAAATAATAGACATCTATAAGATATGAACATCTAACAAATGCCCCTAGATTGATACTTGTAACACTTTTGGGTATGATTATACTTGTCAGTCTGGTACAATTGTAGAATGCAGATTTTCCGATACTTGTGACACCGTTGGGTATTGTGATACTTGCCAGTCCGGTACAACCGGAGAAAGTATCTCTTGCGATGCTTGTGACACTGTCAGGTATCGTAATACTTGTCAGTCCGGTACAACCGGAGAATGCATATTCTCCGATGCCTGTGACACTGCCGGGTATCATAATACTTGTCAGCCCGGTACAATCGGAGAATGCATATTCTCCGATGCTTGTGACACCGCTTAGTATCGTAATACTTGTCAGTCCGGTACAACCGGAGAATGCACCCCGTCCTATGCTTGTAACACTGTCTGGTATCGTAATACTCGTCAGTCCGGTACAATCGGAGAATGCACGCTGTCCTATGCTTGTAACACTGTCTGGTATCGTAATACTTGTCAGCCCGGTACAACCGTAGAATGCACCCTGTCCTATGCTTGTAACACTGTCTGGTATCGTCATATTTGTAAGTCCGGTACAACCGGAGAATGCATAATCCCCGATATACTTGACACTACCGTCTGTTGGAATAATACTGTTTTTACATCCGGTAATCAGTGCTTTGCCTTCCGTTGCAATCATACAATTTCCTGCGCTATGGTATTTCGGGTTGCCTGATTCAACTGTGATGTTTTCTAATCCGGTACAACCGGAGAATGCACTACTGCTTATACTTGTAACACTGCTAGGAATCGTAATACTTGTCAGTCCGGTACAACCGTAGAATGCATATTCTCCTATACTTGTGACACTTTCGTGTATCGTGATACTTGTGAGTTCGGTATGATCGGAGAATGCACGATTACCGATATTCTTGACGCTACCATCTGTTGGAATGATGCTGTTTTTACATCCGGTAATCAGTATTTTGTCTTCCGTCGCAATCAGACAGTTTCCTGCACTATGGTATATAGGATTACCTGCTTCAACTGTGATGTTTTCTAATCCGGTACAACCGGAGAATGCACACTGTCCTATGCTTGTAACACTGTCGGGTATCGTAATACTTGTCAGCCCGGTACAATTGGAGAATGCACACTGTCCTATGCTTGTAATCGGTTCACCGTAAATCTCAGACGGAATTTCCAATGCACCGGTTGCAGAATTTGTGTAACCAACTACGGTGACATAATTATCGGAAACTTCATACTTCAAGACGCCGTCGCTTATTGCTCTAATAGCAAAACAAGTTACATATGTTGTAATGACAATAAAGACAATTACTATAATACCGATCACTCTTTTTGCTAATCTCAGTTTCATATCAAATGCCCCTTTTTTGGTTGTTTTCTATGTTATTATTCATTAGTAGCTATAATTATGCATTGTCCATTTGAAGTTTTGTTAACAAATGATATTATGATGAAAATTATTGAATCCCTCTGCCTTTTAGATTCAAAGTAAATTCATGTTTAGCAAAAAATTCAGGAAGATAGCCATTACCAAGACAGTCAGGAACCGCTTGTTGTAAATACTTATTACATTCTTTTTCAAATTCACAAGTTTTATGCGGAAAAAATTCTGATAAAACTTTCAAGCCATAATTATTTGTATATTTACAACATGGGTTTATAAGAATTAAGTTTATTGACTTTGACATATCCCACGCAGTTGAATCATATCTTTCATTAAGGGTTATTGCATTTGAGAGAATGATTGCATTCACCTTGTCATATGCATCACGCATCAGCGGTTTTCCGTTATTTCTGAACTGACTAACATCAGAGTGTTTGTTAAAAACCCGAATCTTCATTCATAATATAATCCCAGTAATGAATCATTTCTAAAGAAGTTGTTGAAATCAACAATAAATTGCAAATTGTTTTTGAAGGATCACAAAATTTTTCCTGTGCATTCAATAAACAATCTTTAATTTTGTTATCGGACATTTCCTTATGAACAACATCTCCCATTTCTAAAACAGATGCTGATTCCCTCAATTGTTCGACAAAAGCATTCATTGCTGCACAGTTTTCACTTTTATCACCCGATCTATATGCGAAACTTCCAAACATTTTATCTTTATTGTTTTCCTCATATTTAGGTGATTTAACTTCAAAATTATAGGTAATCCCGCTATAATCTAGGGAGACATCAACGTTTTTGTTATTTGAGTAATTAACATTTTTTTCTGGAATAAATGCTTTTCTTGTAGATGATAGACAAAAATAAAGCATCAATTCAGCAATAGCTTCATTATACTTGAATTTATCAAATTTTGAATTGTCACACAGAAGGTTTTTAATCTTTTCTTCTTTGACAGAATTAATATCTAATAACAATAGTTCTAATTTTTCTCTATATTCCACATTAGAGCAATTTCTCAGTGGGTTATCAATATTTAATGAATCGATTATTCTTTTAACTGTACATTTTTCCATTAGACAATAATCCCTCTCAATTTGTAGTTTGATATATTTGTTATGTAATTAAAGACAAAAAAGAAACAGGGTGCAACCTGCATTAGTAAAGACAATCACTGGTATCAAAAAAGTGAACTTTTTGATACCGGTCTCAAGTTTCCCTATATAGTCTCCTGGTCTGCCACTTTCATGATATAACAGCTAAAAATACACCAAAAGTATTGATTTGATTAGTCAAATATAGTATAAAAAACAGGAATGTTAACTGTCAAAAAGTTCACATTGTGACAGTATTTATGACGGTATAATATATTATTTTATTTATTCATAAGCCTGTATTCTCTCAGCCTTCTGTAAAAAGTAGCTTCCGATATACTGCACCGCTGTAAGATTTCTTGCAGCGTGATTTGTTTTTTATCCCACTTTTTGATGAGAGAGGGGAAATCCGCCGGCAACTGCTTTTCCGGTCTCCCGAACTTTACACCCTTCAGCTTCGCCGCCGCTATGCCCTGAGCTTGCCGCTTTTTGATAAGTCGTTTCTCCTTCAGCTGCAGATGATAATGAATTTGCCGGAACAGTCCCCAAAATCATTATGACACAGACAATAATAGACATTACTCTTTTTTTTCATAAAAATTACCCTCCATAAAATAAAAAGTGCGCAGCCCGTGAGCTACGCACGAAAAACGCATAGCTCCGATTGCTGCCACGCAACTTCTGAATACTTAGCAATGAGTATATCAAAACAGGAGCATGCATTTTTACCGAGATAAAAACACAGACTCATTGCTAAAAATATTCAGTTACGTGGCAATCACAGTATATCATACTTGTAATACAAATATCAAGGTAGAATTATCATGAATATTCATTTTTGTTTTCGATACCCAAATCCCAAAAAGCCGGTTGGTTATAATCCAAAACAAATACCCCGACCGAAGCGTTAAGCCTCAGTCGGGGCAGTGAATATATATAGTTATTACTTACAATGTTTATTCATATTTTGTTCTTTCGCCGCCGATATATTTCGGCCTTGTCCTTGCGGCGGTGAGCTTCGCTTTTCCGATAAAATCATTTTTGAGCCTGACGGGTACGGCCACTCTTTTCAGGTGCATTCCGATAAGCGTTTCGCCTATATCTATCCCGGCGTCAGCCTGTATCTCTTCAACGGTTACGGGATTTTTAAGGTTTTGATAAGTGACAGTAGCGAATGATCCGCCCGCGTGAGGGTGAGGCACTGCGCAGACCCGCTCCCAGCCGTGTCTTTCGGCGTTTTCGGCTTCCGTAATGATTGCTCTGTTCAGATGTTCGCAGCATTGAGCCGCGATAAATATTCCTTTTTCATCGGTTATCTCCGATATGCCTCTGTATATTTCAAGGGCGGTTTCAGGGCTCCTCACAGTGCCGATTTTGCCGCCGAGCACCTCGCTCGTCGAGCAGCCTATCACAAGCGTATCTCCCGCTTTGAGCCCCGCGGCCTCAATAAGCTCCGACGCCGCTTCCTTAGCCTGTTCGTAAATACTCATTTTTATTCTCCTTTACCGCTCAAAATTCTTTTCAGCTTTTCGCTTTTGTAAATCGCCGAATACAGCAGGTATGATGCAATCATCCCCGCCGCCCCCTGAATCAGGTTCATAGGTATTTCGGCAAATGCCGCCCTGCCGTATCTCAATATGACTGATTCATATAAAAGATAGCCGCCCGTCATTATGATTTCCGCAGGCAAGGCTCCCAGAATGATGCCGTGTCTCGATTTGAATTTACGGGTGATAATCCCCGCGGTCAACGCCATTAAAGCTTTGATCATCAATGTTGCCGGTGCATAAGCCGTATATCCGAATATTATATCGCTCAGCGCGGAGCCGAATCCGCCCGCAAGCGCGCCGCAAAGCGGACCGAGAAATACTCCGGCAAGTATTACGAAGCAGTCCCCGAGATTTACATAACCGTGCGTCGCAGGCACGGGGACCTGCACCGTGACGGTAGCTGCGCAAATCAGCGCGGCAAATAGCGCCGTGTTGGCGATTTTTAATGTTTTTGTTCTTTTCATTTTTATATTCCTCTTGATTTATCTGCGGTGAGATATTATAATAAATTTGGCATTAAATCAATGGCCATTTCTTGAATATAATATAATGCCAGATGAGGGCTTATGCTTACTTATAATTTTGAACGAAACAGCGGCGTTCCGCTATATGAGCAGCTTTACGGCGCTGTCAAATCCGATATATTGAACGGAATAATCAAATCCGATGAAAAGCTTCCTTCAAAAAGGGAGCTTGCGGCGCATCTCGGGATAAGCAAGGTCACGGTCGAGGCGGCTTATGCCGCATTGATAGATGAGGGATATGTTTATTCAATAGAAAAGAAGGGCTATTTCTGTGAAAAAAACCTTGCTCTGCCCGGCAAAAAATCAACTCCCGTTTCAGCCGCCTCGTTTTCCGCCGATGAATTCAAGGTGGATTTAAGCTCAAATGCCGTTCCCAAAAACCAGTTCCCTTTTTCAATATGGTCGAGGCTTACCCGTGAAGTTATGCTCAATTACAGCCGCGAGCTGCTCGATCCTATCCCGTACAAAGGAATGTATGCTTTCCGCGAGGCGCTTTGCAGTTATCTGCTCAGCTCAAGAGGTATGCGGGTTTCTCCCGAAAATATCATCATAGGCGCGGGTAGCGAATATCTCTATACCCAAATAATAAGACTGCTCGGGACGGATAAGGTCTATGGGATCGAAAATCCCTCATATCATAAAATTTCCGAAGTTTATTCAATGAATAATGCGGATATCCGCTATTTTGATATTACCGATCATTCTGAGACCGTTTCCGAGATCGAGAGATCGGATATTGATATCATACATATATCGCCGTCTCATAATTTCCCCACGGGCAGGGTGATGGGCGCCAAGATCCGCCATGATCTGCTTTCTCTTATCGGAGACAGGCGAAACGGATATATCATAGAGGATGATTTTGACAGTGAGCTTCGTTTTGAGGGAAGACCGATCCCGCCGATGCAGACCATTGATAATTCCGGAAGAGTTATCTATATAAACACATTCTCAAAAACTATATCGCCCTCTATGAGGATCGGCTATATGATCCTGCCGCCCGATCTTGCCGCAAAATATTCACGCGAGCTCTCTTTTAATTCCTGCACGGTGCCGTCCTTTGAGCAATATACCCTTGCCGAATTCATTTCACGGGGTTATTATGAGCGGCACATTAACCGTACCAAAAAATATTACAGGATTCTCAGGGCGGAGCTTCTTGAAGAATTCGCCCGTTCTCCTTTGCCAAAACGCTCGGAAATTTCAGAATCTCAAGCCGGCCTTCATTTCACCCTTTTGCTCGATACCGAAATGCCGGATGCCAAATTAAAAGAAATGCTTGCGGCAGAGGGAATTAAAGCGTCGTTTATGTCCGATTATGTTTACGGCTCCGATTCTCACGGGCATGAGCTGCTTGTGAATTATTCGGGCCTTGACAGAGAAAAATTCAGGCTTGCGCTCGATACTGTCTGTAAATTACTCGGTTGATTTATTCCCGTCGGGATGTTATAATAAACCATAATGTTTTTCGGAGTGATAAATTTATGAAAAAGGCTATTTCGTTACTGCTCTGCGTGATTATCGCGCTTTCCGCTTTGTCTGTAGGTTTTGCGGGCGCGTATTCACCTTCCTGCCCTTATATTTTCATTCACGGTTTTATGGGCAAGGATCTTTATTCGGATAAAAACGATCGTGACAGCGAGCCCGTCTGGCCTCCGTCATCCGATAAGATCCTTGAATTGGTCAAGGCTCATATAGGCGATCTGCTCAAATTTCTTGTCACAAAGAATTATGATGAGCTCGGCGACGCAATCCTCGGCCCAGTCGGTGAGCTTCTCAGTTCGGCAGATCTTGATCCGAACGGTGAAGTTGCCGATAACAGCGGAGCTTATATGGTTTATCCTCCCGAGAGCTCTGTCACTTCATCAAGCGAGCTTGATTTTAATTATGACTGGCGTATTGACCCCATAGAGGTTGCCTCTCAGCTTAATGATTTCATCAATTTTGTCACCCGCGCCTCCGGCTGTGATAAAGTCGTTATCGAATGCCACAGCTTCGGCGGGATAGTCGTAAATACCTACACACAGCTTTACGGCTATGATAAGATCAAATCCGTCTGCTATAATACGACCGCTATCTTCGGCGAGCAATATACCGGTGAGATGATGAGCGGAAACATAGTTTTTGAAGGCGAGGCAATTTCGGCGTTTATCAAGAGGATGATCGGCGAGAATGAATATAAAAAGCTTCTTGTCGGCCTGATCGATCTGCTTGACAGCGCCGGAGTTACGGGCGATATCGCAAAGCTCGGCAACGGAATCGTCGAGAATCTCGGAGAGAGAGCTATCAAACAGATTCTTCTGCCCATGTTCGGCAGGTGGCTGAGCATTTGGGCGATGATCCCCGATGCATATATCGATTCGTCGATGGATTTTGTATTCAATAAAGTTTATAAAGATGACGGTGTCGATCATTCAAAGCTGAAAGCAAAAATCGATGATTACAACACGAGGATCAGACCCAATAAAAAATCATCCCTTCTCGAGCAGGATGAAACCGTTAACACCTATGTGATTTCAAGATATAATTATCCGTCCGTTCCGCTCACACCCACCTGGAAAAAGATGAGCGACGGCGTAGTTGATACGGCAAGCTCCTCCTTCGGAGCCGTCTGCGCCGAATACGGCGATAAATTCAGCGATGAATATGTTGCCTCACGCAAAGACAGATCCTGCGTCAATCCCGATCTCACGGTATGCTCCGAAACCTGCCTTTTCCCCGATCGCACCTGGTTTATTAAGGATTTGCAGCACGCAGCCATGCCCGATGATATGGAAGATATGGTGCGAGAGCTTCTCTTTTATGACGGCGAAGCGACGGTAGAAACATTCGATATGTATCCGAGATTCCTCGATTTTGATGAAAAAAGCGAAAAAATATCTCCGGATAACGGCACGGAAGCTGAGCAAAGATCCGTTTTCAGGTTCTTTTATGATATTTATCTGGCTCTGCTCAGGCTCAGAAGAAAAATATTTGATTTGATTTTCTTTTTCAGAAAGTAATTTAGGGGTGTGTGAATTATGGGTAAAAAAATAATTGTTGCGGGTCTCGGTCACGGCGGTATTGCGGCTGCCGCTCAGCTTTCAAAAGCGGGCTATGATGTTACTGTTTATGAAAAGAAATCCGAGGGTACTCTCGGATATGACTGGACTGATATATTCGCTCCCGGTGCGCTCGGCGTTGCGGGTATCCCCATGCCGGATGAATCTCTTTATGAATATAAAGAAAATATGACCTTTTTCGGCCCTTCCGAAACCGTCGGGCTCAAACAGCATGTGCCGCAGGATCAGCTTGAGATAAAAATGGAGAGGCGGGATATATATAATCATCTTATCTCTCACGCCGTCGATTGCGGCGTAAAAATCGAGTATGATACCGAAGTTATCGCCCCCGCGCTTCTTGGCAACAGAGTTGTTGGGATCAAAACCGATAAAGGCGATTTCTATGCAGATCTCGTGATAGACGCCTGCGGTATGCTCTCGCCCGTGAGGATGAATCTTCCCGATCATCTCGGCATTGAAAAAGCGCCTTCGAGGCTCGAATATATTACTATTTACAGAGCCTTTTATAATATCGGAAGCGACGAAGAGGTCGAGGCAAAATTCAAGGTTATGCTCTATAAAGACGGAATCCTCGGTATGAGCTGGGTGGCTTCAGAGGATGATCACACCGATGTGCTCATCGGCAGATTCGCCGATTTTGATATGGATGAAGTCAACAGATTTACCGATTTGTTAAGGCAGACCAATCCCCGTATAGGCACCGATAAGGTCAGGGGAGGGCAGTTTGTCAATATCCCCGTAAGGCAGCCTCTCTCGCTTATGGTGGCAGACGGTTACGCTGCTATCGGTGACAGCGCCTTTATGACAGTTCCGCTTATCGGCTCGGGTATTGCGAATTCGCTTCGCGCTTCGAGGATTCTTTTCGACGCGATAATTTCCGACCCCACCGATTCATTCTCGGCAGAGACGCTTTGGAAATACCAGTATAATTTCTATAAACTTCTCGGCTCGTCTCTTGCGCCGCTTGCCGCGGCAAAGCTTATTTTGCCAAAACTTACGGCAGAAGATGTCGATTATGCCTTTGAAAGCGGAATGGTCACCTCCGATGACATCACCTTCGGAG
This sequence comes from uncultured Clostridia bacterium, assembly GCA_947166625.1. Lineage (GTDB taxonomy): Bacteria > Bacillota > Clostridia > Oscillospirales > Acutalibacteraceae > CAG-177. The sequence continues at coordinate 38,211 of CAMVEX010000009.1, forward strand.
CCGATTTTATAGGCCTTTCAAGTATGAATGTCAAATTCCAGGATATTATAAACAAAGCAAAACTCGCCGGCGGCAATAAAGAATTCCTCAGGAAGCTTCCCTCGACGGGCGCAAGGGTCAGCGCCGTGACCGGTGCCTGCGCCGCTATACCCAGGAGATACAGCGCCGATAAAATAAGAAGCTGGAAACGAATATATGAAATGTCATTTAAGTAATGAATTATGACAGATAGAATTAAAAATAAAAAACTGAATTTCAGAGATCTCGGCGGTATAAAGGTAAACGGCGGCAAATCGGTCAGGCACAATCTGATTTTGCGAAGCGCAAAGCTGAGTAAACTTGGCTCTGCCGATAAACTGACTCTTGAAAAGTATTACAAAGTCAAAAAAGTCATAGATTTCAGAGCCAAGGAGGAGAAAAAGGGTAAAACCGATATTATTCCCGACGGAGCCGAATATATTCATATTCCCTTTTTTAACGAAGCGAATATGGCTATGACGGGCGGTATGGGCTCCGATGTTTTATCTGCCATAAAAAAATCAGAGAGTAAAGAGGAATTGTATTCCTATATCCCGGAGCTCACCGATGTTTATCCCATAGTCGTTACGGATGATTACGCCCTTTCCCAGCTCTCTAAAACGGTTAAGATTATTATGAATAACCGCGAGGGCTCCGTGCTGTTTCATTGCACCGCCGGGAAGGACAGGACCGGGATAACCGCCGCTCTTATCTTAAAAATGCTCGGCGCAAGTGACGAAGATATTCTTGAAGATTATCTCAAGACCAACGAAATATCGGCTAAAAACGGCAAAAAGTATGCAAGGCTTGCAAAAGTGTTTTTACGCAGCAAAAAAATCGCCGATAAAACCTACCGCGTTTTCCTTGCAGATAAGAGTTATCTTAAATCCGCTTATGACGCCATGCTTGATAAATTCGGCTCATTCGATGTCTTCCTTTCCGAAGGCCTCGGCATTACCGATGACGAAATAACCGATTTCAAAAATTATATTCTTGAATAAAAGTACCCGTCCGGACGGACGGGCATTTTTACTGTTCTTCTGTTATTTCGGTAACCGTTACTGTTTTATCGGATATTTTGAATTTGATATTTAATCCGCCGTAGCTCATCCCGTATATTCTTTCGGGGTCGTCAATGTATCTCGGAGCTGGATTGAGAGAAAGAATTTCTTTGAGCGTTTCTGCTTTCTCTTTCGTTATCGGCGGATTTATCCCGTCGGGTATCATTACTTTGAATTTTTCTCCGGGTTTATCAAATAAGTGATTGACTGCGTCAGGCTTTATATCCGCATAAGGGATATAGGGCTTGATATCATAAATGGGCGTGCCGTTCATCAGATCCGCTCCTGAAACGGTCAGCGCCGTTCCCGAGCCGGGTGTTTTGATTTTACCGGTCAGTTTAACCGCCGAAAGCCCTATGGGGTTCGGTCTGTGAGGCGATCGCGTTGCAAATACGCCGAGTCTTTTATTTCCACCGAGCCTCGGGGGTCTCACGGTCGGTGACCATTTTGTATCCTTGAATTCGCTGAATTCCCAGATAAGCCAGATGTAGTTTGATTCTTCAATTCCTCTCAGAGCCTCTTCGGCTCTGAATTCCGGCTCGAATACGATAAGGCTGTTTTCGGATTCTACAAGACCCGATTGCCTCGGGACCCCGAATTTTGATGTGTAGTCATTATAAATTCTCGCTATTATTTTCATTTCATTCATACACCGGCTCAAAATCATCCGCCGGGTGTCCGCACCACGGGCAGACAAAATCATCCGGCAGGTCGGGTCCTTCGTAGATGTAGCCGCATATCTTACATTTCCACGCGATTATTTTTCTTGATTCATCTTTCTTTTGCGGCTTCGGCTTGATTCTTGAATGATACTCCGCGTAAGTCAAAGGAGCGTTTTCGCCTGTCTTGAAGCAATCTGTTATCTCTGCGATAAATAATGTATGGGTGCCGAGGTCTGTTGATTCAACCACCCTGCATACAATCACGGCGCAGGTGTTGTTTTTGAGATAAGGTACCCCGTTCATATCCGTGAGATATTCGACCCCTTCAAATTTATCAATATCTCTGCCGGATTTCATGCCGAATCTTTCAAAAAGAGGGTATTCGCAGGTGCTGTCAAGTATGCTGAGGTTAAATGATCCGCTGTGTTTTATCATTTCGCAGGTGAGATTTGAATTGAGGCATGATATCGCTATCCTGTCGGGGCTTGAAGCCACCTGAATGGCGGTATTTGTAATGCATCCGTTGATCTTGCCGGAATCCTTTGCGGATAAAAGAAATACACCGTAAGTCAAGCTGAATAAAGCTGTTTTATCCATATCTTTTCCTTTCATCATAATTGGTTATATTTTCCATTTGACATAATGCAAAGAGGCGAAATCGTCTCCCTCGCACCTTGCGTAATAAACCGTGAAAAGCGAGCCGTCTTTAAGGGAAACCGTCGCCGGGTAGCCTATATCATCGTCGAAGCAATCGGCAAGTCTTATTTCGTTTCCGGCAATATCTCCGTTATTGTCAAGCTTAACGGCATATATTCCGTATGGCTCCGCGCGCCTGCCGTAAGAGAGGATCGCTCCGCCGTCGATTTTGAGAAGATGGGGAGGGGAGCCGCAAATTCCCGTTTCTTCCCATTTACTCCAGGTCTTGCCGAAATCATCGGTATAGGTTTTCATTATCGTGAAATAATTGTCATCCTCGGTCAGATGTGATCTGAAAAAAGCCAGTATCCTCCCCGAATCGAGTTGCACACATTGTACCTCATGAAAAGTATCATTTGAATACTCACCGGGTATTTTGCATTCTCCGATTTCCTTGAATGTATTTCCGCAGTCATCGGAGATAAAAGAATAAAATCTGTTTTTTCTGTTTTCGTCTTTTTCAAATACTTCTTTACCGAGATAAAATATCCTGCCGTCGCTGAGTAAAACAGGGCCGTGAGTGCTGTGGACGGGAATTCGTTTTTCGTCGCCTGAATAATCGCCGTAACCGGTCAGGATTCGATAAAACGATCCGCCCGTTCTTTCGTCTTCGCTTAGCAGCTTATAATGTTTTACGAGACCTGAGCCTGCTTCTCCGCTGTCGGAGCGTATCCATTCGGCAAATTCATTTTCGTAGATCGCTGCGTGATTGGAGCAGTAAGTCACCATCATTTTACCTTCCCCGATATAAAGAATTCCGGGGTCTCTGTCATCGAGGAAACGGTCATTTATTACAGAGGGCAGGGTAAATGTTTTTCCGCCGTCACGGCTTTTATACATCGTTATCTTTCCGAATGGGCACATGTGACCCATACGAAATCCGGAGCAGACAACGTACATCACCCCGTTTTCGTCAACGCACGCCGAGGGCCACGATTGATAAGCAAAGAAACTGTTGTTTCTTCGCGATACAATGCCTCTTTCAGTGATTACCACTTCGTGATCATTCATCATCTTCTTCTGCAACTTTCATCATAATCGCGCATTCCATTCTTTTTTTGAAAAGCTCGCAGCCGTATTCATATACCCCGTTTATCGAGCCGGTGGCGTGATATGAATTTGCGGCGCATCCACCCGAGCAGTAAAGCCTTGCCCAGCAGTTTTTGCATTCTTCTCTCGAATATACATTGCAGGAAGCGAAACTGTCTCTTATTTCAGTGTTTGTAACTCCGTCCCAAACGTTGCCCATCAGATATTTTTTATCTCCTACAAATTGATGGCAGGGGTAGAGTTCGCCCGCGGGAGTAACCGCCATATACTCGGTGCCCGAGCCGCAGCCTGATATTCTTTTATAGATGCAGGGGCCCGCTTTGAGATCTATCATATAGTGATAAAAAGTGAATCCTCTGCCTTCGCGTTTCCTTTTGATCATTTCTTTTGCAAGGATCTCGTATTGCCCCAGCAATATCGGCAGATCATCGCCGGTCAGCGCATAAGGCTCGGTCGGCTTGCATACGACAGGCTCCATAGACAGCTCTGTAAAACCGAGATCGGCCATGTGAAATATATCGTTTGTAAAATCGGTGTTGGCATGAGTGAAGGTGCCTCTCATATAGTAGCCCTTGCCGCCGCGTGCCTCAACCAGCTTTTTGAATTTCGGAAGAATAATATCGTATGATCCCTTCCCGGAAGGAGTCGGCCTTTTTGCATCGTGGATTTCGCGCCTGCCGTCAAGCGAAAGCACTACATTGTGGCATTCCCTGTTGCAGAAATCGATCACATCGTCATCAATGAGCATTCCGTTTGTGGTGAGAGTGAATCTGAAATGCTTGCCCGCTTTTTCTTCAACGCTTCGCGCATATTTTACGAGCTCTTTTACTACCTCAAAATTCATCAGCGGCTCTCCGCCGAAGAAATCCACCTCAAGATTTTTTCGGCTGCCGGAGTTTTCGATCAGAAAGTCGAGAGCCCTTTTGCCTGTTTCAAAGCTCATGAGAGCGCTTTGCCCGTGGTATTTGCCCTGAGCGGCAAAGCAGTATTCACAATTCAGATTGCATGTATGAGAGACGTGCAGGCAGAGCGCCTTCACAACATTGCCCCTGAGCTTCAGATTAAGCGATTTGCCCTCGTAAATATCCTTTGTAAAAAGCTTTTTTTCATCTTTGAGATATTGAATATCATCGAGCAGATCGGATATTTCTTTTTCATTTATATCGGGGCTTTCACTGTATTTTTTGAGCAAAGCCGATGTTATTTCTTCGCGGGTGTGCGTTTCAAACATACCTATCGCGTCATAGGCGACCTCGTCAACGCTGTGTACGCTTCCCGAAGCAACATCTATCACTATATTGTATCCGTTTAATTTGTATTGGTGTATCATAATGCTCCTAAGTAAAACCGCCTGCCGAATTACTACGGCAGACGGCAGTTTTATTTATTATTTTTTCTCACACTGCTGGTTTGCTACGCCGCAGGAAGTTTTGCAGGCTGACTGGCAGGAGGTCTGGCATTCGCCGCAGCCGCCGTTTTTAACGCTCTTTGTAAGATCGCGTGTTTCAATGGTCTTGATTCTGTTGGTCTTTTTCATAACGGTCTCCTTATATGATGTATTGTGAGCTTCCTCACTTCTTTACCGTATTATTATATCATAGTAATTTTACCGTGTCAATTGATTTGAATCAATTATCTTTTATTACGGAAATTTTATCATTCCCGTATTCTCCCGGTATCTCAACGGCGCAGTTACGGGATTTAAGCAGATTTATGTATTCGATGACTTCTTTTGTTATTATCTCGCCGGGAACTGCCGCGGGGATCCCGGGAGGGTAAGCCATTATGTATTGCCTTGAGATCCTGCCCTGCGCATTTTCAAAGGGAATGTATTCGCCCGGCGAATGTATCGCGCCCGAAATGCTCACAGCCGCCTTTGCCTTCGGATATTTAACTGTGAAAGATACGTTTTCGCTTTCCGACAAGGTTTCTTCGATTTTATGAAGGGCGTCAGAAAGCCTCCCGAGAGAAATATCCGTATCTGCAAGGCCTGTCATGCATATAACATACAGCGGCGCCGACATTTCCGTTTCGATACCGTATCGTTTTCTCAGAGTTTCCGAAAGCTGAGCTCCGCTCATTCCGGTATTTTTACAGGGGATTATTATTTTCCCTTTGTCGTGACCGTAACAGTTTTTGAATTTCAGCGGTTTGAGATATTGCAGATCTTCGGTTGATTTTGTAAAACGCTCCAGTGAATCGGAATATTCGTTAAATAAATAAGATGCCTCTTTTTCGATCAAACCGACGCAAACATCCGCCGAAGCCATAAGGATATAAGAAGGGGAGGATGTTTCAAAAATATCGAGAGCGTATTCGATATCTGCCGGATTTACCCTGTCGGAAATATACATCGCCGCGGTCTGTGTAAGTGCAGGCAGAGTTTTGTGAAGCGATTCAACCGATATATCCGCTCCCTGCGACAGAGCGTCGGCCGGGAATTTATCGGAATATCCCAGATGAGCCCCGTGAGCGGCGTCAACCAGCAGCCTTGCGCCGTGTTTACGGACTGTATCTGAAATCTCGGCGATATTGCTGATGATCCCTTCGTAAGTCGGTGAAGTGATGACAACGAGCGATATACCGGGCTCTGCGCAAAGCGCTTTTTCTATCTCGTCGGGAGAAACCGAATCAAAAATACCGTATTCATCTTCTCCTGGATAGATGTAAACTGTTTCAATCCCCCTGATTTCGCAGGCGTGATAAACCGACTTGTGGCAGTTTCTTGCTATCAACGCCTTATCTCCGGGCGATGTGAGAGCATATACGCCGGCGAGTATGCCGAGCGTTGAGCCGCCCGTCAAAAGGAAAGCCTCCTTTGCCGAGCGAAGGGCTGCCATTCTGTCTGTCAATTCTTTGATTATTCCTTTTCTGTTATGCAGGTTGTCAAAGCCGTCAATTTCCGTTATGTCAAGCGAATAAGGCAGATCGTCATTAAAACTGCGGCGTTTGTGCCCCGGCATGTGCATAGGGATAATATCCGATTTTGAGTATTTAATCAGTTTGTCTGTCAGAGACATATTTTTCACCGTTTAATCGTGAATTTAATAGATCTTGAAGCGCATTCAGTTTTTCTTTGTCTAACGGGGGAGTATCTTTCAGCGGATTATCGATACCGAGCTCGTCATATTTGAAAAATCCCATTGTGTGAAATGCGAGCAGCTCATATTTTTCAAATCTGAGGCCGAGATTTTTTACATAATCGGCATAGCCTTTTATATCGCTCTCGTTGTCGTTTATTCCCGGTATGATCACGCTTCTGAGCATAAGCCTTTTTCCGTTATCCGAGCAGAATTTTCCGATCTCAGCGGGGAGCGAAAAATCTCCGCCTGTGTATTTTTTATAATCTGCTTCGTTATGGAATTTAATATCGAGTATTACCATATCGGCGTTCAGCAGAGCGGTCTTGACTTCATCATCGAGCCTGACGCTGCCGGATGTATCAATGCAGTATCCAATATTTTCCGTTTTCAAAAGGCGGCAGGTTTCGTTAATGAATCTGCTGCTGAGCAGCGGCTCTCCGCCGGAAAATGTAACTCCGCCGCCGTTTTTGAAATACGGCTTGTATCTTTTGATTTTATCAAAAAGCTCTGCCGCGGACATTTCTATTTTGCCCGCGTGCCATGTATCGGGATTGTGACAGTAAACGCATCTCAGCGGGCAGCGCGTGAAAAACACCGCGTATCTGATCCCTTCTCCGTCAAGCGCGGCGAGCGATTCAAAAGAATGTATATTCGCCATATTACATCGAATGATGGAAGGTGCGAGCGACAACCTCTTCCTGCTTATCTCTTGTAAGTTTATTGAAGTTTACCGCATAGCCCGAAACTCTGATGGTAAGCGAAGGGTAAAGGGTGGGATCCGCCATGGCGGCTATCAGCTTTTCTCTGTTGAGCACATTTACATTCAGATGATGCGCATCCTGCACAAAATAGCCGTCAAGCATCGTCACAAGGTTTGAGATCCTGTTTTCTTCATCCGAGCCGAGCGCGTCGGGTGTGATGGAAAATGTATTGGATATTCCGTCTCTGCAGCAGGCATAATTCAGCTTTGCAACAGAGTTGAGAGAAGCAAGGGCTCCCTGAGAATCCCTGCCGTGCATGGGATTTGCGCCGGGCGCGAAGGGCTCGCCCGCTTTTCTGCCGTCGGGTGTGGAGCCGGTCTTTCTGCCGTACATTACATTGGATGTTATCGTGAGGATCGAAAGCGTATGCTTTGCTCCTCTGTATGCGGGAGTTTTGCAGAGCTCTCTGTAGAAATACTCTATAAGATTTTTGCCTATAAGGTCGGCTCTGTCATCATCGTTGCCGTATTTCGGGAAATCTCCTTTTATTTCAAAATCGGTGATAATTCCTCTTTCGTCTTTTATCGGCTTTACTTTAGCGTATTTTATCGCCGAAAGCGAATCGACAGCGACCGAGAAGCCCGATACGCCGAATGCCATGAGTCTTTCAACATCCGTATCGTGAAGCGACATCATGAGGCGCTCATAAGCGTATTTATCATGCATATAATGTATGATATTCATTGTGTTTACATACAGACGAGCCATCCATTTAAGGTATTTTTTATATTCATTATAAACTTGAGTGAAATCAAGTATTTCTTCGTCGAAGGTCATCCCTTCGGGAGCTATCTGATCTCCGGCTATTTCGTCTTTTCCGCCGTTAAGAGCCATAAGCAAGACTTTTGCAAGGTTGCAGCGGGCGCCGAAAAACTGCATCTGCTTTCCCATTTTCATCGCGGAAACACAGCAGGCTATGGCGTAATCGTCGCCGTAAAGTCTTCTCATCAGGTCGTCATTTTCATATTGGATCGAGTCTGTGTCAATGCTGACCTTTGCGCAGAATCTCTTGAACGGCTCCGGCAGGCGCTCAGACCACAGGACGGTAATATTCGGCTCGGCGGATGATCCGAGATTATAGAGAGTGTTGAGCACTCTGTAGCTTGTTTTTGACACCATGTGCTTGCCCTCTCCGGTAACTCCCGCGAGAGCGATGGTTACCCAGACGGGGTCGCCTGCAAACAGATCGTTGTATTCCGGGGTGCGCAGATGGCGTACAAGACGGAGCTTGATAACAAGATCGTCTATAAGCTCCTGAGCTTCGCTTTCGCTGAGCTTGCCTTCCCTGAGATCTCTTTCGATATATATATCAATGAATTCGGCTATTCTTCCGATTGAATTCGCCGCGCCGTTCTGCTCCTTGACCGCTCCGAGATAGCCGAAATAAAGCCACTGGATCGCCTCGAAAGCGTTGACGGCGGGCTTTGAAATATCATATCCGTAAAGAAGCGCAAGCTCCTTTAACTGATACATAAATTCGATCTGCTTCGCAAGGTCCTCAAGCAGATGTATGGTTTCTTCATCAAGATACTCTTTCTCTGCGAGGCGCTCTTTATCGAGCTTTTTCTGTTCGATAAGGAAATCCATACCGTAAAGAGCGATCCTTCTGTAATCGCCGATTATCCTGCCTCTTGCGTATGCGTCGGGCAGACCGGTCAGGATTCCGGCGTGACGCGCCTTTTTCATGGTTTCGGTATAAGCTCTGAAAACGCCCGTGTTGTGAGTGGTTCTGTATTTGAATTCATCCTTGATTTTATCGCTCATCTCATAGCCGTAAGCGTTGCAGGCCTGAACGGAGTTTCTGATGCCGGCAAAGGGGGAGACGCCGCGCTTGAGAGGCTCGTCTGTCTGAAGGCCGACTATAATATCGGTGTCTTTATCCACCACATAACCGGGGCCGTGTGAAAGAATTGTGATTACTCTTGAGGTATCCACATCGAGCACACCGCCTTTTTTGTTTTCTGCGATAAGCAGCTCTTTTACTCTGTCGGCTTCTTTCTTTGTTCTCTCGGTAGGTCCTTCAAGAAATGAATGATCACCGTTATATGCGGTATAGTTCATTTTGATAAAATTTGAAACATTTATATCGTCACACCATACGCCGCGATTGAAATCTCTCCAAGCGTTTCCGTTATCGTTCATATTCATTCTCCTTCTTTACTTTATATTTCTTCTTTCGCATTTGCCGCAGCTTTTGCAGTCATTTTTGCCGCATTTGCCGCAGCAGACGGAGTTATATGGGCATCGGGTCACATTCCCTCCGTGGATGTTTATCGCCTTGCCCGAGACTATCGCATCGGCAATTTTGTTCCTTGCGCTTTCGTATATTGACGCGACGGTCGAGCGTGCGATACACATCTGCCTTGCGCATTCCTGCTGGGTATATCCGAGAGTATCTATAAGGCGGAATGCCTCATATTCGTCAAATGCCAGCTCGACGTTATCTGCATAATCACCGTAGGGCTCAAATCCGATATTTTTCGGATATTCGCAGATATATCTGCTTTTTACCGGTCTTGCCATATTTTCACCTTTTTCGATTTTCTGATTATATTATATCGTATTATTGACATATGTCAATAACCGTTTTGACAAACTATTTAACGAATTATTTTCGATTTTGTATGAAATGACAAAAATACAATATGTTGTGCCGATAAAAAATAACCGGCACATAATGTGCCGGTAAATCCGAGATTATGATTAAAGCCCCAACAGATCCTGAATGAGCTGGACCAGATAAAAAATACGGTATTTGAAAAAGTTATTTATTTTGGTAAAGAATGTGAGATTATATTCGGGATCTGCTCTGTCCTCGTTGCCGTTATAGTCCGAGTGTACCGATGAGATCCAAGAAATGATGCCTTCCGGTGAGGTGAGGCTGACCTTGTCGCCGTTTCCGTTGATCGTCTCGGCTTCAATGTAATCGCTCTCATCCTTCATGTGCATATCATAAGTGATCACCGAAGCGAGGTGGTGATTGGTTGATGTGGGTGTCCCGTCGGGATTATGGACATTTTCAAATGAAGTCAGTCTGCAAAGCCCGGGTCTTGAATTGGTCGCCGTAACATTATTCCAGATTTTCAGGGTGCTAAAATTATAGTTGACTATTCTGCCTTTTTTGCTCGCGAATATCCATATCGCCGTATCTTTTGCCTTTTCTATATCCGCTTTTGAGGGTGTAATTGTCGAAGCGAGAGGAAAGGCGCACGAAAACATACCGGGGAATGCGTCGAGCATCAGCCAGCACATACCGCCGCCCGCCGATGAGCCCGTAATTGAAATCGAGGTAGTGTCCACATTTTCGCTGTGTTCTTCTATGAATGAGTGGATCATTGCTTTTACGGGTGAAATGAATGTTTCTCCCCAATATAATTTTTTGTCTTCGGGTGCGCGCGGCATAAGGATGAACACTCCGCCCGATTCGCTGAATCTCGCCTGAAATTCACTGCTTGACCAGTAGGGGAAATCGCTGTCGTTCAGCTGACTGCCGACAGACTCGCCGTGATTTATGCCGTGAAAGAATATAACTATGGGATATTTGTTGCTGTCATTTTCACCTACGGGCGAATAATATTTGCAGTCTATGGCATATCCGTCTTTTTCAGGACCGGTAAATGATTCGAACTGACCGCACAGAGCCTCGATACCGGCGTTTACGCTCAGCGCTTCTTTCGGAATGTATTCATCATCCTGCGCAAATGACAAAAAAGATGCGAAGGAGAGAATCATGATCAGGCACAATACCGCAGCGGCACTTTTTTTAACTGCATTCAACGACGATCACCTCAGTTTCATTTTTTATTTCTCAATCCAATATTTTTATTTCTCAATCCAATGAAATTTTTATTCCCTCAGGCGCCCCGAGCTCCCGGCTTCTGTTATCGGGCTGCGTTGAGCCGATATAGAGTGTTATCCCGGAATCGGGATCTTTTCTTTCGCCGTTTTCGGTAACGGCTTTTAACCAGTAACGATCGATTTTAAGCTCGGCTTCAACTGTCTCGCCTGCATTTATTTCGATCGGCTTTATCGCGCAAAGCTGATAATTCGGAGTAACGCACCGTGTATCGTCGTAATGCGCGTAAACCTGGATCTTTTCCGTAATATCGTAATTGCCTGTATTCAATACGCTTACTTTGACTTTTACGGTTTTCGGATCCGAAAGAGTTATTTCGGCTTTGTTATATTTGACGCTTGAATATGAAAGACCGAATCCAAACGGCCAGAGAGGCTCGGTTTCGATGAATCTGTAGGTCCTGCCTTTCATACTGTAATCGGTGAATTCGGGAAGCTCGATGTCTCCGTAATATACGGTTATCGGTAGCCTTCCGCTCGGAGCTTTTTCGCCAGCGAGGATTTTTGCCAGAGCAAGTCCGCCCTGAGAGCCGGGGTACCAGCCGTAGATTATTGCTTTAGCCTTGCTTCTAACTTTTTCGCCTATATCAACGGATGAGCCCGCCATAATGATCACAACGGTGTTTTCATTTTCTTCGCATACCGCTTCGGCAAGTTTTATCTGAACTTCGGGCAGGGTGATGCTTTCTTTGTCGCCATCTTCGCCTTCAAGCCTCCAGTCAAGCCCGAGGCAAAGCACGGTCACATCGCTGATCGACGCCACGGCAACTCCGTCTGATATTATGTTATCGTGACCGTCCCAGCTGTTAAATACGTTTCTGTCATATTTGCATCCGGGTGAAACCCTGATTTCGGATTTGTCAAATACTCTTCTGATCCCGTCGGCGGGTGTGATATATTCGCTCGCCTTTCCCTCGTAGTTTCCTTCAAGACCTGTTATCGAAAGAGCGTTAGGGCCTACAACGCCGATGCTTTTGACTTTTTCTTTATCAAGAGGAAGAAAACCGGCTTCATTCTTGATAAGCACGGCGGTCTGCATGGCGGCTTCAAGATTCAGCTGCCTGTGCTCCCTGCAATCCACCTTCTCAAATCCGATATCCGAATACGGCCTGTTTTCTTCAAATTCACCGAGCATATATCTTATCGTAAAAAGATTCTCGGCGGCTTTTGTTATTTCTTCATCGCCCGTCAGATCTTCTTCATAAGCTTCGTTCAGATGTGCGTAGCATTCGCCGCAGTTGAGGTCGCATCCTGCGTTGAGAGCCGCGGCGGCAGCTTCGCGGGCTGTTTCAACATATTTATGGTTTTCATATATATCGGAGATCGCGCCGCAGTCGGATACAAAATACCCTTTGAATCCCCAATCTCCGCGTAGCTTATCTTTTATCAGAGCTTCGTTTGCGCAGGCGGGTACGCCGTTAACCGCGCTGTACGCGCCCATTACTCCGGTCACTCCCGCCTCTACCGTCTTTTCAAATGCAGGCAGATATGTTTCCTCCATATCTTTTTTGCCGGCTTCTGCATTGAAACCGTGTCTGAGTTTTTCGGGACCCGAATGGACGGCATAATGCTTTGAGCAGGCGGACGCCTTCAAAAATTCTCCGTCTCCCTGAATTCCTTCAATGAAAGCCTTGCCGATCACTGAGGTAAGAAACGGATCTTCGCCGTAGGTTTCGTGGCCTCTGCCCCATCTCGGATCTCTGAATATATTGATATTCGGCGACCAGAATGTGAGACCCTTGAATATATCTCTGTCGTTGTATTCGACGGATTTATTGTATTTTGCCCTTGCTTCCGTTGAAATTACATCGGCGCATTTCTTTACCGTTTCGGGAGAAAAAGATGCGGCGAGCGCTATCGCCTGAGGAAAGACGGTCGCCGTTCCCGCCCTTGCCACTCCGTGAAGGGCCTCGTTCCACCAGTTATATTCATTTATTCCGAGCCTTTCGATCGCTGGCGCGTTATATACGAGCTGGCTCATCTTTTCTTCGGCGGTCATCTTTGAAACAAGTTCTTTTGCCTTTGCTCTCGCTTCATTATAATCCATTTATATCACTCCAATATAAATTCCATATATGTTTTTTGCGGCTTAAAGCCGTTTTTTTCATAAAATTTCTCTGCCGGGTTATTTCCTCGCCATACATTCAGTGTTATTTCATAGCATCCGAGCTCTTTTGTAAAATTTTTAACATATTCAAACAGCTGTTTTCCTATGCTCATGCCTCTGTATTTATCGTCAACGCACAAATCGTCGATATACAGATATTTGAATTGCACGAGATTTTCATCTGAAGGCTGCTCGCGGATGATGCAAAATGCATAGCCGATTATGTCGCTGTTCTCATTTACTGCGACAAATACCGGAGTATTTTCGCCGTTGATTATCGAACACAGCTCTTCTCTGCCGTATTTTGTCGTCCCGGAAACAAATATATCGGGCCGTATTTCCGCGTGAATTTCCAACACCTGTGAAAGCAGGTTCAGAATCCCCGGAATATCCTTTTCTTAGGCTTTCCTGATCGAAAGCCCTGTTTCGAAATTGTTTTTCATAGTTTTTCCCCCATCAAATTATATCATCCGATTTTTTTACAGTCAATTTATTTTTCTTGTATAAGCGCAAAATATATGATATTATAGTTAAAAATAATTCGGAGGATCAAAATGAACGTACAGATTCTAAAACTTCTTGCGAAGGATGCAAGAATGTCAATAAACGATATTGCTACCGTTACGGGTTTGTCCGAGCCTGAAGTTTCGGCGCAGATTGACGAAATGAAAAAGGACGGCCTTATCAGAGGCTTCCGGACTGTGATCGACTGGGAAAAGCTTGATGAATTTTATGTATCCGCGATGGTCGAGATCAAAGTCACTCCGAAGCCCGGTCTCGGATTTGAGGATATTGCAAAAAAAATCGCCAAATTCCACGAGGTCGAGAGCGTTTATCTCTTATCCGGCGATTCTGATCTCTGCGTCATAGTCAAATGCAAGACCTTCCAGGATGTTTCGCGATTTGTTGCCAAAGAGCTTGCCGTTATGGAGAGCGTCACATCTACCAAAACTCAGTTTGTAATGAGAAGATATAAAGAGCTTGATGTCGATCTCGAGGTAACCGATCCTGATGAGCGGGGAGTTGTTTCATCTTGCTGAATTACGAAAGTATTCTCAATGATACTATTACCGAAATTCAGCCTTCCGGTATAAGAAAGTTCTTTGATATAGCGGCGACAATGATCGATGTTATCTCTCTGGGAGTAGGTGAGCCCGATTTTCCCACTCCCTGGAAAATACGCTCCGCGGCAATCAAAACTCTTGAACGAGGTAAGACAAGATATTCCTCAAACAGAGGCCTTGCCGAGCTCAGGAAAGAAATATCCTCATATTTAAGCCGTAAATATGAGCTGAATTATGAGCCGGAAAGCGAGATCCTCGTTACAGTCGGCGGCAGCGAAGCCATTGATGCGGCGCTTCGCTCGATAATAAACCCCGGTGATGAGGTCATAATCCCTCAGCCGAGTTATGTCTGCTATGTCCCTATGGTGATGATGGCGGGCGGAGTGCCTGTTATTATAGAAAACAAGGCTGAGAATGATTTCAAACTGCCTGCTTCGGATCTAAAAAACAAAATCACGGATAAAACTAAAGCCGTTATCCTGCCTTATCCCTCAAACCCGACGGGTGCGATAATGGAAAGAGCGGATTATGAAGCGATAGAAGAGCTTGTAAAAGACACCGGGATAATTTTGATTTCCGATGAAATCTATTCGGAGCTTACCTTCAACGGCAAAAAGCATGTTTCTCCCGCCGCTGTCGGCTCGCTTAAAGAGCGGACCGTTGTCATAAACGGCTTTTCCAAAGCATTCTCCATGACCGGCTGGAGGCTCGGCTATACCTGCGGCCCCAAAGAAATCATTTCTCAGATAACAAAGCTTCATCAGTATTCGATAATGTGCGCGCCGACCGTTTCTCAATATGCAGCCGTTACTGCGATGAGAGATTGCGACGCCGAGGTCGAGGCAATGATCGAGGAGTATGATACCCGCCGCAAACTGATGGTAAAGGGATTCAACGATATTGGTCTTGAATGCCGTGAGCCCGAAGGCGCGTTTTATGCCTTTCCTTCAATCAAATCCACCGGGCTTACCGGAGCGGAATTTTGCGAGAGGCTTCTCGAATCGCAAAAAGTGGCCATTGTTCCCGGCACCGCATTCGGCGAGAGCGGAGAGGGATATGTGAGGGCTTCATACTGCTATTCCACCGATCACATCCGCACGGCTATAGACAGGATCGGAAAATTTATGGATGAACTGAAATCCGTATAGCATTAAGAATGATTGCTGATAATTCTTTTCGGAGGTCAATATATGGAACTTAAAATCAAAGAAATTCCCGTAAGCGAAGTCGGCTATGCCGAAAAAATGAAAGATCAGATCGAGCCGTTTCTCGAAAAAATCAGAAAGGAAGATTTTTTCAGAGGTCATGACGGCAAGGATATTCATTTTGAAAAGTACCTTATCCCCGACGCTCTCGCAAGCGTAACTATAGTCCACGGTTTTACCGAAAGCGCCGAAAAATTCCGCGAAATGGTTTTCAATTTTATAGTTATGGGCTTTAATGTGTTCATTTACGATCAGCGCGGACACGGTAAAAGCTTCCGTTACGCTCCCGATCCCCAGACAGTTTCCATAGTCAGATTTGATGAATATGTTGAAGATCTCGATATATTCGTTCACTCTGTCGTCAAGCCCGATTCGGCAGGCCTTCCGCTTTATCTTTATTCTCATTCGATGGGCGGAGCCGTCTCGATTCAATATCTCCAGACTCATCCCGGCGTTTTTGACAAAGCCGTTTTGTCTGCGCCGATGGTTCTTTGCAGGACCGCCGGTCTGCCTCAGGGCCTTGCTCTGGCTATCGCCCGTGTATTCTGCGCAATAGGCAAGGGCCACGATACCGTTATGGGCTTCCACGGCTTTGACCCGAATAAAACCTATGTTGACAGCAATATGACAAGCAAGGCCAGATTCAATTATTACCATGATAAGAAAAAAGCGCATAAAGAATATCAGACCGCCAACGCTTCTTACAGATGGCTCAAAGAGGCCGTGACCGTTGCCAAAAAGAATCTTGATCCCGCAAGATGTGCAAATATCAAAATTCCCGTTTTGCTCTGTCAGCCCGAGGAGGACGGATCTGTAGTGAGCGAAAAAGAGGATGAATTCATCGCGCTCATTCCCGACGGAAAGCTTGTCAGATTCCCGGCAAGCCGCCACGAAATCTACGGCTCAGGCGACGCGACGGTGCTTGAATATCTCAAAACAATAGAAAGTTTTTATAAAGCATAACAATTTAATATTTTTACATTGTCAAAATTTTGCGCCTCATCCGTTTTCGGAGAGACAGCAAGGAGGATATTATGTCAAAAAAAACAAAGCAACTTGTAATGATGGGCCTGCTCACTGCGATCGTATTCGTGTTTCAGTTTGTCAGTATGTCCATCAGAACGGCAACCTTTTCGATCACGCTTTCACTTGTGCCGATAGTAGTCGGTGCGGCGCTGTACGGCAAGTGGGCGGGCGCATGGCTCGGCTTGATTTTCGGAGTCGCAGTGCTTATGACGGGCGACGCAAACGCCTTCCTGGCGGTCAATGTTCCCGGCACGATAATCACCGTGATTCTCAAAGGCGTTCTCGCGGGCTTCTCTTCCGGCGTTGTCTATGAACTGCTCAAAAAGAAAAACGACACCGTCGCGACCTACGCTTCAGGAGTGCTCACGCCGATAGTCAATACCGGTGTATTCATTATCGGATGCCTTGTGTTCTTTATGCCTACCATCAGAGAATGGGCGGGCGGAGCGAATGCAGTGAAATTCATTTTTGTCGGATTGATAGGCTTCAATTTCTTTATTGAACTTGCCGTGAATCTCATTCTCAGCCCGTCAGTCGCAAAGATCATCAAAATTGCCAGAAAAGAAAAAATCAATTCATAAATGAGGTGAGATCGATGCTGCTTGCTCTCGATATCGGCAACACAAATATTGTAGCCGGATGTATAGGCGATGAGGGAATACTGTTTTCCGAAAGGATCAAGACCGATACCTCAAAGACGGATCTTGAGTATGTGGTGCTGTTTGACGCGCTTCTTGACCTTCATGATGTGAATAAAGAAGAGGTAGAGGGGATCGCCGTTTCGTCGGTCGTCCCTCAGGTCAATACCGTAATAACCGCCGCCGTAAAAAAAATGTTCGGCAAAGCACCGATGTTTGTGGGTCCCGGCATTAAAACCGGCATAAATATCGCCATTGACGATCCATCGACCGCCGGCTCCGATTTAATAGTCGATGCCGTAGCGGGTCTGAACGATTACGGTGCGCCGCTCATCATGATCGATATGGGCACCGCCACTACGGTTTTTGTCATAGATGAAAACAGGAATTTCATCGGCGGAGCGATAATGCCCGGCGTGGGCGCCACCATGGATTCGCTTGTGAATAAGACCTCGCAGCTGCCGAGGATTTCTCTTGAGGCTCCCAAAAAAGTAATAGGACGAAATACCGTTGACAGTATGAAAAGCGGCATAATTCTCGGTCAGGTTTCGGCTCTTGACGGTATGATCGAGAGAATTTGGAATGAACTCGGCTACGAAACAAAGGTCGTTGCTACGGGAGGGCTCGCTCCTGCAATGATCCCGAACTGCAAGCACGATGTTATTATCGACAGCGATATGATCCTGAAAGGGCTTAAGATCATTTACGAAAAAAATAAATAATTATATTGTGCGATAAAAAGCGGAACCTGTTTTTGCAGGTTCCGCTGAATATTTTATTTACCGATATTATAAAGTGCCGAGGTGTCGCAGGATTTGTTTGCGACATACCAGCTGTGACCGATCCTTACAACGGTTATTTCGATCCCGTTCGTCAGCGGTCTTGCATCTTCGCTTACGGAATTTCCGCTGACGGTTAAATTGACTTTTACGGTTTTTGCCTCCGCTATCTCGGCGTCGATCCCGTATTCGGATATATCCGGGATTTCGGCATCTTCCGATGAAACCGCTTCCGATTTTATTTCATAGTCTTTGCCGAATGCGGTCTGATAACTGCCGGTAACGGCTTTTTTGAGCTGCACTCCGGTGTTTTTGTCAAATTCATCCTCGCATCCGGTCAGACTTTCGCCGTATTTTAAAAGATTGGCTTCAAACGCCTTGAAAAATGCCTCGTCATCAAAATAATCGTCGCCGAATATTTCTTTTCTTACCTTTTTGAGCTCCGAAATATAGGATTTGAATATCAGATCGTAATTGTCAAACCCTTTGTTTTCGGTGATGAGCCTTACGAATTCGGGATACATTTTATCCGTTACCTTGCCCTGAAGGGTGCCGTCGTCATTGAGGGTGTTTTCACCTTTTAATGATTTGTCGTTAAGTCCTTTAAGCCCTTTGGTCGATTCACCCGGCTTATAGTTTTCGTAAATTTCGGGATAAATGTAATTCTCTCTGATAAAATCTCCGAATTTTTTATCATAGCTCAAAAGGCTGTTTTTATAGGCGTTATATCCGTCGCCGTTTTGAACTATCGTATCAACATATAGCTGAGCCGTTTTTTCGGGGCTGAGAGCGGTATATCTGGAAGTGTATGCATAAAGCGTCAGTGCGATAAGTGCGGCGGCAACGATGACTACGGCAAAAATACCGTAAAGCTTGTAATTGAATTCTTTTTTATTATTTGCCATCGTTAAACCTCCTCGCCAGTCTGAATTGCGCCTTCGGGCTCCGCATTTTCTGCGGCTGCTCTGCGCTCCATCAGCTCTTTTGTGATTCTTTCCTTCTTTTCGCCAACCATATCATAGAAGAGGATCGGCAGCCCCTGGAAGATTACGAATATCGCGGGGATGATAGTGTATATCATGAGAAATTTATTGAGCGTAGCGTCGCTCTGAGCGGCGTATGCTACATTCGCGTCTGTAGATACAAGGTATCCTGACCAGGTGTAAAGCAGCCACGGACCGAGCGCTTTTGTGAATGCGGAAGCGATTTTTGCAAAAAGGCCGTAACCCGCGTATGCCGTTCCTTCCTGGCGCTTTCCGGTTTTCCATTCTATTTCGTCAACGCAATCCGCGATCATTATATTGGGAGTAACGTTGGTGTTGCCGTGCTGGATACCGCAGAAGAAATTGAGGATAAGGAAGGGGATTATAAGAGCGCTTCTGAATCCGATCCCGGTAGCTACAAAATAAAGAATGGCAAGAGAAGTCGCTCCGTAAACGCAGAATATTATGAAAGTCTGCTTTGTGCTGAATTTCTTCAAAACGAAGTTAACGAGCAGAGTGCCTACCGCCGTGCCTATTCCCATCGGGAGAAGGAGGGCGAGCTTCAGATCCTTCGAGCCGAGCAGATAAATTGCAATATAAAGCGAGACTGTGCCGTAAACGCCTCTGCCGAATCCGGTGAGCTTTGTGAGCGAAACCATGAGCAGATTTTTATTTGTGAAAACGACCTTTACGGCGTCTTTTAGCGATACTTTTTCTCTCGTGAAAGGAACTCTCTCTTTGTTATTCACAAAGAATATCATTACAAAAATGATAAATCCGAGCGCGCAGACCGCGGTTGAAATTATCAGGTCAAGACCCTGAGCCTCGGCATTCTTAAACTGCTGCTGACCCATAATGCTTTTCATAATAAGACCGACCGCCATTACAACTACCATGCCACCCGATTGACCGACGCTCTTCATAAATGAAGCGATCGAAATTGCACTTGATCTCTCCGAAGGCTCGGGTGAGCAGAGCGCTCCGAAGCATTCCGCAGGTCTTTCCACGGCGCAGCCGATGGCTGTATAGAGCGAATAAACAATATACATCCATATTATCGCGAGGGTCTGATTATTTGTGTTCGGCGCCACAAAAATAAGCATTGCGATTATTGCCATAGGGATCGAGCCGAAGCCTATCCAGGGCTTTACCTTGCCGAGCTTTGTCCTCGTATTATCTATCAAAAAGCCGGTGATAAGCTCGATTACGGCTCCGATAATGCCCGCGGCGAGAAATACCGTTGATATGCTGCTGGATATAGCCGCGCTGTCAAAGCCCTTGCCTTTGAATGCAAAATCCGCAAAGAATGTCTGCGTATAATCGGGCATCCATCCGGTCAGCAGCGCCACGCCGAAAAGCCCGATTCCGAATGTGAATATTTCGGATTTTTTCATGAATTTTTTCTTTTCGTTTTCCAAATTTTTTCTCCTTTCAATGAGGCGAAATACTTTATTTTGAATTATATATCATATTTTTCCGAAAAACAATAGTGATTTATATCCTTTTTATCGTTCTCGGCTGTTCTGAGCGCTTTCTTTAAATCATTAAATCAACCAAATCGAGGGTGGATTTATTATGATTTATTACTATTGAAATCCTCGGGCATTTATTGTAAAATGACAAAGATATAGTATTCGGAGCAATCCGCCGTATCGCAAATATTTTTTAGGAGGGGTTATATGGGTAATTCAACTCGTAACCCAAATGCAAAAACTTATACTCAAGGCGAGCTGACCGGTTATCTTATCGGCCTTGCCGGGCAAAACATTATTTATAATATTATAAGCAGCGGGCTTATGTATTATTTCCAGAGCGTTATTTTCCTGCCTGCGATGGCTTATAGTATGATAGTTGCCATTGCCCGTGTGTGGGATGCTGTCAATGACCCTATGATGGGTACCATTGTTGATAAGACTCATACAAAATGGGGCAAATGCAAGCCTTATCTGCTCTTTGTTCCCGCCATCATCTGCATCTGCACTATTCTTCCTTTTATCAACAGGCAGTATTCAACCGCGCTTCCCATGTGGGAGAAGATCCTTGTTGTCGGTTGGGCAGGGTTTTCGTATATTCTCTGGGGTATGAGCTATACTGCCGGTGATATCCCCATCTGGGGCGTAACCTCTCTTATGACAGAGGATGCCAAAGACCGTGCAAAGGCTCTCGCGCTCGCGAGGATAGTTGCCAATGTCGGCGTTATCGGCATGGCAGTTCAGTTCCTTGCTCCCTCTTTCAAGGGAATGTTTATTGATAAAGGTCACAATGACGCGACCGCTCTCCAGTATTCGATGATTCTTCTCGCGGTCATTGTCACCGTATTTGCCACGCTCCTTTTCCAGGTAGCGGGTTTTGCCGTAAAAGAAAAGGTAAAGCAGCCGTCCGAAAAGAAGCCTTCTATCAAAGAAAACTTCAGGACCATGTGGCAGTGCAAGCCGTTCCGTCAGCTTCTTGTTTCCGGTATCATCAGAAGCCCGATTCAGCTTCTTTCAACAGTTGCTCTCACCCTCGTTATGTATTTCTTCTTTGATAATGATCCGGGCAGAGCGCTCTCGACCGATAACGGTCTTAACATTCAGCTGATTTTGAAGGTCCTTATCATAGGCCTCGGTATTTTCGGCGGTATGATAGTTGCGTCTGCATTTACACCGTCTCTTGCCAGAAAGTTTGAGAAAAAGTCGCTTTATAATTTCTATTCGATCATAGGCGCTGTTCCCTTCGGACTTATATTTGTGTTCTATCTTATCGCCGGCGTAAAAATCAGGGATGAATTCATCTGGGCGGTAATTATGGGTATCACCTTCTTCGCCGCTTCCTGGGCGATGGGCGGCCTCAATGTGCTTCAGTCCATTATGATAGCCGATTGCGTTGACTATGAAGAATATCACAACAATAACCGTCCCGACGGTATATTCTTCTCCGGCCAGAGCTTCATCACAAAGCTCGGCGCAGGTATTTCAACGGTGATCTCCGGCGTTATATTCTCGATTGTACACTGGAGCTCCGATGTTATCGCCGACACCAATGCCGCTCTTGCGCAGGGCGGAGCAAGCTTCGCGGTTGATTATGAGAAGTTTGCCGCGACGATGTTCTTTATTGTAGCTATTCCTCCGATGATAGGTCTTGTTCTTTCCGCTATCCCGACCATGAAATACGCTTTGCCCAACGATGAGCATAAGAGGATCCTTGCCTCTCTTATCGAGAAGCGCCACGGCTCTCAGGCGGAAGAATCCGAAGAGGAAGTCAAATAAATAATCATTATCCGGAGGTCTGCATTTGCGGATCTCCGGCTCGCTTTTTGAGAAATAATTTTGAAAAATCGTTTGATTGTATTGATTATAAGCACCGAATATGATATTAACAGAAAATAATTTCAAAAAAATGTTGATTTTTTAATTCGGTTGTGATAATATTATGTGCGTTCGGAATACCGACCTGCGCTGTTAGCTCAGCTGGATAGAGTGCTTGGCTACGAACCAAGAGGTCAGGGGTTCGAGTCCCTTACAGCGCGCCATTAAAAACCCGCCGTGATAACGGCGGGTTTTTGCGTATGTTTTTCCCGGAGTTTCGGGATCGGTTTTGTAAACACGAAAATCTATAATTTTATATTTACGCTTTAAGTACGGTCGCTTTCCTGATTTTGCTTCTTAAATCTTGTGATTATTTTTTCGGCGCAATCTTTGCATACGGTTATGCTCTGCCGTTTTCCGCTTTTTTCTGCGACTATGAAATAAAGCTGCGAAGTGTCGGATTTACATTTTGCGCATTGCCCCGGCCGGCCCGTCGGCTTGCAGGCATATTTCATGAGCGTTTCCGGCTTTTTCTCCGCCGTTTCAGCCCCTTTTGCCGAATTTGCCGGCTGAATAGGCGGCGAGGGAGGCGCCGTGTATGCGTTTTCGTTTTGAACAGGCTCGTAACCGGCGTTTTCGTATTCGGGAATTATCCTTTGCCCGGTTTCAGCGGCTTTTTTGCTTTTGCGTTTCTTGATTATGATAACCGCTGTCACCGCGGCTATTGCCGCTGCTGCAGCGACGGCGATGATGATATATAGTGCCGTTTTATTATTTTTCTTTTCACCCACGGAATCATTTTTAACGCTGTCTTCGGTTTTATCGGCGTTAATGATTTCTCCGGTTTCTCCGTCCTTAAGCACTGTATCGGTTGATTTTATATTGCCGCCCCATTCGGTGAGAATTGTTTTATCCTTGTGCACCTCAACATTCTTGAAATCGACGCTGTCTGTAACATTTCTCGAATTTGAATCGAAATTACGCATCAGCAGGGTCATTTCGCCCTCATCTGTGCCTGTTATCTGAACATTTGTATGCTCTGTATCGGGTACGATTACGATCTTGTGATCCTGATTGATGATTATAAATACATTTTCATCCTTTTGCGTAATTTTGTTGTCGATTACCTCGGCTATAACTTTACCGTTGTCATCTGTGAGCTTGACATCCACGGGGCACAAAAATCCGAATATTTTTCCGTTCCATTTTAACGGATTGGGGATATTTGTTTTCATCGCAAAATAATCTTTTAATTCGCTTTCGGGTCTTTTTTGCCTTAAATATTTCAGATAATTATTTTGCTCATGACTGCTTAATTTAATGCTGTTATATTTCATATCCGACCAATCGTGACAAAACCATAAGCTCTTTCCGTATTTGCCCCATTGATTTATAGCGATAATTATTCCCAAATCACCTAAATAACCCGGGACCATAGAAACTATATCCTGATTACATGAAATGTTGAAAATGTTATCGTGAGCTCCATTCAGATTCCAATATACACCCGTATCAACTGCTACATCTGGGCAGGCAAAATTATAGTTATACAGGTTTGATTTTTTAACTCCCAATTTACAAGAGACTATGTTTCCGACTGCCGCGCCTCTGCTGTGGCCGGTAACCGCAAAAATCGCTTCACTCTTTTTAATGTTATTTGTTGAAAGAAATGAATTCAATCCCTTAATCAGATAATCGGCAGCCTGTTCAAAACCGTGATGATAGCCCGTTGCACTGAGTTGAGTGATGAAACCGAGATCCAAATCACTCAACCATTCCCCGGAAGGGCCGAGATAATCTCCGTTTCTTAAAGGATCTCCGTTTGTACCGGCAATATCAATAAGTACAAGTGTTTTGCCGTTGCTCATTGCTTTGGCACCTAAGCCATATCTGATTTTATTTTCAAGCATTTTGACTTCATTAGATTCTATATATGTTTCATGTGAAGTATTAATTTGGGTAAACTCCAATGTTTCAAACATATCTTTTACCGTATCTTCGCTGTATGCCGCATACGCTATTGACATCAGAATATATGCAAGCTCGGGATCGTATTTTGTCGAATCGGCTTTACTGATGTAATAGTCAAGGTTATGTTCAAAGGTGTCGCTTGTGCCGTCTGTGTATTTTATTGTGTAATTATTACTGTCGGAAACATCTTTCGAAAAATTTAAACTCTCATTAAAGTTTATGTTTTTACCATGTTTGTACAAAGACCAATATTTTTTTCCGTCAATTGTTTTATACTTTAATATGGCGCGGTTGCCTTTAACATAATATGTCGCTGGATCAGGAACATCTCCCAAAGCATATGTATATTCTACTCCATAGTATTCGCCTAATTTTTTAATACTATCTATAATGATTTCGCAGTAACCTGGGCCTCCAATACCACTAGTTGTCTCACAATAGTAGTTACCACTATGGTAATAAAAACAAGCTAAATCTTTTTTTTGCAAATTTGTACCAAATGCTTTCTCTCCGTTTTTTCTCATCGAATCTATATCATTGTCGTTGCAATTAAAAAGATTTTTGGCAATCCAATCGACTCGGGAAGCTTTTGTCTTTGTATAACTCTTGTACATTTGCTTGGGATCTTTAGTATAGTTGTTGTCCGTTTTCCAGTATTCAGTTCTGTTATCAGCATCAAAATTGTTGCTGTCATAGAAAAAACTGTATCCACCATAGTATAATAAACAAGCAAGCAATGTTGAGTTCGAAGCATTATTGCAATCATAATTTCTGCTCATTGTCATACCGTCTGTTGCCGGGGATCCATTCGCAAAACTATCGGAATAAGTACACAAGAAATGGTGTAGAAAACTTTCTAATTCCTTCTGCTGATTTGATGTTAATATTGAATAGGATATTTCTGAACTATCACTAACTGTATAACCGTATTTTTTACAAAAAGATGCCCAACCCATAGAACTGATTTCAGATAATGTAAAAAAGTTTAAATTTTTTATATTGGTGTTGCCACTATAGAATTCATTTAATGCATTGTCCGGGTCGATACCTCCCGCTTTACAAAATGCATTATAGAGTTTTATATTTTCAGTCTTATCTGTAATTCTTATTGAATATTCCGTTTCGCCATCGTTTTCCGGTCTGTCTGTTCCTTCAACCAACAACTCTTCTTTTAATTTGCCATTAGTTCCAATCGAAACATATCTAATATTGTATCCTCCGGTATGAGCGAACGATAAAAATAATCCGTTAAACTCGGTTCCGGTTATGTAATCAACGCCATAAGTCGTGAATGAACCGATATACTGAACAACATCGTTCTTACACATATACACATTGAATCCGTCAGCTGCTGCAGGATGCCATAATCCATCATAAACAATTAATTCCGGAGTACCGTCTGAATTCATATCATGCAAGGCAAAATCAGGTTGTTCACCTGTTTGGTTGTTTTTTCCGGAATAATCTTGACCGGATAATAGATATTTACTATTTAATACAAAGTCATTATACGCCTCCTGCCAACTGCTATATGCTTTCGCCGTAATCGAGTTCAGTCCTATTGAAACGGACCCGGCAACAAAAACCAGACAAATCAAGATTGAAATAACGCTTTTGATACACTTTTTCATACCCCTACCTCCGGTAAATCAGATAATTATCGAGGTCACAATTAACCCCTATATATATTTAGACAAATGAACTTGCAAAAAGGTTAGTAATTTGCTGAAAATAATTGTGATTATCTTAAAAAATGTCAATTACTGTATAATTTTCGCCCACACCCGCCCCTTCGGGGCACCCTTTCCGATCGTGGAGAGGGCCAATGATCCGCATATCCTTGCGGACCGGTGTTCTGAAATATTAAAAAATTGTTTAAGTTGATATGATTATTTTCATCTGATGTAAATAGTTGAATATAGCAAAAACTTATCTCATTCAGTAAGTGTGCCTCACTTCGTAGCCCTCTCCGCGATCGGAGAGGGTGGCACGGTGAAACCGTGACGGGTGTGGACGACATATAACCGCCGCGAAGCGGCAACCGCTATTGCTGATTGATTATGATCCGTATAAAAATTCCGAATCTTACTGTCGGGATAAATCACATTGCCCTTACCCGATCGGCGCGGTTGAATATAATATTGCCTGTAAATCCAAAAAAGTGCGCAGCCGGAGCCGCGCACGAAAAACGCATAGCTCTGACTGTCGCCAAACAAACTCACGCATCACAAAGCAAAGTATGCAGAGGCAGAGTACGCATTTTTACCAAAAGATAAAAACACACACTTTACTTTGTGAAAATTATTGAATTTGTTTGGCACCTACAGTATAACACACTAAAAATCTCAATATCAACCGTTTTTTGATTTTTATTGCATTACCCGCCGCGTTGTGTTAAGATATCACAAATCCCGCGGGCGCCGGCCGATCGGCGTTTTTGCGAATAATCCGGAGTTAAAAGTGAAACAGTTTGTAATAGAAAAAAACGACGCCGGTCAGCGCCTTGATAAATTCATCACCAAAGCCGTTCCGGCTCTGCCGCTTTCGCTGATGTATAAGGAAATAAGGCGCAAAAATATCAAGGTCAACGGCAGGCGCTCCGAAATCTCATACCGGCTCGAGCAGGGCGATGTTGTCTCTGTCTATGTCAAGGATGAATTTTTTGCTCCCGTCGATGAAAAATTCGATTTTCTCACTTCTTCAAAAAAGCTTAAGATCGTTTATGAGGATGAGAATATCCTTCTTCTCGATAAAAGCGTCGGCGTGCTTTCTCATCCCGATAAATCCGAGTATAATGATACTCTGATCTCGCGCGTTATGCGTTATCTTTATGAAAAAGGGGAGTATGATCCCAAAAACGAGAATTCTTTTGCTCCCGCCCTCGTCAACAGGATCGACCGCAATACCGGCGGAATCGTCATCGCCGCCAAAACCGCCGAAGCGCTGAGAATTCTGAATCTTAAGCTTAAAAACAGAGAGATACATAAATATTATCTCTGCGTAATTCACGGTTTCCTTGATAAAAAAAGCGGGATTCTGACCTCATGGATGATCAAGGATGAAAGCAAAAATCTGGCAAAGGTCTATTCCGAGGAAGTGCCGGGCTCGAAAATGATGAAAACGGGTTACAGAATCCTTGATGAAAAATCGGATCTTTCGCTCGTTGAGGTAGAACTTTTTACCGGCAGGACCCATCAGATAAGAGCGCAGTTTGCTCATATCGGCCATCCCTTGCTCGGCGACGGCAAATACGGCACCAACCGTCTCAATCAAAAATACGGCTACAAAAAACAGTTTCTTTATTCATATAAGATCAGATTCGATTTTAACGGCGACGCAGGCTCCCTGAATTATCTTAACGGCAAAACTTTTGAGGTGGAAGATGTATGGTTCAGAAACGAATTTGAAGACGGCAAATTGTTTGAAAATTGATTTATTTAAAAAAAATACTTGTAAATTTTCTTAAATTAGTATATTATACATTTATTATGTGGCATTATGCCGCTATGATATCAGAAGTAAAGGAAGACACCTACTATGGCTAAGAAAGAAATCGAAAAATCAAAGGCCGAGATTTATCGCGAGGAGCGTAAGGCGCGAATTGCCAAGGCCAACAAAAAGAATGCTAAAAATATTGAGGCGGGCAAGAAGGTTGCGGGTATCGGCAAAAAGGTCGTCGCGATCGTTCTCTGCGCGGCCATTCTTTGCGGCATTTGCTACTGGCTCAATTCCATTTTCGGTATCAGCAGCAAAGTGACTACCGCGATGAAAGTCGGCGATTACAAGGTTTCGGAAGTAGAGTATGATTTCTACTACAGGAATATGTATCAGCAGGCGGCTTATATCGAGCAGATGTATTCTCAGTACGGTCAGAGCAGCGGCTTCTCGACCGATAAGGCTCCCGATGAGATCCCTTATACCGGTGAAGACGGCAAGCAGACCACCTACGCCGAGTATTTCAGGACTCAGGCCGTTGATCAGGCCCGTGAGCTTATCGCTTATTATCTCGAGGCCAAAGCAAACGGTTTTGAGCTTGATGAAGACGCTCTTAAAGAGATTGACGAAACAATCGAGAATTATAAATCAAGCGCTTCCGAAAACGGATTCTCACTCAACAGCTATCTTCGCGCATCGTTCGGCGCGGGCTTTACCGAAAAGGTCTTCAAAGATCAGCTTGAGGTTCAGGAAATTTCCAGCCATTATCAGGAAAAGCTTCAGCAGGATTTCACCGACGATGTGAAGCTTGACGATATCAAGGCCGAATATAAGAAAAACAGCAAGGATTACGACTACGCAGATATCCATTATTATAAGTTCGCCGGCGAGACCCTCACCGCAAAAGACGGCGAGAGCGAAAAAGATCTCAAAAAGAGACAGGATGCCGAGAATAAAAAGATTTATGCCGATGCAGACGGCGTATATGCCGATGTGACCGACCTTGCCTCGCTTGAGACTGCGCTTGCAGATTATCTCAAGGCTAAGGAAGAAGCCGAAAAGGCAGAAGACGATGCCGCCGAGACCGAGTCTGCCGATGCCGAAGAAGCGGCTCCCGCAGAGGATGCCGAAGAGGCAGAGGAAGAGGAAAAAGAGGTCAAGAATACCATCGAACTCACCAAATCAAGCTATTCCTCCATCAGCACCGCTGTAAATAAAGACGGCGCAGACTGGGTTTACGCCAAAGACCGCAAGGCGGGCGATAAGACTCTGATCAAAGACGGCGCGAGCGCATATATCATTATAGTTGATAAACCGGCATATACATCAAACAGCGTTTCTGTCCGCCACATCAAGATAGATGTTCAGGCTGAGGATGCCGAAAATCCGACCGAGGCCGAGAAGAAAGAAGCAAAGACAACTGCCGATAAGATTTACAAAGAGTGGAAAGACGGAAAGGCTACCGAAGATACTTTCGCCGATCTCGCAAACACTCATTCCTCCGATACCGCTACAAATACCACCGGCGGACTTATCGAGGCTCTCAGAGTTACAGACAGCGGCTATAATGCCGATTTTACCGATTGGGTATTCAGCTCAGACCGTAAGGCGGGCGATACCAAGGTCATCAAGAGCGATGACGACGGCTATGAGATAGTTTATTTCGTAAGCAACAATAAAGATGACCTCGATCAGTATGATACTATCAGAAATAACAAAGCTTCCGAGGCTCTCGACGCTTTCAAAGAGAAACTTCTCGCCGATGACGGCAAATATGTTCCCGAAGTTAACGATAAAGTAACCGCAAGGGTCATGAAAAAATTCTGCAACACCATCAGAGATAATATTTCATATCAGAACAGACAGGGTTAATTCCATTTCGGCGGTATCACTGATGCCGCCGAATTTGTCATACTTATTTGAGATAAGGAGAGTCGTTTATGTATAATTTTGCACCGCATTTCGTTTATAAATTAAACGGCAGGATATTTGAATCGCGCAGCCTTTCGGGTGATGATTTTGAAATAGATATGTCCGTTACCGATAACTCCGTAAAATGTATTCTTCATCCCAAAAAGGAAATGGAGCTTGTTTCCTTTAAGCTTGAAACCGAGAGAAAATGGGAAAAGGATGAGTTTTTCTTCGTCAACGGCTTTCAGTCGTGGTCAACATCTCCCGAAGTCAGATTTGATGATACCGTCAAAGGTATAGTGCCGCTTGCCAAAATCAGCAAGTTTACCACTCACCTCGCGGCCATGTCCGGCGATTATCTGTTTGAAAACTATGATAACAGGCAGGGTCATTTCCATTCCTTTACTTATACTTATTTTCGCAAAGGGAACGCCGTTGAGCTTTTCGGCTCAAAATGCGAGAGAACCGGCTATACAGTTTTTGAAACAGATTCTCAGACCGGGAAATTCTTTATTAAAAAGGATGTAAACGGCGCTGTTACATCGGGTGATTATGAACTGCTTGATGTTTCCATTATCCGTAAAGACTATGACGAGGCGTTTGATGAATATTTTGCCTCACTCAATCTGCGTAAATCACATATTGAGCATATGTCCGGCTACACATCCTGGTATAATTATTTCCAGAAGATAGACGAAAAGATAATTCTGCGCGATCTCGACGGGCTTGATAAAGTCCGCGATTCCGTTTCCATTTTCCAGATCGACGACGGTTACGAAACATTTGTCGGCGATTGGCTCAATGTCGATGAAAAGAAATTTCCCGGTGGAATGAAGAATATCTGCGATAAGATCCACCAAAAAGGTTATAAAGCAGGTATCTGGATCGCGCCGTTCTCCTGCCAGCGCGTTTCCAAAGTCGCCAAAGAGCATCCCGATTGGCTCATAAAAGATGAAAAAGGCAAGCCCATGTGGGGCTGCTTCGCATGGGGCGGCGCCTATACTCTCGATATGTATAATCCCGAGGCTGCCGATTATATCAGGCATTTCTTTGATGTGATCCTCAATGAATGGGGATATGATATGGTCAAGCTCGATTTCCTCTATTCCGAGGCGATCTATCCGAGAAACGGCAAATCGCGCGGGCAGATAATGTGCGAAGCCATGGATTTCCTTCGCGAATGTGTAGGCGAAGAAAAGCTGATCCTCGGCTGCGGCGTTCCTCTCGGCCCGTCATTCGGCGTTGTTGATGCCTGCCGTATTTCCTGCGATGTCGATCTGGTTTACGGCGGTAAGTTTTATAATAAACTCGGCGTTAACAGAGAAGTGCCGTCCGCTCAGAATTCAATGAATAACAGTATTTTCCGCCGTCACCTCAACGGCAGAGTTTTCTGCAACGATCCGGATGTTTTCTTTTTGAGAAAGACCAATCTTGACTTTACCGATGAGCAGAAGTATATTCTCGGCAGGGTTAATAATCTTTTCGGCGATGTGCTCTTTGTTTCCGATAACGCAGGCGATTACGGCGAAAAAGAAACCGAGCTTGTCAAAACCTTCTTTAAACCGAATGATTGCAAGGTGATTTCGGCGGGATTTGTTGACAGAGATATAATTTCGATCAAATATATTCAGAATGAAAAGGAATGTGAATTTACCTTTAACCTTAAAAAGGGAAATATTATAAGGCAGTAATTATGAAAAAGTTTATTTTGATTGCGGCGGCGCTGATTCTGGTAGCGGCGGCTGTTGCCGGTATGTTTGCCTTTAAGCCCAAAAAAGAGAATGTAACCGTCGATGAGCTTGACGGTTCGCTTTACACGCAGACTCATACCGTCGCGGATTATATGGCTGAATACAAAAAATATGCCGGGAGGTATTTTGACGGTTTAGTCAATTCATACGATTCGGAAGACGGTTTGCCCGATGTTTGCATCCCGGGGCTTGCGGGTGATGTCCCGCTTGTTCCGCGCGGCGTTGCTTATTTCGGCACCAAGGGCTGGTATTTGATTTCCGCCTGCGATCCTACGGGCAAGCGCCCATGTGTAATATTCGCTCTTAACGGCAAGACCGGCGAATTTGAAGCGCAGTTCAATCTGAAATTCGCAGGCAAGGATTATAAAGTCGGATCCGCCGGGATCGGCGTCAGCGATAATAATTTGTATATCGCCGGAGAAGGCGGCAAGGTCGGTTATATAAATCTTTCCTTGTTATATGTCCCGGAGGGCACGGTCAAGGATGTGAATATCCTCGGATTTACCGATCTGAGCGATAATTTAAACGGTGCTCCCGTTTCTTATGTTACGGTCACGGACGGAATTTTATGCGCCGGCAACTGTTATATGAATTCCGACGGGAATGATGTGAAAGCCGGGAAGGATCATTCCTCCGTGATTCT
This sequence comes from uncultured Clostridia bacterium, assembly GCA_947166625.1. Classification (GTDB taxonomy): domain Bacteria; phylum Bacillota; class Clostridia; order Oscillospirales; family Acutalibacteraceae; genus CAG-177. The sequence continues at coordinate 70,197 of CAMVEX010000009.1, forward strand.
CGCCTTTATGCTCAAAGGCGGAAACTCCGAGGCTGAGTGGAAAAGCTTCAAGGAGAATAAATCACCCGATGTTTATGCCCTTCCCGATTCTGTTTTCGCTGTTAAATGCGCTGCGATAAAAGGCGATAAAGTCTTTGCGGTCACTTCAAAAGGAATCAGAAGCAATTCAGATTTTTACATATTTGATGCCGATAAAAAGCTTGACACTCAGAATTCTGCGGTGTATAAAGCTTTCCCGATGACAGAGGGCTTTTGTATCAGAAACGGTTATGTGAATCTTATCACATCATCCGGCAGCGAATATTATAATCACTACAGCGCTTTCTTTTGGAAAAATCCCAAATCACCGAGCGATGTTATGTGGAAATTTGAATATTCAAAGGTAAAATAAATTACAGCCGGGATTTTCGGCAACTATTCGTAAAACGGTAATTGTTTTCGCACAAAAATACAGAAACCGCAGAACATCGTCGGATTTGCTTATCATACACAAAGTATGCTTTTGCAAACCTTCCTTGCTCTGCGGCTTGTTTTTTATTAGAAAACAGCTTTATATTTTGAGAACAATTTTCGCATATCTTATGCGGTCGATCCTCTGTTTTCAGTTATTGTCAAATTCACTGTCTGAAGTATAAATGAATTTATAAATTCCCTCACGGCATTTTTCAAGATCGGGTATTTCCGCCCACTGCGATCCTACATATCCCGTTGTCATCATTTCGTCTCTCGGCATTTTTGTCTGAACTATATCAAACATAACGGCTGAGAGAATTCCTCTGTATGCGTTCAGTGGCATTTCAAGCGCGCTTATATCCGTTTCAAGCATCGGCAAAACGGAGTTGACCGTTTTTATAAGCTCAAACGGCGATGAATGCTTGACTTTTTCGATCAGCGCTCCGATGATTTTTCTCTGTCTGTAGGTTCTCATATAGTCCGAGTCAAGCTTCCTGATTCTCGCGTAAACTAGAGCCTGATCTCCGTTCAGATGAACAGAGCTTCCGCTTTCAATCGTGTGACGGGTCGTTCTGTTGATGAAATCCGCTTCTTTTTGCGTGACCTCTATATCTATTCCGCCGAGCTTATTTATTATGCCCGTAAACATTTCAAAATCAACCTTTACATAGTGGTCGATATCTACTCTGAAATTATATTCTATCGTGTCACAGAGCAGCTGAGCTCCGCCGTAAACAAAAGCGGCGTTCAACTTCATCTTTTTGCCTGATGAAGGTATCTCAACCCAGCAATCGCGAAGAAAAGAAGTCATCTTGATTTTTCCGTGGATAAAATCAAGCGATAAGAGGATCATTGAATCCGATCTTGCCGTCCCCGAGCTTTCTTCATCCGTTCCGATCAGCAGAATATTTGTGATCAAAGGATTTTTCGCAAGCTCCGATCCTGTAACATACTCATTCTTTTTCAGATCGCTTCTTGTGTATTTTGATATCAGAGCCATCCCCGATATCATAAGAGAAACGATTATGATCGCCGAAACTATTATCTTTATGATAGTCCTTACCGGATGCCGTTTCTTTTTTTGTTTTCCGCCGGGGGCGGGAGGCTGCGGCTGACCGTTTTCAAATGAAGAATCCGAATAGATATCTTCAATTTCCACAGGCTCGTTATTGTTTGAGAAATAAATATCCTTCATCACATATCTTCCTTAACTTATTCCCGTATATTATACAGCAATCGCAGATTAAATCAACATTATTTTATTAAACCGATGTTAATAAAATATTTATTTGACTTTATATGCCGCTGATTATACAATATTGTTGCAGGGAGGTGATATATATTGGCCGATTCAAAAAAGACCGATTGGTTCAGGCTTGATAACGCCGCGACTATTTTTCCCGGTCAGAATACCGGGGAATGGTCAAACATATTCAGATTGTCTGTTGAATTAAAAGATAATATCGATCCAGAACTGCTGTCTGCGGCCGTCAGGAATATCCTGCCGAGATTTCCATCTTTTGATGTAAGGATAAGAAAAGGCTTTTTCTGGTATTATTTTGAAAAGAATCCGGGCGGAGCGCCTCCTGTGCTTCCCGATATCAATAATCCCTGCCACAGGGTCAGATTCAAAGAAAACGGCGGCTATCTTTTCAGAGTATATTATCACCTCAACCGTATCAGCGTAGATACATTCCATTCTCTTGCCGACGGGCACGGAGCAGCCGTATTTGTTCTCTCTCTCGCCGCCGAATATTTAAGGCTTACGGGCGTATCGGTTTCTTATAATGAGTTTGCCCGCTGCATCTCCGATAAACCGTCCGGATCCGAGCTTGAAGATTCCTTCAGAAAATTTGCCGATTCAAACGGTAAAATCAAATTGGGCGCTGAAAAATGCTATCATGCAGGCAAAAACAAACTCCCTAAGCACACCGTGAATATCACATCGGGAATCATACGATATTCCGAATTTAATGCTCTTATCAAATCCCTCGGGGTCACCGCTACCGAATATTTAGCGGCTCTTTTGCTCGATATTCATATCAAAAAACAGGCGTGTGAAGTAAAGCGGCAGAGAAATGTCTGCATACAGATCCCCATTGATTTACGGCGCAGATTCGATTCCGATACCCTCAGAAACTTTACCGTTTGTTTGCGGGCCGTTATTGACCCGAATTTAGGCGAATACACATTTGATGAGCTTCTCGGTCAGGTGCATCATCAGCTTGTTCTCGCTTCAGATAAAAAAATTCTTAACGCGATGATCACCTCCTATCTTAAAGCCGAGCAAAATCCTTTTTTGAAGGTCACGCCTCTGTTTATCAAGGATTTCGGGGTAAATGTAGGCTTTTCGCGTACGGCCGAGCAATCCACCACAGCCTTGCTCACAAATCTCGGGGCCGTATCATTACCCGAGGATATGAAACCTTATGTTGAAAAGCTGATGTTTATGCCGAGCCCCGGTTTAAGAAATGCATCCCGTCTCGGGGTAGCGACGGTCAATGATAAAATGGTTATTACTTTTTCCGATTCTTTTTCCGAAACGGATGTTGAACGCGAATTTTTCACTCATTTTATCAAGAGGGGAATTCATGTTAAAATCGAAAGCAACAGATATTGAATCCGGAGGTCAAAATGTCATATTGCGTAAAATGCGGCGTTGAGCTTGACGATACGGCGAAAAAATGCCCTCTTTGCAATACCGCCGTTTATATGCCTAATGCCGATATATCATCCAATGAAGATCAGGCTCCTTTTTCGCAGGTCAAAATGATACCGATGGACGCCAAAAAAGAATTTATCGCGTCTGTCATTACCGTGCTCCTTGCCATTCCGATGATAGTCTGCGGTATAGTAAATCTTTTTTACCGCAAAGACGGATTGTGGTCGGTTTATGTTATCACATCGGTCCTTTTGTTTTGGGTCATCGTTATCCTGCCGTTTTATCTTAAAAAAATCAGACCGTATCTCATGTGGTTTATTGATACTGCGGCGGTGCTGGTCTATGTTTATGTTTTCTTTCCGCTGAGGAATGAAAACGCGAATTATTATCTTACCGTTGCCTTGCCAATTATTGCCGCTGTTTCTCTGTGTGTTTTGATTTTTATCAAGTGGGCAAGAGGCAAAGAGAGACATTGGAGCTCCGTAATTATTCATCTGGCGATCGATATAGCCGTCATTTCCGCCGTAACGGGTATTATTTCGCTTTATTATTCGGTCGTTTGGGGAGCGGTCGCCTCGATTATAGTTTTCCTGTCGGTATTGTCGCTCATGGCGTTCGGTATTTACTGCAACCGAAGCGCGAAGGTCAGGGCGTGGCTTGAAAAGAAATTTTTTATTTGAATTCAGCCTGTTATTATTCTTGTAATGAAAAACAGAATTTGATATTATATTTTTTGAGCGTCAAACCGCTCGGATAGGAGAATGACTATGAAAAAAATTATTGCTTTAACACTTTGCCTTGCCTTTATTTTCTCTTTTGCGTCATGCAAAGGGGATGACGGAGAAACAACTACCGCGCCCGGTAACGAAACCTCATCAACTCAGCCGGATACCGTCACCGAAACCGCTTCTGCGACCGGCAAGGAATCAACTTCCGGCTCCGAAACCGAATCTGTGACCGAGTCAACCACCGAAACTACTGCCTCTGCTACGGAGACGGTGACGGAAACAGAGACTTCGACCGAAAAAGAAACAACCACAGAGAAGCCGACCACTACCAAAAAGGCGACTACTACCAAAAAAGCAACCACAACTAAAAAAGCTTCTACAACCAAAAAGGCAACCACCACCAAGAAACCCGCGGTCACCGCGCCTTCAAGCGTCAAGGATATAGTGGCTCTTTATAATTCCGCCACTCAGAGAGCGGCTTCCGCAAAGCCAGGATATTCAAAAACAACAAATACGGTTTTGAGTAACCTTCAGATGGGCGCTCTCGCAAGGCTCAGCGTTGTCAGAGATGCGATCGGCGATTTCCTCGGTGAGGGAAAATCGACAGAATCGGTTAAAAAGGGTAAATTTGACGGCGAGTCGCTCAAAGTCAGCACCCTGAGCGCCGCTGATGTTACTTCCGCAACCTGTACTCTTTCGAGCGATAAAAAGTATTACGATATCAAAATAGTTGTCAAAAACGAAACAAATCCTCTGAAATCATCGAGCGCTCTCGGCAGATTTACAAATGATTATAAAGATAATAATGAGATCAAAGAAGGCCTTGCGGAAGCAGGCGCCTCTGTCGGTTCGATTACGATGAATACAACGAGCGCGGTCATTACAGCCCGCATTTCCGTTGCCGATAAGAATTTTGTTTCGCTGAAGCATTCCGTAAAACTTCACGCGATTATGAATAATGTGAAATACACGATTGTAAGCGTAAATCAGGCGACCGCAGATCTCAGCGTAGATTCAGATTACTCTTCATTTGTATATTGATCGGAGGAAATTATGCTCTATAAGAAAAATCATACTCCCGAGCTTGATCTGAATCTTTTCAAAAATCCTACAAGCGAATATCGCGGCACACCCTTTTGGTCGTGGAACGGTCATCTCGAGAGGGATGAATTATTAAGGCAGATCGATGTTTTCAAAGAAATGGGTCTGGGCGGATTTCATATGCATGTTCGTACCGGTCTTGAGGATACATATCTCAGCGATAAATTTATGGATAACATCCGCTCCTGTGTTGAAAAAGCAGAGAATGAGCAGATGCTCGCCTGGCTTTATGACGAAGACAGATGGCCTTCCGGAGCCGCAGGCGGATATGTTACTAAAGATCACGCTATGCGCGAGAGATTTATCAAATTCTCTCCCGATTATGATAAGACCGTATCAGATTATAAATCGGATTTTCCTAATGCTCAGGAAAACGACATCCGTTATCTTACCTGCTATGACATAGTTGTTGATGAAAAAGGTTATCTTGTTTCCTTTAAGCAGATAGATAAGTATGATGATGCGCAGGGCAATAAGTGGTATCTGTTCCTCTGCGTTTCTCCCGATAATTCGTGGTATAACAATCAGGCTTATATTGATACTCTGAATCCCGAAGCGGTAAAAAAATTCGTCGAAGTCACACACGAAAAGTATTATTCGGTCATCGGCGATAAATTCGATAAATCCGTTCCTGCGATTTTTACGGATGAGCCTCAGGTTCACAGAAAACAGCATCTCGGCAATTCATTTGATACCTCCTGTGAAATCGAAATGCCGTGGACTGAAAAACTGCCCGAAATTTACCGGGAGAGGTACGGCGTCGATATATTTGAGCATCTGCCCGAAATTATCTGGCAGCTTCCGGAGAGCGCTTCATCGCCTCACAGATACTATTATCATGATCTGGTGGCTGATCTTTTTGCAAATTCTTTCTGTAAAACGATCGGCGATTGGTGTGCCGGGCATAACCTTGCTTTTACGGGCCATCTGATGGAGGAGCCCTCGCTCGAGAGCCAGACTCACTCTGTCGGCGAGGCTATGCGTTCTTACGGCAATTTCGGAATTCCGGGAATTGATATGCTCTGCAATTATACCGAGCTCACTACCGCAAAGCAGTGCCAAAGCGCCGTTCATCAATACGGCAAAGAGGGTATGCTTTCGGAGCTTTACGGAGTAACTTCCTGGGATTGTGATTTTATGACTTATAAATACAGCGGCGATTGGCAGGCGGCTCTCGGCGTTACGGTCAGAGTGCCTCATCTTAGCTGGTACACCATGAAGGGCGAGGCCAAGAGAGATTATCCTGCGTCTATCAGCTTCCAGTCACCGTGGTATAAAAAATATCCCGTAATTGAAGATCATTTTGCCCGCCTCAATACCGCGCTTACACGCGGCAAGCCTGTAGTCAAAGTAGGCGTTATACATCCCGTCGAGAGTTTTTGGATAAACTACGGCCCCGATGATCTGACCGGCGATAAGCGTGCAATGCTCGAAGAGAGATTTTTCGGAGTTGTCGATATGCTTCTTGAATCGAGCATTGATTTTGATTTCATTTCCGAATCGCTTCTGCCTTCGCTTTGCAAAGGCGCAGATAAGACCTTGAAAGTCGGCGAAATGGAATATGAAGCCGTTATCGTCCCCGGATGCGAAACTCTCAGAAGCACTACCGTGGATATTCTTTCTTCATTTGTAAATGCAGGCGGCAGATTGATATTCATGGGTGAAGCCCCTGAATATGTTGACGCCGTGCCCGATGACAGAGCTGCCAAACTGTTTGAATTAAACGGCAAAAAAGGCGGCAATATCCCGTTTGAGCGTTATTCTCTGATATGCGCTCTTGAAGATTTCAGAGTTTTGTCGATCAAGAGACATAATTCTCTTTGCCGTGATTATATCTATCAGCTCAGGTCTGATAACGGCAGGTTTTATCTCTTTATCTGCCGCAGGCGCGAGCCCGAAGAAAAACACAGCGAAGAATATAACGATATAAAAATATCGGTCAAGGGTAATTTCAAGGCATCGATCATGGATACCTTGAGCGGCGAAATCGTTCCCGCCGATGTATCATATTTCGGCGGCGAAACCGTCATTTCAAGGCGTTTTTACGGCTATGATTCTCTGCTCCTCTGTCTTGAGCCCGGCGCAGAAGAAAGCAGAGGCCTGCCTTATCCTCCCGATATGACAGATGCGGAATATATTAAGAATTGCGAGAGCTATTCTCTTGACGAAGATAATCTGCTTCTGCTTGATATGGCGGAGTTTTCCGTTGACGGCTCAGAATTTTATCCCTGCGAAGAAATTTTGAGGCTTGATAATAAAGTAAGGGATATTATCGGAATGGGTCAACGCGAGGGCCGTGATGCTCAGCCTTGGGTTTACGGAAACGCTCCCGAAAATAACAGCGTTACTCTCAGATATACTTTTGAGAGCGAAATTGATTATTCCGGCGCATCGCTTGCCCTTGAATCGCCGGAAAAAGCCCGGATATGTTTTAACGGTATAAGTATATCTTCCGATACGATCGGAAACTTTGTTGACAATTCGATTTTCAAAGTAGCTTTGCCCGATATTAAAAAAGGCGTTAATATCCTTACCGTTACATATCCCTTCGGCGAAAAAACAAATCTTGAAAGCGTTTATATCCTCGGAAAATTCGGGGTCAGAATAAACGGATATAAGAAAACCGTTACCGAACTTCCCGAGAGAATAGATTTCGGTTCGCTTATCAATCAGGGCTTCCCGTTTTACTCGGGAAATATCCGCTACAAATTCAAAGCCGTTTCGAGCGACGGGAAACTCTGCCTTTGCGTTAATCATTATGCCGGCTCGCTCGTTTCGGTCTATGTTGACGGCAGTTATGTTGGTGATATAGTTTATCCGCCCTACATTCTGGAAATCAAATGTGATGACGGAGAGCATACTGTTGAACTGCTCCTCTTTAATCACAGATATAATACTTTCGGCCCCGTTCATCTTGATGTTGAAAACTATAATTGGCACGGTCCGAACGCCTGGAGGACTCAGGGCGATGAATGGAGCTATGAATATAAATTAAAGAATACGGGAATTCTTACCGCACCCCGTATCCTGTGAGGTCATTATGAAAAAAGCCGTTATCGGAATCCTTGCCCATGTTGACGCCGGCAAGACCACTCTTGCCGAGTCGCTTCTCTATACAACGGGAGTATTGCGCTCTCAGGGCAGAGTCGATAACGGCAACACTGCTCTTGATACGGATTCTCTTGAGAAGAGCAGGGGAATAACCATTTTTTCTTCGCAGGCTGTATTCAATTATAACGATATCGAGTTTACCCTGCTTGATACCCCGGGTCACGTTGATTTTTCGTGCGAAACAGAGAGAACCCTGCGAATTATTGATGCGGCGATCCTTGTGATTAGCGGAATTGACGGACCTCAGGCTCATACCTTCACTCTCTGGAATCTACTCGAGCTCTATAATATTCCCGTCTATGTATTTGTGACTAAAATGGATTATTCGCAGGCGTCTGAAGAAGAGATTATCAGCTCGCTTCAAAGCGAATTGTCTCCCGAAATAATCGATATGAGGTCATTTGATTCGGGCGATATTGATGAACGCCTTGCCCTTTGCTCCGAAGATTCGCTCGATCAATATCTTGAAACGGGCGCTGTTTCCGATGAAGATGTTTCAAGGCTCATTTATTCAAGAAAAATCTTTCCCTGTTTTTTCGGCTCCGGTCTCAAAAATGAGGGCGTCATTGAATTTCTTGACTTTTTGACAAGGTTTCATCGCGAAACTCAATATCCGGATATATTCGGCGCGCGCGTTTTCAAGATAACCCACGATAAGGATGTCCGCCTTACTCATTTTAAGATCACCGGCGGGGTGCTGAAGGTTAAAGATACCGTTAAGTGCGGTGAAAAAAGCGCTAAAATCAACCGCATCAGGATCTATACCGGCTCCAGATATGTTACTGCCGATGAGGTGCCGGCCGGGTCTGTCTGTGCTGCGGAGGGTCTTGATTTCGTTCAAAGCGGAGCGGGTCTCGGTTTTGAAGATGATTTTGACGATGTCCGTCTCGAGCCGATAATGAAATACAGGGTGATTCTTCCCGACGGTGTTGACGCCCGCTCGTTTTATCCCAAACTCAAATTGCTTGAAGAGGAAGAGCCTTCGCTTAAAGTAGAATGGAATTCATTTCTTCAGCAGATTTCCGTCAGCCTTATGGGTAAAATTCAGGCTGAAATCCTCAAATCTGTAATTTTCGAAAGATTCGATGTCGATGCAGAAATTGACAAGGGAACAGTTCAATACAAAGAAACGATCAAAAATACCGTTGAAGGCGTCGGTCACTACGAGCCGCTCAGACATTATGCCGAGGTCCATCTTCTCATTGAGCCTCAGCCGAGAGGGAGCGGTATCACCGTCTTTTCCCGATGCGGAGAAGATCAGCTTGATCGTAACTGGCAACGTCTTATTATGACTCATATTGCCGAAAAAGAGCATCTCGGCGTCTTGACCGGCTCACCTTTGACCGATGTCAAAATTGTCCTCGCGGCGGGCAGAGCTCATCTGAAACATACAGAGGGCGGAGATTTCAGGCAGGCGACTTATCGCGCTGTCAGGCAGGGGCTTATGGGGGCGGAAAGCATTCTCCTTGAGCCGTGGTATAAATTCTCTCTTACCGTTCCTTTTGAGCATCTCGGCAGAGCGGTGAATGATATAAGAATGCGCTCTGGAGTGTTTGATAATCCGACCGATAACGGTACTATGTCCGTTATCAAGGGCAGAGCGCCCGTTTCCTCCTTTAATGATTACGCCGCCGAAGTTTCGTCATATACTTCCGGCAGAGGGAATCTTATCTGTATTCCCGACGGCTATTCCGAATGTCACGATTCCGAAAGGGTGATTGCGGATATTTCGTATAACCCCGAATCCGATCTTGATAATACGCCCGATTCCGTTTTTTGCGCTCACGGAGCAAGATTTACCGTTAAATGGAACGAAGTTCAAAATTATATGCATCTTGAGAGCTGTCTTAAAATGCATAAAGGTTTTACGCCGGGTATCAACAGGCGCAATCTTGTAATTGATGATAAAGAGCTTCAGGCTATTATGGAGCGTGAATTCGGTAAGGTTAAATATACTCTGCCTCAGGGCCGCTCCGCAAAAGCGCCCGAAAAAGATGTTAATGTCGAGCTTAACGATCGTAAAAACTGCATTATAGTTGATGGCTATAATCTTATCTTTGCGAGCGAAGAATTGAAAGATGCCGCCTCGGTTTCTCTTGAATCCGCGCGTAAGATTCTGATGGACTATCTGTGCAATTATTCCGCGTTCACTAAAAATGATGTTATCCTTGTTTTCGACGCTTATAAAGTTTCCGACGGCAGGGGAGAAAAATTTGATTATAACAATATCCACGTAGTTTTTACAAAAGAGCGCGAGCTCGGTGATGTCTATATAGAACGTATCGTAAAAGAAATCGGCAAAAATGAAAAAGTGACCGTCGTATCTTCCGATTCTCTGATTCAATTATCCGCCGTCCGTTTCGGTGTTCTGCGGCTTTCCGCGAGAGAATTCCTCCTTGATCTCGATGAGGTTTCAAAGAGAATAGGTGAATTTATTGAAGAATACCGTGAGTCTGTTAAATCAAGACCGCTCAGCGATAAATTTTAGCCCGATATTTACTTTTCGACCAAAAAATGTTACAATAACTATGGTATTTAACAAAGGGGTGAGATCATGAAAAAGATTTTATGCTTGCTGCTGGCATTTTTCCTCTGCTTTTCAGTTGCTTTCGGCGTTATCGGCGGAGTTTCCGTTACGGCGGCCGAAGAATATTCTGCCGGCGATAAGATTGAATTCGGCGCCTATCCTCAGAGCCTTGTTGCCGACAGTGCGCTTATTTCTTCCCTTGACGGCATTGAAAAGACTTGGCTTTCATATTCTTATTTCAGCGGCAGCGGCTCTGTCGGCACCGCTTCTGCTTCCGATTACGCAGAGTATGCCGATTTTGACTATTCCGGCGAAAAATACAGAGCCGTCAGATTTGATTCATACCGTCCCCGTCAGACCTATAAAGAAGCATCTGCTAAAAATTCCTTTGTCGATGATAACGGCTATGGATCCGGAGATGTTTATTATTTCAAGTTCGAGCCTGTTTCGTGGATCATACTTGACCCCGACTCGGGTCTTGCCGTTACGGAAAAAATAATTGATTCTCAGCCCTATACAAATTCAATGATATCCGATGGATACGATGTCAACTCAGCGGCATATTGGCTTGATGAAACCAAGTCCGCAAAAGCGAATGATTATCTGAATTCTTCGGTTTATTCTTTTCTTAATGATGAGTTTTTCAATGCCGCTTTTACGGCTGACGAAAGATCGCAGATCTCTTCCGTGACGATCGACAATGATTCTCTTAACGGGGAATATCAGATTTATTCTTCCGCCCAAAGTACAGACAGAGTATATCTGCTTTCATATTCCGATGCGGAGTCTGCCGATTACGGATTTTCCACATCGCCTGCTTCATCCGATACAAGAACTGCCTTCGGCACCGATTATGCCAAAGCGCAGGGGCTTCAGGTCGATGAAACCGGCGCTTCCCCCTGGTGGCTTCGCTCTGCAGGCAACTCTTCGCGAAATTCAGCTTTTGTCAATTATTCAGGCTTTATCGGCAACGCTTCCGTTGAATATTCCGATAAAGGCGTTCGTCCTGCCTGCGTTATCACCGCCATACTCGCTCAGAACGATCATACCGTATCTTTTGATTATTGCGGCGGCAGCGGAGATGAAACCTCAAGAGTTGTTCGATTCGGAGAAGCCGTCGGTGAATTGCCCGATACACAGCTTGATGATTATATATTTGAGGGCTGGTTTACATCCAAAAGCGGCGGAGTAAAATTCGCCTCTACAGATATTGTCAAATCCGATATAACTCTGTTTGCGCACTGGTCATTATGCGAGCATGAATACAGTGTAACAGATCATCTTGATTCCACCTGTAAAGTTGCGGGATATGATACATTTACCTGCTCAGCCTGCGGTAAAACATATACTGAGATAATACCTATGACAGATCACAACATTGTTGTTGATGAGCGGGTGGAGCCAAAATGTGAAGAAGCCGGATTGACTGAAGGCTCTCATTGCTCGGTATGCGGTGATGTGATTGTGCCTCAGATTGAGATTCCCGCGACAGGCCATTCTCCCGTAACAGACGAAGCTGTAGAAGCAAGCTGCACCGTTGACGGCAAAACCGAAGGCTCGCACTGTTCGGTTTGCGGCGCTGTCATTACCGAACAGCAGGTTATCCCTGCTCCGGGTCATACCGAGGTTATTGATGAAGCGGTCGATCCTACCTGTACCGAATCCGGTCTTACTCAGGGCTCGCATTGTTCTGTCTGCGGTGAAGTTATTGTTGCCCGTCAGACCGTTCCCGCCAAAGGTCACACAAAAGTGATCGATATACCCGCGGTTGCCCCTACCTGCACCGAGAGCGGAAATACCGAGAGCTCACACTGCTCCGTATGCGGTGATGTTATTTCGGTGTATTCCGTGATTCCCGCCAAGGGACATACTGATTTGAATAATGACGGTATCTGTGATGAATGCAGTGAAATTTATGATCGGGCAAAGTATGAGAAATATATGGCTGAAAAACAGGCGTACGAAGCTGCCCAAAAAGTCAGCTTAAAGATCAAAGAACCTTCGGTTACTTCCGTTAATTACGGCCACACTCTTGTGCTTCACGCGTCATACAGCGGCGCTATACCTGAAGGCTACAGCTTGAAGTGGGAATTCAGCGGAAGCGGCTTTGAGACCTCCGGCGGCGGAATCAAATATAATCTGAGATCCGCATCAAACGGAAAGGGGACAGCGACGGTCAAACTTGTCGGCCCCGACGGAAAAACGGTGAAGGATTCTCAGGGCAGAGATATTTCCGCCTCAAAAGAGATCACTTCCAAAGCGGGTTTCTTCCAAAAGATAATCTGCTTCTTCAAAAAACTTTTTGGCATGAATATGATTATTGACGGATAACCGTTTATCGGTATGATGATCCCATAATGTCTTGATCACATAATATGGGATAATCTTTATTTCATTTATATATGCCGGCAAAAGCATAAATATATTCGATATTTACGGTTTTCTTGATAATGCTTTATTTTGATTAACGGAGAAAACTATGAAATTAAAGTTATTGATATATTCGTTCTTTAAAATAACCGACTGGTATCTTTTGTTGTTTTATTGCCTTTTACTGTATGCGTTTTGGTATAATTATCGTATCAATGATCGTTTCTTTATACCTATGATACTTTTTGGAATATACTCTGTATATTTATTTATCACTTCTGTTGTACGTGTCACTTCTTTGATGAAAAAGATAATCGATTTATTCAGAAATGTGGATGAGTTTGTTGACAAAGCTTCCGAAAACGATGAACAAAAATATGTTCTGATTGATTTAATTTCATCACCAAGAATGTTAAAAGCAGGGAAACGCATTTCCGATAAAATCTGTAAATATATCATTTCGATCCTTGAAATGTATTTTCCTGATGACGAGATTTCCGTCAGATCTGAGTTGTCTTTCGGAGAATCTCTTGTGATTTACTATGGCATTATTGATAGGTCATCTGAGTAACATCTGCTGTTTACGGCGCTTCCGATTTCGGGAGCGCTTTTTGATTTTTCATAATAATACCATATTTTTTCTCGACGGACTGCGCTGTATCATATTTATCAACGGGATATAACGCTTATTTTATGTCCCTATGTATTTGTAATATTTTCACAAAATTATCACTAAATATTCACTATGTTTTCACAAATCAACTTTTTTCAAAAAATTCGAAAAAAACTAAAAAATAGTTCTTGACAATAGGGGATAAAGGTGGTAATATAGCAAG
>CAMVEX010000010.1 GCA_947166625.1 uncultured Clostridia bacterium
GTTCTGTATGAGTTTTCAATTACTTCTTCTGTTGCACTTGATAGTATAATTCACCAAAAAGGAAAACAGCGCCCGGCTTTTGCCGGGCGCTGCTGTTAGCTGTCACAATTACTTGTGCTTGCGTTTACGGGCAGCCTCTGATTTGAGCTTTCTCTTTACCGAGGGCTTCTCGTAATGCTCTCTTTTACGGACCTCCTGGATAACGCCGTCTCTTGAAGTCTGTCTCTTAAATCTTCTGAGTGCGCTCTCGAGGGATTCGCCTTCTTTAACTTTAACTGTGCTCACTATATTCACTCCCTTCACATTTCCATAGGGACTTGTCTTACAAGTTTAGACAATTATACACTACGGTGCAGTTTTTTGTCAATTGTGATTTTTCATTAAAAGGATTGACGCATTAAAGGGGTTTTACCACAATATTTACAAGGCGCCCTTTGACATAAAGCTCCTTGACGATCTGCATACCCTGCGTCGCTTTCGCTATGGAATCAAGCTCTTTGGCGGCGCTTATCGCCTCATCGGAGCCGGAATCCGCGGGGATCACAAGCCTGTCTTTGACTTTACCGTTTATCTGAACGGCTATCTCCACTTCATTATCAACGCATTTTGCCTCGTCATAGGTCGGCCACGAGGTCTGATTGAGCATTCCCTCAAAGCCCGCCTTTTCCCATATCTCCTCCGTAACATGAGGGATAAAGGGATTGAGGAGCGTGATAAAGGTTTTGAGCTCGGCTCTGTTTATCTCGCCCTTGGCGTAAATATCGTTTGTAAGGGTCATCATTGCGGCTATCGCCGTATTGTATTTAAGGGTTTCTATATCGGATGAAACCTTTTTGACCGCCTTGTGGAATTTGCTCTCGAGATCCTTTGAATATTCGTCGCCGTCTTTGAGGATATCGAGCAGCCCCCATACTCTGTCTATGAATCTCTTGCAGCCCTTGACAGCCGTTTCGCTCCAGGGAGCCGCCTTTTCATAATCGCCCATAAACAATACGTATGCTCTGAGAACATCGGCACCGAATTCATCGACCACATCGTTGGGATCGACAACATTGCCCTTGGATTTGGACATCTTGTCGCCGTCGGGCCCGAGGATAAGACCCTGAGCGGTCCTCTTGGCATAGGGCTCGTCGCACGGGACCTCGCCGATGTCATAAAGGAATCTGTGCCAGAATCTGGAATAGATAAGGTGTCTGGTGACATGCTCCATACCGCCGTTATACCAATCGACGGGCATCCAGTATTTGAGCTTGTCTTTATCGGCAAGCGCCTTGTCATTATGCGGATCGATGTAGCGCAGGAAATACCACGATGAGCCTGCCCACTGGGGCATGGTATCCGTCTCTCTCTTTGCGTCGCCGCCGCACTTCGGGCATTTGCAGTTGACAAAGGAATCTATCTTCGCAAGCGGGCTTTCGCCGTCGGTACCGGGCTTGAAATCCTTGACCTCGGGAAGGCGGAGCGGAAGCTCATCATAGGGCACGGCGACCATTCCGCAATGCGGGCAATGGACTATCGGGATGGGCTCGCCCCAGTATCTCTGGCGGTTGAACGCCCAGTCATTCATCTTATACTGAACGCCCTTTTCGCCGATACCCTGCTGCTGAAGATATTCCGCCATCTTTTCGATGGATTCTTTTTTATTCGTAAGGCCGTTGAGGAAGCCGGAATTCACCATTTCGCCGTCGCCGATATATGCTTCCTTCTCAATATCTCCGCCCCTGATGACCTCGATGATGTCGATGCCGAATTTTTTCGCGAACTCCCAGTCTCTCTGATCGTGGGCGGGGACCGCCATAATGGCGCCCGTTCCGTAGCCCATCATTACATAATCGGAGATATAGATGGGAATTTCTTTGCCGTTCAAGGGATTTACGGCTGTAAAGCCTTCGAGCTTTACACCGGTCTTTTCTTTAACGAGCTGAGTTCTCTCAAACGCGGATTTCTTTGAGCAGAGATCTCTGTATTCCTCCACGGCGCTCATATTTGCGATCTTAGCGGAATACTTATCTATGAGCGGATGCTCGGGAGCCATTACCATAAAGGTAACTCCGAAGAGAGTATCGGGCCTTGTGGTGTAGATCCTGAGTTTTTCGTCTGTATCTTTAATGGAGAAATTGACGAATGCGCCCGTCGATTTGCCGATCCAGTTTTCCTGCTGCAAAACGATATTGGGCAGGAAATCGACCTCTTTGAGCCCTTCGAGGAGCTTATCGGCATACTGCGTGATCCTGAGATACCATACATCCTTGGATTTCTGGACTATCTCACTGTGGCAAATATCGCAGTGGCCGCCCTGCGAATCCTCATTTGAGAGCACGACCTTGCAGCTCGGGCAGTAGTTGACGAGGGTTTTATCTCTGAAAACAAGCCCGTTTTCAAACATTTTGAGGAATATCCACTGGGTCCACTTATAATAATCTTCATCGGTCGTGTCGATAACTCTCGACCAGTCAAATGAGAAACCGACCCTTTTGAGCTGGCTCGTGAATCTCTTGATATTGTTATCGGTGACCTGCCTGGGATGGATGCCTGTTTTGATGGCGTAATTCTCCGTCGGCAGACCGAAAGCGTCAAAGCCTATCGGGAAAAGGACATTATAGCCCTCAAGCCTTCTCTTTCTCGAAACCACCTCAAGGCCGGAATAAGCCTTGATATGGCCTACGTGCATACCCGCTCCGCTCGGATAAGGGAATTCGACAAGCGAATAAAACTTGGGCTTTGAGGAATTATCCTCAGCCGCAAAAGTCTGTTTTTCATCCCATATATCCTGCCACTTTTTTTCTACAGCTCTGAAATCATACTGTGACATTTCAGATCACAACCCCTTTCAATTCTCCGTTATGATGTCGGACAGATCGAGCGTTTTCGCGTCCGTCCACAGCCTTTCAAGATTATAGTATTCTCTGCTCTCACGGTCAAAAATATGGACGAGGACCGTGCCGTAATCGAGCAGTATCCAGCCCGACGCTCTGCCCTCGATATGCTCGGGGTCAATGCCGAGGCGTTTATTTATCTCATACTCCACCTCATCCGCAAGCGATTTGGTATGAGTGTTTGAGGTGCCGTTTGCTATTACGAACACATCGGAGACTATGGTGACCTCTTCGGTTTCGATAGCCACTATCTTCTCCGCCTTTTTTTCGTCAAGGACCTTTGCTATTTCTCTTGCAAGCTCTCTTGATTCTGTCATTATATCGTTCCTTTCGATAGGATTTATGTTTTGATCTTTCAGCCGCCGAGCAGCCCGAAATGCCGCAGCATATCGTTATAGCAATCCACACTTGCGGGATGAACGCTCATATCATGCTCTGCAAGATGAGTGATCGTATAGCGCGAGGTGTAAAGGATTGCATGCTCAAGCGAGATGCGGGCGAGCCTTCTCACGGTTTCAACATCGGGATAGTCACGGTCCGCCGAAATGAAATCCGCGGTATAGACTATCTTTTGCATCAGCGTCATATCGGCTTTGCCCGTGGTATGCCACCTGATGGCGGAAAGTATCTCCTCATCATCGACTATTCCGTTCTCTTTGAGAAAAACGGGCGCCGACATCTGATGATGAATTTTGTGGTTGCCGCGCTCAAGCTCGGTCATATCGCCGCCGATGAGTTTGAGCTGCTCATCTGTCGGCAGGCGTTTTGTTATATCGTGAAGCAGCCCTGCGAGCTTTGCCTTGGTAACATCCGCTCCGAAGCGGCCTGCAAGATCCCCCGCGGCTTCGCTCACACATTCGCTGTGATACATCCGCTTTGAATCGAGCATCTTATGTAAAATCTCACGATAGGAATCAAAATCATCATCGTAGAGATTATTCTCTTTGATATAGCCGAGCACGGCGGGGTCAAGCAGACCCTCGCAGTCAAAATTGCTTTTGATCCTTGCCCTGAGCTCCGTAGAGCTTAGCTCGAGCGGGTCATATTCGACAAATACGATTTTTTTACGCTGGGCGGGAGTGTATTTTGAAAAATCGGGCTTGAATCCCTTTACTCTCGCCGCGGCGCAAACCGTGCAAAGCTCAAGGATCTCCTCCCACATATACCAATGCGTAAAGGATTCGAGCATATCGGAGCCGATTATGAAAAACAGCTCGTCGCCCGGGCAGAGAGAACGGAGCTCGCGCAGAGTTTCGACCGTATAGCTTATATCCCCTCTCCTGAGCTCGATATCGGACACCTCAAAAAGGCTGTCCGTAAAAGCGAGGCGGCACATATTGAGCCTGTCTTTCGCATCGGCATAAGCCGCAGAGGATTTATGGGGGGCGATATTTGACGGGATGATAAGCACTTTATCGAGCCCGAGATAAGCCGCGCATTTTTTTGCGATATTCAGATGACCGTTGTGGGGCGGATTGAAGCTTCCGCCGAGAATTCCGATCTTCATATCAGCTTATGTTGATCCTCTTATGCATTATGTGAGCCGTCAGGAAGAAGTAAACAATATCCTGAATAAGCATAAACACAAAGGGGATAAGCTCGAGCGCCGTGCCGTTTGAGGTGACGTCGCCGAAATTTATCTTCATTGATTTATCCGCCGCGAGGACCACATAGATCCCGAAATATTTCTCAAAGAGCGAAATGCCCAGCGAGAAGATGATGAAGGTGGCCACAAAAATGAGGATGGACCAGATCACGTGCGCCTTTTGAAACTGGCGGATATGCGACAGCGCTATCGAGAAATAAACCATTATGGTAAATGATAAAACGGTGCCGAAGAAATAGGCGATGAAATAGATAGCGTAAGTGATTATCTGCGCCTTTGACGGGAAATTGCCGAACATCGTGAGGAATATTGAGGCGTTGTCGATCATCTCGCCGTATTCGCCCTGAACATATCTCGTCATCAGATCGGTGACAAGCACAAAATCGGCAAATGAAACTATCATCCACAATCCGTAAACGATGATTTTTGAGCCCAGGAGCTGCTTGCTGTTTACGGGAAGGGTGAAGCTCAGATAACCCTGCTGACCGAAGAGGGATTTCTGATAATCATAGACTACAAAGAAGAAAGTAACGAAAATCAGGAGCGCGGAAACAAGGAAGCTGACTACGCCGCCGATGATCAGATATTTTGACTTATCCGCTATCTTTCCGAAATAAAATACGCCTATGGCAAATATCTCGACAAGATAAAACAGCGGGATGACCCTCGCGCTCGCGAGGAAATCGTTTTTAAGGAGTTTGAGCATCTTGCCCTTGACTTTATCAGAACTGCCAGTCACCTGCAAACACCTCCTTGAATACTTCGTTGACCGTTTTGCCGCTCTGGGTAAGATGAGCGACACTGTCCTGCATAAGCAGTTTTCCTCTGCCTATCATTATTATCGAATCAAGCACACCTTCTATATCGTGGATAAGGTGGGTTGACATCATCAGAGTTGAGCCCTCGGGGCGGTTTTTGATGATCGAATCGAGGATGAAATCTCTCGCCGCCGGGTCAACGCCGCCCATAGGCTCGTCGAGGATATAAATCTCGGCATTCCTGCACATAACGAGGATGAGCTGAAGCTTTTCCTGCTGACCCTTTGACATGGTCTTCGCCTTCTGCTTATGGGGAAGCTGGAAGGTGTCGAGCATATTCATAGCCTTTTTGATATCAAAATCATCATAAAAATCGGCTATGTATTTAACGGCGTCATCCGCCGTCATCCAGCTCGCGAGATAGGTCTTTTCGGGAAGATAGGCGACCAGCGATTTTGTCTTTGCTCCGGGCCTTCTGCCGGCTACGAGCACTTCGCCGCTGTAATCGTTGATAAGTCCCGTTAAAATTTTGATAAGCGAGGTCTTGCCGCTGCCGTTGGGGCCGAGCAGACCGATTATCTGACCCTCGGGAAGCCCGAAGGATACATCCTTCAAAACGGTGTGGCTGCCGTAGGATTTGGTCAGATTGTTTACTCTGATGATCTCAGACAAATTGAACCCTCCGTTCAAATTAAATTACGCAAATTTTCACAGATGCATTATAACATCTATTATAACAAAATAAAACAGTTATTTTTACAGAATTTGAAAGCGATATTAACTTATTTTTAACATTTAGCTAAAAAACGGCAATCGGAATAAACGGAGTCCGATCTGCCTCTGTCACAAAAAATGACCGGCACCGCCCCTCGGCGATACCGGCAGACAAAATATCATTTTACATACAGAACCATATTATCGGGACAGACATCACTATCGAGCCGAGAAGGATAAAGATATGAAACACTCCGTGAAAATATTTGTATCCCTTTCTCTGGAGGCCGTAAAAAATCATTCCCGAGGTATATACGACACCGCCCGCGATCAGCAGGATTATGAATATTCGCGGATAGGCGCGGAGCATCCAGCGCATTGTGAATATTACTCCCCAGCCCGCGAGAAAATAAGCGCCGTATGAGATGATCTTATATTTTTTCATATCCACCGCGGTAACTACCGTTCCGATGATCGCCGTCACGCAGACCACCGCAAAAGAGATCCACGCCACAAGCGGATTTATGCGCATGATACCGGTCATCGCCACGGGCGCGAAAGAGCCGGCGATGAGAGCGTAAATATCGCAGTGATCTATCACTCTCATTATGACTTTGCCTCTGAGGGCCTTTTTGGGGTCAAGCCCGTGATAAACACTTGAGATGCAATATACGGTGATCATGGACAATCCGTAAATAACTCCCGAAACAATGCCCCGGATATTTTGGTGCCACCCCGCTCTCGCAACGCAGACGATCAGCACCGCAAGCCCGTAAACGGCTCCGACTATGTGGGTTATCATATTGAGCTTTTCTTCATTGTAGGTGTAGCGCGGGAGTTTATATTTTCCGCTCATTTCATCACTTCCTTTCGCCGGATATGTTAATGCCTCAAGGCTGAAATGTGAAGGCACGAAAAGTAGAAAAATATCTACTTTGGGTAGAATCGGTGTTGACGGATGGCTCTACTTATGGTAGAATCAGAAAAAGAGAGGAGTGAAAGCCTTGACAGAGAATGAATTCAATACCTCGCTTGCAAATAATCTCATCAAATACCGAAAGCTCAATGGGCTCACTCAGGCGGAGCTTGCCGAGAGCATAAATTATTCCGATAAATCAATTTCAAAATGGGAGAGCGGGAAGGGCACTCCCGGTGTCTTTCAGCTTCTTGTCATTTCCGAAATATACGGCATCAGCGTATCGGAGCTCATCGGGCAGACCGAGCCCGGCAAGGCGACCGCAGAAAAAATGAAGGTCGCCGAAAAAGACCGCAAAGCGATGGAAAAAGCGCGCAAAAAAGCTCTCGAACGAGCCAAAAAACAAAAGAGGAACAGATAATGAAAATAATCTGTGTAAACTGTATTAAAAGTGAAAATCTTATAAAAGCCGTTGTCCGCACCGATTCGGCGGGCTATGGCGCATATATAGTTATCGCGGGCAAAGCATACCCCGATGAATTCAATATCGAGGAGCCGTTTGACCGCAAGACCCATGTTTTTCACTTCGGAGAATCGGAAATATCCGAAGACGAAAAAATCAAATTCTATGTAAAAAAGCGCAAAAAATCACGCCGCCCGAAATGCATCGAATTCACTTTCACAGCCGATTTTGCCGATGAAAGCAAGCTTATCGGGGAATATGACAGCGGATTTGCCGTGAAGGGATCTCAGGAAAAAGAGATCATCCGCGGGGTGAAATACACCTGCTTTGATATTGAGGATAAAAACGGAAGCCCCGTCAAAGCGTTTACGCTTGATATTGACACAAAATACGCCTCTCTCTATGTCGGCACGCCCGGTGACGGATACAAAAGCCGCAAGGTTAAAGCCAAATTGCCCGATATGATAGAGGCGGCGGTCAAAAACGATATACCCGTTGCCGCTGCGATGAACGCCGATTTTTTTGATATGTTCGGTGATTTTCATCCGTCGGGGCTCTGCGTCAAAAATTCAAGGGTGGTGGCAAATCCGGACAGCGAAAGGCCTTTTGTCGGCATACTTAAAGACGGCTCTCCCGTGATCACGGATACGATCGAGAGCCCGGGCATTGTCGGCAGGCTTGACCAGGCGGCGTCGGGGCTTCAGATGATAGTCAAAGACGGGAAAATCTTTGACTTCGCTCCGCTTGAGCCGTTTTCATTCGTGAGGCATCCGCGCACCGCCGCGGGCGTCAGGAAAGACGGGAGCGTGATAATGCTCGCCGTTGACGGCAGGATCCCCGAATATTCCAACGGGGCGACGCTCGTCGATCTCGCGAAATTTATGATAAGCGCGGGAGCCGACCGCGCGCTCAATCTTGACGGCGGAGGCTCAACGGCGGTATATATCAAAGGCGATAACGGCTTTGAGCTCAAAAATTATCCCGCAGACCTGTTCAGACCGCGGGCAAAACTCATTCGCAAGGAATTCAATTCACTGCTTGTGATTTCAAAATAAACGCCTGTAACCGGGCGGGGATGATACGATATACCGCAGCCGTACCGATAAGGTCACGGCTGCGTTTTTATTTGAGTCTGCCTCTCTATCCACGCCATAAGGAGATTCACTATCTTTTCCTGCTGGATTTGGGTGAGCTCTCTGTGAAGCGGGATGTGATACCACTTATTGAGGCATCCGCGGCAGCAGCAGGCGGTGGCGTGCATGGCCTTGAAAACGGGGTGGCCGTGCATCGGGGTCTGCCTGCCGTCATTTACCGGGTCGGCAGGCGCGAGCTTCATTCTCACAAAATCGGCGGCGTGCCGCCTGACGGTATCATACCCCTTTTCGGATATATAGGCAAGATCCGCCCTGCTCAGGCGGAATCCGGACCGGAATTTTGATTTTTGGAGCTTGTCAAGAGCCTGCGAAATCGACTGCATCAGCCTTTTATCTGGGCGAATGAATAGATGTCGCTGCTGTTGATCTCATATTCTCTCGGGCTGTCCTCACAGAGCTCGCCGTTCACATAGAATGCCCATTCGGTATCCTCGGGAAGCTCATAATTGAGGATTTCCATACCGGTTATCTTGCCCTTTTTATTCTCAATGAATTCGGCTACCTTGATTTTTTCAAGAGCGCCGCCGAGGGTCTTTTCGGTGGTCCAGACAGTATAGCCGTCAATGGTGCCGTCCGCCTTCACTATATCCCAGTAAAAGCTTCTGCCCGTGCCCGAGGTGCCGTAAACGGTCCTGATAGCCTCGCGGGGCTTTGTTTCAACGGTTTTCGGAGTTTTGTTTCCGCAGGCGCAAAGCGAGCCCGCAAGGCATAAAACTACGAGTATTACAGCAATGATTCTGCGCATGATGATTACCTCTCTTGATTTATCTTAATGCCACGCTCATCGCGAGCAATATCTGAGCCGCATAATATGTGGAAAGCTCAGCCGTGACGAGCGCATTTTTCTTTTTGACGGGTGTGAAATACAAAATTCCTATGCAGGTGTCGCTCACCATAAACAGACAGGAGCCGATAAGCGCCGATATATTCGCGGCGCAGGGCTCTCTCATCACAAGGAGAGCGCACATCGCTATTTTCCAGGCAAGGAGCCCGTAATAAGCGCATAAGACGGCGGCAAAAGCGCCGTTGATTTTCATTTTGAGCAGCTTTATGAGCACGGCGGCAACCGGGATCATCGCCGCGAAAGCGATGAGAGTTTTCCAATTAAAACCGCCTATGCTCGAGAAAGCGAGCAGATAGAAAATATGGCCGATAAGGAAATACACCGTGCCTATCGGGATGAGCTTCTTTCTGAATGTCGGGGCGATTTCTTTGATCCCGAGGAATATATCTCCGCAGAAGCCGAACATCAGCGCAAACACTGTGAAGCTGAAATACCTGATGTTTCCTCCGCCCCTTATGAAGTTGCCGTAAACCGCTACGCTGATGAAGCCGAAGCTCGCCATGAATTTACATATCATGCCCTCGAAGGATTTGTTTTTTCGCCTGAGAAGCACGCACGCGGCGGCAAATATAAAGGTGAGCGCCGTCAATACATATATCATTATGTTTCTCCTCCCTTTGCCAATGCCCATTCACCGCATTTTCTGAATCCGCAGTTTTCATAAAAACGAAGCAGACTGTCTTGCCTGCAAAAGAGAAACGAAGGCTTTTCGGGGCTTGCCATATAAGGCACAAGAGCCGAAGCGAGCCCTCTGCCACGCGCTTTGATATCCGTCACGACGGCTCCGAGAAGAATGCTTTTATCTCCCTCAAAAAGTCTGAAGCAGGTCGCGAGAAGGGAGCCGTCCTCAACTATGCCGCCGAATTTTGCCGTGGCTTTATTGAGCCTCGCGCAGATATCAGCCTTGAATGCGCCGAAATCATCCGATGTGAAGCCCGCCTGAAACAGGAGCTTATAGGCGCTCCCTATATCGCATTCGGCGGTAAAATTCTCCGGCGCGGGATATTCATTCGGGATAAATTCGACGATAAATGAGCCGTCCGCCTTGGGAAATCCGAGCCGCTCGATAACGGATCTTTCACCCTTGACGCTTAAAAAGCCCGTGGCTTTGAGATAGAGCGAAAGCTCCTCAAAATCCGCACCTTCAAGGGCGCATACCGTCACATTCCCGTCAATGCTGCACAGCGCCGCCTTATCCTGCTGGACGGCGATCCTTACAAACGGAGCCTCATTCGCGCCGTATGTTTCGGCGAGCGCCCTTATGACCGCCGCAAACGGGTCTGCCGGCAAAAAATCGAGTTCATTTATATTTTCCGCAAGTTTTATCATACAGCCAAATTATTTATCATCTCTCTGACGAGATCTCTTGTTGAAACTATATCGTCATATTTGCACACGCAGCAGGGCGAATGGAGATACCTCGTCGGCACCGAAACCGTCAGCACCTTGACTCCGCCGCGGCTCTTGTGTATCGCGCCGGCATCATTTCCGCCTGCCACTCTCGTTTTGGTCTGAGCCTTGATATTATTTGATTTCGCGACCTCGAGCGCCTTTTGATAAAGCGATCTGTCATAGACGGTTGCCCTGTCCATAAATGAAACGGCTCCGCCCTCGCCGCAGACGCACACCCTCGCCTCGCCCTTTACGCCGCTGATGTCGGCGGCGGTCGTGGTTTCGATAACTATCGCGTAATCCGGATCTATGGTGTATGCGCTCGCCTTGGCGCCTCTCGTGCCTATCTCTTCCTGAACACTGAAGCTGAAATAACAATCATATTCAAGCTCGGAGCGGATCAGATCGATCATTATCGCGCATCCCGCTCTGTCATCAATGGCTTTGGATTTAATGAAGCCGTCGCCGAATCTGATAAATTCGCTCTCAAAATGGATCTCTTCGCCGAGCGGAGCGAGCGAGAGCGCCTCCTCTTTATTTTTCGCGCCGATGTCGATATACATATCGTCTTTTTTGGGCAGATCCTGCTCTTCGCTTTTTTCGATAAGATGTATCGGCTTTATCCCGAGAACGCCGGGGATGTTTTTTTCGCCGATGAGAACGGTCCTGCCGATGATCACTTCGGGATCGACCCCGCCGACGGTCGCGAATTTGAGGAATCCGCCCGAATCCGCTCCCGTAACTATCATGCCGACCTCATCCATGTGAGAATCAAGCATTATTTTGTTTTTTGGGCTATTTTTGCCCTTTTTGAACACAATGAGGTTGCCGAGGGGGTCGATTTTATAATCGCAAAAGCCCTCAATGCGTGAGATTATGTAATCTCTTACCTTATCCTCCCTGCCGGAAATGCCGGGAAGCGAGCATAATTCTTTAAGTGTTTCAAGCATTTTCGGCACTCCTCTCGATGATGTATTCCGCCATAAGGCGCGCCGTATTCTCTATATCCGCCGCGTCAACCACCTCGACGGCGGTGTGCATATTGCGGATGGGGATCGAGAGCAGGGCGGTTTTGATGCCCCTGCCCGAAACCTGTATATCATCGCCGTTGGTGCCGGTGCTGCCGCCCATTACCTCGGCGGTATGGGGTATTTCTTTCTTTTCGGCGATCTCGGTGAGCCTGCGGCTCATAGCGTAATCAAGCGACGGCGCGTAGCCGACCATCGTGCCCGAGCCGAGGGCGACATATTTATCATCCGAAAGACCGGGCGCCGCCGCGAAACTGACATCGCAGGCTATGGCTTCATCCGCCTGTGAATTGAATGCGCCTGCCGCGGCTCCGCTTCCGCCGGTCTCCTCCTGGGCGGAAAACATCACATCAATGCGGCAGGTCTTTTTGCCCTCAAGGAGCTGAAGGCATCTCAGAACAGCCGCGACGCCTGCTCTGTCATCCACCGAAGGGGATGCGATCCTGTTGCCCGCAAGATGTGAAAACGGGGCTTTGAATGTGATCCTGTCGCCGGGGGAGACGACTTTTTCCGCCTCTTCCTTTTTCATTCCGATATCAACGGTGATTTCGTCAAATTTTTTGACCTTTCCGCTGTCCGAATCCGCTTTGAGATGGGGAGGAGTGGAAGTGATGACGCCGTAAATATCGCTCTTGCCGTGAATTATGACCTCGGCGGCAGTCAATACCCTGCAATCAGCCCCGCCGACTCTCGCCACCTTGATAAATCCGTCATCATCAACGGCGGTGACGGCGAGCCCTATCTGATCTGTATGGGCGTCGAGAAGGATCGAAAATCCCTCTCCCCTTGTGCCGGTGACATTGCCGAGGGTATCGATTTTTGAGGGCATATATCTGCCGAGCATTTCGCATATTTTTTCGGCAGCGGCGCCTTCATCGCCGGATGTGCCTTTAAGCTCGCAGAGGCTTCTGAGCAGGCAGGTAACTTCGCTGTATTCCATTTCAGTCACCTACCATCATAGTGCCGCCGAAGGGCCTTATCCTGAGCACATAGCACGCCTTTTCGCCGAATACGGAGCAGATTTTTTTCTTGAAGGATTCAAGCTTATCGTCGGGGACGAACGCCTGAACGGTGCCTGCGAAGCCGCCTCCGTGGACTCTCCACGCCCCGCATCCCTTCAATTCGTCATCGCAGATCGCGAGAGCGAGAGAAACAGCCTGCTTTGTGGGATATTTGCTTGTATATACATTCTGATTATACATAAATGACGATGCGCCACTCTCCGTTACGAGGCGCTTGAACTGCTCAAAATCATTCGCCGCGAGAGCCTCTCCCTGCTTATCCACTCTCTCATTCTCATTAAAGAAATGCTTTGCGCGCAGGATCGCTCTGTCATTGGTCTTTTCTCTGACCTTGGCAAGATTATTTTCAAATTCTTCTCTGTCAACCTCCCGGAGGACCTTTTTGCCGAATACGGAAGCTACCGCCTCCATCTCTTCTCTGACGGCGGCGTAATCATCGGTAAGGTCGGAGTGATCCGCTCCGGTGTCGATTATGCAGAGCGAATGGCCGCAGGAGCCCAGATCAAACTCGATTTTGTTTATCACGGGATTTTCGGGATCTTTGAAATCTATTTTGATGAAGCTGCCCACGGAGCACGCCATCTGATCCATAAGTCCGCAGGGCTTGCCGAAATATTTATTCTCGGCATACTGCGAGATCTTCGCTATCTCAACGGGGTCTATCTTGCCGCTGTTATAGAGATGATTGAGCATCGTGCAGACAAGCACCTCAAAAGCCGCCGATGAGGATAATCCCGAGCCGCTCTTTACATCCGAGGCGGTCGCCGCGCAGAAGCCGCCGATATTATATCCTCTCTCTTTGAAAGCGGCGCAGATACCTCTTATCAGAGAAGCCGAATGTCCGGATTCGACCTGCTTTACACCCAGATCGTCCAGAGAGATGGTATCCATATTGTAGCCTTCGGATTTTATCCTGATGATATTGTCATCGGTTATCGAAGCGACTGCGATGGCGTCGAGATCAACGCCCGCGGCGATCACCTTGCCGTGGTTATGATCGGTGTGGTTGCCGCCGATCTCGCTTCTGCCGGGGGCTGAGAATACGGAGATTTTTTTGCCCTCGCCGTAAATTTCATCAAATTCCTTTGAAACTCTGATATATCTCTGCTTCTGCGCTTCGATATCGCTCTTTTTATATATCGCGGCAAATCTTTCATCATATCTGCCTGCGGTAAGATTCTCTCTCATAAGTGAATTTTCGATCATTTCGGGACTTCCTTTCAGTTTTTTCTTGCGTACTTTTTTCATTATTGCGGTCACGATTTTTTCGGTTGCCACCCACACTCCGTTTGCGCTCAGGCAGGTGAGGCCCGTAAAGAAGGTGATCAGCACTATGGGTATCAAAAATCCGGGCGTGAGCGGATCGTAAAGATTGCGGCCGGCTATCGTAAACGACAGAAGCCTCGGCAGGGCGCCTATCAGCGACAGGGTGATAAACCGCCAATAGCCGAAATCAAGCGAGCCGTAGATCGCGGATTTCAGATTGAATGACAAAACGGGCACCATGCCCATGGTCACAAGCACAACGGGGCTTCCATTGCCGTTTTCGGACTGGATTATATGCCTGAGCAGGTCGCTCTTGCGTATCAGCTTCCAGGAACCTCCCGCTCCCCACTTTTTGCCCCAGAAATATTTTATCGTCATCTGAAGGCCCGTGCCGATAATATTGACGGGGATGGCGATCTTCGCAGGCAAAACCGCGCCGGCAATGAAGCAGACCGTGGAGGTGGTGTAAATCGGGATAACGGTCTTGACCGCGTAAAGCCCGATTATAACTCCGATGAAAAGCCAGGTCTTGTTTATTGAAAATATTTGATTTTCAAGATTTTTAAGAAACTGCTGATAGGTCTTCCACCAGGTCCACATCCACTCATATCTGAGCAGAAAGACGAGCGCCAGCAGGACGAAGGAAACCGTCACCAGAATAAGACCCGTAAACAGCAGCAATCTTTTAGTCAGCTTTCTGTTTCTCAAAACCGTCACCTTTATTTTGCGGCGGAGCGCATAATTCGACATTATATAACATAATTATACTATTATATTTTAATACAATCCGATAAAATAATCAACCTATATTTTGCCGCGGGATCAAACCTCACATAAAAGTTATCAAAAACAGGTGAAATTCCCGTTTCTCTGTGGTATAATCATAAAAACGCCGATAACGAGGTGACACAAATGAAAACAGTAATTCTTGACGGATATGCCGAAAATCCGGGCGATCTCAGTTGGGATTGGCTCGCCGAATACGGAGAATACAAGGTCTATGACCGCACTCCCGCCGAGCTGATAGATGAGCGCTGCGCCGGATTTGACACGGTGATCACAAACAAGACCCCCCTCACGAAGGAGACCCTCTCCAAAATCAAAAATCTCAGATATGTCGGTCTGCTCAGCACGGGCTATAATGTGGTCGATTGGGAATATTGCAGGGAGCGCGGGATCCCCGTGTGCAACATCCCCTCTTACAGCACCATGGCGGTGGCGCAGAATGTATTTGCCCACATCATTGCCTACACAAATCAGGTGGCGGCCCACTCCGCATCCGTCCACGCGGGCGAATGGGCATCAAACCCCGATTTTTCATATCAGGTGGCGCCGATATATGAGCTTGACGGCAAAACTCTCGGCATTATCGGCTTCGGCAAGATAGGCGCAGCGGTCGCAAAGATCGGCATCGCCTTCGGTATGAAAATACTCGCGCAGACAAATCATCCCAAAGATATTGAGGGCGTTGAATTCACAGACAGGGAGACGCTTATCAAAAATTCCGATTTCATCACGATACACACTCCGCTCACCCCCGAAACTCAGGATATGGTAAATTCCGAATTCCTTTCAAAAATGAAGCCGACCGCGATGCTGATAAACACTTCGCGCGGCCCGGTGATTGATGAAAAAGCGCTCGCCGAGGCGCTGAAAAACGGCGTGATAGCCGCCGCGGGGCTCGATGTAATGAGGCGCGAGCCGCCCGAAAAAGATAATCCGCTCACCCGCCTGCCGAATTGCTCAATCACTCCGCATATCGCTTGGGCGGGGTATGAAACAAGGATAAGGCTTATGGATATATGCAAACAAAATATCCGCGCCTACGCCGACGGCAAGCCGATAAATCTCGTATATTGAGGGGACGGACTATGAAAATTCTCGTAATCGACGGGCAGGGCGGTCAGCTCGGAGCCCAGATAATAAAAGCGATCAAAAGCAATATATCGGATGCGCAGGTCACCGCCGTCGGCACCAATTCAGCCGCAACGCTCGCCATGCTCAAGGCGGGAGCCGATTCCGGGGCGACGGGTGAAAACCCCGTCAAGGTCGCCTGCCGCTCGGCGCAGGTGATAATCGGGCCGATAGGGATAGTTATTGCCGATTCGCTCTGCGGCGAAATCACGCCGGAAATGTCGGTCGCGGTCGGTCAGGCAAACGCGGTCAGGATACTCGTACCGATGAATAAATGCGAAAACCGCGTTGCCGGGATCCGTAATCTCCCAACAAACGCGCTGATAGACGATGTGATAGCAAAGCTCAAGGATATGTAATTTTTCTTAACTCAATAATTACCGTCAGATCCGCAGGACAGCCTGCGGATCTTTTGCGTGAAACCGCCACTTATACCGCCCGATCCGGGCGCAAAAAAATCGGCCCGCCGAAGCGAGCCGAAATTTTGTAAATCTGTCAGTTTTTACTTACGCAGCCTTTTTCTTGGTGCAAACATAAGCAGCGGCAGCAGCAACGGAGATAGCTGCGAAAGCAGCGATACCCATTGAGGATGAGCCGGTGTCTGCTGAGGGAGCAGCGTCTGTCTCTTCAACAGCCTCAGTCTCTCTGTTACCTGCATAGAGATCCTTGATCTTCTGCTTGAGAGTGTTGATGAGGTTGTGGCAATACTCAAGAACCTTGCCTACGATGGGAAGGCTTTCAAGCTTTGCTTCGAGATCGCTGATAGCGCCCGCAACGTCTGCCTGAGCAACTGCGCCGAGGCCGATGCTGTCGATGAAGTCGATAAGACGAACGATGATATCTTCAACTGCATCCCACCACTCTGCGTGAGTGTCAAAAACAGCGATGAGGCTGTCGATGATGTCAGCAGCGGTCATATCAAAGAAAGAAGTCTTGTCGATAGTGAGGTTGAGACCCTTTGCAGCTTCGGTAGCTTCGGTGGATGATTCATCCTCTGCAAAAGCGAGAGCCATGCATGAGAACGCCATAACGAGCGCAAGTAAAACTGCTAAAAACTTTTTCATTGGAACCATATCCTTTCATGTAAATAGTTTTTGTGGAAATTTACGGGCATATAATATCACGAATTGTAACACTTGTCAATACTTTTTGTAACTTTTTTGTAACCATTTTTAATATCTTCGTTTTTCCCGGCTCATTCGCGGCGCGCTTTGCAGGGATCTTAAGCGCGGAAATATGCGGATAAACGGGCTTTAGGAATCAAGTAATGTTAATGATTATATAATAAGCGGGGGTGTTTTCGTAGCAGAATACTATATCGTAAGCGCCTGTCGGAAAGCTGCCGGATTCGTCATTCATTACGGAATTTTCAAAATTGAAGCCGCCGTATGCCGCCTCTTTGTACTTGTCGCTGAACGCTGCCGACGAAGCAATATTGTCGGCGCTCATTATGAGATAATCCTTTGAATCCCTGTGAGGCAGGCAATAGATCATCAGCTTGTTGGCAAGCAGATTTTCCTCGCCCTCTCTGGCGTTTGAGCCGTCTATATAGAATCTGATGGGCTCGCCGATCTGAAAACTGTCTCTTATGCCTTTAAGCGCGAGCTGCCTGCCGTTGCCCTCCTGCGAAATCCCGCCGTCAAGGCGGAGCCCCGTGAGAGTGAAAGGAGTGGCGGAATTGAGAGCATAGACGGTGCCTGAGGACGGGACCCTCTGCTGAGCATCGACCGTCTGCCCTTCGTAGGGCTCTGCGGCGTATGTAACCATGGGCGAAAGCGCCTCATATCGGAGCGGAAGCGCCCATTTACCGTCATTGGAAATCACTCTGCCGCCGTAATAATACCATTTATCAATATTCAATTCCGAATTGAGCCACGCTTCGAGGTCGCTGCCCGTTCTGTAATAATAAAACGAGGTAGTCTCGCCGCTGACGATAAAGAATTCGTTTAATTCAGCCGCCATATCGGGGTATTTCGCCGCCCATATCTCGGGCCTGTTTTTGAGAGTGGCTCCGTCAACGACCACGGGCTTTTCCGCAGTTGTCGGCTCCGTTGAAGCCGCAGCACTGTGGGTCATCGGCTCCCCGGTAAATTCCACCCTGCCGCACGCGCAAAGAGAAAGGGAAAGCAAAATGCAAATCAAAGCGGTCATTTTTTTCATAGACACATCTCCGTGAATATGTATTTTGGGGTATATAACTGTTATATTTTATCATATCCGGCAGTTTTTTTCAACAACGCCGGGGGATCTCATCCATTGCCTTTTTGACCTAATATTGCGCCGAATGTTGTAAATTTTAACAATTATCCGCCGTTTATGTTGAAAATTCTTGCATTTTTCTCACAACGATGATATAATAATTTATTATACAAATCAGGTGAAGGAGGAATGCGATATGACACTTGTGCAGTATTTCACCCAGCAAATATCTCCGTGGCAGTATCTCGACTTTTTTATAAGAATACTCGTCGCCTGCATCTGCGGAGCCGCGATAGGCTTTGAGAGAAGCCGCAGGCTTAAAAACGCGGGTCTGAGGACCCACATCGTCGTATGCTGCGCCGCCGCTCTTATGATGATAGTTTCAAAATACGGATTTATGGATCTTACATCCATGGCGGGCGATGTTTTCAACGGGACAAGAGGAGCCGACCCGGCCCGTATAGCGGCGCAGGTGGTCAGCGGTATTTCGTTCCTCGGCGCAGGCGTTATTTTTAAACACGGCGCGAGCGTAAAAGGTTTGACGACCGCGGCGGGTATTTGGGCTACGGCGGGCATAGGCCTCGCGATAGGTGCGGGAATGTACGGCATCGGTCTTTTTGCCATGGTTGTGATAGTAGTGATCCAGTTCGTAATGCATAAATATAAATTCGGCGTTGAGACCTGGAGCGACAATAAGCTTGATTTTCATGTAAAAGAGGATGGGAAATTCCGTGCTGAATTTCTCGCAGCAGTAGAAAAGACCTGGAACGCCCAGCTTGAAGAGATCTCCATAGACAATGACGGTGACAGCACCGACGGAAAATTTCATTATGAAGTTGTCATCAAAGCTCCCTCAAATCTGCCTATGGAAGAGATAGTGAAATTCTTTAATGATGACGAGAGAATAATCAGATTCAGCGTCACCCCGAATATCTGAGGAGGCGCGGATATGTTATTTGTATGCTACCCCAAATGCTCCACCTGCCAAAAAGCAAAGAAATATCTTGACGATCACGGAGCGAAATATGAATTGAGAGATATAAAGGCAGACAATCCCTCCGCCGATGAGCTGAAAAAATGGATAAAGCTCAGCGGACTGCCCGTAAAACGCTTTTTTAACACATCGGGCATGCAATACAGAGCGCTCGGTCTGAAAGATAAAATCGACAAAATGAGCGAGGATGAGCAGATCTCTCTGCTCGCGAGCGACGGAATGCTCGTTAAGCGCCCCCTGCTGATCGCCGGCGAAACAGTCCTTGCAGGATTCAGAGAGCCGGAATACGAAAAGGCCCTCGGTTAAACCGCCGCGGCAAATAATCGGGGTCGCGAAGCAGGTTATCACAAAAATATAGCTTAGGAGCGAAAAATGAATAAAAAAGAAAAGCCGAATAAAAAGTTTTCTGAAACAACATTGTTCAGTATTCTCTATTTCTGTGCTTTCGGATGCGTTTTGTCTTTAATAATAACTGGAGTAAAATACCTGGCAGCTCATCCGGTATTGCTGGCGGCGATCATAACGGCGCTCATTGCGGCAGTCGTGCTGATTATTTATTTGATTATGCGCAGAAAAAAGCGCAAATAAGCATTTC
The DNA here is from genome assembly GCA_947166625.1 of uncultured Clostridia bacterium. Classification (GTDB taxonomy): domain Bacteria; phylum Bacillota; class Clostridia; order Oscillospirales; family Acutalibacteraceae; genus CAG-177. The sequence goes on from CAMVEX010000010.1 coordinate 19,742, forward strand.
TGAGATTTGATATAAAAAATATACCCGAAAACGGCAAAATCTCCGCCGACGAGCTGAAAAAATGGATAAAGCTCAGCGGGCTGCCCGTAAAACGCTTTTTTAACACATCGGGCATGCAATACAGAGCGCTCGGTCTGAAAGATAAAATCGACAAAATGAGCGAGGATGAGCAGATCTCTCTGCTCGCGAGCGACGGAATGCTCGTTAAGCGCCCCCTGCTGATCGCCGGCGAAACAGTCCTTGCAGGATTCAGAGAGCCGGAATACGAAAAGGCTCTCGGTTAAACCGCCGCAGCAGATAATCCGGTAATTTCAAAGCACCCTTCCGAGCGGAAGGGTGCTTGCGCTTATTTAATTCCAGCGTTTCAGCGTCTGAGAGCTGTCGCTCACCATAAAGGCGGGATAATCGGCGTTTGAATTGACGTCGGGCTTATCGGCGCTGAGCAGCCACATATAGAATTCAGCCGAATCGGTGCCGTAAGAGCCCGAAACATGGGGCGCGTCTTTTATTATCCACGTGTTGTCGGGATAGAGCGCGCTCGAGGAATCGCAGACCTTATCGGGCGAGACATAGGGCGAGGAAGTATCTGCATTCTCAAGTGTCTTGCCCAGAGGAGCGATGGTGGCATATCCGCTCATAAGAGGGGTTTCAAGCGCCGCGTCGCCGTTTACATAAGAGCGCTCATACACGGGGGCTACGGCTGAATTATAGCTTGTGACCACTTCGATCTCGAGCCCTTCGGCAACGGCGTTTTTGATCATCGCGTCTCTGTTTCTCATCATTTCCTGCAATTCATCGGCTTTTGCGATGAATTCCGCTCTCGCCTGCTTGGTGCCCGGTCTCTCGAACATATATTTGATGCAGGCATCGTAATCATCGGGCAAAACAAGCGCCCAGACAGAGAGCATATTGCCGAATATCGGGATCATCATCTCATCAAAGACCTGATCCTTATTATTGGCGACAAATTTGCCGGCGAGCTTTGTCACGAGCTTGATGGCTCCCGTAAATTTAAGAGCCTTGATGAGCCCCTTGAAGGCAAAATTATCATTCAGATGAAGCAGATAACTGTAAAGGATCGTTTCATCTATCACCACTTTGCCCTGAAGCAGGTCGGAGGTGACATAGGTGCCGCACCAGGTGGACGAAACGCAAATAAGGCGGTTTACCTTTTCACATCCGTATTTTGTCAGATAGCCGACCGTCATCACGCCGCCCATACTGCAATTGACTATATTCACCTTGTCGCAGTTATGCTCCGCCAGGGCGCGCTCAACGGTCTCGTTTATCTCATCCGCTATATCGAGCGGATTCATACGCCAATCGTAATTGAAATAATAGACCTTATCCGCTCCGAAGGTTTCGGCGGCGGTGCGGGTGATGCCGAATTCATAAGTCTCTCTCTCAAAAAATTCGGGATACTGACCTATCGCTCCGGGGAGCTTTTCGGTGCCGACTTCATATTTTGACGAGCCGTCTTCATTGCAGGCATAGCCTTCAAATATTGGCATGAGCGCCTCAATGAGAATATGAGTGGCGGCCTTGCGGTCATTTTTGAAAAGCTTTGTAAAAAGCGCAGAGCCGACCGCCTTGAGGATTTTGCCTATATTGACGTCGCCGAGGCAGGTATGCTCATTCTCCTTGCCGTAGTTGAGGTAAAGACCTGTAAAATCCATACCTCTGACTATTATCACGGGGTAATCTCCCGCAGGGGAGAGCGCGGGCTCCGGGGTATCTGCGGCGCTCTGAGCGAACGCAGGCAGGCAGATACCGATGATCATTGCCGCCGCAAGCAGCAGGGATATGATTTTTTTCATTTCATTTCCTCCCTGAAACGATAATTAAGCGTTCTTTTCATCGGCCTCCATTTTTTCCATCATGGCGCGCTTTGCTCTCGCTCTCTCAAGATCAATATACATACGCTCTCTGGTATCCTTGTCGATGTTATAAAAAGCCATCGGAAGAAGAGCAAGGAAATCAAAGATAAGGTGAGGACCGAAAGCGATGAGGAAAAGGCGCCACTTGGTTTGCTGGGTCTGGATGGCTGTTTCGCCTATTTCATACTGTGCCCAGTCCTGAAGCAAATGGGCGTTTACTATACGCAGGATCGCATCCTTCGCCTTGGTGAAATATCCGTTTATAAGGTTGATCGTCGCCTCCACGCGGAAGCCGTTTTTCCATTCGCAGTAATCAAGCACTTCGTAGTTTATCTCCTGCCCGACTATGCCCTTGGTGGCGTAGAATACCATTTCAAGCAGGTTTCCTGCACCGAAGGCGAGCGACATGGGAAGTTTCTTCTGATAGAATCCGTTTTTCTCCCCGCCGATAAGACCGGTAAGGAAAAACAAGCCTTCACTTATGAATATGGAGCCGTTTGAGAAATACCACAGCATCTTGGTCGAAAACCGCTGTCTGAATTTGGGAGCAAGAGCATAAGAGGCGTATGACACGGGCATACCGGGGATGCCGGCGACCGTGGGCAGCATATTGAAATTCAAGACATCGTTGTAGTAGAGATCTTCGCCGGAGCCTATATCTATGCCTCCGATAAGGCCGGTGAGGGTGTAGATCAAAAGAGGTCTGTTGCGGAATACGGAAAGTATGCCCTTGACGGGGTGAGGCGGTTTCTCGCTCTGAGGAACTCTCTCTTTGCTGACTATATACCACAGTATCGTCGGCACTATGGCGATGATCCAGATCGTCGTCTTGAAGGCGATGAAGGTCTTTGTGAGCGAGGCTTTCATTTTGCCGTTGCCGATAAGGTCATAGAGCAGGCCGAGTATCTGCGAGGGCAGTTTTGAGATCAGATCCCCCACGAAATTCGCGCTCACGAGCAGACTCGTTCGCTCATTCGGATTCGGAGTGAAAACATTCTCTATATATCCGCCTCCGCCGAAAAACGCGCCGATGGTTTCATTGAAATACTGGAGCACCATATAGGCGATAAGCTTCTGACCGGTGCTCATTCCGAAATAGCTCGCTATCAGCGGCAAAAAGCAGGTGTAAAGGCCTGAGAGGATGCTCGGAAGCATTGCGAGATACTGGAAGGGCTTGAATTTGCCCCATCTCGTCCTCATATTATCGATTATCGCCGCCGTAAGCGGATCATTTACCATATCGTAAACTGTCAGGGCGGCGGTCGCTTTGGCGAGGCCCTTGGGCTCGATGCCGAAAATCTTATAGAGCCAGATATCCGCGCCTACATCGTATTTGCCGAGGCTCAGGGTGCCGAACGCCTTGAACGCCACATAGGCGATTCTTTCTTTTGTGGTGCAAAACAGGCGGTCCATATACGCCTGATTCATATTGAGCTGCTCGGAATCTCTGATCTTATCATCAGCCATCATTTTCCGCCTCCTTTTCTTCGGTCTGCGCTTCGGGCTCGGAGCCGTGATGCTTCTTTTCGGCGTCTTTTGCTATCTCCGCCTCTTTGGCATCCTGCCTCGCCTGAAGTCTTTTATATTGCTCCGCTCTGATCTCTTCGGGAGTCATGGTCTTTTGCATTTCAAAATATTCCTCGATCGGGATCCCGCCCACATAACACTGCTTGTGATGAACGGGTATCCCCTGATGAAGCACGGTAAAGTCAATAACGACATTCACGATCTGGAGCGCGAGATAGAGATAAATGCCTGCCGAGGGCTTGCCCGTAAAGACCGCAGACGATTTATCCGCCATAAAGATGAAAAGAGAAGCGAATGAGGTGATAATTATCAGCGAATCGGTTATGACCGCTCTGAGCATCGCTCTCTTTGAGCACGCCATCATCAGCAGGATGAAATGAATAAGCGAGATTATTATTGACAGCGCGAGGATAAGGAGGCTTGCCGTGAGCATCATATCGGAGGTAAGGAATCCGTCTGACCCGATGGTATCCACGCCGTTGTAAATCGTTATCAGGGAAACGTTGCCCTCATAATCGCCGAATGACGGATTGAGGGCGCCCTTTACTATCGGCAGGATCAGGGCGAAAATCGGGACAAACGAGGTTATTATACGCACAACGGCGAGCTTGGTCCCGACAAACGACGCCTTGAGGCGGTCGATCTTCTTCTGAAAATGATAATGCTGGACCTCGGCGACATCTGCCTGCTGCATAAGCCTCTCCTGCAAATCGTAAACGACTATGTTGGCCCCGCAGTGAGGGCAATGCTGACGCCAGTCGGTCATCTTCAGATGAGCGTTGCATTTCGGGCAATTTGCCATATTTTACCTCCCGTTAAAATTGCAAAAACGCCGGGATCCGGCGCTCTTTGCGTTAAATTGCACAAAACAGTTTCACATAGTGCAAATATTATATCACGATTTTATAATAAATTCAATAAAAAATTGAAAATTTATACGGTTACAAGCATCATTCTTTTTTCGGAAAAGGGGAGGATGCCCGAAACGAACTTCTTTGCCGCCGCCTCATAGGCAACGAGGATCTTTCCCTTGCAGAATTCGAGATCTTCGCTCATTCGCGGAATGGTTATCTCCTTCTCCGCCCTGCCCGAGTCAAGATAAATGAGAGGGATCTTTTCGCCCTCGATTTCAAATTCTCCGTCCGGCTCTCCGCCGGTTTTATAAATTTTCAGTTTTGAACTCATTACGCCGCCCGATACGGATAAAACCGCTCTGCCGTCATCCGTTGCCGCGAAGCCCTGCACCTTGTCGCAGACGGAATAAGCGACGGTCGGTTTTTCGCTGTTGATACCGAATTGCGAATCGGGATTTACCGCATATCCGAAAACGAGCGCGGAGTATTCGCCGCCGTCGGGGGTTTTGAGGATATGGGAATCATCGGTTTCATAATCTTTCGCGTGATATTCGCCGACATACACGGTTTCGCCGTCGCAGGAACAGAATGACGCCCTGCACGGGACGGGCACCGAGCCGACGAAAGACACCGTGTCGCCGTCTTTTGCGGAAATGACATCGTCTTTTTTGAGCACAAACAGCTTCTCGGCGTTGCTTACATAGATAAATTCACCCGCCGCCGTGACGCCTCCTGCGTGGCCGGCGTATTTGCTGCCGTCCTGCCTGCTGAGGATCACAAGCATTTCCGCTCCGTCCTTCATAACATAAAGGCGCGAGGGATCGCCGTTTTCCATATATCCGCAGCAGATAAAAGAATCCTCATCCGCGAGATAGGTCGAGCCCTGCGGCACAAAATCCGTTTTAAGCCCCGGAATATCGGCGGCTTTTTCGGAAATTTTTGAATATTCGGGATATGCCGCTCCCCACAGAAGCGACGAAACAAATGTAAAAAATGACAGGATCAAGGCAGTGATTTTCATATTTAAAGCCTCCTTTTGAAACATAATATCACATATCTGTCGTATTTACAACAGCCTCAATTCGGATAAATGTATTGACACTTTGCCGCGGAAAAAATATAATAATACGGAATAATAATTTGGCTAAGGAGGCATTGCAAATGGATCAGCAGCCAAGAAGCCGTGAAAAAAATATCACGGGTCAGGGCAAACCGATAGAAAGACGCGGAGAGGGTCTCGGCTCGGGTCCGGTAGGCAGAAATGAAGGCTATCAGGGCAGAGGCGGCTCATCATCTCCTTCGGGCGGCGCTCCTCAGCGCTCGGGCGGCCCCACCCGCTCCGGCGGAAGAAAGGGCGGCTTGATCGCCATACTTCTCGCTTTGCTTCTGGGCGGAGGCGGATTCGGTCTGAGCAGCCTGTTCGGCGGCAACGGCAGCGAAACTCCCGCGGCTCCGTCATCAAACACCGCTTCGTTTTCGAGTATGTTCAGCGGATTTACAAACAGCACCGTTTCATCCGGCTGGGTCACCGAGCCCAACACCGGCAAACTCGATAAATCCGTCGCAGACGGGGCGAGGGCAAAGAGAACGGTCATCTACGGCGACAGCAGGGACCGCGCTACGGTAATGGTATATCTCTGCGGCACCGACCTTGAATCCAGAGCCGGGATGGCAAGCAACGATCTCAGAGAAATGGCGGCGGCTACCATCGGCAAAAACGTTGAGGTCATAATATATACCGGCGGCTGCACCTCCTGGAAAATAAGCGGGATAAGCAACAGTGTAAATCAGATATACAGGCTCTCAAACGGCAACCTGACCTGCCTTGTCAAAAATGACGGCACGGACGCCATGACCAAGAGCTCAACTCTCACGAGATTCATAAATTACTGCACGAAAAACTACCCCGCAAACCGCAATATGCTCATTATGTGGGATCACGGCGGCGGCTCTATCTCGGGCTTCGGCTATGATGAGAGAAACAAGACCGCGGGCTCACTCACTCTCAAAGGCATAAACGACGCTCTCAAAGCATCGGGCACAAAATTCGATTTCATCGGCTTTGACGCCTGCCTTATGGGCACCCTCGAGAACGCCCTTATGCTCAACGAATATGCGGATTATATGATAGGCTCGGAAGAAACCGAGCCGGGCGTCGGCTGGTATTACACAAACTGGCTCACCGCTCTCTCAAAAAATCCCTCAATGCCGACGGTCGAGATAGGCAAGATAATCGTTGATGATTTCGTATCATTCTGCAATCAGAAATGCCCCGGTCAGAAGACCACTCTCTCGGTGGTCGATCTCGCGGAGCTTGCGGCTACGGTGCCTGCCGAATTCAGCAAATTCGCCGCAGACACTGCCGATCTGATAAAGAGCGATAATTACAAGGTGGTATCCGACGCGAGAGCGAATACCCGCGAATTCGCCGTTTCGAGCAAGACCGATCAGATAGATCTCGTCCACCTCGCATACAATATGAAGACCGATGAGGCGAAAGGGCTTGCGGACGCCATCCTCGGGGCGGTCAAATACAACAAGACCTCATCCTCGATAAGCAACGCCTACGGCCTCGCGATATACTTCCCCTATAAAAAGACCTCGCGCGTCGAAAGCGCGGTAAAGGCATACGAAGCGATAGGTATCGACAGCAAATACACGGAATGCGTTCGCTCATTCGCGAGCCTTGAGCTTGCGGGTCAGGTGGTAGCGCAGGATTCGGCCCCCTCATCTCCCCTGCCCTCGCTTCTGGGCAACTTCACCGGCCAGTCGCCTGTTTCGGGCGGCGATATCACGAGCATTCTCGGCAGCCTGCTGGGCGGTGCATCCTCATACACGGCTTCTTCATCCCTCGGCGGTCTCGGCGATCTGGCAGGTCTCGCGGGCTCATTCCTCGGCAGGAGCATAGATATTGAGAGCGCCTCCGAAACGATAGCCGCAAACCAGCTTGACACTTCATCATTCGCCTGGACCAAGGTGGGCGATAACTATCAGATGACGATCAGCGACAGCCAGTGGAAGCAGATTCATTCGCTTGAGCTCAATCTCTTCTATGACGACGGCAAGGGCTATATTGATATGGGCCTTGACAATGTGTATAAATTCACCGAGGAAGGCGCACTTGTGAGCGATTTTGACGGCACCTGGCTCGCCATTGACGGTCAGCCCGTTCCTTATTATCACACAGACACGTATGAAGACGGTGATTATTATATCATCACGGGCAGGGTGCCCGTTCTTCTCAACGGTCAGAGAGCAAATCTCATCATAGTATTTGACAGCGACAATCCCAAGGGATATATCGCGGGCGCGCGCACCGACTATGTTGACGGCGAGACCGAAACGATAGCCAAAGGTATGGAATCCCTTAAAAACGGCGATAAGATCGAATTCGTCTGCGACTACTATTCATACGATAACGAGTATCTTGACAGCTACATCCTCGGAGATACCCTTATCTATAACGGCAGCCACACGATCTCAAACGTATATGTCGAGGCAGAAAAATGCTCCGCGGCTTATATGATCACCGATATATATAATAACGAATACTGGACTCCCGTCATCCCCGGTTGACGGAGCCCGGGAGCCCCGATTTTGTATGTTTTTACAAAAATCAAGGCAATTATTCTGTATTATCATTGATTTTATTCGCATTTTATTCTTAACTTTTTAATACAATTATGCTATAATGAGAGCCCTGAGCAGACGAAAAAATTTTTCAGGCGGAGTAAACGATGTCTAAAAGAGAAAAATACGAAGATATATCCAGCAGCAGTAAACCGGGCAGTTTCAAAGAGAAACTCGGCTACTCCTGCGAAAAAATCAAAATATTTTTTATGAGAAATCACAAGAGAAACCTCAAGGCGGTTTTGAGCGTGGTCATCTGTCTTGTTCTCATCGTTGCCGCGATGGGCGGCGCTTATATACGCAAGCTGCTCGGTCTGATCAAATTCGATCCCGGCAATTTCGGCAATCCGGACGCCACGTTCGAGAGCGTTGAGCCCGATGAAAATCTCTCATTTGCCACCATTTCCGACGTCGGCGCTTCTTCCATAAAGGAATACGCCAAAAACTGGGCTCTGAACGGCGGCGACAAGCTCTACAGCAAATATGTATTCAATGTGCTTCTCATCGGCGAGGACGGGACGGATGAAGATTCTTTCCTGCGCTCCGACACGATGATAATAGCCTCGGTCAACACCAAGACCAAAAAGATAACCCTCAGCTCCGTTATGCGCGACTGCTACACCTATATGAATATAGACGGCGAAGACAGATACGATAAAATCAACGCCGCATACGCATGGGGCGGAGCCTCAAAGCTGATGCAGGTTTTATCCGATAACCTCAAAATCAAGCTTGACCACTATGTTTCGATAAATTTCAATTCATTCGCAAAGGCTATAAATAAGCTCGGCGGCATAGATGTTCCCATAACGGAAAAAGAAGCCGAATTTATGAACCGCACCACTCACCTCAACGATTTCACCGCGGGCGAGAGCGTTCACCTCAACGGCGAAAGAGCCCTCATATACGCGAGGATAAGAAAGCTTGACAGCGATATCGAGCGCACCCGCAGGCAGAGAAATGTGATCTCGGCGGCGATAAAGAAGGTCAAGGCTTCGTCGGTCAGCGATATCAACGGCCTTATCGAGGATTTCCTCCCCTATGTGACCACAAACTACAAGACCGGTGAGATCCTCTCTCTCGGCACTCAGGCGCTCAGCGGCGGCTGGCAGAATTATGAGATAACCGGCGATGTGCTTCCGAATGAGGACGCCCGCCTGGCGGTCAACAGCTTCCAGGCTTACAGCGGAAAGGTGTTTGTATGGATAGTTGACTACACCCTCGCGGCGCGCGAAATTCAGCTCGCTCTCTACGGCAACACAAATATAGAGATCGGCACCAACCACATCTCTCCCGTAGATATGGCAGACGGCGACAGCGGAACGACCTCTTATTACTCCAGCTCCCGAAACTACTATTATTCCTATCAGCAGAGCCAGCAGACGCAGACAACGCGCAGCAGATGGTATCAATGGACCAAGGCTCCGGAGAGCACGGATTATTACAACTCCACCTCAAGCCTGCGCGACAGACTGTCCTCGGCTTTTTCAAGAGACAATACCGAAAACACACAGGCGCCCGTATATACAGACCCCGTTACTCAGTACACAGAGCCCTCTGCCCAGCCCTATGTTGAGCCGTCGTCGGTATTTGAGGAATAAACAATAAAATATACACGAAAACCCGCAAGGACCGAGTGCCTTGCGGGTGATTTTTATTATTCGGTTTTGCGGTGATTTATTCCGCCGCCGATTCGTCTGCCGCTCTCTGAGCCGCAAGCTCTTCGTGGACCGTAACGAGCTTCTTCTTTGAAAGATCGTATCCGACAAAAAGGATGACCGCCATAAGCGCGAGCATGATCGCGGGAACGAGCGTGGATATATCATAGAGCTTTGAGAGCACTTCATCGGGCAGAGGGATGCCCTTCTTTGAAAGCTCGCCGTCATATTTGATATAGGCGAGCAGGGCGTTGAGACCTACGCCGGCAAGAGTCTGTCCGAGCTTGCGGGTGAATGAGAATACGGCGTAAGCCATTCCCTCTTCCCTTTTGCCCGTCTTGACCTCGTGATAATCTATGGTATCCATAACAAGCGCCCAGACTTCAAGCACAAGGAAGGTCTGACCGAGACCCGAGAAGAAAGTGAAAGCAAGGAAAACGGTCGGATACGAAGCGAGAGCGGTGCCTCTGACGGCAAAGAGCGCGATATTCACGACCGCCGCGAAAGCCATACCTGCGGCGCAGAGCTCTTTCTTGCCGAATTTCCTTATAAGTTTATTCATTATCGGGATGAATATCGCCATCGGGCCGTAGGTGCAGATCGTTACAAATGCGTAAAGACCCGGTTTCCGGTAATAATCGGTAAAGAGGTATGTATAGGTTGACTGATAATAGAACTGGAATGCGATAAGAAGCATCGAGGCAAGCGAGAGGGTGACGAACGCCCTGTTGCCGAAGAGCTCTTTGACCGTAGCCACCGCGCTGTAATTCTTATCCTTCTTATGCTTCTGCGGAGCGATCCTCTCTTTTGTAAGCTTGTAATGGATAAAATAGACAGCCACGGAGAGGACCGAAAGGATCAGCACACACCAGAAAAGTTTCTTTTCATCAAGCGCTTTGATATCGGTGCCGTTTTTGTATTTGCCGGTAACGGTATAAACTATCATCGGGAGAATTATCGTGCCGGGCAGACCGCCGACGCCCGCGCCGATCGAGCGCCACATCGAGAGCGACGAGCGCTCAAGCTCATCATCGGTAACGACCGAGGCAAGTGAGCCGTAAGGGATATTTACCGCCGTGTACATCATACCGTACATAATATAGGTGATATAGGCGTAAATAAGATACTGTATTTCGCTCAGGCCGGGAATTTTAAGGAACATAAGCGCCGCAGAGATCGCGAGAGGGATCGAAAAACCGATGATCCACGGTCTGAACTGACCCTTCGGATTCGGCTTTCTCGACTGGATAAACGCGCCCCAGAGCGGATCGTTGATCGCATCCCAGATCCTCGCCACGAGAATCAGCACGACGATATAGCCGGGTCTTATCCCGAGCGAATCGGTATAGAATTTATTTTGGAAAGCGCCGATGAGCGAAAATGTGAGCAGACCCGCGGTGTCGCCGAGAGCATAACCCACCTTATCTTTGAATTTTATGCCGTGAGTTGCTGTTGTTTCTGCCAAACCAATCTCTCCTTTATCATTTTATCAAGAGGGACGCGCCGCTTATCAGCATCAGAATATAAGTGAGAATGAGAAAGACCTTCCTGCTCATTTTTTTGCTTATGAAACTGCCGATCACAAGGGCGCCTGCAAGTATCACGACAGATATTGCCGTGAGCCTGACCGTTGAGGGGATAAAATACCCCTCATAAATATCCGCCGCGAAAAGGATGCCGTTGAGAAGTATCCACACCGCGCTGAGAGTGCCTCTGAATTCGTCTTTATCGCGCATTTTGCCGCTCGCGTAAGTGACCAGAAGCGGACCTCCGCAGACAAACATCCCGTGGACGACTCCCGAGAGGATGAGTAGGATCACCGAAACGGGCTCCGGGAGCTCTTTATCATCCTTATTCCTGAAAAATTTGACGGCATTCATCAGAGCAAAAGCTATCACGATGATGCCGAGCGTCTTGTAGAGAAGCGAGGGATTTCCGGTAAAAAACCTTTTGAGCCAGATCCCCGCCGCCATTCCTACAAGCATTATGCCCGTCATCTTGCCGAGCTCTTTTTTATTTATGTGTCTGAAACAGGTCGCGACCACATATACCGAGGCGGCGAGCCCGAGCAGATTGAGCACCGGCTTCGCCACATCATATCCCACAAGCATCACCGAAAACGGCATGGCGAGCACCGTGCCCGCGAATCCCGTAATGCACTGGATTATGTTTGTGAGAAATACGACCAAAAGAAAAAGTATATTTTTAACCATCAGAATTCACATACGGGTATGCCGAGCATATTGCCGAGAGCCTTCACCGTATCGTAAATATCGCCCTGCGCCACTGCAAAATGAGGTTCCCAGCCCCCTTTGACCGCGGTTTCTACCAAATTGCGCGCGTCGCTTTCCGTCTGAATGACGGTCGAGGTGCCGTAAAACTGCTGAGGCTTGTCGAGGGCTTTGCCCTTCGCGATAAAGAATCTGAAGCTGCCGTCCGCCTCTCTGCCGATCCTGAAAATCGTGACCTTTTCCTCGGGTCTGCATCCGAATTCGAGAGTGGGGCCGATTTTGCGGTTGCAGTGAAGCCCCGCGCAGGCTCCGGTATCCTCTCTTGCGAGCGAGCAGGGAGCCATACCGCAATGCCAGAAGGTGACGGTATTCTCTTTTTCGTCAAGAGAAACGGGGTCGCCGAAAAAGGCGCTCTTTCCCGTAAGGAAAGATGAGATATACATGGTCAGCGCTCCGTATGAATCCGCCTCGCAGGCGCAGGATACGCCGAGATCATTCAGAATACCGAGCACGGAGCACACCGGGGTGCCGAAAGCCGTAAAGAAATCCGGCCAGCAGCGGCTCGCGAGAGCGCCGATATTATTTGCCTTCACATAATCGGAATATGATTTATAAAGCCTTGCGAAATCCTCAACATTTTTGCTCTCTATATCATCGAGCCTGTTGATCCTCTTTGCCGCATCCTCAAGATAAGGCTCTATCTCTTCGCGGGTGTAGGATTTCGCGCGGTCGATAAGCTCTCTCGCCTCGATGCTCTCAAGCGTTACTCCGAAAACTCTGAGCATATCGGAATCAAGCGCTCTGCCGAAGCCGAAGCCCTGCGGAGTATGCCCTACCTGGAGCAGATGAAGCGAATTCATGGCTTTTTTGACCTTTGCCGCGGCTACCGCGCACGCCACCGCATTTTTTACGCTCTCTTCATCGGGTGAGCCGAACACATATTCAAAGCTTCTGCTGAAGGCTCTGAGCGTATTTGCCGCCGAAAAGGCTCCGGTGAGGGAGTTGAGGCGCAGACGGGTGCCGTCGATCACGGGCTCGCGCAGAGTCCAGAGCAAGACGGGGCAGTCGAATTTATGAAGGATCTCGCTCATATAAGCCGCGTTTGCGAAGGTGAGATTCTGAACTATCACGAGATCCGCGTGCGCGTCGCCTATATAATCTTTGAGTTTGTCTATGCTCAGCAGCATTTCACCGGGAACGCGGATATTTTCATCAATGCTTTTGAGCAGGGCGGCGCTTTTATCAAACTCCGCCCGGGCGCTCTCAAGATGGAATGTGCCTACGCCTATGGGGATATATACGGGTAAGAAACTCATTGAAATCAATCCTCGATTCCGTTAACTATTTTATAGGTGGCGCGGAAATCTCCCTTGCCCATACCCATTTCCATGCCTTTGTCAAACACCGCTTTGCAGTTTTGAAGCCCGGGCATCGCAAGGCCCTCCTGCGCGGCAAGGCGCTGGGCAATGCCTAAATCCTTATGCTCGTTTTCGAGAGAAAAGGCGGTAGTCCAGTTATTATTCTTAAGATTTTCTTTTTGTGATTCAAGATAGAAGTTGCCCGCTCCGCCGTATGAGACGGCGGTGGCGAAATCATCAACGGAAATGCCGAGCTTGCGGGCAAGGCCGAGAGTTTCATTCACGCCGTTCTGGATTTCGGCAACAAGGGTGTTGTGGCAGATTTTCATGGTGATGCCCATTCCGTTTTCGCCCATACGGATAACGTTGCAGCCCATATATTTGAGAATTGGCTCGATAACGGGATAAAGCTCCTCATCGCAGCCTACAAGCACTCCGAGGGTGCCGTCGATGGCGGCGGGCTTTGATTTGACAACGGGAGCATCCGCCCACTGAGCGCCCTTCGCCTTTATCATGGCGGCGCATTCAAGCGAAACGGAGGGGTCGATGGTGCTCATATCTATACAGATCTTTGTTTCGTCGATATAGGGGAGAAGCTCTGTGTAAACTCCCTTTACGTGCTCCGATTTGGGGACCATCGTAATGATGACATCGGCGTTTTTTGCCACCTCGATATTGTTTTCGCAGGGAACTGCGCCCTGAGAGGCGAGCTTCTCTACCTGCGCTTTGTTGAGGTCGGAAACGAACACTTTATCATTATGCTTTTTAACTATGTTGGCGCTCATGGATTCGCCCATGATGCCAAGACCTATAAATCCTATTTTCATATCAAATCACTCCGTAATCGTGTTATCCCATGCCGTCTGGAATTTTGCAAGGCCGTAATCCGTAAACGGATGATAGAAGCTGTCTTTGAATACCTGAAGGCCGGCGGTGACTATATCGGCACCCGCTACGGCGCAGTCAACTATCTGTTTGCCGTTTCTCACGGCGGCGCAGATTATCTGAGTCTCGCCCAGGAAGCCGTAATTCGCATACATTTCAACTATATCGTTGATATAGCCCACGCAATCCTCTCCGCTGTTTTCCTTCCAGCCGATAAACGGCGAAACGAAGAGCGAGCCGTTCTTCGCGGCGATAAGCGCCTGAGACGCGGAAAATACGAGGGTGAGATTGGTGCGGATGCCTTCCTTCTCAAGGCGGCGTGCGGCGGCTATGCCGGCGTGTGTGCAGGGGATCTTGATGACGAAATTCTTGCACATCGCAGAGATCTTTCTCGCCATTTCAACCATTTCATCGGCATTGTCGAGATGAGGATTTATCTCGACCGAAATCGGGAAAACATCCCAGCCCTCTATGCCCTTCTCTTTAACGAAATCCGCAAGCTCCGCAATTACGGTGTAAAACGGCTTTCCGCTGTTCATAATATGATTGGGATTTGTTGTGATCCCGTCGATTCCGAAGGTGTCATACGCCTCTCTGATTTCATCAATTTTTGCAGAATCGAGAAAATACTTCATTTTAATAAACCTCCCTGATTTTATTCATTATTGAATGCAGGCTTTCGTCTGCGTTTTTCCTGTAATATACCGGTATCTTGCCCACGGGCGCCTCGACCGCATAGAGGCCTCCCTTTAATTCTCTGCCCGTTGAGAGTTCTATCCATTCATCCCCGGGCAGATAGACCTGCCTGAGAGAAGCGCCTTTTTTTATCACCGGCGCCACAAGGATGTCTCTGCCGAGCAAATATTCATAGCTTTCTTCATAGGCTTTCTCTTCATCATAATAGAAGAAAAGCGGTCTGACGACGCCGACGCCCTTTTCGGCATTATACCTGACGGCATCTTTGATATAGGGCTTGAGAAGGGTGTGTATCTGCGCCATCTTTGTCTGATGAGAGAGCACCTCATCGCTCGCGTCAAACTGCGCGTTGAGATCGGGATTGTTGCCCTCGTGGCTTCTCATAAGGGGCGAAAAGGCGTTCATTTCGCACCAGCGCATATAAAGCTCCTCGCTCCTGCGCATTTTGCCGAAGGTGGTATATCCGCCGATATCCGAATGGCTCAAGCCGTAGCCGCTGCAGGTGAGCGAAAGCATCGCGGGGATCACCGAGGGCAGGCCGTTATCGAGCGAAAAATCAACGTGATTGTCGCCGTTCCACATCATTGTGGAATATCTCGGGGTGGCGGAATGACCCGCTCTCGTAAAGAACATTATATCTCCGAGCCTGCCGGATTCCTCGATCGCCTCTCTGTTGAGCTGAGCCCATCTCGCGGGCCAGGTGTTATGGACGAGCTCGGGATCCTCGCCGCTGTAAAGCACGCAATCCGTCGGCAGATATTCGCCGAAATCCGCCATCCAGCCCGAAAGCCCGAAATCTATCATATTCTTTTTGATAACGTTTTTGAGCCACTCCCACGCGTCGGGATTTGTAAAATCCACCATGGCGGCGGGGAAGGTCGTTATCGTGACATAATAATCCTTGCCCTCTTTATCCTTTACGCAGTAGCCCTTTTCGCTCGCCTCTTTATAAAGCGGCTTCTCTATGGCGAGGAAGGGGTTGCAGTAGCCCATCACGCGGATATTTTTTTCTTTTAATTCCTCTATCGCTTTGTCGAGCCCGGGGTAAAGCTCTCTGTCCCACTCCCAGTTCCACATAAGCTGTTTGCCGAAGGCGGTGATCCTCCTGCCTTCCCAATCCTGGATCCATACGCCGGCGACCTTCATGCCGCGGTCAAGGCAGGTCCTGACTTTATTCATCATTATTTCGGTGCCGCCCTGGATGCCGAGGATGGCGCCGTCATAAACCCAGTCCGGAAGCTCCGGCTGCCTGCCGAGGATCTCGGACAGATCGCTCACGGTATCCTCAAAGGTATCTCCGAAGCCGATGCAGAAATTGTCGATACTGTCTATCTTCAATGTATGGAAATCGGGGTTGCGGAAATCGAATTCGCATCTCGCCGAGGTCTGCGAATGGAAATAATATTTTTTGCTTGAGAGAAAAGTGGGCTGGGCATAATATGTTTCATAATCCGAAAACTTATGCTTTTTATCCGAAATATCAATGCCGAATTTTATCTTGAGATATTTTTTGGAAATCATTTTGGCATTCTGATGCTCGGCCACCCATACATTCACCTTCTGACCGCGCAGGTCAAATTCTGAAAAGGTCTCGCCGGTGCCGTAGATATGCTCATCGGCTGTCGCGGGGATGCTGAATATCATCCGGTTATATGCGCCGAGCCCCTGAAACTCGGCGTAGATCCTGTTGCCCGAAGCGGTGAGGATCGCCTTGCCCTCGGTCATCGTCAGCTCGGCTACGCTCCCGTTGACGACGATTTTTTTAACGCTCAGAGGCTTATCCACAAAGGTTTTTTCTTTGATGGTAAAGCTGCCCCTTGTCATCGAATAGCTGTTTTTGCCGTAGCCCACGCGAAAGAGCTCTGCGCCGGTATAAATCTTATAAACACAGCGCCCGCCCCGCATCACGCTGAGGTCTTTATTCTGAAGTGAAAACTCGATCATACGCACACTACCTCATTTTAATTATCCTTATTATTCTACACCGATTATGCAAAAATTGCAATATAAAAATCGTGAGGATCGGCTTATGGCGAATATAAAATGACCGCCCGGATCGACGCATTTTGCCTGAAAAGCTTTCATTTTTGAAAATTATTCGAGTTTCGGTACCAACACTCCGAAAATTTTGTTCGATACTGTTGACAATTTCGTTCGATTTATATATAATAATCGTGAAAGGAGATGATATTATGTCAATTACCGCAACAGAGCTTAAAATGAATCTTGCAAAGTATCTGCTTATGGCATCCACTCAGGATATTTATGTGACCAAAAATGGAAAAGTTATCGCCAAGCTCACAAGCCCCTATCAGGATAAAGTGGGGATTGCCGAATCGCTGATAGGCATAATACCGGGCGATGTCTCCCTCAATGAAGTCAAAGAAGAGAGGCTTTCCGAAATATGACGGTTTTGTTTGACACCTGTGTTCTGATAGATTCTCTTCAAGACCGAAAACCGTTTTCGGAGGATTCCAACAGATTGCTGCTAGCGGTCGCGAGGGAAGAGATCAAAGGATATATCAGCGCCAAATCAGTCGCGGATATATATTATCTCATGCACAAAACAACTCACAGCGACGAAAAGACAAGAGATATTCTCTCTAAAATATTTTCTCTGTTTCATATCTCGGATGTTACCGCATCCGACTGTCTCGGCGCATTGACTTCGGAAATTTCCGATTATGAAGACGCGATTCTCGCGGAATCGGCGGCGCGCGCCAAATTTGACTGTATCGTTACGAGAAACGCACCCGATTTCAAAAAATCATCCGTCAAAACCGTTTCGCCCGCTGAACTGGTCGGAATAATAACCGCCTGAATCTTTCCGAAAGAGGACTTTTTATGTATCCCGAAATTCTTGATAAATATCTCATGAAAGTGCAGAAGCCGGGCAGATATGTCGGCGGCGAGCTTAACAGCATAGTAAAGCGGCGCGAAGATGTGGATATATCATACGCTTTCTGCTTCCCCGACACTTATGAAATAGGTATGTCGCATCTCGGCATGAAGATACTCTATTCTCTCGTGAATGCGAGGGATGACGCGAGGTGCGAGAGGGTCTTTGCGCCCGACACCGATATGGAGGCGATAATGAGAGAGCATAATATCCCTCTCTACGCCCTCGAAAGCGGCGAGCCCATACGCGATTTTGATATTATCGGATTCACCATGCAGTATGAGCTCAGCTACACCAATGTGCTCAATATGCTCGATCTCGCGGGTCTGCCCGTGAGAAGCGGGGAGCGCGCCGCTCTCACCCCGATAGTTATCGCCGGCGGCACCTGCGTTTGCAATTCGGAGCCCATGGCGGATTTCTTTGATATTACCCTGCCCGGTGACGGCGAGGAGGTCACAAACGAGCTTATCGACCTGCTCAAAGAATACAAGGCGAAGGGCGCGTCGAAGCGCGATTTTCTCATCGCCGCCGCTCAGATCCCGGGCGTTTATGTCCCCTCTCTCTATGAGGTGGAATATAATGATGACTGCACCGTAAGATCCGTCACCCCCACCTGCGGAGCGCCCGAAAAGGTGATCAAGCGGAATGTTGCCGACCTCGATAAAATGTTCGCCCCCGAAAAATTCGTGGTGCCGTTTCTCGAAACGGTGTTTGACAGGACGACCGTCGAGATATTCAGAGGATGTATCAGAGGATGCAGATTCTGCCAGGCGGGTTTTCTTTCGCGCCCGCTCAGAGAAAAATCGCCCGCAGAGGTCGAGAGGCAGTGCCGCGCGATTTGCGAGAGCAGCGGATATGACGAGATCTCGCTCTGCTCGCTGAGCACGAGCGACTATAAGGGGCTTGAGGAGCTGCTCACGAATATGCTCCCCTGGGCGGATGAAAACAGCATAAATGTCGCCCTCCCCTCCCTGCGCATAGATAATTTCCCCAAAGAGCTTATGGAAAAGCTGAATACCGTCCGCCGCAGCGGCCTTACCTTCGCTCCCGAGGCGGGCACTCAGCGCCTTCGCGATGTGATAAACAAAAATATTTATGAGAAGGATATACTCTCGACCGCGGCTCAGGCATTCGCCGGCGGATGGACTGCCGTCAAGCTCTATTTTATGATAGGCCTGCCGACCGAAACAAATGAGGATATCAAGGGCATAGCCGACCTCGCGCAGGCGGTCGTTGATGAATTTTATCACTGCGAAAACAAGCCGAAGGGCAAGAGCGTGAACGTGAATATCTCTCTCGCCTCGCTCGTTCCGAAGCCGTTCACCCCGTTTCAGTGGGAGGCGCAGGATAAGCCCGATGTGCTTATCGAAAAGCAGGATTATCTGCTCTCATGCATCAGGACAAGAAAAGTCCAGCTCTCGCGCCATGTGCCGTGGACGAGCTTCCTTGAGGGAGTGTTCGCCAGGGGCGACAGACGGCTCGGCAAAGTTATCGAAACCGCGTGGCGCAAAGGCTGCCATTTTGACAGTTGGGAGGAGCATCTCGACCGCGAAAAATGGATGCAGAGCTTTGAAGAATGCGGCATTGACCCGTTCTTTTACACCGCAAGGGTGAGAAGCGTTGACGAGGTGCTTCCGTGGGATCACATGGATTACGGGGTCACCAAAAAATTCCTCATAAACGAATATCATAAGGCTCACAGAGGCGAAACTACGCCGAGCTGCCGCGAAAAATGCTCAAACTGCGGGGCGGCAAGGCTGAACGGAGGTGTATGCAATGAATTCCGTAAGACTGTGGTATAAAAAATCGGGGCTTGTCATCTACACCTCTCATCTCGATATGAACAGATGCTTCACCAGAGCCGTCAGGCGCGCCGGGATCCCTCTCTGGTACACCGAGGGATTCAATCCCCACCCCTATATCACCTTCCTGCTTCCCCTGCCGCTCGGTCAGGGCGGGGAGAGAGAGCCGATAGATATAAGGCTCGAGAAAGAGATCCCGTTTGAAGAGATAAAGAGCCGCCTCAATTCCGTCCTGCCCGAAGGGCTTGAGATCGTCGATGTGACCGAAGCGGTAAATAAGGTCCATCTCATCACCCACGCGCGCTATCTCATCGAGATCGGATTTGAAAACGATGGCGAGGCGGAGGGCTTTGCGGCGGGAGCGCAGAGCGTGATTGATTCCGGAATACTCAATGCGCAAAAGCGCTCAAAGCGAGGCATAAACACGGTCAATCTCTGCGAATTCGTCGATTCATTCTCAGCCGTAAACGACGGCGCGGCGGTCAGGATAGATACCGTCCTCGCGACGGGGACTCAAAAAAATCTGAATGCGGGGCTGCTCATCGACGCTCTCTGCGGAGAATTCGGCGCCGAAGCCGAAAAAATCTCCATACTCAGAAAAGAAATATATATGGATAATAAAATAATTTTTGAATAACTTAAAAAAATACTTGCATTTTATAAAATACTGTGATATATTTATACAGCATTTCGTCCGTCATTAGGGCGTCCGGTCCGCCGGATACTGCGAAGACGGGATTTAATTTGAAAATTAAAACGGGTGGTCCTCTGGCGCTTGAGCTACGAACATCTGAAAAAAACGGAGGTTATTCAAATGGATGCACTCAAACTCATCGCGCAGGATTCACTCAAAGAAGAAGTACCGGTAATCGAAATCGGCGACACCGTTAAGGTATCGGTCAGAGTCCGCGAGGGCGAAAAATCAAGAATCCAGATTTTCGAGGGAACAGTTATCGCTCGTAAGGGTTCCGGAATTTCCGAAACCTTCACCGTCCGCCGCGTATCTTACGGCGTAGGCGTTGAAAGAGTATTCCCGATTCATTCCCCCAATGTTGCAGGCGTTCAGGTCGTCAGACACGGCCGCGTTCGCAGAAGCAAGCTCTATTATCTTCGTGACAGAGTCGGCAAGGCAGCAAAGGTCAAGGAACAGATCAGATAACAAATCATTTGAGGGGTGTAGCAATTTTGATTGTTGCACCTTTCTTGTTTACGCGGTCAAAGGTGGTGAAACGGTGAAGCGGCAGATAGATGTCTATTATGTGCTTTTCCCCGAAAAAGCATCAAAATTTCATATCGGTATCTTTGAAACGGTGGATTCTCTCAAGGGAGCCATTATAGCCGTATTCATCGTATTCTGCCTCGTCTTCCGTGCGGTCGGGGTCAGCGGGACCTCAATGGTGCCCACCCTCAATGACGGAGACTGGCTCGCCATCACCGGCATCACCGCAGATCTCAGGCACGGCGATATCGTGGTCGTGACCCAGCCATGGAACAGAAATATCCCGATCATAAAGAGGGTAATCGGGCTCCCCGGCGATACGATATTCATTGATTTTGAAAACGGGATTGTCTATCGCAACGGCGAGATGCTCAGCGAGCCTTATATCGCGGAGCCGACCCATAAATATTATGACGTCGAATTCCCGCTCACGGTGCCGGAGGGCAAGATTTTCGCCATGGGCGATAACAGAAACGATTCGCTTGACAGCCGTTCGTCTCAGATAGGTCTGATAGATGAGAGATATGTGCTCGGCAGAGTGTTTTTCAGATTTTTTGAAGATACGGGCTTTTTAAGCAGAGCAGATAAGGAGGCAGAATGATGGATGAATATAACCGCGACGAATTCAACGCCGAAGCCGAAAACACTTCGGTCGCCGTAAGCGAAGTGGAAGAAGAAACGGAAAACGCCCGAAGGATCCTCGCAGAGAGCGAAGAGCCCGTTTCATTAAAGCCGAAAGAAAAAACTTCGGCTCTTTCGGGATTATTCGATCTTGTCTCGATATTCGCCTCCGCAGCCATCATAGTGGCGATAGCCTTCATCTTCTTTTTCCGCACCGTGGGAGTTGACGGAAGCTCAATGTATCCCACCCTTCACGACCGCGACAGGATCATCCTTTCCGCATTCATCACCAAGCCGGAATACGGCGATATAGTCGTCACCTGCCAGCCCTCCGCATACAGTTACATCGAATCCACGCTTGTCAAAAGAGTTATCGCCACCGAGGGGCAGACCGTGGATATAGATTTCACAAAGGGCATCGTCTATGTGGACGGCAAAGCTCTCGATGAGCCTTATGTCAACGAGCCGACTTATGATGATGAATCCTTCTCGGGCCCGGTCACCGTGCCGGAAGGCTACGTTTTCGTAATGGGAGATAACAGAAACGCCTCCACCGACAGCCGCGATTACAGGGTCGGCTTTATCAGGGAGGATTACATAATGGGCAAGGCGCTTTTCAGGATCGCCCCGCTCGGCAAATTCAAGCTGGAAAGATATTAAAATGAATGATAAAATGATCGTGCAGTGGTTCCCCGGCCACATGGCAAAAACGCGGCGCCTTATAAAGGAGTCGCTCCCTCTGGTGGACGCCGTATGCGAAATAGTTGACGCGCGCCTGCCCGAGAGCAGCCGCAACCCCGAAATCGACGAAATAGTCGGCGGAAAGCCGAGGATAATACTGCTCAATAAATGCGATCTCGCAGACGATAACGCGACCGCCGAGAGGATCCGCCTCTTCGCTTCAAAGGGAGTCACCGCACTGCCCGTGGATTGCCGCAGCGGAAAAGGTCTGCAAAAATTTCAGAGCGCCGTGCGAGAGGTGCTGAAAGATAAAATTCAGGCAAACATCGACAGAGGGATGGGCGGCAAGACCCTCAGAGTGATGGTGGTCGGCATACCTAACACCGGCAAATCCTCGTTTATCAACCGCATGGCGGGCAAAAACAGGGCAAAGGTCGCCGACAAGCCGGGCGTTACAAGGGGAAATCAATGGTTTTCCATAGGTCAGGGGATCGAGCTGCTTGACACTCCCGGAGTGCTCTGGCCGAAATTTGAAGATCCCGAGGTCGGCTTCAAGCTCTCTTTTATAGGCTCCGTCAAGGATGAAATCCTCGATATTCAGGAGATAGCCGTGCGTCTGCTCAAGGTCATGCAGACGAGGTACCCCGACAATCTCGCAAAACGATACGGCATAGAAAATTTTGAGGAGCTTGAGCCCTATGAACTGCTTGAGCTCATCGCCTCAAAGCGCGGAATGCTTCTGCGCGGCGGCGAATATGACACCGAAAGATGCGCCGTGATGCTTCTCGACGAATACAGAGACGGCAGGCTCGGCAAGATCACACTCGATTAAAACAGGTTTATCCCGAATCCCGATGAAGGAGGCGACACCGATGCGCAGAGCGCTCGCGGTTTTTCTCGCAGCAGTTCTTTTTCTCGATATAATCTGTCTCGGAGTTATCTTTTTCACGAGAGACACGAGCAGCAACCGCAAAAAGAATGATGACGGCATTTTTGAGCGCGCCGTCATAATGGCTGCGGGCAACAATATGATAAGCGATAAGATAATAGAGCAGGCTGCCGCCGGCAACGCGCCAGGCAACTATAATTTTGACCCTGTCTATGAGAATATAGCGGATGAGCTCAGCCGGGCAGACGCCGCCGTTATCACCCAGGAGAGCGTCATATCCTCCGAGCATCCCGTCTCCGGCACCTATCCGCTCTATAATTCCCCCGCCAAGATCGCGGACGAGCTCAAAAAACTCGGTTTCAACATAATAAATATAGCCACAAACCACGCGCTGGATTACGGCGAGCAGGGGCTTCTGAATACCATAGACTGCCTCAAAAACACCGAAAGGCTCGGGGTAATAGGCGCCGTGGCAGATAAAGAATATGCCTCCGCTCCGATCATTCGCAACATTAAAGGTATCAAGGTCGCTTTCGTCGCGTTCACAGACCCCATCCCGCAAAAATCACTGCCGGAGGATTCGCCCGCCTACCTCTGCGTTTCGAGCGATGAATCGCTGATTTATGACGCAGTCGCCTCGGCGAAACGGCAGGCGGATTTCGTGGTGGTCTGCGCCCACTGGGGCAAGGAATACGGAGCGGATGTGACTCCGGAGCAAAGGGCTATGGCAAAAAAACTCGGCGAGTGGGGAGCCGATGTGGTGATAGGCACAAACCCCCACGAGCTTCAGGAAATGGAATATATAGATAATACCGACGGGAGCAGGACCCTCGTCGCCTATTCGCTGGGCAACTTTGTTTCAACTCAGACAAACGGCGAGCTTCTGCTCGGAGGTCTGCTGAGCTTTGAGCTTGTGAGAAACACCGAAACGGGCGCCGTCACTCTCGAAAACCCCAAAATGAAGGGCGTAGTCACCCATTACGGCATCGACGCCTCAAACACCCGCCTTTATATGCTCTCGGATTATACGAGCGAGCTTGCGAATGTTCACGCGGTGGACAGAAGCCGTACCCCCGATTTCAGCCTAAGATACCTCAAAAAGCTGATGAGCGAAAGAATAAGCAGCGAATTTGCGGAGTGATTATGGATCATACATTTGAAATTTCGGCAAAAGAAAGAGGATACCTCTCCGTCTGCGGTATCGACGAAGCGGGCAGAGGTCCGCTCGCGGGCCCCGTTTATGCGGCGGCGGTAATTCTCCCCGATGGGCTCGAAATCGAAGGGCTCAACGATTCAAAAAAACTTACAGAAAAAAAGAGGGAAGCCCTCTTTGATGTTATAAAAGAAAATGCTCTCGCCTGCTCCGTAGGCACGGCAAGCGAGCGCGAAATAGACGAGATAAACATTTTACAGGCAACCTTCCTCGCGATGAAAAGAGCGGTCGAAGGGCTCAAGATCCCCGCCGATTACGCTCTTGTTGACGGCAACAGGATGCCCCCTCTCGGAATACCGGGCGAAACGATAATCAAGGGCGACGCCAAAAGCCCCTCCGTGGCGGCGGCTTCGATAATAGCGAAGGTAAGCCGTGACAGATTTATGTATGAGCTTGACAAAAAGCTGCCCGAATATCAGTTTTCAAAGCATAAGGGCTACGGCACCGCGCTCCACTATGAGATGATAAAAAAATACGGCGTATCGGAATATCACCGCCTTTCATTTCTCAAAAATCTGAGTGAAAAATAATTATGATAAAAAATAAAGCAGGCGTGTGGGGCGAGATCTACACGGTAAGGTATCTCCGCGACAGAGGATATAAAATAATCTCATCCAACTATGTCTGCCGCTTCGGCGAGCTTGACGCGGTGGCGATGAAGGACGGAGTTCTCTGCTTCGTTGAGGTAAAAACGAGGAATGAGCTCACCCAAAACCGCCCTATGGAAGCGGTGGATGAGGCGAAGCAGGAGCGTGTGCGGCTCGCGGCAAACAGCTTCATTTCATATTCCAAGCTGAATAATCCGATAAGATTCGATGTCAGCGAGGTCTATCTTGACGATGATTATAAATGCAGATCCGTAAATTATATAAAAAACGCTTTTGAATAGATCACGGATGACCCTTTCGGAAAGGCGGTGAGTTAAATTGATCGATTCGATTACAAATTATCTGGTCGGGACCTTTCAGGATAAAATTCCGGCTGAGCTGATCATATTCTTTATCTCGCTGCTGCCGATACTCGAGCTCAGGGGCGGAATGCTGGCGGCGAAGCTGCTCGGCGTGGGGCTTTTTAAGGCCTTCATAATCTGCTACGCGGGCAATATCCTGCCGATCCCGTTTATTTTGCTCTTTATCAGAAAGATATTCAGGCTGCTCAGGCGGAGCGAAAAGCTCGGCAGGCTGGTGGATAAAATCGAAGCGGGCACGATGAAAAAGAAAGAAAAGGTGCTCAGATACAAGCAGTGGGGGCTTCTGCTGTTTGTTGCCGTTCCCCTGCCCGGCACCGGCGGATGGACGGGCGCCCTGCTCGCCGCTCTGCTCGATATCCGCTTCAAAAAATCGCTTCCCATAATCGCTCTGGGAGTTCTCATCGCAGATCTGATAATGTCGGTCATCTCTTACGGTCTGCTCGGCGCGATAATCGGATAAACCTACGGAGGAAATACAGAATTATGGTATATGTTACCGGAGATATGCACGGCGATATCAGCCGATTCAACGACCCCGCCCTCAAACAGCTTAAGAAGGGCGATGTGCTGATAGTCTGCGGAGATTTCGGCTTTATCTGGGATAACAGCAGGCAGGAGCAAAAGAATCTTAAAAAGCTCGCTTCCAAAAAATACGATATTTGTTTCGTTGACGGCACCCACGAGAATTTTGAGATAATCAATTCCCTGCCCGAGACCACCTGGCAGGGCGGCAAGGTGCACAAGGTGGCGAATAATATCTATCACCTGATGAGAGGGCAGATATATAAGATCGACAATATCACCTATTTCACCATGGGCGGCGGCGAAAGCCCCGATATAGATATCAGATTTGAGGCAAACGCCTGGTCAAAGGATGAATTCCCGAGCCGCGATGAAATGGTGGAAGGCGCAAAACGCCTCGAAGAACTTGACTGCAAGATAGATTATATCATCACTCACGAGCCGCCCGTCAAGGTAAAGACCTTCCTCTCTCTCAAGGATGAGGAAAGGGTCGCCGTAAACGGTCTGAACACCTATCTTGACGAGCTTTCATCCGCCTGCACCTACAGGCGCTGGTTTTTCGGCTCGATGCATCTCGATAAATTCATATCCTCCTCGATGGTCGCGGTTTACAGAGCCGTTATCAACACCATCACGGGCGAGGTTTTGACTAAATAAATCAGCGGCTTTTCCGCCTTAAAAAGTTTACCGCCGGGTCTTGAACAGGACCCGGCGGATTTTTATTGATGATTTGATTTGTTATCAGAAGAAGGTTATCTGCGTGGTTTCGGGCAGGGATGAAAAAGCTCCGATGGCTTTGAGAGAA
Organism: uncultured Clostridia bacterium; assembly: GCA_947166625.1. Classification (GTDB taxonomy): domain Bacteria; phylum Bacillota; class Clostridia; order Oscillospirales; family Acutalibacteraceae; genus CAG-177. Next base: position 46,079 of record CAMVEX010000010.1, read on the forward strand.
TCAATGACGGTCTGTGACGCGTGCGAGCGGACCTGGGCATCCTCTATCGAGATAAACTCATCCATGATGCCGTTGCCGTTTTCATCTCTGATTATTTCATCATTCTCGTCTTTTTTATATTTCGCATCCTCAAGCGCTTTGGCGGCATTTTCGCCGCAGCCTGCGAGAGCCGAAAACGGGAGGCGGATCTTGCCGTCTTCAACGATATAATTGGTGGCGGTCGATTTATAAATATCTATCGGGAGGAAATCAAAGCCGCGCGCCATCATTTCGTTTACCATCTGGAGCGCTCCGTAAGTATCGCTCTCTTTATCGGATGCCTCTTTTGAGAGGATCTTTGAATTCAGCTCGTTCATTCTCTGCTTGACCGCTCCCCTGCCGCTGAGAATGGTATCGACCTCAAGATCTTTGCCTCTGACGGTAAAATATGTGGCATAAAATTCAACGGGATAATTTATCTTATACCACGCGAGGCGTATTGCCGCTATAACATAGGCGGCGGCGTGAGCCTTCGGGAACATATATTTTATCTTGAAGCAGGAATCTATATACCATTGAGGCACATCGTGAGCCTTCATCTCTTTGATATGATCCTCGGTGAGAAGCTTTGTGGCGTTGCCCTTTCTGACGATCTCCATAATATCAAACGCCATTTTGTTCGGCAGCCCCTTATGGATAAGATATACCATAATATTGTCACGGGTCCCGATAACGTTTGAAATGGTGCATATACCTTTCTCGATAAGATCTTTCGCGTTGCCGACCCATACATCGGTGCCGTGTGAAAGGCCCGAGATCTGGAGCATATCCGAGAAGTTTTTCGGCTGAGCGTCCTTGAGCATTTCCAAAACGAACGGGGTGCCGAGCTCCGGAAGCCCGAGGGTGCCGGTGTGGCAGCCGATCTCCTCAGCGGTGACGCCGAGAGGCTCGGGAGAAGTGAGCAGTTTATAAAGCTCGGGGTCGCAGACATCCGCATCCATAACGCTCGTGTGGGTGAGATCCTCTATATGCTTATAGAGGGTCGGAACTTCGTGGCCGAGATTATCGAGCTTGAGAATGGTATCGTGAAGCGAATGGAAATCAAAGTGGGTGGTCCTGTGGATAGATGTTGAATCATCCGCGGGATGCTGGATCGGGGTGAAATCCTCGGCATCCATATCGTTGGGGATAACAACCATTCCTCCGGGGTGCTGGCCGGTGGTGCGCTTGACTCCGACGCAGCCCAGGGCAAGGCGGTCTATTTCAGCCTCGTGGATATTGGTCTTGCCCGTGACCTCCATCCATTTTTTAACATATCCGTAGGCGGTCTTTTCGGCTATGGTGCCGATGGTGCCCGCCTTGAAAACCTTTGATTTGCCGAATAATTCCTCGGTGTAGCGGTGGGCGTAAAACTGATATTCGCTTGAGAAATTCAGGTCTATATCGGGCGCCTTGTCGCCCTTGAAGCCGAGGAAAGTTTCAAAGGGAATATCGTGGCCGTCCCTTATCATTTTTACTCCGCATTCGGGGCAGACCTTTTCGGGCATATCGAATCCGCTGCCGTATTCGCCGCCGAGGAAAAATTCACTGTGTTTACATTTGGGGCAGAGGTAGTGGGGCGCGAGAGGATTAACCTCCGAAATTCCCGCCGCAAACGCCACGAATGACGAGCCGACGGAGCCACGGGAGCCGACATAATATCCGTGATCTTCGGAATCCTTGACCAGTTTCTGAGCGATGATGTAAAGCACCGCGTAGCCGTATTTTATAATGGATTCAAGCTCTTTTTCGAGCCTCTGCCTTACATAATCCGGAAGGGGGTTGCCGTAATAGGCCTCCATTCGCTGATAGCATATCCTGTTAAGCTCCTCATCCGCTCCGTCAATATGCGGGGGGAAGGTGCCTTCCGGGAAGGGCCTTATCGTTTCGCACATATCCGCGATTTTATTGGGATTGTCGATGACGATTTCTTTTGCCCTGTCTCCGAGCCAGGAGAATTCCTCGAGCATATCCTGCGTGGTTCTGAAATAAAGGGGAGCCTGCTCCTGAGCATCCGAAAAGCCCTGAGAGGTCATAAGGATCTCTCTGTAGATCGCATCCTCTTTATCAATGAAATGCACGTCGCCTGTCGCCACAACGGGCTTGCCCAGTTCATCGGCGAGGGCGATGATCCGCCTGTCTATATCCTCAAGCTCGGCGTCGCTCTCGACCTCTCCGCTCCTGACAAGGAAGCGGTTGTTGCCCTTGGGCTGAATCTCAAAATAATCATAGAGCTCGGCATATTTCACAAGGGTATCGTGAGGCTTGCCCTCCATCACCGCCGTATATATCTGACCCGCCTGGCAGGCTGAGCCGATGATAAGACCCTCTCTGTGCTTGATAAGCTCGCTGTGAGGGATAAGCGGATGGCGGTAAAAATACTCGAGATTTGATTTTGTGATGAGCTGATAAAGATGCTTGAGCCCGACAAGATTCTTTGCGATTATGATTATATGGCGGCTCTTGAGCCTGAGCGGGCTCAGGGTTATTTTTTCGTTTATCTGACTGATATCCGTTATCTGCGCCGCCTTGAGCCTGTCAACAAGCTTTGCGAATATCATCGAGAGGATCCTCGCATCCTCATCCGCTCTGTGATGATCGAAATCGGGCAGCTTGAGCGCCTTCTGAACGGCGTCGAGCGAGAATCTTTTAGCCTCCGTAACGAGAGCCTGGCTGAGCGGGAGGGTATCTATATGGGTGAAATCATATTCGATTTTGCATCTGGCGCAGGCGGCTTTGAGGAAATCGGTATCAAAGGTGGCGTTATGAGCCACAAGGATCCCGTTATCGGCAAATTCAAAGAATTTGCGTATCGCCTCCTCTTCGCCGGGGGCGCCCTCAAGCATATTATCCGTGATGCCGGTGAGGTCGATTATCTTTTGCGAAAGCCGTCTGCCGGGGCTCACAAAGGTCCTGAACGACGATACCTCGTGACCGCCCTCGAATTTGACGGCGCCTATTTCTATTATACGGTCATAGCCGGAGCGAAGCCCGGTGGTTTCAAGATCGAATATGATAAACCTGCCGTCAAGAGGCATATTTGCGGATCCGACGACCGAAGTAACGCGGTCATCCACATAGTAGCCTTCCATACCGTAAACTATCTTGATGCCGTTCTTTTTGGCGGCGTTCATAGCCTCGGGGAACGCCTGGACAACTCCGTGATCCGTTATGGCTATCGCCTTATGACCCCATTTTGCCGCTCTCTCAACGAGCTTTGTCGCGCTTGTCATACCGTCAAGCTGAGACATATTGGTATGAAGATGGAGCTCGACCCTCTTTTCGGGAGCAGTATCCTCCTCGACCGTTTCCTCCACGGCGGTCACGGCATTCGCTCTGATGACCTCGCGCTTCATATAGGCGTCATATTCCACGTGGCCTCTGAGCATTACCGCCATACCGTCCTTCAGAGTGTTATCGAGCTTCATGCAGTAATCGGCTTCTTCAAATATTTTTACGGTAAGCGAGCTTGTTTTATCCGTGATATTGAATGAAATTATCTTGCGCTTGTGATCTTTTGTGTCTTTTTTATCAAGAGAAAAAACCTTGCCCCAGACCGTAACGTTTCCGTCCTCGATCGAGACATTTTTGATGGGCACCGGCTTTGACTTTATGCCTCTGCCGAATAATATCTTTGCGTTGGTGAGCGATACGGGCAGATCCTCCCACTCGCGCTCCGGCTTTTTGGGCTTGGGCGGCTCCGCCTTGGGAATTTCGATATTGATATTGGCTTTTTGCATCTCGATATATTCGGGAGAATTCATATCGATCTCTCTGTCGCTTATGAGAGAAACCTTATAATCCTCGCCGAAGCGCTCATAAATATCATCCGAAATAAAATCATCCGCATACATATCCTTGAGCACGCCGACGCCGGTCTTTATGGTGATGCCTATCATTTTGTTTTCGGAATCTATCTCGATCTGCGCGTCGTCAAAATATCCGTTTGCCGCGGCGTTTTCGGCCTTGAGCCTTCTGATGACGGATTCCATACATCCGCTGTCAAAAACGCCCTTATCGTAGCGGTCATTGATCGTCACCTTGTTTACGGCAAGCTTTTCTTTTATCTGAGCGCAGGCGTCTGCGATGATATCCGAATGAATATATCCCGGGAATTTCGCGGTGATTTGCAGAGTTTTGCTGTCATCATCGAGATTTATTTCCGTAACCTTGCCGCCACCCAGCTTCCCGGCTGTTTCGGGGCTGACAAGAGATTCTATAAAATAAAGTAAATCATTATATTCCATTACAATTTTCCTATTTCCTCTATAAGCCGGTCAACGGCCTCATCCTCGCTGACCTTGCAGATTATTTCACCTTTTTTGAATATAAGAGCGCATCCGTCTCCGCCCGCGATGCCTATATCAGCCTCTCTCGCCTCGCCCGGGCCGTTTACGGCGCACCCCATAACGGCAACTTTTATCTGCCTGTCACAGGAGCGAAGGCGGGATTCCACCTGATTTGCGAGCGAAATGAGGTCGATTTTAGTCCTGCCGCAGGTGGGGCAGGAAACGATGTCGGGGCGCGGCTTTCCGAGGCCGAGCGCGTGAAGTATATCCTGCGCAGCCGCAACCTCTTTGACTGGATCGTCGGTGATCGAGACCCTCACGGTGTCACCGATCCCGTCGGCAAGCAGAGAGCCGATGCCGATGGATGATTTGATAAGCGATGAATTGTAGGTCCCCGCCTCGGTCACTCCGAGGTGAAGCGGATAGTCGCATTCCTGCGCCGCTATGCGGTAGGCTTCTATCATCACGGGGACATTTGATGATTTGATCGAAATAACTATATTTTCAAAATCGAATTTTTCGAGCAGAGAAGCGTGATACATCGCGGATTCAACCAGCGCGCGGGCGCAGGGGGAGCCGTATTTCGCGAGTATTTCCTTCTCCACGGAGCCGGAATTCACACCGATCCTGATGGGGATACCGTTTATTTTGCAGGCGTCGGCGACCGCCTTGACCCTGTCCGCAGAGCCGATGTTGCCGGGGTTTATCCTTATTTTATCCACGCCCTCGGCAATGCTCGCCAAAGCGAGGCGGTAATCAAAATGTATATCCGCCACTATCGGCACGCTCACGCTTTTCTTCAGAGCGGAGATGAGCTTGACGGATTCCATATCGGGCACCGCGGCTCTGATGATTTCGCACCCCGCCTTTTCGAGAGCGACCGCCTGGGCGACGCTCGCCTGAATATCGCGGGCGGGTTTATTGAGCATTGATTGCACCGTAACGGGCGCATCACCGCCGATAAAAATATTACCGACGGCGATTTTACGGGATTTTCTGCGTTCCATATTAAAAAGTTCCTTTTATAAGCTTGAGAATATCGCTGAATGAGATCACTGCCATAAGTATCAGCAGGAGCACCATCCCTATCGCGTGAACAAGCCCTTCAAATTTGCGCGGTATCGGCTTTCTGAATATCATCTCAACAAGGATGAAGAGCAGATGCCCGCCGTCCAGCGCGGGGAGCGGCAAAAGATTAAACAGACCTATGTTTATCGCGATGAGCGCCATTATCATAAGCACATAATCCCAGTTTGCGCTTGCCGTCGCAGTCTGCGCGGCGTCCGCTATGAAGGAAACGGTGCCTATCGGGCCGGAGAGATCGCTTATCCCGTAGTGACCCGTGATAAGGTCAAAGAGCGAGAGATAGACAAGGCGCGAATATGTGAGCGACTGGGTGAAGGTATTTTTTGCAACCGATTTGAATGACGGCTCAACGCCTACTATGACAAAATCATAGATGATCGTAAATATCTTCCTGCCCTTTACCTCGCGGTATTCGGTATCGAATTTGACACCTTTGCATTCCACCTTTTTGCCGTCTCTCAAAACGACGATGTCAAATACTCCGTCGTCATCCCTCTGCATGAGGAATGAAACATCCTCGCCCGTGAATACGCGGTGACCGTTGATCTTATAGAAATGATCGCCCTCTTTGAGGCCATATGAGGGGCTCGCGGCGTCTTTTGAGAATGAATGTATCTCGGTGGTGGAGATAAGATTATCGGTCGTGGCGAGCATTATCGCGACTATTATCACACCCATGATGATATTTACGGTGCCGCCCGCGAGGATTACAAGGAATCTCTTCCACGCTTTTTGATTGCAAAAGGCGCGCTCATCCTCGCTCTCGGTATTCTCGCCCTCCATGGCGACAAAGCCGCCTATCGGGAAAAGCCTCCATGAATACTGCGTTTCGCCGCGCTTCCTTTTGAGAAGGACGGGCCCCATTCCCATGGAAAACTCATTGATTTTGATCTTGAATATTTTGGCGACGGTAAAATGCCCGAGCTCATGAAAGAAAATCAAAAAACCGAAAAAGAGAATGGCTATCAGTATGGGCCAGACCTTGCCCCATATCTCTCCCGCGGTAATGAGAGGAATTATATCGGTCATTTAAGCATCGCCTCCGTTTTTTCTCTTATTTCTCTGTCGAGTTCAATTATATCGCCGAGGGTGTAATCATCCGCTCCGGCGGGGTATTCAAGCGAGGCCTCGACCGCCTGCGCTATCTGTGAAAATCTGATTTTTCCGCTTCTGAAAAGCTCGTTTGCCTTTTCATTCGCCGCGTTGACCGACGCAGTATATAAGCCTCCGCGCCTGAGCGCCTCGCGGCACAGCTCCATACATCTGAAGGTTTCGCAATCGGGCTTTGAGAATGTGAGAGTCGCCGCCTGAGCGAGATCAAGCTCCTTTACGGGGCTCTCGAATCTGTCCGGATAGGTCAGCGCATACTGTATCGGGATCCTCATATCGGGGACTCCGAGCTGCGCTATCACGGAATTGTCATTGTATTCAACAAGCGAATGAACTATGCTCTGACGGTGGACGAGCACCTCGACCCTGTCCTCCGGGATTCCGAAAAGCCTGACCGCCTCAATTATCTCCAGCCCTTTATTCATCATAGTAGCGGAGTCTATGGTGATTTTTGCGCCCATAGACCAGTTCGGATGCTTGAGAGCCTGCTCCGCGGTCACATTTTCGAGCTCCTGCGCCGTCTTTCCGAAGAAGGGACCGCCCGACGCGGTAAGTATCAGCTTCTTTATCTGCTTTTTATCTCTGCATCCCTGAAGAGATTGAAAAATCGCGGAATGCTCGCTGTCAACGGGTAGGATGCTCACCGAATTTTCGCGGGCAAGGCGGTTGATGAGATCGCCGCCCGTGACCATAGTCTCTTTATTGGCAAGGGCGATATTGCTGCCGGCAAGGATCGCCTGCGCAGTGGGCTCAAGGCCCGCGATACCTACAAGCGAATTCAACACGCAATCCGCTTCAAGCCGCGCGCATTCGAGCACTCCTTCTCTGCCCGGGAGGATCTCGGTATCCGTATCGGCCACCTTGATTTTTAATTCCTCAGCCTTTGCCGGGTCGGCGACAGCCGCGTATGAGGGGCGGAATTCTCTTATCTGATTTTCAAGTATATCTATCCTCACATTTGAAGTCAGAGCCTTGATTTCAAAGCCCAAAAGACGGGCTACATCCAGCGCCTGAACGCCGATGGAGCCTGTCGAGCCGAGAATTGTGAGATTTTTTATCATACGCTTTGCCTCCGGGGGAAATAACAGGGCCGCTCTGCGAGGAAGCACAGCGACCCGCCTTTTATTTAATTGCGACAGAAAGAATTATTTTGAGCGTGAGATACATCGTGGGCATGGTAAAGAGGAATGAATCCACTCTGTCCATAGCACCGCCGTGCTCGGGGAAGAGGGTGCCGAAATCCTTGACCGAGTAGTTTCTCTTTATCACGCTCGCCGCGAGATCGCCGCACATTCCCATCACGCAGCATACGGGGATGAAGGCAAGCACCATCCACCATTTGATAACATCGTTGCCGAAGAAAAATCTGTCAAATATAAAGAATATTATGAGCGCCGTGACGGTGGTACCCACAACGCCCGCTACAGCCCCTTCAACGGATTTGTTCGGGCTGATATTCGGAGCGAGCTTATGCTTGCCCATAGCCCTTCCGATAAAGAGGGCGAAGGTGTCGCACAGCCATGCGCAAAGCATCGGCATAAGCAAAAGGAATATGCAGTTTGAGCGGCGGAATATCCCGGGATATTCCTCAAGCAGGTGAAACGTTTTGACAACGCTTGACATCGCGAGCGGGACCGCGGTGGAGGCGAAAACGCCGATAGCGACGTGTTCAAATCTCGTCACACTGTACATCTTGAGCATCAGTATCAGGATGAAGAGAATATAAACCGCGTAGAGCACCGTGCCCGAAACGGGAATATACCGCTTGAGATCAAAGCATTGATAAACTCCGAGCAAGACGGAAAACACCATCATCACACCGGTGAGTATTTTGTTTTTACAGCCCGATACTCCCATCACCTCATGGACGCAGAGCGCCGAGAGCAATACTACGGGTATCGCCATCACTTCTTCGTAGCCGTAGCCCGCGCAAACGAGCATTCCTATGGCAAAGAGGGCAAGAATAATGCCCACTGTTATTCTGACTTTCATTGAAACTCCCTATGCGGCACAGCCGCAGTATAAACGCAATAATGAATCATATCAGACCGCGCCGAATCTTCTGTTTCGGGCGGCATAATCCAGGATCGCCCTGTCGAGATCATCCGTGGTGAAATCGGGCCAGAGGATATCGGAAAACCAAAATTCCGAATAAGCCGCCTGCCAGATCATAAAATTGGATAATCTGTATTCTCCGCTCGGTCTGATTATCAGATCGGGGTCGGGCTGACCTGCCGTAAAGAGATTGGCGGAAATATCGTCTTCGGTTATATCTCCGGGGCTCAGCTCTCCGCGCTTTACCCTTGCGGCAAGCTCTTTGACGCTGTGAAGTATCTCATCCCTGCCGCCGTAATTTATCGCAAGATTTACCCGCATGATCTTTTTATCGGCGGATTCCTCTTCGAGCGTTTCTATGCTCTTTACGATATCGGCGGGCAAGCCGCGTTTTTCGCCGATGAGATGAAAGCGAAGGCCTTTGCGCTCATTCTCTTTTTCTCTCTCCTCAGCCTCTTTGAGAAAGCTGCGAAAGAGCTTCATAATGGCGGCTACCTCTTTGGGAGGCCTGCGCCAGTTTTCGGTGGAAAAAGCATAAAAGGTCATACATTCTATGCCGATTTCCGCTCCGTAATCGCAGATCCTGCGAAATACCTCGGCTCCGGCCTTATGCCCCTCGCTGCGCTCGAGACCGCGCTTTGAAGCCCATCTGCCGTTACCGTCCATTATTATGCCGATATGCCTCGGCATATTTATTCCTTCAAATTTTTCGGGAACCATTATACAGTCATTATTTCCTGTTCTTTTGCTTTTGAGGATTCGTCGATCTCTTTGATATATTTATCGGTGAGTTTCTGGATCTCTTCCTGCAGATCGTCAAGATCATCCTCTGTGATCTCGGACGCCTTCTCCATCTTCTTTGCCTTCTCTATGGCGTCTCTTCTGATGGAGCGGACTGCAACTCTCGAATCCTCCGCCATTTTGCGGACATCCTTGCTGAGGTCCTTGCGGCGCTCCTCCGTAAGCTGGGGGAATATGAGGCGGATCACTACGCCGTCATTCTGAGGATTGATACCGATATCGCTCGCCTGGATAGCCTTCTCGATGGCGTGGATGGTGGATTTATCCCAGGGCTGGATCGTGAGGATCCTCGCCTCGGAAACGGAAACAGCCGCCATCTGATTGATAGGGGTCGGGGTGCCGTAATAATCCACTCTGATTTTATCGAGCACATTGGCGTTTGCCCTGCCTGCTCTGAGCTCCGAATATTCGGTATTTAAGAGCTTGACCGTCTTTTGCATTTTTTCTTCTGTGGTGGCAATTAAAGTATCCATAGTTTCCTCCTGTTATGTAAAATATAATCTTTTCCGGATCAATAAACGAGTGTTCCTATATTTTCGCCGCATACCGCGCGCACGATATTCTGCGGATCGCTGAGATTGAATACGAGTATTTTGATATTGTTGTCTCTGCAAAGCGATGCCGCCGTGGAATCCATTACCTTGAGATCTTTTTCGAGCACTTCGGAATGGCTCACTCTGTCATATTTGACGGCGTCCGCGAATTTATTGGGGTCTTTATCATAAACTCCGTCCACATTGGTCGCCTTGAGGATCACTTCCGCGTTTATCTCGGCAGCTCTGAGCGCCGCGCAGGTGTCGGTCGAAAAGAAGGGGTTGCCCGTACCCGCTCCGAAGATGCAGACCCTGCCCTTTTCGAGATGCCTTACCGCCTTGTTGCGTATATAAGGCTCCGCAAACTGCTTCATCTCTATCGCCGTCTGAACTCTTACATCGACTCCGAGATGCTCGAGGGTATCCGCGAGGGCAAGAGAATTCATGACCGTCGCGAGCATTCCTATATGGTCGGCTCTCGTGCGGTCCATCGAGCCGCCGCTGCGCCCTCTCCAGAAGTTGCCGCCGCCGACCACAAGCCCGACCTCAACGCCGAGGTCGCTGACCTGCTTTACACACTCGCAGATCGAATTCATAATGTCAAAATCAAAGCCGTGACCCTTATCGCCGGCAAGCACTTCGCCGCTGATTTTAAGCAGGATCCTCTTATATACGGGCTGCATAGCGCATACCTCCTCATATTACAGTTGAATACATTTTATAATATTTTGCGCTTAGTGTAAAGATAATTTTTGAATTTTGCAAAAAAGTTTACATTACGGGAAACTCCGCGAATCGTTACTCACATCACAAAAACAGTTGTATGTTTTATAAATATGTAGTATAATTCAAGGGTAACGAAACCGAGGGGCGCGGTTTTAACGGCGCTTCCTCAATTAAGGAGCAAGTCGATTGAAAAACCTGATTTTAAGGAATACGCCCGATATTGCGGATCGCTTTGAGCTTCGCGAGATACCCTCCGCCGACGGACTGAACACCTACGAAGTCTTTTGTGAAGACGGTAAAATAATCATCTGCGGCGATTGCAAGATCAGCATGGCGATGGGCTATTATGACTATCTCAAAAAATACTGCGGCGTCAATTATTCTCATTGCGGCAACACATCTCTCAATGTGACCGACGCTCCCCTTTTTGAAGGCAGGCTCTCCAAGATCATCCCCCAAAAAAGAAGGGCTTATCTGAACTACTGCACCTACGGATATTCAACCGCATTCTGGAAATGGGAGCAGTGGGAAAAAGAGATAGATTTCATGGCGATGAACGGTATAAATATGCCGCTCGCCGTGGTCGGCTCCGAGGCGGTCTGGTATTACACCATGCGCGAATTCAAATACAGCGAAAACGGCGCTCTGCGCTATCTGAGCGGCCCCGCATTCTGGCCCTGGCAGATGATGAATAATCTCGAAAGCTATTTCAGCCTGACCGACGCCGCCTATATAGAGAGCAGAGTAGAGCTCGGCAAAAAGATAATAAACAGAGAAGTTGAGCTCGGTATGACCCCCATTCAGCAGGGCTTCGCCGGTATGGTGCCGCGCTCATTCAAAAAGCTGTATTCAAAAATACGAATGAGTATGGTGCCCTCCTGGTGCAATTTCCCGATAACCTTCCAGCTCGACCCCATGGATCCCGTATTCAAAAAATTCGGCACCGCTCTGCTCGCGAAGCAGAGGGAGCTTTTCGGGATCTATCACTACTACGCCTGCGATCCTTTTCACGAAAACGACCCGGCAGTAAAGGCAAAGGATTATCTCTACAAGGTCGGCGCGGCGATAGACGGTATGTATAAGGATTTCGACCCCGAGTCGGTGTGGGTAATGCAGAGCTGGTCGCTTCGCGAGCAGATAGTCAAGGCAGTGCCCAAGGGCAGGCTGCTGATCCTCGATATAGACGGCTCGAAGCATTCTGCTACCGAAGAATTCTGGGGTCACGATTTCATCCTCGGAAACATTCACTCTTTCGGTGACAGAAACACGCTTCACGGCTCCGTAAAGGCGCTTGCGGATAATCCCTATTCAAAGCTCGGCGCCCCGAACTGCGTCGGAACGGGTCTTTTCCCCGAGGGAATATATCAAAATCCGCTCTATTACGATTTACAGTATCAGATGCTCACCGAGGCTGAAGAAATAAATCTCGACGAATGGCTCGCCGACTATGCCCGCAGACGATATAAGAGCGATGAGAGCGCGGCGGTCACGGCGGTCAAAAAACTGCGTGAATCCTGCTATTCGGATAAATGCACGGGCAGAGAAACGGGCTCCCCGATCGCCCTCAGACCGACCACCTCATTCACCCACACCGCCCCCAACGATCACCCCGAGCTTCGCTATGACAATAAAACCCTGCTTGAAGCGGCTCAGGCGCTTATCGGGGCTGAAAACGCTTCGGGAGACGGCTATCTCTTTGATGTATGCGATATAACGAGGCAGGTGCTCAGCAACTACGCAGGCGCTCTCTATTCAAAGGCCATGCAGGGCTTCAACGAGCGCGATCTCAGCCTGTTTGAACGCAGCGCAAACGGCTTCCTCAAGATTTGCGACGAGCTTGACGAGCTGCTTCAGACCCGCCCCGAGCTTTCGCTTTATACCCATTTGAAGCAGGCGGGCGAGCTTGCGCTGAATGAAAAAGAAAAAGAGAATTTTGAGCTCAATCTGCTCACGCAGGTCACCCTCTGGGGTCCGATACAAAACCCCTCACTCTATGATTACGCGTGGAAGGAATGGGGCGGGCTCATCAAGACCTATTACGCAAAGCGCTGGCAGAGCTTCTTTGAATATCTCGCGATTGAATTCCCTCATAAGCGCAAAAAGATCTCCACCGTCACAAAGAAGCAGAGAGACGGCAGAAACACCTATCTCGGCGATCCGTTTTATAAGAGCTTCGCCGAATTTGAAAAGAACTGGCTTCGCACCTGCGACCCGGAGCCGCCTTCGGGCGGAGATACCCTTGCCGTTGCAAAGAGGCTGATAGCAAAATATTCCGATAAAATTTTGAAGGGCTGATTCCCCGCTTAACTTCGCATTTGATCTCCGCCGCGCGGATCCTCGGTCTGCGCGGTTTTTTATGATTTTATTTCAGACGATAAATCAATTAAGGTTATTTTAAGGTATTATATCTATAATGGGAAAAACGATGAAAACGAGGTATCAAAATGAAACTTCTGCTTGCCGAGGATGAAGCCGCTCTCAACGAGGCGGTCACCGATATACTCACCTATCATAAATATCTTGTTGATTCCGTCTATGACGGAGCCGACGCTCTCGATTACGCCCGCCTCGGCGATTATGACGGGATAATTCTCGATATAATGATGCCCAAAAAAAGCGGGATCGAGGTGCTTGAAACTCTGCGCAGAGAGGGAATAAAAACTCCCGTGCTTCTGCTGACGGCAAAAGCCGAGGTGGAAGACAGGATCGCAGGGCTTGACGCAGGCGCGGATGATTATCTTCCAAAGCCCTTTGCCATGGGCGAGCTTCTCGCGAGGATAAGGGCGATGCTCAGGCGGCGGGAGGATTTCACCCCCGATATTCTCTCATTCGGCGATCTGACCCTCAACCGCGGCACCTATGAGCTCGGCTCAAACGGTCAGGCTCAGGTGCTACCCAAGATAGAATTCCGCATGATGGAAATTTTTATGCTCAATAAGGGGATATATATTTCCGGCGACGATTTGCTTGCGAAGGTCTGGGGCTTTGATTCGGACGCCGAAATCGGCACCGTCTGGGTCTATATTTCTTATCTGAGAAAGCGCCTTGCCGCTCTCGGCTCAAAGGTCGAGATAACCGCAAAGCGAAATGTGGGCTACACTCTTACGGAGGCAGACAATGGTTAAAACTCTCAAACGAAAATTCGTCAAGACCTCTATGACCGCCGTCACCGCTCTGCTGCTCATCTTCATATTATCGGTCAACGCGGTGAATGTTGTGGTTTCATACCGGCGGAATAATCAGAAGCTCAATGCGGTGAATTACGATATTTTTCACGCGGAAATGCGGGGCGACGGATTCAGACCGCCCGAAGAAATACCGCCCGGGGATATTGAGGATGAAGAAGAAAATTATGATGATTTATCCGACGATTACCGAATGAAAAAAGAGCTTCCCAAGGAAGCCCCCCTTTTCGGGATAAGCAGGGATGACGCCGAGGGAGCGAGATTTTTCAAGGCGGTGACCGATACGCTCGGAAACATCTCTTCCGTAAATACGGAGCATATCTATTCAGTCACTGCCGACGAGGCCCGCGAGCTTGCCGAGGCGGTCATCAAATCCGGTAAGGCGAAGGGATTTACGGATGGCTTTATGTATATGTCATCCTCCGATTCAAGCGGAGCCAAGACCGTCACATTCCTCGATATTTCATCGGATCTATCGGGAATCACCGCAGTTTTGCTGATTTCGTTCTCCGCGGGCGCGCTTTGCTGGCTGCTTATGCTGCTGCTTACAAGCAAGGCTTCCGACAGGGCGATAAAGCCCATAGCCGAAAATATCGAACGGCAAAAGCAGTTTGTCACGGACGCCGGTCACGAGATAAAAACTCCGCTCGCCGTCATCAAAGCAAACGCCGAGGCGATGGAGCTCTATAACGGCGAAAACAAATGGAGCAAAAATATCAAATCGCAGGTTGACCGTATGACGGAGCTGATGCAAAATCTCCTCACGCTCGCAAAATCGGATGAAAATGTGCCCGAATCCGCTATCGAGCCGGTGTCGCTCTCGGAGCTGAGCGAAAAAGCGGTTTCGGCATATACCGAAGCGGCGGTCTCAAACGGCAAAAAAATAATCGCCGACACGGCGCCCGGAGTTACCGTCAACTCAAACGCGAAGCTGATCGAGAGGATCCTCGATATCCTGCTTGACAACGCCCTGAAATATTCATCCGCCGAAAGCGAGATAAAATATACCCTCACATCATCCAAAAAACACGGCGAGATACATATTGAAAATATCTGCGACTCCCTGCCGGACTGTGAGCCCGAAAAGCTCTTTGACCGTTTTTACAGATCAGACAGCTCGCGAAATTCCGAAGGCTTCGGTATCGGCCTCTCAAGCGCAAAATCGACCGCAGAATCCCTCGGCGGCTCTCTTACCGCAAAATTCAAGGAAAACAACACGGTCGAATTCATTCTTAAAATATAAACAAAAAAGCCGGGCGGCCCGCGATGAGCTGCCCGGTCGAATTATATCATTTTTTGCTGTGTGAATCAAAAACCCGAAGCGAAGAAGCTGAGTATCTTTTCGATGCCCTTGCCGATAGCGACATTGACTTTCCATGCAAAATTATTGAAGCCGGATTCGGCAAATCTCTCAGTTCTGGGAGCTGCCCAGTTCTGGAATTTAACAAGGAAGATATAGAGCTTCGCAAGGAAACGGTCTTTGAATTCGGCGTTTGTGCCGCTTGTATGGAAATCGGTGAGGACGACTTCCTGATTCTCGTTCTGTTCATAAACAAGATCCCACTGCGGAAGATCTTTGCCGTCGCCGTACTGAGATGCGGTGGAGCCGTAGATATCCTTTGCCGCTTTGGTGAAATCATAGTTTTTGAGAGCGCTGTTATGGGCGCTGTCATCGGGAACGATGATGAAGCGGTAAATCTTAACGGTGCCGGGGTCGGGAAGATACTCTTCGCAATGCGAGCATTTGCCCTTGTTGGCATTGTAGATCTGAAGGACGGTGTTTCCTCCCTGAGCCTTGCCGCAGGCGGGGCATTTGAAAGCATAGAATGCTTCGATGTTTACGCCCTCAACGGCGGGATCCGCGGAGGTCTCATCCACAAGAGCGGGGGTGCCGTCATCCCAGACTGCGTATAAAGTAACATCCTCTACAAGATCGATTCTCCAAACGCCGCCGACTACATATTTGGGAGCGAGCGCTTCTTTATCTTCAGCCCAGCCGATAAAGGTATAGCCTTTTTTAGTGGGATAAGTGGAGGAGAGGGAGTTTTTGCCGCTCTTTCCGGTTTGAGTGCCGGGGCCGCCGCTGCCTCCGTTATCATCAAAGGTGATGGTAAAGGTTTCGCTGTTTTCTTCCTCTGCGTCCTGAGGACTGCTTCCTTCCTTCTCCTTTGCTGCGGCTGCTTCTTCGGCCTCTTTCTCTTTAATTGCCGCTTTCTTTGCGTCAGCTATGGCAACGGCCTTGTTGACCTGATCGATGGTGTACATCTTGCCGGCGATGATGCCGTACATAGCGGGAGCAAGTCCGCCCCATTTGAAGGTGCCTGCGTTGTATTCTATGGGATTTGAAGCCTGCGAGAGTCTTTCATCCTTGGTGTAATCATAATCGCTTGCCGCCGCTGTGCCGGGCTCTGCGGTTGAGCCTCCATCCTCCGCAAAAGCGGGGATTGCAACGCTCAGGGTGAGCATCATGGCAAGCAATAAGGACAGGATTTTTTTGATTTTCAAAGCAATCAACCAACTTTCCTTATATATTAAAAATGTAAATAATTCCGATAAGGCTGCGCTCTGCCCGCCCTGAGACGGGCAGAGCTTTGTTTTACTGCTTATTCAGCTACAGGGGCACCAACGGGGCAAGCGTCTGCGCATGCGCCGCACTCAATGCACTTACCTGCGTCGATTTCGTATTTGCCGTCGCCCTCGGCGATAGCTTCTACGGGGCATTCCGCTGCGCAAGCGCCGCAGGAGATGCAGTCGTCACTGATTTTGTAAGCCATAGTGTAATCCTCCTAAATAATTTATGCTGAATTTAAGTTGAATTCGATCAGAAGAGAAGCCCCTTGAGCAGGTTGATGATGGTGGGTATCAGCTCGGGAATGAATGAGGGCTTGAAGAAGCTGGCGGAAAGCGGCAGGGCTGTGAGATACCAGCCTGTAGCGGTCTCGCCGTTCGCAAGCTCAAGAGTCTCTTTGGTGGGCCAGAGAAGGATGATGATGGTGTTTTCGGGATCGGTGTTGAGGTTGCCCTCGCCCTTCTTGCAGGGGCGGTCGCCTTTCCAGTAATACCATTTGAAATTCTTGCCCAGAGCGGAGTAGATATTGCCGTTCATATTGATCTTGAAGCCGTCTTCGATATTGAAGCCGAATCCGTCGGTATCATATACGCGGAAGAAGAATTCGTTATCTGCCTTCCACTGAACCTGCATGATAGTGGTGTTGCAAAGGGTATATTCGTCATTTTCATAGCCTTCGATCCACTGATCCTGCGTGGGCATATCCGCCCATTCCTTTACGGGATGATCGAGGTGATATACCTTGGTGCCGACCATTTCGCAGCTGCGGTAGGGTCTTGTGACGACGTTGCCCTTGGGGTCATTATAAACGGGCTTGCTCTCGTCATAGACGATCTTGCCTTCGTCATCCTTTTTGACTTCCTGCTTCACCTTGCCGGTGATTTCGTCGATAACGGGGTTGCCTTCTTCGTCAAGGACGTCAACATATACTGGCTCATAAACGGGATTGCCGTCATCATCGGTCTTCTGGGTCTTGACGGTCTTTGATACGGGAGCGGAATTGGCGCTGTCAAGCCAGACGTTGAATATCGGCTTCTTGGGGGCAGTGCCGTCGGCTGAAGTCTCGGCTTCATCAACATAGTTGGGGTCATATATGACCGTGCCGTAAAGAGCTACGAAACGCTGATAGCCTGCGCCTGCCTCTGTTTTGCCGTTGGCGTAGTCAACATAAGCCCAGCGCTCTGCGCTGCCGTACATTACATAAACGGTGAGAGGACCGTCATAGGGTCTGAAACGCGAAACGGGAGTATCGGAGCCCTCAACGGTAAATGCGGATTTATCAAGGATCTCGCCCTCTGCGAGGTTATCATTGATTATCTTCTCAAGGTCGGCGTCGATAAGCGAGCTGTAGGTGATCGCCGTGTCGCCGGAGAATTTCTTGGTGGTGAGCTCTGCCCACTGGCCGTCGGGCTTCTTATACATTACGGTGAATTCATACTCTTTGGGTACGAATGTTGCGGAGATCTCGACCACCTTGGTGCTCGAATAGGTCTTAAGATTGCTGTCGATGAATTCCTTATCGAGAGTAACGGTATAGTCGCCGAGAAGGCTGTTTTCTTCGGAGCCGTACCAGATGTCGCTCAGTCCGTAGCCGGGAAGATCAACTACCTTACCGTCATTCTTGACTTCGTCAAGCGTATATTTGGTGGTGGGGGTGTTGAGCACATAGAAATTCTGAAGGTCTGCCGCGGAAACGGTGTCGCCCAATTTGAATTCCTTATCAATGACCTGGAATCTGATATCGTCTGATTCGCTCTTCTTTGCAAGGAAGCCGACCTTATAGGTTCTCTCGCTGCCGTAAGTGTAGATCTCATAATAGCCGGGCTCGGTGCAGCCGGATTCATAGAGGCTGACATAGCCGTCAAATGAAGCGGTCAGTTCTTCACCCTTACCGTTTTTAATGGTGTCGGAGTAGACATATTTGAGATCTTCGTCATCTTCAAACTTGCGGATCGAAGAAGCCTGAACACGGCCGATGCCGATCTGGCCCTCTTTGTAGGCGATCATGTTGCGGATATCATAGAAGCTGAATGAAATATCGAGATCGCCGGTCTCTGCGTTTTCGGTAACCTTCTCAAAGGTTTCAAACTTATAGTTTACGGTGTTGTAGGTTTCCCAGCTGCCTTCGACTATCTCGTTGTTATCATTGAGAACGGGGAATTTGTATTCGACGGTCTGATTGAATGAAGCAACGATATAGAGGTTATCCTCGCCGACTATAACATTGGAGCTGTTGGCGGCTGTGAGGGGCTCAAGATACATATCGGACGCGTTTTCGCCGACAAAGTAGCTGACGCTCTCAAAGGTAACATCCTCGGTGGCGCCCATGGTCTCTTTGCCCTCGGCTTCAAACTTCGCCTTGACTGCGCTTACGAGATTCTCGGCGTCTTCTGCGGGGATGGGCTCGCCGGGTACGCCTGCGTATTCGGAGAATTCAACCCATTCGTTATCCATATTGCCGAGATAGATCTTAACGGTCGCGCTGTTTGCCCATACCGCGGTGGCGGTAACGGGATCGGTGCCCGTGAAATCATATTTTTTGGTGAGCAGGCCGTTGACAGCCCAGCCCTTGAAGGTGTCACCCTCTTTAACGGGCGAATACTGCTCAAGATCGATACCGTCACCGATAGCGGCGGTGATTTCTTTTGTTGCGGCGCCGTCGATGGTGCCGCCCGCAGCGTCAAGAGTTACGCTGACTTCGCGGCTGTTGAGGATGGCGGTATAAGTAGCGGGCTCTGTGCCCATCTTGAGATTTGAGAGATCGACAAATTTGCCGTCTGCATCAGCCCATTTGAAGAGATTATCTACTGTGGGAGGTGTGATCTTATCGCCCTCTGCAGGATACTGGGTTTCGATCACGCTGCCGTCTTCATTTACGAATTTGATTTCGTTGGCGACGGTGATATCAAGCGGGCCCTGAAGCTCAAAGCCTGTGACCGCAACCTTGTTTGCAGCGGCGGAGCCGTCGATATACTGCTCGCCGGCTGTGGTGCAGTTGCCGGAGGCGGTGAAGCCCTGCTCAAACATACGGATGTCGATAGCGCCGGTCTTACCCTCGAGGAAGGTGAGATCAAACTCCACAAGGGGATCGTCTGCGGAAATATCCTTCTTTGCCTTGACTTTATCGTTGACAAAGATCACGAGCCACTTCTCGATATCCGATACACTGTAGCCGTCAAGCATACTGGTATCGACTTTGTTGACCGCCTTGATAAAGCCGGCTGTCTTGGCGTTGGATTTGGTTACTGCAACATTCTGAGTGTTGCTGACCGCGAACTTGCTCTCTACATTTGAGATAATATCCTTGGACGCGGTGGCGAAAAGTTCGGAATCAGAAATAGCAACGAAATATTTGCCCTGATACAGATCCCTGTTTGTCTTTACATAGAATTTCACGTGAACGGTGCCGCCTGCGGGGATGATTCCGTCCGTAAGCTCTTCGCCTTCGTAAATTTCCATTCCGGAATAGAAGAAATCAGTTCCGGCTGCCTGCGCTTTTGCGCTCAGCTCTGCATAGGTCGGTACCGAATAATCGGCATCGTCCGCCGAGGCAAAGAGCAGACCGATTGTGAGCGTGCCAAGAAGCATTGACAAACAAAGCACAATGCTCAAGGCTTTCTTTAAACCTGTCATTTTGTGTCCTCCTTATAAAACGACTTCGAGTCGAGCCAATCCCGACAATTTTACGCGGTAATTATATTATAAAATAACCTGTTATTCAATCTTTTTTTGTTAAATCCGGTTATATGAACAAAATATTGTATATTCAGCATAATTTTATAAATTTATATTTGTGCAATTTTACTCCCGAATATTTACCGTTTTTTCATAAAAATTCAAGTTTGCAAATAAGAATTTTTTATTTTTAATTCTTTTAACGCAAATTGACCGTAAAAATGCGGAAAAATCCAAGCCGTAAATTTCGAATGGAAATTTTGCGATTTTTGATTCCGGGCCGATGTTTTTGCCCCGCTTGCAAACCGCGGCTTCTTATGGTATGCTTTATGCAGCGGAAATTGAAAGGAGAGATATTATGGCAAAGCTGGTTTCATTCTTTATGACGGTGATCATGTTTATCTGCCCGTGGGCGAATATACCGAAGGCAGAGATAGATTTTGACGGGATGAACACGAATTACCCCTATGTTTTCATTCACGGCCTCGGCGGCTGGGGCGAAAACACCTTCTATTACGATGTTTTCCCGTATTGGGGCGTCGCAGGCGGAGATATGCTCAAATATCTGGGCGCTCGCGGATTTAAGTGCGTTGCGCCGTCAATGACCCAAAACGGCAGCGCGTGGGACAGAGCCTGCGAGGCATACGCCCAACTCACCGGCACCAGGGTAGATTACGGCAAGGAGCATTCTGAGCGATGCAATCATCCGAGATTCGGCGCCGATTACACAGGCAGGGCTCTGCTTGATGATTGGAGCGAGGAAAACAAGGTAAATCTCATGGGTCATTCATTCGGCGGCGCCACCATGCTCGAGCTTGTTGAGCTGATGATGAACGGCAGCGAGGCAGAGCGAAACGCGACGGAAAGCGGCGACCTCTCCCCTCTTTTTGAAGGCGGAAAGGGCGATTATATCTACAGTGTAACGGGGCTTGCGGCTCCGTATAACGGCACGACGGCTGTGCCCTGTAAAGAAGTAATAAACGCCAAGCAAAACGCGCCCTTTAACCAGCGGCTTGTTGTTTTGGCGGTCGGCGGCGTGGCGAGCCCCATTCGCGACGGCAGATCCGAAACGGATTGCGCGGGCTACGATCTCGATATAGATCCCGCCATTGCCCTGACGGAAACCTGGCATTATTCCGATGAAATTTATTATTTCTCGCTCCCCTGCTGTATGACCGATACGGATGAAAACGGGGTCACGACCTGCGATGAGAGCGATTTTGAATTCATTTACGCGGGCGCAGCGACGGTCATGGCAGAATACACGGGCGTTACTCCCGGCGGAGTGGTTTGCGATGAAAGCTGGCAGCCGAATGACGGCCTTGTAAACACCATATCCGCTAAGGCTCCATTCAACGCGCCGATGAATGACGGCTACACCGGCGGCAAGGCCGCAAAAGGCGTATTCAACGTTTATCCCGTTTACAGGGGCGATCATATGTCGCTTATGGGCGGGCTGCTCAATAACAATAACATCCGCGAAATATATGTTGATATGATGGTCAATATAAATTCACTTTAATTGATTATTTTTCTTGAATTATCATGATGATTCTGTTATAGTATTAAAGGTAAATTTATCTCTTACGGAGGAAAAATCTATGATGAAATTAGTTCTTATCAGACACGGCGAGAGCGAGTGGAACAAGCTCAACCTCTTCACCGGATGGACGGATGTTGACCTGAGCGAAAAGGGCAACGCCGAAGCCGCCGAGGCGGGCAAGCTCCTCAAGGCCGAAGGCTACGATTTTGACATCTGCTACACCTCATATCTCAAGAGAGCGATCCATACTCTCAATCACGTGCTTGACGGTATGGACAGAAACTGGCTCCCGGTCGTAAAATCATGGAAGCTCAATGAAAGACATTACGGCGCTCTTCAGGGGCTCAACAAATCCGAAACCGCCGAGAAATACGGCGAAGAGCAGGTCAAGATCTGGAGACGCTCCTTTGACGTAAAGCCGCCCGAGCTTGACCCCGATGATGACAGAAACCCTGCCAAGCAGGATATGTTTCGCGGCGTTGACGCTAAAGATCTTCCCCTTACCGAGAGCCTCGAAACCACTATCGAGAGAGTCGTTCCCTATTTTGAAGAAACCATCAAGAAGGATATGCTCGCGGGCAAGAGAGTTGTGATCGCGGCTCACGGCAATTCGCTTCGCGCTCTTGTAAAGTATTTTGAAAATCTCAGCAGCGAAGAAATTCTCGGCGTAAATATCCCCACGGCAGTTCCGCTTGTGTATGAATTTGATGATGATTTCAAGGTCATCAATAAATACTATCTCGGCGACCAGGAAGCGCTGGCGGCAAAAATGAACGCTGTCGCAAATCAGGGCAAAGCAAAATAAGATAAATCAATTTATCCGGATGGTTGATTCCATCCGGATCTTTTTGCGCTCTGTTTCGACAAACGGCAAAACCGCGGCAGATTTCTCTGCCGCGGTGGTTTTTATTCAGCGGAGTTTAAGATTAAAACTCCTTCTTCTTTTTGCCCATTACATAGGCTGCTGCGCATGCGCCGGAGATCACGGCGAATACTGCGAGACCTGCTGTTGCAGAACCGGTATCGGGGATATCATCTATGATATCGGCGCCGTTTCTTGCGAACTCAGCTTCAAATGTAAGGTCGTGGTTGGGCATTCTCTCGGGAACCTCGGGATTCCAGCCCTTGAAGGTGTAACCGTCCTTAGTGGGATCCTTCGGAACGATGATCTTTGTGCCTTCAATGATATAGAATACTCTGTAAACGCTGCCGTCAACGAGATAGGTCACCTTGTGAGTCTTGGAAGCGACTGCCGCTACTGCGATGCCGCCTACAACCGCGCCGCCTACGATGAGAGCGGTGTTGCCTGCTGCGATAGCTGTCGCTACGCCGCCTGCGATCGCGGTGCCGCCGACTATAACTGCGACGAAGGTCTTGTCAACTTCCCACTGTGCCTGGAAGGTCATATTCTGCTCGGGCATTGCGTCGGGAACTGCAGGCTCCCAGCCCTTGAATACCATACCGAATTTCTTGGGATCGCTGGGTACGGGGATGGGATCGCCCGCTTTTACAGCTTCCTCGGTGATGGTCTTGTCGCCGTCTTTGAATATTGCCTTATAAGTGCCGGCTTCCTGATCTACGAATGTCGCGGTGAATACAAGATCCTGTGCGGGCATTGTAGTATAATCAGAGGGTTTCTTATTACCGTCAGCCTTATTTAACCAGCCCTTGAATACCTTACCCTCGGGGATTTCGGGATCCGCGGGAAGGTCGGGCATTGATGCGCCTTCAAGCACATAATCCTTCTGGGCCTCGGAACCGTCCTCATTAAGGAAGGTTACTGTGTAATAGGGAATAAATGAAGGCTCAAGTTTGAAATCGGGGATCTCTTCACTCTCGGGAACTCCGAGATTTTCTCTGGGGCTCTTGGTAAAGTCATAAAGTTTGCCGTCATTCGGGGTGCCGGGAGCGACTATCTTCCATCCCTCGAAATCAGCTATGGGGTTATTCTCTTCATCGGTCTTATTCGCAGGGTCGATGCCGGGAAGGCTTGTCGGCTTATCGGGATCGATTGTCACCGGGTTGCCTTCGGAATCGGTATATTCATTGGAATTATCATTTGCCTTGATAACGGGATCTGCGTCACCCTCTTTATCAAGAGTGATGCTTACTTCTCTGGTCCAGAGAGCTTTCGCGTTAACATCACCGGCGGGCATCTTTTCGGGCTTGTCGCCGTCGGTAACGTCGCCGTAAGTCCATACCCACTTATTGAAGGTGTAGCCGTCTCTGTTAACGGTGGGATCATCGGGAAGAGCGTTGTCGTATGCTACGGTAGCATCGGCGGGATCGGGTGTGCCGCCGTTTGCATCATAGTGAACGGTGTATTCCTTCGGAGTCCACTTAGCTGTAAGAGCGAGGTCTTCATCGGGCATTACGCTCGGGAAATCGACATCGTTGCCGTTTTCATCCTTCCAGCCTGCGAAATCATAACCCTCTTTGGTGGGATTTTCGGGAGCTGTGATGGAATCGCCGGGCTTCGCGGTGATGGGATCTATAGCGCTGCCGCCGTCTGTATTGAAGGTGATGCTGACATCGTCAAGCTCATAGATAGCGTAGAGGGTCTTCTCGCCGTCTTTATCGTTAACGATAGCGGCAAGCTCTGCCTCTGTGAGCGGAGTGGTCGATGCGGGATCTTCGCCCCAGCCCTTGAAGGTGCTGCCGTCCTTGGTGGGATCGGCGGGCTTATCGGTATTGTCGGTGATGGGTGCGCCGTAGTAGCCGTAGGAAACAACGGGATCTGTCGAGCCGCTGAAGTTACCTTCGTTGGGATCGTATGTAACGCTGCCCTTAACAACGACCTTGTTTGATTCGGAGTTTACGGTAAGACCGTAATCGCTCGCGGGCAGATATGAGCTCGCGGGAACGGGCTGAGTGGTGCCGACAAGGGAATCGTCGGTAATGTAGTCAACCTCGGTGGGAAGAGTATCATCGTCGCCGTTCATGGTGGTGCCGGGCATAACTGTCATTTCGCCCTCTTCATCAACGGGAACGTCGCTCTTGACCTTGAAATAAACTTCAAAGGCGGGAGTATCACTGTACTGCTGAACCTTGAAGGTGTCGATTGAGACATAAAGAGTGCCTGTTTCGCTGAAGTCGGTACCTGAAGGAGCGGTGGCATTGCCCTGCTTGTAATAACCGCCGATATCGGTGTTACCCGCAGCGGGAATCAGAGCGTAACCGTAGTCAACCGCAGACGATTTTGCGAAATCAGGCTCGAACATCTTCGCATCATACTGATATTCAAACGCCATTGAGCCGGCGTTGAAATCGGATGTGAGCGAAACCACTGCCTTTACTTCGTCACCGGGTTTGGCATAAACTTTTTCGCCGGTCTCGGTGCCGTTGTAGAATGTGGTCTTTGTCGAGAAAGTGCCTGTGGGATCCGCAAAAGCCGCAATGGAAACGCTGCCCATTACAATCAAAGCGGATAACAGAATTGCGAGTGTTTTTTTAGTGAACAACTTCATGCAATTTTCCTCCTTAAAAGAACAATTTTGCATTTTTATGAGCCCGCATAACCATGTGAGAGCCACTGCACATAGTTACGCATAATATAATACAGTTTATTCTAACATTACCAAAGTCAATTGTCAAGCGAAAATTAATAAATATTTTACAATTTTCGTGCCAAATAAACCGCATATATCGGGGTTCAGAGCCTGATCCCTCATATATATGGTTATTATAGATCACCCGAAGCCTGCGGAAAGAGGCCTCTTACCCGCCCCGGTCGCCCGGGGCGGGATATTGAGTTTTTGCGAGAGGTCTCGCGCAGCGTCTTACGCGGTTACGGTTTTGCCGGTAATCTGATCGATCTTGACTGCCTTGTTCATATACTCGGCAAGAGCGATGTAGTCTGCGTTGGTGACGTGGCTGTCCTGATTAAGGTCTGCCGCCTTCACTCTGCACTTGCTGTAAGCGCCTGCGGGATCGGACCATACTCTGCCGTCGGAAAGTTCGCTGTTTACGGCAACCGTATCGGCGTTGGAAATTCTGCCGTTACCGTCAACATCGCCGTAAATAACTATGTAGAAGGTCTCAACGAGCTCGGTCTCTGCGTCATCCGCATAGACGTTGACCTTTGTACCTGTACCTACCTTGCCGTTGGCTGCTACTGTCGCGGGATCGATCGTGAAGTGTCCGCCGCCTGTTACCTCAACATAGTTGCCGAAGTCAGCCACTGCGATACCGGTCTTGAGGCCGGAGATGAAGTATTCATCATAATCTGCCGCGGTGTAGGTGTATGTATCCCTGTCAACGGCCTTGATCTCGGTCACGCCGTTGGGATTCTCGGATACGGTCGCGTAAGTTTCGACTATACCGTCACGCTCAACCATGGTGTCGGTGCCCTCTTTGGCAACGAGCTTGACTATAGCAGTCCACTTAGCATAAACGGTGATGTTCCTTGCGGGCATCTTTGCGGGAACGGTGTAAGGAACTGCGAATGTATCGTTATCCTCATACCAGCCTGCGAAGGTGAAGCCTGCCCTGGTGGGATCAGCCGGAGCGGTGATGTCTGCGTCATAGTTAGCTGTGATCGCCTCAACAGCGCTGCCGCCGTTGGATTCGAAGGTGATGGTGTAGCTTACTGTGCCGTACTGTGCGGTAGCGGTCACGTTGCGCGCGGGCATTGTGCCGTTGAAGGAGATTTCTGCGCCGGTGTCGGTATCGGTGTACTTCCAGCCTGCGAAGGTGTTGCCTACCTTCTCTGCGTCGGGAATTGTGACTGCTGCGCCGTATTCATACTCGCCTGAAGGATCTGCTGCGCCTGCCGCGAAGGAGCCGTCTGCAAGATCAACGGTGAGTGTGTACTTATTGACAACCCAGTTTGCCTTAGCGGTCAGGTCATAAGCGGGCATTGTGTCGCCTGCGAAGTCGCTGCCGTCGGAAGCCTTGGTGTAGATCCAGGGCTGAGTTGCATCAAGTGAATAGCCTTCTCTTGTGACAGCGGGCTCATCGGGGATAGCTGCCTCGAAATCAACGCTTACGAAATCGGGATCGATCGCGTCGCCGCCGTTTACGTCGTAAGTGATCTTATACTGATTCCTTACCCAGTTTGCCTCTGCGGTCAGCGGATAATCGGGCATTGTGTCGCCGGTGTACTCATTGCCGTCGGGATCGGTGTAGATCCAGGGCTTGTCTGCGTCAAGAGTGAAGCCTTCCTTCTCGGGATCATTCGGAGTGTCGATGGGCTCACCGTAGGTTACGTCGATCTCCTCTGCGGGATCGCCGTTGCCGGGATTGTAGGTGACGGTCCACTCATTGATTACCCAGTTTGCCTTTGCCTCAACATCGTTGGCAGGCATCTTCGCGGGAGCGGAGATTTCATCGCCTGTCTCCGCGTTGGTGTAGATCCAGGGCTGAGTTGCGTCAAGTGAATAGCCGGTCTTCTTAACCTCGGGAACTGCGGGAACATCTGCGCCGTAGGCAACCTCGCCAGAAGGATCGGTAGCGCCGTCGGCAAGCTCGCCGCCGTTAAGGTTAACGGTGAAGTTATAGCTGTTTACATTCCAGAGAGCTTCGATTTTCTTATTCTCTGCGGGCATCTTTGTGGGAATCTGCTCTGCCCAGCCTGCGAAGGTGTAGCCTTCTCTGGTGGGATCTGCGGGAGTAACGATAGCAGTATCGAATTCCTGAGTGATCGTGCTGATAATTACTTCAGCGTTGTTTTCATCAACGTAGTAGAGTGTAAGGGTGTATCTCTCGGTATCCCAGGTTGCGGTCGCCTTTACATCATAAGCGGGCATCTTTGCGGGAGCGGAGATCTCTTCGCCTGTCTCTGCGTTGGTGTAGACCCAGCCTGTGAACTCGTGGCCTTCCTGCTCGGGATCGGTGAGCGCGGGTACATCCGAATTGTAATCATATTCGCCGGAGGGATCGGTTGTACCTGCCGGGAATTCGCCGCCGTCAAGATCAACGGTGAAGTTGAATTTAAGTGCGGTCCAGAGTGCTTCTATAGCTTTATCCTCTGCGGGCATCTTTGCGGGGATTTGCTCTGCCCAGCCGTCGAACGAATAGCCTTCTCTGGTGGGATCGGGCTGAGTTGCAACATCGGTGTCATAATCCTGAGTGATCTCTCTGATGATGACTTCGTCGCCGTTTTCGTCATTGTAATAAAGCTTGATGGTGTACTGCTTAACTTCCCACTGTGCGGTGAGGGTGATGTCATAAGCGGGCATTGTCGCGGGAACAGCGATCTCGTCGCCGGTCTCATCGTTGGTGCATACCCAACCGGTGAATTCATAGCCCTCTCTGGAGGTTTCGGGCGCTGTCGGGAGCTGTGCTCCGAAGTCGAGCTCGACCTCTGCGGGATCAACAGCGGTGCCGCCGTTTACATCATAAGTTACCTTATAGGTGTTAACATCAAATACAGCCTCTGCGTTGATCGGGAATGCGGGAACGGTTTCGGGAGCTTCGATCTCTTCGCCGGTGTCGGCGTTGGTGTATTTCCACTCCTTGAAGGTGTAACCTTCCTTCTCGGGATCTGCGGGAACCTCGAGAGGCTCGCCGTAGGTCTGATCGAAGGATTCGATCGTGTTGCCGTCTTCGTCCTTATAGGTTACGGTGATGTCTTTTGCTTCCCAAACTGCCTTATAGGTAGTGTCTGCATAAGCTGCACCGATTTCGGGAGTCCAGCCAACGAAGTCATAGCCTTCTCTGGTGGGATCTGCGGGAGCCGCGGGAACGGTGCCGATATCGGTCGAAACGACCTTTGAGGTCTCGTCATCCGCGAATTTACCGCCGTCTGCGTC
Source organism: uncultured Clostridia bacterium (assembly GCA_947166625.1). Taxonomy (GTDB): domain Bacteria; phylum Bacillota; class Clostridia; order Oscillospirales; family Acutalibacteraceae; genus CAG-177. The sequence continues at coordinate 74,421 of CAMVEX010000010.1, forward strand.
GAAGGTGATTTCAACTGCGCCGGTCTCTTCGTATGTGCCGTAGAATTTAACTCCGTCAACATCATCCTCGGTGAAGGTGTATGTTGAGCCGGGTGCATATTCGGTGCCGTCCTCGGCATTGTAGTGCCAGGTCTGAACATCGTCAAGAGTCTTGACTGTTACGCTGCCCTGTGCATAGGGAACGCTCTGAAGGAATACGCTTACGCCGTCAACGATGTAATCAACTACAACGTTTCTTGAATACCACTGAGCCTCGAATACGAGGTCTTTATCGGGCATTGTTGCGTAGTAGTCGGGAGCGTTGCCGTCGGCATCCTTCCAGCCTGTGAAGATGTAGCCGACCTTTTCGGGATCGGTGGTGGGAACGGTAGCCGCTACATCGCCGCCGAAGTCAACCTGAGCGTCGGATACGGGGTTGCCGTCCGAAACATAGGTTACATTGTGCTGATTGATATCCCATGTTGCCGTGTAGGTGGTATCGTCAGCGGGGAATTTCTCGGGAAGAGCGGGATCCCAACCTGCGAAGGTGTAGCCTTCCTTCTCGGGATCTGCTATTGCCGGGATCGCGGTATCATATTCGCCTCTTACATCATCGCGAAGCGGAGTGCTGTCTTCGTCAACGAATGAAAGGGTGATGGTGTTGGTACCGAACTTAGCATAGAATGTGAGATCCTCTGCGGGCATCTTTGCGGGGATAGTAGCCGCGGTGGTAAACTCTGCATCCTCATACCAGCCCTGGAAGTCGTTGCCTTCCTTCTCGGGATCTGCGGGAGCTGTTACATCCGCACCGAATGCGTAGGTCGCCTCGGGGATCTGAGTCGCGCCGTCGCCTGTTACGAATGTGATCGTGTACTCATTTACAATGTAAACGAATGTAACGGTTACATCCTCAGCGGGCATCTTGCCGTCAACAAGCTCGGGAGCTGTACGGGTTTCGAGGATCATATAGCCTGCAAAATCGGCGGGAGTGAGATTAACCTCTGCCTTATATTTGACCTGAGCAGCGGTGTCTGCGACTGCGTTGAAGCTGCCGTCAAGTACGGGCTGACCATCGACGTCAACATACTTATAGGTTACGGTGTATTCAGCCGCTTTATACTTATAGGTCTTGGTGATATCGTCTGCGCCTGCGGTGAATGCCGCGGGAGTTTCAACGATCTCATAACCGTCAATGGTATGCTCGGGAGGAGTGATCTCGGTGCCGTATTCAACATCGTTGATAACGGTAGCTGTATCAATTTCCTCATTGTTTTCGTCAACATACTTGTATGTGACGGTGATCTTTACGAGCTCATAGAGAGCCTCAACGGTAACGCTCTGAGCCGGCATATTGTCGGGGATCTCATCGAGAGCCGGTGACCAGCCCTTGAATTCGTAACCGTCGGCGGATCTGTCGGGAGCCGCAAGATTTGCTTTATCGATGGGAGCGTTGTATTCAAGCAATTCGTCAACGAAAGCGATCTCGTTGCTGTCTTCGTCAACATAGAATGCTCTGAACGCATAGGAGTTTACGTTGAACTGTGCCCAGAATACAAGATCCTTATCGGGCATGCCGTCGTAATCCTCGGGAGCCTTGCCGTCTTCATCCTTCCAGGGAGTGTCGGCGTCAAGGGTGTGGCCGGTGAGAGTGGGCTCGTCTGCGGTAACTTCGACATCGTCGCCGAACGCTACAAGACCCATATCTTCAACTACCTGCTCATCGCCGTTTTCGTCGATGTACTTATAGATGATGCTGTGCTCATTGGGTTCCCACTGGATCTCAAATACGAGATTGTGAGCGGGCATTGTTGTGGGAACTTCAGCATACTGAGTGCCCTCTTCATCCTCGCCGATCATCGAAGTGTAATGATAACCGGTCCTTGTTGCTTCGGGAGCTGCGGGAACGCTGTCGCCTGTCTTGAGGGTAACTACAACATCGGCGATGCTGCCGTCTGCCCATTTTGCGCTTGTGTCGCCGCCGGCGGCAAGCTTATAGGTAACAGTATATTCAAGAGCCCTGAAGATGGGATGATAGGTGATCGAATCGTCGGTTCCGGCGGTGATTGTCTTGCTTACATCATCGGGATTTGCATCGGGATCGGTTGACCAGCCGGCAAATTCATAACCGGGATCTACTTCGCCCTGATATTCCTTGGTGTAATCTTCGCCTTCTTCAACGTTGACTACCGTTTCAACGGTGCCTTCATTCTCGATGAAGGTCACTGCCGTGTAGTGTTTCCACTGAGCGGTAACGGTAACATCATTTGCGGGCATGGTTGCGGGGAATTCGGTATCCCAGCCCTTGAAGTTGTAATTTGCCTTGGTGGGCTCATCCTGAGGAGCGGTAATCGCTGCGCCGTAGTAATATTCGCCGGAGGGTGAATATGTGCCGGTGAGCTCGCCGCCGTCAAGATTGATGGTATAGGTCGCCTTTACGCGATCTATATAGATGTTGTAAACGCCTGCCGTTGCGGGAACGGTGAAGGTGTCAAGGGTGGTAGCGGTGTTGATCTCGAAGCCCTCGGCTGCGGTCACGCCTGCCTGGGTAAGGAGCTCGTCACGGGTGAGTTCTTCACCGGTGGTGCCGCTTCCTGCTTTAACAACGGGCTCGCCGTAGTTGCCTTCGGCATCCATTGTATAGACATTGATTGTGAATTCGGTGTCCGCCTCGCTCCACTTAGCGTAGAGGGTCTTGGAAGCGCCGTCAGCGCCGAGTGCGGGCATCTTTGCGGGGATGGAGTAAGCCGTCTCAAGAGTGGCTTCTTCATACCAACCTGCGAAACGGTAACCGGGATTTGCGTCAGCGGCAACGGTAGGAGCGGTGATATCGGCGTCATAAGCGGCGGTAATATCATCTATGGTGTAGCCGTCAACATTGGTTACGAATTTGTAGGTGTAGTTATTGGGATCGAACTGAGCCCAGAATACAAGATCTTTTGCGGGCATGGTGCCGTAATCTTCGGGAGTCTTGCCGTCTTCATCCTTCCAGGGAGTGTCGGCGTTGAGGTGATAACCCTCTTTTTCGGGCTCCTCGGAGGTAACTTCGACATCCTCGCCGAATGCTATTTTACCGAGATCCTCGGCTACCTGCTCGTCTCCGTTTGCGTCGATATACTTATAAACGATTCCGTATTCATTGACCTCAAAGATCGGGGTCGCGGTAACAGCGGCATCGGGCATGGTCTTGGTATCAAAATCATCATCGGTGCTGTTGAAGGTCACTGCGTTGCCGTCTTCTGTGTATGAATACTTCCAGCCGGCGAAGGTGTAGCCCTCTTTTTCGGGCTCTTCAGCCGGGATTTCGATTTCGCCGCCGTACGGGATATCCGCTGCAGTCTCAAGAGGCTCGCCGGAGGCGTCTTCGGTTGCGTAATAAGTGATCGCGTTTGTATGGATATTGTAAACAACGTTAACTGTTGCTTCCGCTGCGGGCATTGTTGCCGGGATGGTGGTGGCATCGGCGTCATAATCATAATGAGCGATGGTCTTGATCTCGACTGTATCCGCGAGAGCGGTGCCGAAAGCGATTGCGTTGTCGCCTTCAAATACAACGGGATCCGCGATTGCGTTGCCTTCAGCGTCAACATAGTTTACGGTGAGCTTATACTTGATAGGCTCGATCTTGCCGTAGAAGGTAAGATCATTATCGGGCATCTTTGCGGGAACGGTCGCTTCAACGGAGCAATCCGCATCGGAGAACCAGCCCTTGAATTCCATGCCCTCGGGAATATCTACCGTGGGAGCGGCAATGGCTGAATTCCAGTCTTTGCTCTCGCTCGACTTCTCTTCACCGTCAACGATGAATTTGAGAGTGTGGCTGTTGAGAGTATAGACATAATTCTTGCTGACCGCCTCATCGGGCATTGTGAAGTTTGCGGGAGATGTTGCGATGGTGTAGCCGGTGTATTCGGGAGCCGCGGGTACTTCGACCTCGGTGCCGAAGACTACATCATTAACGACCGTGGGAGCGATATCGTTGCCGTCCGCATCCTTGATCGCGTTGCCGTCGCCGTCAACATAATTATATGTTACGGTATTCTTATTGGCTGTGTAGAGATAGGTGAGAGTGAGGTCTGCAGTGGGCATCACGGTATTTTCGGGCTTGCCGTTTTCGGCAAGGGTGTAGCCGGTGATTGACGGAGCGTCGGGAACGACAACATCGTCACCGTGCTTGACCTGTGAGGTCTCAGCAGCCTTGATCTCAGTTTCGCCTGCCATATACTTATAGGTAAGAGTGAACTCGTTTCTGTCATAGACATAAGTCTTCTCTACCGCAGCGGCGGGCATTGTGAAGTTTTCGGGAGCGGTGTTGATTGTGTAATTCTCAACAGCGGGAGCCGCGGGAACTTCAACAGCTGTGCCGTAAGCTACATCGTTGACAACGTCAGCCTCGCGAATTGTCGCGCCCTTATCGTCAACATACTTGTAAGTTAAGGCAAATTTTTGGGCTTCGTATCTGCCATAGAAGGTAGTATCCGAAGTTACGGTAAAGGGCCATACAGCTTTTGTCTCATAGGTATCATCTGAATACCATACAAAGTCATAGCCGTTTTCTTCTGCAACCGCAGGAACATCAGCGGCAGCAATAACTGTATTTGCAACTACCTCTTGCGGGGCAATCGTAATAGCGTTGCCGTCAATATCTTTTGCATCCCATGTTACCGTATAATTCTCGGTGGGTATGGGAGCAAATACGGGCAACAGATAAAGAGTGAGATTACCTTCTCCGTCGTCAACATACGCAGACTCGGGAATAGTAGTGGTGTCAATAGTGGATTTAAGAGCATCCTCATCATAAACACCGTAAACCGTCATACTTCCGGTAGGCGTAAAGAATGTGGTTTCTCCGTCATATATTTCTTCGGGATTTCCTGTTGCAGCCCAGCCTCTGAAATAGAAGTTGTCTGAATCAAGATCCTGATACTGCCAAGCGTAAGGCTGAACAAGAGCCGTTTCACCAAATGTAAATTCAACTGATTCGGGTCTTCTTCTTACTGCTGCGGTACCTGACGCTTTCTGCCATCTTACGGTATCAATACCGGAGGCTTCGTCGGGATCAACTTCCGAAAGATCAAGGGCACCGTCATTTGACAGACCTGCCGGGGTATAGAATGTAGCTGTGATGGTCTTCGGGCTGATTGTACCTGTAACGGTCTGTCCATTGACAATTTCGGTTGCCTGCGCATTGCCGTTATCATCAACGGTTGCGTCACTTGCGTTCTTCGGCCAACCTGCGAAATCATAGCCAAACGGAGCAGTGTATGCAGGCTCATTTCCTGCGATAGCGCTGCCGAACGGGATTGCTTTGATTTCATTAAAGTTGTCATCACCTTCAACAGTGAATGTAACATCAACATCGGGACCAAGTGTAACATAAGACGATTCTGTTGTTGTAGTTGAGCCACCGTAATAGGTGCCGGCTGTGTATTCTACCCTGGTGTTTGCGGCTACCGTATCAGCATCATCACCTTGAGCAGCAGCAATAGTCGCTTCGTTTGTAGAGGCTAAATTGTAAATTTCAAAATCGTCATCCCAATCCTGTGGATTGCTCATTTCGAGAGCACCAACATCCACACCGATATCAGTTTCAACTTTTGCCTTTGCCGCGTAAGAAATATGCTGAGTAGATTGAGGGTCTGTACTGGAAGTAACTCGTCTTGTTTCAACCGGAATAAACATTTGCCCGACCATATCTTCTGTTACATCATCATTTACGACAAAAGGTATGGTATAAACCTCAGTTACGCCATCAAAAATACCCGACAATCCGCCTTTTGCAAAAACATATATTGAATTGTATTTTTCGGTTACTGAAGCATCCAGATAATTTTTGTTTATCATGCTGTTGGTCAAAGCATCATTATCAGAGTCCCAATAAACGGTGCCGTTGCGCTGAGTGTCGTCATACGATTGAAGAGTGTTGCCGATTTGCCTTGATGTATCAACACTGAATACGTCTTTACTGTAAAGATAATACAGAAAATGTGATCCGACAATAAAGTCAGATTGGAGTATTATCCTTGCTTCAATCCGATCTCCGGCGGCAACCTTAGTTGTTTCAACCCAGTCGCCATTGGAATCTTCACGATAGAAACGTACCTGTGATGTGAGCGTTCTCTTTAAGCCGTCATTGAGTACGGCAAATGCAGAAATACTGCCCATTACCATCAAAGCAGCAAGAAAAATTGAAATCGCGCGTTTAAATGTTTTCATTAAATTTCCTCCCTGCTGAAAATTTATTATTCCATCCTGCCCCGTTTCACGGGGCAGGAATTAAATAATCAGGACGCTTTGCCTGTTTTCTGGTCAATGCTGATGATAAATCTGACACTTGATTCAAGCCTTGAAACATCGTTACCGGAAATATCATTATCCAAATCAAGATCTGAGGCCTTTATCAAATATTTTACTTGATTATCGCCGGACCATAATCTCATTCTAACTTCATATTCCAAACGAGACGCATCATTACCTGAAATGTCAGTATCTCCATCTATATCACCGAAAATTACGATATAGAACTGCTCAACTACGGAATCATCAACATTATCAATTACTTTGATGATGGCTCCGGTACCCGCTTTGCCGGCACTGTTGAGTTCTATTTCATATCTGCCGTCGCCTGTTACTTTTACATAATCGGCAATCTCAGCTTCGGTGATATTTGCTTTAAGACCATATACATAATATGTCTCATAACCTGCAGCATCATAACTTTCAGCATTAGGCTCTTTGATTTCGTTTACACCCGCAGGTGTAGCCGCGAGGGCGGTATTGTATGTTTCAACTACTCCGTCTCTCTCTATCATAGCGGTGCTGTTCTCATCCTTCGGAACAAGCTTGACCGCTACTCTGTCATAAATCGCATAGAGGTTGATTCCCTCTGCGGGAACCGTTATCGGATCGCCTGCCGCGTATGCCGTACCTTCGCCGTCTGCCTGAGTATTCCACTCTTTGAAGGTGAAGTTTTCATATTCGGGCGCTGTGATCGCGTTGACGCTCGTGCCTATCGTAGCGTCGCCCGAGCCTTCGAGAGCGGATGTATCGTATTCGCCGAGCGGTGTGCCGCTGCCGAATGCGTAGAAGTTAACTGCCGCTACATCAAGCTCGAAATAAGCGTAATAGGTGAGGTCGCTGTCGGGCATCGTTATGCCCGCGGTCGCGAAGTCGATAACATCTGCCGCAGTCGCGCCGGTCTCAACAGCCGTCCAGCCGACGAACTTATAACTCGGCTTGGCGGGTGTGCCTGCGGGAGCGGCAACGGCGACGCCGTATTCATAGGGAACTTTTGCAAATTCCGCGCCTTCGCTCATGAATATCGCAAAGTGAGTGTTGATTCCCCACTGAGCGGTAACGGTCACATTCTCAGCGGGCATGGTCGCGGGGATCTGTGCGGACCAGCCGTTGAAGCTGTAACCCTCTTTGACGGGTGTGCCTGCGGGAGCGGTGATAGCCGCGCCGTAGAGATAGCTACCGCTTGCGGTGTAATCTCCTTCGACCGAGCCGCCGTCAAGATTGAGAGTGTAGGTATAAGCTATACGGTCAAGGTAGAGATCGTAGTTACCGTCCTGAGCGGGAACGGTGAATGTTGCCGCGGACTTGGTGGTGTTGATCTCGAAGCCCTCGCCGGGAGCGCTTACCTGACCTGCGATATAGTCACGGGTAAGCTCGGCGCCGGTGACATTTTCTTTTTCAACGGGCTCTGCTGCCGTGTAGGTCTCGCCGTCAAGATTCTGTGAATATACGGTGATCGTATAAACCGTGTCTGCCTCATTCCACTTAGCGTAAACGGTGATCGAAGCGCCGTCAGCGCCGAGCGCGGGCATTGTGGCGGGAACTTCATATTCGTTGCCTGCGGTGCAATCCTCATCGGTGTACCAGCCTTCAAAACTGAAGCCTGCCTTTGAGGGAGCCGCGGGAGCGGTGATGCTCGCGCCGTAATTCGCGGTTATGGGAGCTACCTGAGTAGCGCCTTCGCCGGTCACGAAGTTTATCGTGTAGCTGTTGATATTCCAGTTCGCTGTTGCGAAGAGGTCATAAGCGGGCATCGTATCGCCTGTGAAGCTGTTGCCATCGGCATCCTCATAGATCCAGGGCTCATCCTCATCAAGAGTGTATCCTTCTTTTTCGGGATCTGCGGGAGTCTCGATATCTCCGCCGTAGGGAATGGTGAATTCTTCTGCTTCTTCGCCGTTATCGGGATCGTAGGTAATCGTATATTCGATTATCTGCCACTGCGCGTAAACGGTGACGCTGCTTGAACTTGCGGGCAGAGCGGTAAACTCGTTGCCGCCTTCTCTCGCGTCAAACCAGCCGAGAAACTCATAGCCCTCTCTTACGGGATCTGCGGGATATTCAACATCCTCATCGCCTG